>MGXR01000012.1:1596-43975 GCA_001801425.1 Gammaproteobacteria bacterium RIFCSPHIGHO2_02_FULL_42_43
TGCATAATCATGTGCGCTGTATTTGAATTTAATCCATCAAATACAGCTAATATTCCTTTGGCGATATTAGAATTTTCGTGTGTGTAGAGTTCTTGAGATATCCAATCTTCCCAGCCATGACCTGTGTTTTGCACTTGCTGCATATCGCTCGCTAACGCGCGCGGCTCCCTGTTGAGTGATGCGCTACCACTCGCATATGTATTGTAATTCAGCTCACTCGTGCCATCTTCAATTGAAGATATTTGTTGATCCCAGCTATTATCCATCATTTGTTGATATTGTTGTGCGATGTCGTCATCGGGGTTGTAGGTGGGATCGATGTGGGTGGAGCGAATAAACAAAATCGGAGCCGCGAACGTGAGTGAGCGGTTACATTTTATATTTAATGATTCGTTCATTGGCTTCGCTTTTATTATTCATTTATGCGGTTGTGAGTGGTTGTGGTTGTGCGTTGTTTTAAATTTTTAAAGAAAAAATTTATTTTTATTTCAATTTATACTATTCTTTAACTGAATTACTCTTTATTTTAAACAACCTCAAAACTTCCAGTAAGCAACTGTACCGCGTCCTTGATATTCTGAATTATCAAATTTTTATTATCTGCGCTTATACGTACTTTTTTGCCTCCATCATTCCAGTCAACAGCATCACTTACATATATATAAGCTTTTCTATTTTTTAAATCATAGCTAATACCAAGATCAAGAATATAATTTTTATAGGTATATCGCATAATCTCAGGGCCCACAATTTGTATTGCAAATCCTTGATCACTTTCCACTCCACCTTCATTTATTTTTTTTAACATCCCTACCTCGGTTTAAAAATCAAACCGATTTATTTTTTACAGGGAAAGAAATCGAAACATTGTGTTCGTGGCAAATAAAACCTTCATCGGGAGAATTGTGTGGAGAACCTCGATAACTCCAATATTCCAAATCAGGTTGTTCAAGTTTTATTTTTTCTTTTGCTGATGACGACAACTCTAATTTCATGCGAATATCTTCTTTTACGTTAGACCAACCATCAGAAACCTCCGCAATTTCATTGCCATTGACTTTCAGAAAATCAAGGACGAAAACGATTTGTGGGCAATTGATTTTCATTGTAAAATTCCTCCAAATTAAATTCATTTTCTAAACGTAATGCGCATGAATAATTATCAATAAAAAATTGTCTACCGCCTCCAACACCAAACTGTGGATTGGCGTGAACAACACTACTAGGAATTCGAGCATCATTTACGACCTTATAAGCGGCAATATTAGAGCGATATCCTCTTATCGGGTGTGGTTGAATCTGTAGGTTTTCACCTAAAACTTCTTTATTTCCCGCCGCACCTAATGCTGTTTCAAAATCAGTATAAAAAGCCGACTGCCCAGGTATTCCACCATACACTACATCACCAGCACGTAATGTTGTCATTTCCCAAGTATCTGCCGAATATCCATGAGATATTTGATCAATTTTTGCTTCAAGCACAGGATATCCAGTTTCTGCACGTGCAAATTTAGAAGCTGTAACATTATCCATCACCCTCAACCGCATCGGTGAAAGTGCATTGACTTCACGGCTGCCAAACATACTCGCCCAATTTTTTGCAACACTTGAGGTGCCTGCAATAAGACTGTCTACTCCGTGAATCACCTTGTTTGCGATAGAATCAAATTCACCACCAAACGCAAATGTAGCAGCTGCTATTGCAGCATCAGTGTATGCTTGACCTTCAGTAACTGAATGTCCAGTGATTGGATCAATTTTTGAATATGCTTCTCTCAATGCGACGGTTGGATTCATTGCGTGATCTGGTGCTAATCCATGCATAATCATGTGCGCTGCATTTGAGTTTAATCCAGCAAATACATCTAGTATTCCTTTGGCGATATTAGAATTTTCGTGTGTGTAGAGTTCTTGAGATATCCAATCTTCAAAACCATTCCCCGTAGTTGTTTGTGCTTGTGGCAGGTTGCTTGGTAATGCACTTGCTATTGAAATCTCGCTCGCTAACGCGCGCGGCTCCCTGTTGAGTGATGCGCTACCACTCGCATATGTATTGTAATTCAGCTCACTCGTGCCATCTTCAATTGAAGATATTTGTTGATCCCAGTTGTCATCCATCATTTTCTGATATTGTTGTGCGATGTCGTCATCGGGGTTGTAGGTGGGATGGATGTGGGTGGAGCGTGAATGATTGTCATAACTTTCAGGCGCTTTTGGAGATCGGGGGTTGGTATTTTTGGGCTTTATATTAGCATTATTGCTCTCTTTCTTATCCATATGTTTTGCCAGCGGGTCAGCGACATCTTGTGCCACATCACCTAAACAACTGGCTGCGAGGTCTTGTGCGCTCACGTGACAGCCGATGGCTTCATTCAAGCCGAAATTCGCGAGTTCGTCGGCGCCTTGGGTGACTAAGCCGGGCGCTTTGACCAATTTATTTTTGATAGCGCCGTCAATTACGGTGGCAGCGGCTTGTTCAATTATAAATTTTAAATCAAATGATTTTCGAAGGCCTAGTGACATTTGCAGCACTTGCATGCTAGCGCCGATTACTGCGGACTCAGCAAATGCTTTGACATATTTTCCGTCATTCAATAAAGTTTGAATTTTAAATGCGTTTTGAAAACCTGCAGTTGCTCCTGCAGCGATTCCGTTTTCCATCATTTCTGTTACTGAAAAATGATGTGAATCACCAAATGCAATCGCGATGCCTTGTTGTGCTGCATCGGCAAGAGCGCCTGCAACAGCAGTCAGCATGATCGTTCCACCTACCGATGTAGCAAATGCAGCACCAAATATCGCGATACCCGCCGCTGGTGCAAAACACATAATAACAATCGCTGCAACAGCACCCAACACTTCATCCCAAAAATTTTCGTGATGCGGCGGTGGTGGCGGTGGCACAGGTGTTTTTAATGCAGGGTACAATTGATTGTAAAGCGTGCTCATGAATTTTTGGTATGAAGTAAAATTTCGCGCTTTGTTGTGAGCGGCAATAATAGTTTGCGTGCTGATGCATTGACCAGGCGCCAGAACTGATCCGCTGTATGCTTGTACAATGGGTGCATAACTTGCATCCCCAAAAAGACGTTGCGCAATAGTGTCCCAAGTATCATTGGGTAAAATGAGAGTGGAAGAACGCGAAGAAATATCGGATAACTGCAACCCCCTAATTGGATTTGCGATCATCTGCAAAATCATTCGGGTTTCGCCCCAATAGGGTTCCTGAAAAGTGCGATATTCCGCGACAATATTCCCTGCGGGATCCGGAAAAAATTGAGCGGCATCACAAACGGTAGCCGCCCCGCTCGAAGAATTAATAGACACAACCGTTTCACTAAGACAGGGGCCATTTAAACTGGTGTTAAAAAAAATGGTGCGCGAATCTTCACTATTTCGATTAAATGGATTTTTCACTCCGGTAACGGCGCTCAGCTGAGTGTTAGCCTCGTAATAACGATCACTGGTTACTTGACTTTGTCCAGACTGATTAGTGCGTGTGCCAGTAATCTCTGCAATCACTGTTTGATCAAAACAAGTAAGTTTCATTGTTAAATCATCGTCAACAACATCGCCACGCCTGTTAACACTGGAGTGAGAGTGTAACGGTAATCCGTCTACATTAAATCCTTTGTCGAACATGGCGTGTGCTGTTTGATAAATTTCATGGTCATCGGAATCAGTCAAATTTCCATTCAAATTATATTGATTTTTAGACGACTGAGAATTGCCATTACCTGCATCTAAATAAGTGGTATCGTCAAGAGAATCCGGGGTGTATTGAAACGTTTTAGTAGCACCAACATACGGTGGACCCAATGGATCTGCAAGCACGCTGGATAATCGATCGCAAGTGTCATGCTGTATGATAAGGGAACTTGCAGAAGGCCCGGTGGTTGTATTCATAAATGGCACAATGACCGGACTCTGAGTCTGCAATAACTGAGCTCCATAGGATAATAAACTTCCTTGTGTTACTTGCGTCATATATGGCCATCGAAAAATAGTTGTAATATTTCCGTCGCGACCCATCACCCCATCATTAATCAACACACGATCTGCATCATCATTCGTCCACCACCCATCATGCGTCGCCAAATCCCCTGAAACAGGCTTAAAAGATGCATTCATGCGTCGACGATTGCTGACTGCATCATAATCGGTTGCCAAAGAAAATCCTTGATCGACTTGTGTAGAAGCCCATTTCATTGCGTTATACGTCATTGACGTTTGACGCAAAATATTGCCGGCACCTGTTTTTTCTTCTAAAAAAATTGGATTGCGTTCGATATCAAATAATTTGACAAGCGATTGTGGATGCACGGTATTCGTATCAACAATTGTTTTTAAACGCAGTGGTGTTAAATATCCATAGATTTTATTTTGCAGCGGTGTTGCAACCGGCGTGTTGGAAAAAGTATTCGTCGTGGTATCAAACGCCAGCATATTGCCGTGATTGACACTAATACCAAGCTCTGCGGAAATTAAAGCGGCAAAGTTATAAAGATATTGATATTGAGAATTCGATCCGTCGATTTTACTCTGCATTTTCCCCCAAAAATCGCGAGTCATGGTGACTGTATAAACAACCGTGCCATCAGTGCCTTTTGCAGTGTGAACTAAAATTTGATGATGAGGATCGTGCTCATACTCATGCGATTCACCCATCGGTAAAAATTCAGCAGACATATCACCGTAGGGCCCTTGCGCATATCGTTTAACGCCTGTGACGCTGCCCGCGGGTGGTGTGATTTCAATTGCAAAACCATTTCCATTAAAACAATAATTCCACGCATCGCCGGAGGGCATTGTCACTTGTGTAATTTTTCCTTTGCGATTGAAGGTTTTATTCCAGGTATTTCCCGAAGCGCTGGTGACTTGTATCGCTTCGCCAAAAGTATTTAACGTATTTTTGAAATACGGTGTTCCATCTGCTGCAATACGTTCTACTTCTTGATTCGCTTCATCACGAATAGTGGCTTCTGTGTGGTTATTCGCATCTTGCACGCCAATTTTGCCAGCCATTTCGTTGTAGCCCGTTTTCGTTTGTGGCTGCACGATGCTCGCTGTACCATGTTCGTCAACCACGGTAATCGCGGGATCTGTTTGCAATACCACTTTATGAGATTGATTGCGTTTAAATTCCGTTCTATTTAAAGCGGGTGTCACCACGGCAGATTTTTTATTAAAATTGTTCCATTCTGGTTGAATCAGCGGGCGAATAATAGTGTCTGCTCCAACATTACTTTCGGCAAAAAAAGCGGATTCATCATTTGCAATCGCTGAAAACGTATGAATATTTTTATCACCCAAGTGATAACGATAGATATCGCGAGGTAAATGACGCGCGTCGATTTTCAATTGACGCGACGCGCGATCAATCACAACTTCTTTTTGTAATTCCCATTTTCCGGGTTGGCCATAATGCTCAATCCAAACATGCAATTGCGGATTTTCGGGCAATTCAAATGGATGGGTTAATTCGATAACAGAAGAAGATCGCGCAGCAACTGCGTGATTTATTTTTCTTGGCCAATCGAGTAAAAATTTCCAAGAGAGTGGCGTTATTTCTTTTTCTTGATCGACAGCATAACGCGGCTTCAACACATGCTTTAACGACACAGAATAAGCACCTTGCGGTAAATCTGAAAGATCCGCATAAAATCGATTATCTTCTTTTTTATAATTCATAGAAATAATGCGATCAGAAAACCCTTCTGCTGAAATAATTAATTTCATCGCATACTTTTTTGGATCAATGTGTGCTGCAACAGAAACGCAATTGCCGCAAAACAAAATAGATTTTGGTGCCAAGGTTGGCTGATTATTACTGTCTAAATATCCGGGCTCAACCAAGCCAATGGGTCGCCCACCATCATCAGGCACAATTTCACTGAATGCATAATCGTTGACGTTATCGCGATTATTTAAAATCGGTTGTATATCGGTAACAGTAGATAAATCTTGCGTCAGTGAAAGAATTGACACTGTCTCAGTACCCGATGAATCACACGCGCGTAATTTCGCAGCGCCATTTTCATCCGTAGTCAGCCACTCTTGCCCTGCTTGATTACTTTTGTGCTGCACAGGCCATGTGCCGTCACCCGGCCCCTCTGCAGTCACAGAAAATGCATCACGTTGCAACGCATGTGTATTTAACAACGTATTATCACGATAATTGGCAGACGAAGTTTTACGATCAATTTTATCATACCCCATACGGTGTTCATCGATATGCGTTTCTCGATAATTTTTAGTTGAGTCCGCATTGGCGTTCTGCGTTTCGTGATATTTGCGAGCAAGCTTACTCGTTTTTGTAAACGTCATGATACGCAAATTATTTTCGGGATCCTGTTTCATGATAATGCGTCGCTTAGGATCGCGCAAAAAACGATGATAACGATCTTGATCAGAGACAACAATTGGAGCTGGAATGGCATCCGATGCGGGATCTAAAGTAACTGCGCAACCACTATCAGGCAAATACGTTTCTACTTTATCGCCATGCATCGAATGATGATAATACGTAATTGGGCGCAATTGAGTGGTAGTCCCATCTGGTTTTGTTTGCGTTCGAGCAACGCCCGCTTTTGCAACCAAATAACGCCGCTCATCATAATAAAAAATTTCTTGCGAGCCATTCGCATGCGTGATGGATTTAATTAAGTTGTCAGCGGTGTAGGTGTAAGTCTCGCTGAGTGTTGCCGGCGCATTATCGACGATGGGTTGCCCCGCAGTAACTGCTTGTGTAACGACATTTTGATGAAGTTTTCCTGTTTTGCGATTTAAAATATCGCGAGTATAGATAAAATGACGATCATTTACGGAATCAGTGAACGTGGACAACAACGTTAGCAAATCCAAAAAAGAAATTGTTTCTGCTGGCATTTGTGCTGCAGGAATTTTAGTTGCGTATTGATACTCGTCTATTTTTTTTCCTTTAACATTGCGTGTGATGACTGTCGCTGCGCCATTGGGATTAATTTCAGCAATTTTCTTGCCTTGTTTGTCGTACCAATATAATGTTTTCTTCCATCGATTATTATTTTGATCAATCGCAACCGCATCCGAAATTTTTTCTCGAAAGGCGTTGTAGCGATATTGTTGTGTGGGTGCTTGAACAGAAATAGAAGGCGCTATTGCGGGATTAATATTGGGAATATAACACACCACCGCATCGCGTTTCGTTTCAATTAATTTACCAACACGATTAAATCGGCAACGATAATGATGATCCTTTGTCTCATCTTTGATTAATGCATTTTGAATAACATCCGGTGTTAATCCAGTGGTAATATACTGCGTGATATCAATCGTCAATTGTTTGTCATAAAACGTGAAACATTCTGCTTCGCCAAATACATTGCGTTGATACTCAATCACATAACCTTCGGCATTCACGCGATATTGCAAAAAGCCTTGCGTGTTATACACGTAATATTGAGGATTTCCTGCTTCATTCATCTTTACTAATTGATGACCGTGCGCGCCAAAAAATGTTTGGCGATTCAATGTTTGAAGTATTTCGGGACGTGTTGTCATGCTTGCCGGTTGAGTTGGATCATCAACCGGAACCAAATTCCACTGATCTTTTATTTTTTTATCTAGTCCATCGTAATCAAAAAACACGGGTAATTCATCCGATGTGCCAACACCAGAGGTAATTTGTATCGGCAAATCGTTTGCATCAAATTCAGTTTTTTTGGCAACTGATAATGTTTGCTGGCTCACCACAATTTTTCCAGTGTTGGGATCCACATTGGAAAAATACGCCGTTGTTGTTGGCGAAAATTCATCGGTCATGCGATTCGCGCCATCGGATTCATAATGCCAGGTGTGGCCACTTAACGTGGTGTAATACGTTTTGCGACTGGCGCCATCATATTCCCACGTTTCTGATATTTTAAGCGCATTGGTGCGCGATAAAAGTCGACCTGCTTGATCGTAAGCGCAAGTCAAAATATTATCTTTGGATGGATCAGGCGTTAATTGATATAGTATGTTCAACATCATAGGGTAATGTGGATTGATTGAAATCCCACTTGTAAATTCAGTTGTTGATAATTTCCGTTTGGAATCACCATCGTAATCGTAACGAATGACAGCGCCATTAGCCGCTACATGAAAATGCAGCCGATTTAAATCATCCGGAATCCAATAGGTGTGTCTGTCTTCACCGGTTGTGACCAGTTGTTGCGTAATTTGATCGATGGATAACTGTGAGAACGCTTCAGGGTCAGCCACTGCAGTGGCATAACGAATTTCCCAATTCACTGCATGCGGTATTGAGCAATATCTTTTTTCGGTCACAAACCCTTCGGCATCAATCACAAATCGCTCTTGTCCGATCGCATCCAATACACGAAAGGTTGCTTTATCGTGCGCTACATCACGCAAGGTTTGACACAATGTTTCTAATTTTTTTGTGCTGAGTGCTGCGGGATCAACTGTTGTTGGTGTTTTATATTGTATGGTTGCAATTTCTTTCTCGTTGGTGTTATAACGTGTTTCAACAATCGCACCCGCACCACACAGGCGAAATCTTTCACGGTTAGCTGCATCATAAAAATAATAAGTTTGTCTGTCGTACGGTGTTTGCGTGATGAGGGCCGCAACCGCGCTTTCTGATATGCCGGGAGAGACTGTTGTTAAATCAATCGCTTTCATATATTGCAAAATAACCGTTGCTTTATTATTTGCATTGTATTGATATTCTGTCACGCCACCTTTTGGATTAATTGAATAGCGAATGTTGCCGACAATATCACGAACATAAAAAGTGATTTGACCTTTGGGGTCTTTTTTGGCAATCGTTCGATTGCAATGATCAAAAATGGTTTCGCGTGTTAATTTTAAACCCTTAGGATCAACAATTTTTTTGGCGGGTCTTCCAAAATCGTCATGCTCCGTTTCTTCAGTATAAGATTTTTCTTGATCGGTTGTGGAATGCGATAATGCACTTATTTTTTCAAGGCCATTATAATTTTGCGTTGTCACGACCGAAGCAGAATTGGGATCAGCGGCGTTGAGCAATGCATGATGTTCCGTTGCAAGCCCGCGTTTATTTGAAACGATTTTTCGAACGGCATCGTTCGCAGCAGTCACTTGATCGCGCACATTGAGCGGATTCCAATGTTGTGACGTTTTATACGAAAATCCACCATCATCTTTTACGTGAGTTTTTAGCAAACGACTTTGGGTATAATCCATGGTGTTCGTGTTCGAAAAACATTGTGCACCAGAAATATCGTGAGTGCGCGGCAAATTGCGCAAATCATGCCATCTCGATTCGGTATTATTAAGTGCATCAGTTTTTTGCTCCCAAGCATTTTCAGCATTGTATTCAGTTAAAAAAATATTACCCATCGTGTCTTGATGTTGAATGATATTACCAAATGCATCTGCAGTATCTTTCGTGCTGGAGATCACATTATTATCTTCATCCACAATACTTTTTTGCGTGACACGCTGATTATAAACAGTTTGGATCGATTGCTTCATCGGCAACGTTCGACCAGTTTCACGTTTAAATGCATCGTGTGCAAAAGAAGTAGTGCGTTTTAACGCATCTGTTTTAGTTGCGAGCGTGCCGCGCGGTTGATAAGTCATAGTGGTTTCAGCACCGTTGCCATCAATGGATTTTGTGCAAAGACCGTGTAAATTGTTATATTCTTTTTGAGTAGCAATCGAATCACTTGCGGTGGTTTTCGTGATTTGAGTAATTTGTTTTTTAGCATTGATTTCGCGATTTATTTGCAGTGTGGGTGACGTATCATGCACCGGCACTTGTTTTTTATCCCACAAATTAAAAGCGTGATAATGCGTTATCGTTTCATATCCATCGGGGTCAATGTGATCACATACGGCGCCACCAGCATCATATTGAAATTGATCGATGGCATCGTGACCTGCATCTGAAATCAGCAGTGCCAACACCGCATCTGAAATAAATCCACCGAATTGCGGCAATTGCGTTGCATCCACTCCTTGAGCAAATCGCTTCAATTTTTCTGGCTTGGAAAAAATCGCTTCTAATTTTTTTTGTGTGGCTTGACCATCAGGGCCGATGATCAACACAACGCGTTTGTCTTTGTCGTAGAAAAAATAAGTGCTGGCATCGGCAGTCGCATCATCCGGCCTGATATCAAGCGTTGCCAGATGCAATCCTGTTTGCTCATCAAACACATAGCGCAATGCTTGATTTTCCCACACGGCATTCACTTGTGCAGTTTTCTCATCCGGAGTTAAGTGCGAATTATATAAAATTGCGGCAATTTTTTCATAAACGAGTGGTGTTGCCTCTGCAATGCAATCACCCCAAGTATTAAATCTTTTTGCTGTGGTATGTTCGTCAGTATCATCGGAAATACTTTCTAACACCGAATGATTCATATTGTCGTATGCGATCGTGTGTGAACACTGATTTGGTAAAAGTGTTGCAATCACGCGCGCTAACAAGTCATAACTATTTGTCGTGATTTGATCTTCTGAATTGCTTTTGGGAATTAAAGTAGCAGGATCACTGTCAACTGTCGGCGCAACTGGTGATGGATTAGCAAACGCCGTGGTAGTCTTTGGTTTTCCATTGGGATAATAATCTTGTGCAATCGCATAATATGCTCCATCCACACCATCCACCGTTAAAATAATTTTATTTTTAGCATTGCGATAAAAAAATTGGGGGTAATCATCTGGCGATGTATTCGGTAATTGCAGAATGCCATTCCACATGAGCGCAATTGGCGTTGCAAACGAATATCGCGCCACTTCAAATCCTGCTGCGCTGTATTGATGCGTGACAACATATCCCGCTGCATCTTGCGTTGCGATCACGCGATCATCGTTGTCGTAAAAATACAAGGTGCTGTGATCATGCGCTGCGGGCACTCGAGAAAAAGAATCGATCACCAACGAACTTAACTCATCGGGAGTAATAAAATCAGCGTAAATAATATCGGTGGTCACGCGATTTTTCACGTCATATCTTTTTTCGGTGATCGCCCCTCGCCCATCAATCGAAAAACGCAAACGATGCGATGTATCAAAAAATTGATACGTTGACACATCGCGCTTTGCATCACGCTGCAAAGATTGTTGCATCCAAGAAAATGTGGGTGGCGCTGTTAAATTATTCACAGGCACTTGGTTGTAATATTCAATGATTTGAGTATACGAATGTAAATCATCGTAAATAGTTTGAGACACGCGTCCTTCAGCGGTAATTGAAAATCGCACGCGATTCAGACTATCAAACAATTGATAGGATGTTGTGCCATCAATATCTTGAACCGCAATCACACGACCAATCGCATCGCGCTGCTTGGCAATAGTACGAGTCACGTCACTATCTGGAATTGAAATGGAAATTAAATTTTCTAATCCTGTGTCATCCTTTGTATGCGTTTCTTTTCGTCCATTGGGTTGCGTGGTCACGCAAGCATTGCTTGAAAATTTATTTTCTTTGCTTTCACTGCAAGCATTGATTGATTCTGTGTTGCGATATAACGCATCGAATTGAGCGGTTGTGATGGCAGAACGATTGGTATCCAATTTTTCAGTCACAGAAGTGGCAGCGCCCCATAATGTGAATTCAGAAGTGATCGATGAAGCGTCTTCGGTTGCAATGCCATTTCCATTGGAATCCACCGCGGAAAAACGCTGCACTTTTTCGTGTTGATCACGCAGATTGCGATCAATCACCATCAATGAAACAGAATCTTTTGCTTGCAGTGCCGCCCAAGCAACCATGTCATCGTATGTTAGCGTTTGCGTGTCAGGAATTGTTGAAACATCAAATGCTGCTTTTAAATACGTGCGAATCGTCGTTTGCGATGCATCATCAGCATAATCATATTGCGTCACAGTGCCAGTTGGCGACACCACAAAAGCCAGTTGAACGCCTGCTGCATTAGTCATATAAACATATCGCGTGACTGACCACGTTTGATCGGTCGACGATGTTGCTTCTCGTTTAATAACACAAGCGTGATTGACAGAATCGTATTGATATTCTGTTAATTGATTATTTGCGCCAATGAATTTTGATATTAATCCTGAATCAGTGAGACTCCAGATTTTTTTGGCACCATTGGGTTTCGTGATACTTTGTAGCACGGATCCCGCGTAATCACATTTTGTTGTTAACGAAATCGCATCCGATACTGTGTCACCACATTGTGTTGTCCAGGTTTGAATAAGGGAATGATCGTTGAAAGCAGCGGTTTGTGAAAATCCCAATGCATCGGTGATCACGGTTTGTTGATCATTGTATTGAAATTGGTAAGCACCGCCATTAGCACCCACTTGTAACGATTTTATTTTGGGTGTTGTATCGGTGGTATATAAAAAATTGATGACGGTATTGTCGGATTGCACGATGTTTTGAAGCTGATTGGTATTTCCAACATAAGCGTAATTAATTTGATATTGATCAGTGGTGGGAACTGTGACGGATTGTAAACGTTGTTGATTGTCGAAAATCCACGTGCCTAACAAGGTGGATTCAGTTTCGTTTTTTTTGGTAAATGAAAAAGTAGTGATTTGATTGCTGGTTGCAATGGTATAAGTGCCCGCATCAGATTCGATTGTTTTTAAATTATTATCGCTATCGTAGGTATATTGCATGGAAAATCCGCGACGATCAGTGACCGATTGAATTTTCTTGTTAGCGCCAAAAATAGTTTTCTCGCCGCTGTCAGGATTAAATTTTGTAAATGTATTATCTGAATTTTTGGTAATGAAATATTTTGATGCGGCACCATCGGGTGAAACAAACGCATTTTGTTTATTATCCCAACTGTAAGCAATCAATGATCCATCTTGTTCGCGAAGATATATTTCATTGTCATCAGCGCTTGTTATTTCAGGAATGTTAGGCGCCCACGGTGTTTTGTTTTGCGCGTTATACACAAATCCAAAATCAAAGTTACCAATACGCTCTTCGGTTTTTACAAGATAAGAGGGAACAATCAGATTACCCGTCGCCACATTAATTTGCGGCAATACACGCGATTGACCCACACCTGCCGATGATAACCATTCACCCGTAAAACTCGTGTTATCAAACTGACTGCCCAGGTTAGCATTCGCGTAAACACGAAATGGATAGGAAAACATGTACACCTCCCGTGTTATCCTAAAATCTCAAGCTGCGAACCTTACCACAAAAAAAATGCAAAAAATACCGTGTTTTTAAGTTTTATTTAATTTTCTACAGCTCGTCGATTTGAGTTAAAAGTGCGGGGATGTACAAGTAACCGCTCATTCAAGGATTAATATAGGCGCTTTTCTTTAAAAACTACAGAGCAACTTCAATGCCTTTATTTTTAATAATGAACAACAACTTCAATGCTGCGCCACTGGGCGTGCGCTCACCACGCTCCCATTGTTTAATGGTGGCAACATTGACGTTGATGATCTTGGCAAACACAGGTTGGCTAACGCCTGCATCTTTACGCAATTGTTTTATTTTGGTTGCTGAAAATTTTCCTATATGCAGCAAACAGTGCGCATCAAATTCACGCATGGTAACAATATCCATGGCGCCAACAGCATGTAAATCTTTTGCCATCTCGTGCGCTGCGGATAATAAACGTAATCTTGTCTTATCAATTTTTTTCATAAGCTACCTCAACTAACTTTCTTTCATTGATCATTTTATCAAGCTGCGAATGAGATAAATTTAAAATGCATTAGTTCCGATCTAATCTGACACTACCTCTGAAATTTTAGTCATATCAACATTTCTATTATTACAAATTTGTCCATAAACATTTTTTGTTTCGTTTTGAGATTGAAAAAAGGTTGCAAAATTATCTTCCCAGCGAGCACATCTAAATCGTACATATTGATACGCTGCATATCCCCCACATAAAAAACCAAATCCAGAAAGAATAGTATCCTTTGCAGTATAATTATTAGCGGGATTATTAATTTCACCTGTATACAAACTTGGAACAGCTAAAGCTCTAAATAAAAACACAATAGCACTTAATGTAAATAATGCAGCATAAAACGCATAAAAAATCACTTTTTTTCGAGTACTAACATCACCATTTTCATCGATAAAAAAAGCCTCTTTAGAAAATTGTTGAGTTTTCTGTAATGGATTAAACGTGGAATTGTAATCTTTAATAGTTTGACTCATGAGAGTTTGATACACAGTTGAGATTACACTTAAAATAGAAAAAGGGTAAGTGATCAGCGGATCTTTGGTTTTAAAAACCCACTTTAATGTTAATATTGCAGACCCATGTAATACCAAGCCCCGATTCACAATGCTGACAATTGCTCTTGGTAAAAATCCTAGAAAACCTTTTTTGGTGAAAAAAATAGGATGAAATATTTCCTTTTTTTTGGCAGGTGTTTTTTGATAGAATTCAATCAGTTTTTGTGACGTTGAAAATGTATAAGGCGCATAAGACATTGCGTAAGAAATCATAAGACCAATCCACATCGTCTGACCAGCAATATTTGATAATAAATTACCATATCCATGTCTCGAAAAACCTGTCCATGGAGAAAATGAACTGATCACAAAAAAACTCCATGTGAGAAAACAGTTTATAAAAAGTACTGCAAAATTTTTTCTGCATTTGTATTCTTCAAATGCAATTCGTAATCCACTTGCTAGCTCGTTTCGACAATGTCGCATATTAATATAAGAGATTGTTGTAAAAGTTGCATCTGCTAAAGAAAATGCTCTCATGCTATAATTAAGGATTTTAAATATGGAAGCTGCTGTATTTTCACTAATGTGAGGGTAAAGATATTTTGATAATGGATCATTGAGTGATTCTAATGCGTTTTCTTGAGAATAAAATGAATAACCAAATTGCGCCCAAACTGCAAAAGAAAATAATATAATATCAAGTATGATTTCATGTTTTTTATATTTTTTTTCTGGATGTGAAATAAGCGATGCGCTTTCATTTTGTATATCAGCATCACCATTTAAATCGCCTCTCATTATATTTTCTCGCTTATAGATTCTTACTCGACTTCTGGCTGGAAATAAATTGACTTCATTCGTTTAGAAATAATTTTTAAAAATACCAAACCAATTATAAAAAAAATTCCAGGAAAATATAATGACATTGCCAAATCGCTTTCAGCCATTTTCCCCCAAATAACACTACCCAACGATAATGCAGCGTAAAACACAACTAAATACACAGCGATTGCTTTAGCGCGCATGTTTTTTTGAAACGATCCTTGAGCTTGTGCGTTTAATGTTGAGAGTAATATTGCCCAAGAAATTCCCGCTAAAATAAGAATAATACAAATAATGTAAAAACTATAAATATAGATCAACATTGCCTGACAGATAACAAATAATAATGTGGCGCAATCAATGAGGATAAGTGGTTTTATATACGACCGCAAAAGTTGCAATAAAAATGGTGTTAAAATAGCGCCAACACCCAAACATCCCATCATCCAAGCAAATTCATTAACACTATAATCATGTTGTTTAGCAATGACTGCTAACAATGCCCACAACGCACTTGTTGATAAATATACAATCACAGTTCTTATTAAAATAATTAAAAAATCAGTGGATTTTTTAATCTCGTGAATTAATTTCAAAAATGAATGAGTAAAATTTAATTTTTCACCTTTTTGATATGTTGTTTTTGCTTGACATGACCAACGATAAAAAAAAGCAATTGAACCGCTGAGTGAAATAGCATTGAGCGTAAAAACATACCCTACCCCACAATGACTAATAATTAGTCCTGCAATAAAAGGACCCAATGTTCTGCCAATATTATAATTCATATTATTAATACTGGTTGCCAAGGGTAATTCATCAGACGAAACTAATTCTGATGCGGCTGCTTGCCAAGTGGGCATACGCAGCGCAATCCCCACATTCAGTAAAAATGTCAGTATCAGCAAAATACCTGGCGTAGTCCAATGTATAAAAGTAAATACACCCATGATTAATGCAACGGAGGCTATATAAATTTGCGTCATAAAAAGAAACTTGGCTTTTGAAACATGATCTGCATAAATTCCCGCAGGAATAGAAAATAAAAACACAGGGAGTGTGGTAGCAGTTTGCACGAGTGCTATCATCAATGTAGATGATGTTAATGTTGTCATTAACCAAACAGCACCTACGGAATGCATCCAAGCACCGAAATTTGCGATTAAAGTACAAATCCACAAGCCACGAAATAACGGGTAAGATAATGGTAAAAACATTGAGCATTTGTTTTTATGTTGTGATTTTTCTAATCTCATCGTCAAGCGATTCCCATTCCGTTTCATGATTAAACCAATTATTTAATTGTTTCATATTATGTAATGCTTCATCCTCTGTTGTAGCTGTAAATAAAAAATGCGCGATTTCTTGATTGCTCATCGTAATGTCATAATAAAGTTTATTAATTATTCCATTTTGGCGATATGATTTTACAAAATCAAATGGACAGGATTCTGGTATTTTTTTAAGAATGTTGCGTGTACGCGGCGGAATTAAAAGTCTGGATGCCACGGTTTTTTGTTTCCCAGAAAAACAGGCTATATTTTCGCTGAAATAAGATTGTATAAATTTAATTTTAAGATCATAACCATAAGCCAAAGATAATTGTTCATTGATATTGCCACCACCTAAACGCGACGCTGCTTCGCAAAGATAAATATCTAGATTGTCTGCAACAAAAAATTCTATATGAAATAATGTATCACGAGGAGCAGAAAACGCGTCAAATAATATTTGTTTTGCATTCTTAATGAGTCTTGAGTTAAGTGAATTGCTATCTGATAATGTGATGCTGCCTAATGATGCGCCATAAACAAAATTAAGACAGTTATTAATATAACGAGATGCGCTAATAAATGATAATTCATTATTCAATATATGCCCATCAACATGATAAATATCGCCAGCTATAAATTCCTCTACCAACAAATAAGTTGTACAATCGAATTTTGAAAAAATACCTTGCGCCAAATATTTATCAAGTTCCGTAGCATTTTTTACAATAAACGTACTAGATGACCCGCGACCCGCAATTGGTTTTATCACTACTGGATATTTATTTTGATCAATAAATTGCATAAGATCAATCGTATTATTTACCTTGCAATATTTTGGAGTAAGTACCCCAGCTTTTTCAGCCAGTTGCTTCATTTTATATTTATCTCTAAAAGCCATTGCACTTTCAATATGTTGTCCTTCAATACCCAATTTTTCTCTTATTCTTGCAGCTCTTAATATATCAACTTCAGATAATGCAATAATTTTATGAATTATTTTATTTTTACCCAGCGATAATATCTCCTTATCAATTAAATCTGAGTCAAGATAATTTTCAAAATAAAATATATTTTCAAATATCACATTAAATATCTTTTTGTTCGCCTCAATATATTTTTTTGCTTCAATTCCTGTAAATAAAATAGCTGGCTCTTGAATTGCTAAAACCCAATTCTCTACACTGCTTTCCATAAGATGTTTTGGAGTTAATAAAACAAAATTAGGCATAATGATGCCTCTCTGAAAATTTGTTCATGTAATTATTTAAAAAAATTTTGATTCGTTTCCCAGCTTCAATAACATCAGCAAGACTCACATTTAAGCTTGTAACTGCTCTCATAGTATGACGACTCCATGGATATAAGATCACACCAACCTCATTTTTTAGTTCACTAGCGAAAACATCTGAATTCATTCCTGTCTCACTGATGTCAAACATGACGATATTAGTTTCAATATCTTTCAATTTAACTTTAATGCCACATGAAGATTGCAAAATGCGCGCTAATTCCAATGCTTTTTTATGATCTTCGCTGAGTTTTGATATATTATTTTGAATAGCAAATAATGCGGCAGCTGCCATGAATCCTGATTGATGTAATCCACCACCATACCATTTTCGATATTTCCTTGCTTTATCAATAAATGCTTTTGTTCCAATTAACATAGAACCAAAAGGTGCGCCCAATCCTTTTGAAAAACAAATTGTCAGGCTATCTGCATAGTGCGAATATTCAGATGCGTCAATATTTAATGCTGCACAAGCATTTAGTAAACGCGCGCCATCTAAATGAACGTTGATGTTGTTTTTTTTAGCACATATGTAGACATGTTTCATGTCTTCTAAAGGATATATTTTTCCACTCAGTGTATTAATTGTATTTTCTAAACACAGTAACGTAACATTACTGGATAGCGCAGAACGATGTTTATTTTCTAGTGCATTTAACACATCATTTTCACGAATGATGCCATCTGACGTATGACACAAATTTAAATGTACTTTACCCAAATCAACCGTTGTACCTGCTTCAAAATAATTTATATGATAAGTATCGTCTAAAATAATTTCATCGCCCGGTTGTGTCCAACACCGAATAGCGACTTGATTACTCATTGTACCGGATGCCATAAACAGAGCAGCTTCTTTACAAAAATAATTTGCGCAGAAAGTTTCTAGAAAATTTGTTAATTCATCTTCACCGTAACTATCATCACCGGATGATGCGTTATACATAGCGGAACGCATATCGTCACTAGGTTTTGTTAGCGTATCACTGCGTAAATCTATTATTGAGTGCACAATATAATTCCTTATTTATTTATTTTTCATCAATATATTCTATCGGCCAATTTTCTACTGAATACATTTTTTATCTCAAAGCCCGTTTTTTTCGCGACGAACAACCAAATGTAAACAGGCCCTAGTAATTTTAAATTTTGTGTCTGTAATTTTTCTCTCGTAAAATTTAAATGTTCTTCTGTTGTTCGATAGGAAATACCAATATGCATCGCAACAAACTTTACATTTCTATGTTGCTAATACGACCACAAACATTGGCGCTATCTTGGCGTGAGAGAAAAAAATTGATCACTCTGTTGAAAAAAATGCACTTGTAATTTTGCATTTCCTAACAACATTTCATTATGCCAACTAAATGATTTTTTTGCTCAAAAAACTTATATTTTATTTTTGTTTTTTGAAGTAATGCAGCTAAACTCAAGTTAAATGCGCCAACACCGATGCCAATAACATCCATTATCTGAATCTCAACTTTGTTGTTTTTAAGCATTTTTAAAAACTCATTGTGTTACACGCGATTGACCCACACCTGCCGATGATAACCATTCACCCGTAAAACTCGTGTTATCAAACTGACTGCCCAGGTTAGCATTCGCGTAAACACGAAATGGATAAGAAAACATGTACACCTCCCGTGCTATCCAATTGACTCAACGGGCGACACGTTACCACAAAAAAAATACGAAAAATACCATGTTTTTAAGTTTTATTTAATTTTCTACAGCTCGGTGATTTGAGTTGAAAGTGCGGGGATGTACAACTCACCGCTCGCTAACGCGCGCGGCTCAGATTGGTGGGGCTGAGGTCGTGACATAGATCAGCAGAATGATGCTTATTATGGTTCCAAAAACAGCTATTTTTGTGTACAATTAGAGCTTAAGTTGTCGGAGAATGTTATGTCTTACTGGTTTTTTTATTTGTTGATTATCCCTGCGTTAATCCCGGTGTATCTCGTGATTAGCTCGCTCATCAACGCACAAGAAAAAGAAAAATCTGAAAACACTAACTAGTTAGGTGCACATCATGGATGAGCATAAAGACGATGTTTTAAAAGAACTGGTTGATGTTGTCAAAGAAAATTCTGAAACAATTGAAACATTCAAAGACGCTTTCGTCGACACACAAAAAACCCATGTTGAAACGCAAGAACGCTACGAAGCGCTCACACTCGACACCCGAAAAAGTTTTGAAGATTTAGAGCGCCAAACCCGATCGGATCGAATACTGGAAAGCAAGCGCCAGCGGCGCGATACGTATGTGATTACAACAGTCAGTCTCTTATCGATTTGCGTCACCAGCATTTTAGGGTTTTACTTAACGATGCAAATTCAGAAAATGAAATCGCGTGATACGCAGCTATCAGCGTTGTATAAACAAGAAAACGCACTTGAAAATACGATTAATAATATGGTTTCAAAAAAAGATGATTTGATGATGGCGATGGTGAATTTTCGTGGTGTCAGAGATGAAAAACAACAGGAATGCAAAGATAACAAATTTTTATCGAAAAGTTCTTACGAATTTCGACAAAGATTATTTGCTGCGGATTATAAACTGGTAGGAGCCACATACAATATAACTGGCATTTTTAGTTCAGAAATATTCATCAAAGTAAAAACCTTTTTGACTGATTCCAGTGTAGATAAAACGAGAATTTGCACCAAAGACTCTCTCACCGATAACGTATTAGCAAAAAAACAATATGAAATAAACAACCTAATGCTTGATTCAATTAATAATCTAAAAAAGAAAAAAGACAAGATAATTAATCGAGTTGAACAAATAGAGCGGCAAAATTAAATCGAAAAAGGCATAGCCCTCAAACGAGAGCTATCAATATAACTGATAGATATTACATCCCTACACAAGCAGCCGCAGACGCCTTCTTAGCATTTTTCCAAAGTGTTAGTAATTTTTTCATGATTTATTTCCTGTTGGTTGATTATCAAACACACGAAATTTTGCCGCAGAAAGTTTTTCGAGTCAAATATTTTTTGTGTTTGCCGTTATCTATTTGATTGTTTGGCAGTGAACAATAACTTAATAAAATTGATCAACTGTTTGAAATGTACGTAGCGTACGTTATAAATATAGTCACCGAATTCTTGAAAGTGCAGTGCTTGTGTTTTTTCGAAAGCGTTATCCAAATCGTTGCGAGTGGTTTTGCCGTCGATGCCGAAATAGGGATAGTGATGCAAGTATGCACCGAAAATCTTGTCGCAGTCTGTGTGATATTTTTTCGTATCGAGAATATGATTATGCCAAAATTCATCGACTTCTTCCGAGGGCGGCAAACTCAAGCACGAATTGGTGTATTTTTTATTTAAATACAGAAAATGCTTGTATAACTCACCAATCTTCAACACATCCGACTTTTTCCAGCCCTTGGTGCTGACGATTTTATCCACGACCATCGAAAAATCAATGGCGTCGATATATGCTTTGGCTTCGTCTAATGTGGGAATGTGCGTGGTGTCGATCATAGTGTAAATAATACCCTAGAAACGAGGTTGTGTCAGGCGAATATGAACCCGCTCCCTAACGGTCGCGGCTCCGATTTTTTCATTTGACGATCGCGGCTCCGATTTTTTCATTTGACGGTCACGGCTCCGACTCAGCAATCGGAGCCGCGAGTGTTAACGAGCGGTTAATTGCGTAATCACCGCACGATTGGCGGGCAGGAAATTGTATGCGTGTAGCTGATCCAGCGCCACCCAGCGAATTTCTTGGTTTTCGCGCCCGCGGGGTGTGCCGCTAAATTGGGTGATTGTGTAAACGTAAAGTGTGAACTGTTTTTCGCCGACTGTGTGAGTTGTTTTTAAAAAAAATTCTGGATTGTGCGCGTCGATGCCGATTTCTTCGTTAAGTTCGCGCACCACAGCTTGCAACGTAGTTTCGTTTTTTTCTACTTTGCCACCAGGAAATTCCCAGATGCCGGGCGAGACTACGTGTGGCGGGCGAAGTGCGATGAGCACTTGGTTTTGTTCGTTAAAAATAATGCCGATGGATACTGATTGATTCACTCGCTACCGCTCGTGTCTGTGTCATACAAAATGATTTGCTTCGCAAATCCCGCTTGCTGACGCGCGCGGCTCAGATCTTTTTTATTACCGCTCGCTAACGCGCGCGGCTCCTTGCTATTTTATGCGCGTGCTTCTTTTTTATTTATATTTTCCCATGACACTGCTTAAACTTTTTGCCAGAACCGCAGTGGCAGGGATCGTTGCGGCCCACTTTGGGTTCGCCGCGCACAAATGTTTTCACTGTATCTTCTTCTTCGTCAGTTACCGCTTCACCATCCGCCTCAAGTACGGTGTCAGCGGATTGATGCGTAAAATGTAATTGCGGTGCAGTCGAATCTCGCTCTGCTTGCATCATTTCAGGTGTAGCCACTTCAATTTTTGCCAACGTTGAAATAAACGCATATTTAATTTGTTCCAACAATTCCGTGAACATGGTGAACGATTCGCGTTTGAATTCTTGCGTCGGATTTTTCTGCGCGTACCCACGCAACTGAATGCCTTGGCGCAAATGATCCATCATCGACAAATGATCTTTCCAATGCGCATCCAACACTTGCAGCATGATGCCTTTTTCTGCTTGACGCAAATTTTCCGCGCCAATTAATACTTCTTTCGCTTCATAGGCGCTCGCAATGGTTTGCGTTATTTTTTCTTTGAGCGTGTCTTCATGTAACTGTGTATCGGTTTTCAGCCATTCGCGAATGGGAATACTCAAATGAAAATCTTGTTCGATGCGTTTTTCAAGCCCTGCCACATCCCATTGCTCTTCCATACTTTCTTTAGGAATGTATTGATGAAACAAACTATCCACCACCTCTTCTCGAATTTCGCGAACCGATTTGGATACATCTGTCGCTTGCAACAATTCAAATCGTTGCTGATAAATTACTTTGCGCTGATCATTCGCGACGTCATCGTATTCTAATAAATGTTTGCGAATATCAAAGTTGTGCCCTTCAACACGACGCTGCGCTTTTTCAATTGCGCGAGAAATCATGGGGTGTTGTATCACATCACCTTTTTTCACACCCAGGCGCCGCATCATATTCAACATGCGTTCACCGCCAAAAATTCGCAATAAATTATCTTCCATTGACAAAAAGAATTGCGACAAACCGGGATCACCTTGACGACCTGATCGACCGCGCAATTGGTTGTCGATGCGACGGGATTCGTGACGCTCGCTACCCAACACATACAAACCACCCGCTGCAACTACCGCTTCGTGTCTTTTGTTCCAATCATTTTTTAATTCAGTAATTTGCGCTTCGGTTGGATTTTCCAATTCGCTGATTTCCAAATTCACATTGCCGCCTAACACAATGTCTGTGCCGCGACCTGCCATGTTGGTTGCAATAGTGACTGATCCAGGGCGCCCTGCTTCCGCGATAATTTTCGCTTCACGTTCATGTTGTTTTGCATTCAACACTTCATGAGAAATTTTTACTTTGGTTAAACGGCTGGATAATAATTCGGAGGTTTCAATCGATGCAGTGCCAACTAAAATTGGCTGGCCTTTTTCACGCACGCGCTCTATTTCTTCGAGGATTGCGTCAAATTTTTCATCTCGCGTCATATATACTTTATCGGCGAGATCTTCGCGAATCATGGGTTGATTCGTGGGAATCACCACCACTTCCAATCCATAAATTTTTTGAAATTCGAATGCCTCGGTATCTGCGGTGCCTGTCATGCCCGATAATTTTTCATACATGCGAAAATAATTTTGAAATGTGATGGTTGCGAGCGTTTGATTTTCCAATTGTACTTCAACGCCTTCTTTGGCTTCGACGGCTTGATGCAAGCCATCAGACCAACGACGCCCTTCCATCAAACGGCCTGTGTGTTCATCGACAATAATCACTTCGCCATTTTTCACGACATATTCCACGTCGCGATGATACAACGTATTCGCGCGCAATGACGCGCCAAAGTAATGCATCAATTGAATATTGGTGTAATCGTATAAACTCTCATTTTCTTTTATCAATCCTGCGTTCAACATTAATTCTTCAACGCGTTGATGACCGCGCTCCGTCAAATGTGCTTGACGATTCTTTTCATCGAGCACGTAATCACCACGACGCTCGTCAGGCACTTCCTCATCTTTTTCTTCTTCCTGCATGATTTGTCTTTTTAAACTGGGAATCAAGCGATTTACTTTCGCATATAATTCAGAAGAAGCTTCGGCTTGGCCAGAAATAATAAGTGGTGTTCTCGCTTCATCAATTAAAATTGAATCAACTTCATCGATGATTGCAAAATGCAATGGGGGTTGCACGCGCTGTTTTAATTCATACACCATGTTGTCGCGCAAATAATCAAAACCAAATTCATTATTCGTTCCATACGTAATATCTTTTGCATAGGCCGCTTGTTTTTCATCGTGCGACATGTTTGTTAAATTAACGCCGACAGACAATCCCAAAAAAGAATAAATGGGTTCCATCCACGCCGCGTCGCGTTTCGCCAAATAATCATTGACGGTGATGATATGCACGCCACGTTTGGTTAATGCATTGAGATACGCGGCCAATGTGGCCATCAATGTTTTGCCTTCGCCGGTGCGCATTTCTGAAATTTTTCCGTCATGCAACACCATGCCGCCAATCAATTGCACATCAAAATGACGCAAACCGAGTGTGCGTTTTGACGCTTCGCGCACGACTGCAAATGCTTCCGGCAATAAATCATTTAATGCGATACCTTTGGACAAACGAACGCGAAATTCTTCTGTTTTGCTTTTCAGTTCCGCGTTAGACAATGTTTGCATCGCGGGCTCAAATGCGTTTATTTTATCGACGAGTTTGCGATACTGACGCAACAGACGATCGTTGCGTGTGCCGAATATTTTTCGTAACAATCCCAACATGATTTTGCTCTTCAATGAATAATGCAAAGTGTATAATACTGCGTATGCAAACACCACACCACGATAACGATGATCCTCAACCGCTCAGCCAGATACTCGGGCGTAATTCGCTCGGCCAATTAATTCAAAAAGCCCATCAATTGCGTGCAATTGAAAAAGCGCTCAAGCCCATTTTGCCGACGGAATTTGCAAAAAGCTGTTATGTACTGAATATCGATCAGCGCAAGATTATACTTGGCGTTGCCAATGCTGCTATTGCAACACACATGCAAATGATCACCGGTGAAATAATTCAAATATTGCAAAAAATACCGGAATTTCAGCAGTTTCAAACCATTCAGTGCCGTGTTCGAACACAAAAGTGATTGACATTGGATAAGTAGATTGCCAAACTTGCCCATCTTTTTTTGCGAGGTAAGTATGCAAAGATACAACGATAGAGATTGTTTCTTGTGGGTTATGACTATCTGCATGTTTGGATGTGTTGCTGGTGGGGCGGCGCTCGCTTATGCGATGGTCACAGGTCACCTATTGACTGTGTTTAATCCCTCATCGACCGCCCCCAATGTAACAAATACCAATACATCGCAGTCAACATCAAAATTATCGCTAGAACAATTACAGTCAATATTCCAAGCACTGAAAAATACTACCAGCAGCCCCGAAAATGCGACGAATAATTCCGTTTCTATTCATTCAGCCGACATGATTGTCAAACTAACGATTTTTTGCGCCCTTGCTGCAGCGGTGTTATACATAAATCGAAAAGAGATCGCGTCGTCTCTAGAAAAGTATTTCACTGGCCTTCAACGTTGTTGGCACGAAAGCGTGCGGCGTGATCCGAGTGGTGCGACGAAGCTGCCTGTTGAGTATGGTGTGATTTAATGCAGGTGGCTCTTTTACGCACTTGCTGGCGCGCGCGCTCCGATTTTATCTTGATGATGATTGATTCACTCGCTACCGCTCGTGTCTGTGTCCCATAAAATGAAATGATTTGCTTCGCAAATCCCGCTCGTTAACACTCGCGGCTCCGATTTTATCTTGATGATGATTGATTCACTCGCTACCGCTCGTGTCTGTGTCCCATAAAATGAAATGATTTGCTTCGCAAATCCCGCTTGCTGGCGCGCAACAAGAAAATGATTTGCTTCGCAAATCCCGCTTGCTGACGCGCGCGGCTCTTTGTTTATTTATTATTCTTCGCGTTTTCTTAAAAATGCTGGGATATCGAGAAATTCCACTGGTTCGCGCTGACGTTCTTCAATCGCTTCGGGAATTGTGGGCTTCTGTGGTTTATTGACCGTGTCTTGGTTGCGCAAGTACGTCGGGCGATCGAGCTGATGATAATCCACGCTACCATCCACGCGTGTTGGGCGAACAGCGGCACGCGAAGCAGCAACACCCGCGCCAATTTTATCACGCGTGCCCAATCCGGTGACCACCACCGTGACACGCAATTCATCAGTCAATTCTGGATCGATCACGGTGCCGACCACCACGGTCGCTGATTCGGATGCAAATGCTTTTACCGCTTCGCCGACGGCTTCAAATTCACCGATCGACATGTCGGTGCCAGCGGTGATATTCACTAACACGCCTTTTGCACCACTAAAATCGACATCTTCTAACAATGGACTTGCAATAGCCGACTCCGCCGCTTCGCGCGCGCGATTTTCGCCACTCGACACACCTGTTCCCATCATAGCCATTCCCATTTCTGACATGACGGTACGCACATCAGCAAAATCGACGTTGATTAAACCGGGGCGTGTAATCAAATCAGCGATACCTTGCACGGCGCCAAATAACACGTTGTTCGCCGCTTTAAATGCGTTCAATAATGAAATATTTTTACCAAGGACGGTCAGCAATTTGTTGTTGGGAATGGTAATGAGGGAATCCACGTATTTGGATAACGCTTTAATTCCTTCTTCGGCGATTTCCATGCGTTTTCTGCCTTCAAACGCAAACGGTTTTGTCACGACAGCGACAGTTAAAATGCCTAATTCTTTCGCGATTTCCGCAAAGATGGGCGCTGCTCCCGTGCCTGTGCCACCACCCATGCCGGCGGTTAAAAAAACCATGTCGGTGCCGGATAATAATTCACGAATGTTGTTGCGATTTTCTTCGGCTGCTTGACGACCCACGTCTGGATTCGCACCCGCACCCAACCCTTTCGTCATTTCTTCACCCAAATGCAAAATCGTGCGCGCGCTGGATTTGCTGAGTGCTTGAGAATCGGTGTTGGCGCAAATAAATTCAACGCCGGTGATATTTTCCAGCATCATATGCTCGACAGCATTCCCGCCGCCACCGCCGATACCCACCACTTTGATTTTTGCGTTATGAGAATAGTTGTCACCTAACTCAAACATATCAATCTCCTAAAAATTCCCTTGAAACCAGTTGCGCATGCGAGACCACAAATTGGATGATCCGCGCTTAAATACAACTGATTGAGGATCTTGTTGCCGCTGTAACCCATACAATAGCAAACCAACACCGGTTGAAAAAGCGGGGTCTTGGCGCACGTCGATCAACCCGCTCACATTTTGCGGCAATCCCAAGCGCACTGGCATTTGAAAAAGCGACTCAGCCAATTCAATGCAGCCCGGCACTTTGGAAGCGCCACCCGTCAACACAATTCCTGCTGAAATTAATTCTTCAAAACCACTGCGACGCAATTCAGCCAGCACTAATGTAAATAATTCTTCATAGCGCGCATGCACTACTTGTGCCAACGATTTTCGCTGAATGGGTTGCGCGGGGCGCTGCTTCGCAAGGCTCGGTGCTTCAATCATTTCAGCGGGATCAATAAATTCCGGCAGAACAGAAGCGTATTTTTTCTTAATGAGTTCCGCATGCTGAGTTGGGGTGCGAAGTGCGACTGCAATATCATTCGTGACATGATCACCAGCGATGGGTATCACTGCCGTGTGACGAATCGCGCCGTCGAGAAAAATAGCGATATCGGTTGTCCCTCCACCGATATCCACCATGCAAACGCCTAATTCTTTTTCATCTTCCGTCAGTACGGCATAGCTCGATGCCAATTGCTCCAAAATAATATCATCCACTTGCAATCCACAGCGACGCACGCATTTAGTGATGTTTTGCGCGGCACTCACCGCACCCGCCACAATATGCACCCGGGCTTCCAGCCTGACACCCGACATGCCAATCGGTTCACGCACACCTTCTTGCGAATCCACAATAAAATGTTGAGGTAAAATATGTAAAATTTTTAAATCCGCGGGAATGGCAACCGCTTTGGCTGCATCAATCACGCGATCGACATCAGTCTGATTCACTTCGCGATCACGAATAGCAACGATGCCATGAGAATTTAAACTGGAAATGTGGCTGCCAGCGATGCCGGTGAAAGCGGATTGAATATCACATCCGGCCATAAGTTCAGCTTCTTCAATTGCCCGCTGAATCGATTGCACCGTGGCTTCAATATTCACAACGACACCGCGCTTCAACCCACGCGAAGGATGCGTCCCAAAACCAACAATTTCAATTTGACGATCCGGGGTGACTTCACCCACCAACGCTGCGATTTTGTTTGTCCCAATATCCAACGCGACGATTAAATCTTTATCCATTTTTCGCGCCATAAACTACTGTTTCTCCCAACACGCGGTTAATCTCACCAGTATAAGCGAACGTGTTTCAAAAAACGAGAAATTATTGGTAGGCCACTGCGATTCCATCAGGATACCGCAAATCCGCTGAGACCATCGTCTTTTGTGATTGCGCGCTGATTTTTGGATACGCTGCCACAAATCGCCGAAAGCGATCCAGCGCATCCGTTCGGCCCAACTGAACCCGCAAGTGATTACTCAACTCCAATTGCCACGCTTGCTCCGTGTTGACACGCAAACTCTCCACCGTCAAATTTAATTGTTGCGCCAACACGTTCAGCGCTTGGTAATAACTGAGTAACAGTGCTGTTTGATTCGCTTCTCCGTAAAAAGTGGGTAAGCTGTCCGGAATACTGTTCGCGTTAGGATAAAAAATTACATTGTCTGCATTGAGCACGCCGTTTTTCCCAAAACGCGCCACGGGTTTTTGCTCAGTGATATAAACATCTAATTGCCCAGGCCACACACGTCGAAAAGAAACATCAGCGATCCAGGGAAGTGCTAAAATCGCTTGTTTTGCTGAATTAATTTGCAACGAAAAAAATCCGCCTGACAAATGTGTTTTCGTGATTGCTTGAATTTGCTGCGGCGGCACATGTGTCAGCTCGCCCACAATTTGAATCGTTTTAATCGGAAACGCTGTGGGATTTTGCATCCACACCCATGTTTTTTGCGCAGCAATCGCAAGCAACGCTGCAATGCCGCTAACAAAAAAAGCAAATAAAATAATGCGCAGGTAACGCGAAAAAAAATGAGATTTAGACTGCTGTCTTCGCATCAGTGGTCACTCGCAGTAAGTTCTCTGACATTGTTACAATATTGCCCGCCCCTTGCAATATGACTACATCATTCGGTTTCACTACTTGCTGCAACACCGTTTCCAATTCTGATAATTGCAAAACAAAATCCACATGCTGTTGCCCCGCTTGCTTGACCGCATGAAATAACGCCAAGCCATCAGCGCCCTCAATTTTATTTTCACTGGCCGCATATACTTCCGTTAACACCACGTGATCTGCCGTTTTTAACACATCAACAAAATCAACCAGCAAATCACGCGTGCGTGTATAGCGATGCGGTTGAAACACCATGATCACGCGACGATTAGGCCACGCCGCTTTCGCCGCTTGCAATGTGACGCGCAATTCCACGGGATGATGACCGTAATCATCAAACAATAACGCACTGCCTTGTGACACTGACATTTCACCACGAAAATGAAAACGACGACCCATGCCCGGAAATGTCGACAACGCATGACATGCTGTCGCTGCAGCAATGCCATAATGTGTAGCAATAATAAACGCCGTCATCGCATTCAATGCGTTGTGTTTTCCCGGTAAATTCACGGGTAAAACGATCTGTTGCTGATCGGGTGTTCGAATCACGCATTCGCTTTTTAATTCGGTTTGATGAAATTGCAGCAATTGAAAATCAGCATCAGCACTTTCACCATACGTAATCACACGACAATGCATTTTATTTTTAATGTCGCGTAACGCGGGGTCATCAATGCAAACCACGGCGAAACCATTCGCAGGAATGTTACGAGAAAATTTCAGGAAACTGTCTTTCAATCGATCAAAATTATGCTCATAGGTTTCCATATGATCTGAATCAATATTGGTAAACACCGCAACCGTCGGTGATAAAAATAAAAATGATGCATCACTTTCATCAGATTCCGCGACAAAAAAACGATTCTCGCCAATTTGAATCGGTGATTCACGATCGCGCAAAATACCACCGATCACAAAAGTTGGTTTACAATCTGCTTTTTCCAACACCCATGCAATTAAACCAGACGTTGTTGTTTTTCCATGTGTGCCTGCGACCGCAATATTGCAATCCGCCTGCATCACTTCTGCTAATAATTCTCCGCGCAACTGCATCGGAATGGATTGCGCTTCTGCGGCTTTTCTTTCTGGATTTTTTTTATCGATGGCGCTTGAATACACAAATAAATCGATGTCATGAATGTGCGCTGCGTCATGAGAATCAAAAACCGTGATGCCCATTTTTTTGAGGTGCTGCACGCTAGAATTGCAAGACACATCAGAACCCAACACCGTTGCACCTTGCCGATGCAACAACTCTGCTAACCCACTCATGCCGATGCCGCCAATGCCTGAGAAAAAAACAGTTTTGGGTTGATTGAACGGAAAACACGCGCGAATAATTTCTGGCGTAGCATTATTTTTCAATGCGACCTTTGCATTATCTGACATGGATTGTAATTTATCCGGCGTTGAAAATAGTCGAGTAACAATATCATTCAATCGAGGCCCTGATAATTCTGCTTCGCGATATACAAGCGATGCGTTTTTTTTCGCTAAAAATAAGGCGTTTTTGTATTGATGATCATCCACCGCAGAGGGAAAAGGAATAAAAAGCGCGGGTACACCGGCTGCCGCTACTTCAAACACAGTCAACGCACCGGCACGCGCAATCACAAGATCCGCCCACGTCAACGCTTCATCCATTTTTTCAATAAAATCATTCACGCGATATCGCACAGAAGCAGAAACACGATATCGGTCAAAATCTTTTTTGCCCGTTTGGTGCCACACGATAAAATCTTCACGGTCTTGGCAGCGCGACAGCCAATCGGATACTAATCGATTAATTGCCTGCGCGCCTTGACTGCCACCCAACACCAAAATTCGCCACGGTTTTTTAAAATGCGTATGATCGCGCACCACTGCTGCAATAGTAGGGCGCACCGGATTTCCAACCACCATCGCATTTCTTTTTTGAGGAAATACCGCGGGAAATGCAGACAATGTGACTGTTGCAATGCGTGACAACCACCGATTGGTTAAACCAGCCACGGCATTTTGCTCGTGAATCACTAATCGTTTTCTCAATAACCACGCCGCAATGCTACCAGGCCCACTCGCATATCCACCCATGCTTAATACAACATCTGGATTTATTTTTCGAATCAAACGCATCGACAAAAAAACACAATGCAGTAGTCGAAACACCGCGCCAATTTGTAAAAAAATACTTTTGCCACGCAAGGCACGCACCGGCAATAAATGTAACGGGTAACGATGCGCCACAAGTTCGCGCTCCATACCCGTTTCAGCGCCCAGCCATTCGATGGCGGCACCCTGTTTTTTCAGCGCATCGGCAATCGTTAGCGCTGGGAAAATATGGCCACCCGTCCCACCAGCAATCACCAGTATTCGCTGCATTTCAAGAAACTCGCTGTCGCAATCGAGAACTAACTATCTTGCCCATGCCAGTCTTCACTTCGTACGCAATGCGCAACACAATCCCCACCGTGGCGCAACTCACCCAGAGACTACTGCCACCATAACTAATGAGGGGCAAGGTTAACCCTTTTGTCGGTAATAATCCAATGTTAACGCCGATGTTAATAAACACTTGAAACGACAACCACAGGCCAATTCCCCACGCAGCGTATCCCGCAAATCGCTGCTCTTGTCGCAACGCCCGTTGCCCAAGTTTGATGATGTAAACAATCAAGCCCACAAATAAAGCAATCACCAACAATTCGCCCATCAACCCAAGCTCTTCACCGATCACCGCAAAAATAAAATCGGTGTGCGCTTCCGGTAAATAAAATAATTTTTGCACACTGTTTCCCAAACCCACACCAAACACACCGCCACGCCCAAACGCAATGAGCGATTGCGTCAGTTGATATCCCGAACTGTAAGCGTGAACCCACGGATTTAGAAAAGTAGTTAAACGCTGTAACCGATACGGTGTCGTGATCGCCAGTGTCGCCAATCCCGCAACCACCAAAATCACAATCAACAAAAACGGCATCAAACGCGCACCGGCAACAAAGAGCAATGCCAACATCGTCATGGCAATAACACTGGTTGCGCCAAAATCAGGTTCTGCTAACAACAACAAACCCATCAAACCAAAAAAAATAATGGGCTTGAGAAAACCAGACAATCGCGTTTGCACTTCGTTAATGTGGCGCTGCAAAAATCCTGCCATATACAAAATTGCCATGAGCTTCACAAGCTCCGAGACTTGCAGCGAAATAAATCCCAAATGTATCCAGCGGCGCGATCCATTCACCACACGCCCAATTCCCGGCATCAACACCACAATCAACAATGCAAAACTGAGTAACAATAAAATAAAACTCATTTCTTCCCAGGCTGACAAGGGAATACGTGTCATCACCCACGCAATGCCAACGCCTGACACCAGAAAAATAAATTGTCGCAGCAAATAATGAAACGGTTCATGATAAATGCGATCCGAAATCACCATGGATGCCGACGAAACCATCAACAATCCAAAAATAATCAAGGTGCAACTGAATCCCAAAATCCAACGATCATAAGTAAACGAATCATCCATGCGCATTCACGGCACTCACAAAATCCTTGCCGCGCGCCACATAGCTTTCATATTGATCCAAGCTCGAGCAGGCGGGCGACAATAAAACCACATCTCCCGGTTGTGCAATTTTTTTGGCCGCAGCAACCGCTTCTTTTATGGTACAGACACGCGTCATACGTGCGCAATCTTTTAATTCTATTTCGAGTTGATCTGCGTCTTTTCCCAATAAAATCACCTGCGATATATATTTTTGAACGGGTGCTCGCAGCGAAGCAAATGAAACACCTTTGCCATCGCCGCCCGCAATCAAAATCATTTTTCCCGTGTTTGATTTTCCAATACTGTGAATCGCCGCAATTGCGGCGCCCACATTTGTGGCTTTCGAATCGTTGTACCAGCGAATCTGATCATGAGACTGAACGCGCTCGCATCGATGCGCTAAACCAGAGAATGATTTGAGTGTCGCAAGCATCGCGGGAAGTGGCATGTTTAATGCCGTACCCATCGCCAACGCTACCAAAAAATTTTGTAAATTATGATGTTCTTGCAATAACAAATCAGTCACTGAAATTATTTTTTGATGTCCGTATGTTAAATAATTTTCTATCAGGCCCCATTGATTTTGATGCGGCGTTTTCAAGGTAAACTCAATTGGTGATTTGTTAAATGATAACGTTTTCCAAATCTCTGGCTCATCGGTATTCACAATTGCCTGTTCGCAATTTAAATAAATACGTTGCTTTGCCGCTAAATATTCTGCGTCGTCTTTGTGTCTATCCAAATGATCGGGGCTAATATTAATGACGACGGCGACTGCGGCACGCAGCGAAAAAGTGGTTTGCAATTGGAAGCTCGACAATTCCATCACATAATAATCGGGTGCTGGTTGTTGCAACGTATCTAACACCGGCAATCCAATATTGCCGCACATCACTGCGCGAAATCCTGCGTCAGAAATTAATTTTCCCATGAGTGTCGTCAACGTTGTTTTGCCATTTGATCCGGTGATTGCAACGATGGGTACCTTGACAGCGCGCGCAAATAATTCAATATCACCAATCACGGGAATATTTTTTTGCAAAGCGAGTTGTACCACAGGCTCATTTAATGAAACACCGGGACTGATCACCACTGTTGTCACATTTTCTAAAAGTTTTTCGTGAAATTTTCCCAGATGAATGGAAACCTCTGGAAATAATTGCTGACACTCGCGCAATTTTGACGGTGTTGCGCGTGTGTCTGCAACCATGATAGATTTTTTTTGCTGCAGTAAATAACGCACACAAGAAAAACCGGTGTCGCCTAGGCCTAGTATTAAATGCATTTTTTAAGCGTGGTCGCTGTCGCTCCCACTTCCATCAGTTCTTAATTAACATCGCTGGTTATCTCGTGGTCGCTGTCGCTCCCACCTCCTATCTTAATTTGAGTGTCGCCAATCCCAGTAACACTAACACCACCGTGACTATCCAAAACCGCACAATAATTTTAGGTTCCTTCCAGCCAGACAATTCAAAATGATGATGTAACGGCGCCATTTTAAAAATTCGCTTACCGCGTAATTTAAAACTAGCGACTTGTAAAATCACAGACATCGTTTCAATCACAAAAATACCACCCATCAACAACAACACTAACTCTTGTCGCACCATCACTGCCATAACACCCAACGCCGATCCAATACTGAGTGATCCAACATCCCCCATAAATATTTCAGCGGGATAGGTGTTGTACCACAAAAATCCGAGACCTGCGCCCACAACCGCACTTGAAAATACAATCAATTCTCCCGCTTCAGGCAAATGTGGAATGAAAAGATAATTTGAAAAGTGCGTATTTCCCGATAAATAGGCAAAACAGCCCAAAGCCCCCATTACCAAAATCGCAGGCATCAACGCTAATCCATCTAAACCATCGGTTAAATTCACTGCGTTGCTAGCACCTACAATCACAAAATAAGCGAACACAATGTAAGAAAAAGCACTCAAAGAAATCAGTGCCGTTTTTACAAATGGAATGGTGAGCTCAGTTTCTGCTGACGTGTGCGCGGTATAAAATAAAATGATCGCAGCAACTAACGCAATCACAGATTGAAACAATAATTTTTGTCGCGCTGACAATCCTTTAGAATTTTTTCGCAAAATTTTTAAATAATCATCTGTATAACCTACAACACCAAACAAAGTCATCACGGACAATGCAATCCAAATATAACGATTGGATAAATCAGCCCACAATAACACGCTGATTAATACAGAAATTAAAATCAGCGCACCACCCATGGTCGGCGTGCCAGATTTTTGCAAATGTGATTGCGGACCGTCGGTGCGAACCACTTGGCCGAGTTGCAATGCAATCAATCGACGAATCATACGCGGGCAATAAAATAAAACAATCAGAAGCGATGTCAACGCACTCACAATCGCTTGAAACGTTAAGTACTGAAACACGCGAAAAAAATGTAAATAAACTGAAAAATAATGCGTTAACCAATAGAGCATAATTCACTCGCTATTTTATCCATGCGCATACCGTGCGATCCTTTGATCAACACCGTCACACGCTCATTCAAATATTTTTTTAATTCTGCTGTTAATTTTTCTTGCGTCTCAAAATGATAAGCATTACTGCCAAATGCATCGACCGTGTGTTGCGTTAATTTTCCAAAACAAAATAACTGCTGCACACCGGCTTCTTTTGCAAATTGTCCCAATTCATAATGCAATGCTTGCGCATCATCGCCTAATTCCAACATGTCCCCAAATACTGCGATGGTTTGCGTTGTGCGATGCGTGAGCAGTTGAATCGCTGCTTTCATCGATGCGGGATTCGCATTGTAACTGTCATCAATAATAACCGCGTTTGCAAATCCTTTTTTTTCTATCAAGCGCCCTTCGACCGCCATCGTTTTTTCCAAACCATGTTTAACAAGAGACAATGGCGTTTGCAGCGCGCTGGCCATCGCAGCAGCCGCTAATGCATTCATTACATTATGCGCACCCAAAAACGGTAAATGAATCGTCTCGTGCTCGTTGGCATAATGCAGCGTGAAGGTAGGTTTTCCTTGAGAATCCAGCACAATATCAGATGCCGTCACATCGGCTTTCACATCGCAAGCAAATGTGATCACAACGTGTGATGCGGATAAATTTTTCCAAAGCGACGCATACATATCATCAGCATTAATCACAGCAATGCCGCGCGCTGATAAATGACTAAAGATCGCACCTTTTTCTAATGCAATGGCTTTCACATTTTTAAAATGTTCTGCGTGCACAGCCGCGGCCATGGTCACTGTCGCAATCGTCGGCTGAACAATTTGTGTGAGTGCTTGAATTTCGCCCGGATGATTGGTGCCAATTTCTAACACAGCAAAATCATGCGTGTCGTTCAATTGCAACAACGTAAGCGGCACACCAATATCATTGTTAAAACTTTTTTGACTGGCTAGAACACGCCCGCGTTGCTTTAAAATATTTTCTAGTAACGCGCGTGTCGTAGTTTTACCACAACTACCCGTGATGGCAATCACAGGAATACTCACGGTTTCTCGATAAAAAGCAGCGATATCCGCCAACGCTTTTCGCGTATCGGAAACAATAATTTGCGCGATTGGCACGTTCATTTTTTTATTTACAATAACAACTGCTGCATTTTTTTCTGCGGCCATTCCCACAAAATCATGCCCGTCAAATTGTTCGCCGTGAATTGCAAAAAAAGCATTATTATTTTCAATCGCGCGACTATCGATAGAGATATGTTGATAAACACCATCATCACCCATCAATTTTCCATCGATAATTTTTGCTAATTGAGACAATTGATTTGCGCGCAATCGAAATGCAATTTGCGCACATTGTTTATCATTGTGCGGCAATGCTTGGTCGCCAATCACCTGCTCTGTTTCATGCCCTTTTCCGGCAATCACTATCCAATCATGTTCATCTGCAATTTGAACCGCGCTTTCAATCGCTTTTTTTCGATTTAAAATAATGTCACATTTATTTTTTCCGACAGCGCCATTTAAAATCTCGCGCGCAATGATGTCATCGGATTCAAAACGCGGATTGTCATTGGTGATGATCACGCGATCCGCTAATCGCGCGGCAATCTCGCCCATAATGGGGCGTTTGGTTTTGTCGCGATTGCCACCACAACCAAACAAACACCACAATTTTGCATGACAATGCAATCGCGCGTTTTTCAAAATTTTTTCGAGCGCATCGGGTGTGTGTGCGTAATCAATCACGACATACGGCATCGCTTTTAATTTTAATAATTCGATACGTCCCGACACCGGATGCAATCGCGACACTGTTTTGATAATCTCATCAAACGAAATTTTTTGCAGCCCCAACACACCAATCACTGCCAATGCATTATCAATATTAAATTCACCGAGCAAGGACAATGTTACTGAGCCGCGACCCCAGGGTGTTTTGATCGTCAATAAGAAACCGTAATCACACCGAGTTTTTTCTTCGACAAAAATATCCGCACTCGAATTGGAAAGTGAATAAGTGATAATGTTTAATTCATCTCGATATTTGTTCGAAAAATATTGCCCTGTTGCATCATCAATATTGATCACCGCATTTTTTAATTGCGGTGTCTGAAATATTTTTTCTTTGGCATCACGATAATTTTCCATGGTGCCGTGATAATCCAGATGATCTTGTGTTAAGTTGGTAAACACCACTGTTTCAAATGGAATATCGTTGATGCGTTCTTGCGAAAGTGCGTGCGACGATACTTCCATCGCCACTGTTTTTACACCTTGTGATTTAAATTCAGAAAATATTTTTTGCAATTGCAAACCATCAGGCGTCGTGTTTGCGGTTTTTTTCAAATGCGATAAAAATCCATAACCCATGGTGCCAATCACGGTGCAATCCGATATTACTTGTGCAATAAATTGCGTGATGCTGGTTTTACCATTGGTGCCAGTCACACCAATCACACGCATCGCACGCGCGGGAAACCCGTAAAATTGCGCCGCAATTTCAGATTGCTTGACGCGTAAATTTTCAACAGGCTTTGCTGGAACTGACACATCAGGCAAACAAAAATCACCTGAGGGATCGTAATAAATTTCACAAGCGCCCTTTTCGACTGCTTGTAAAATATAATTACGCCCATCGCTCGCATCACCCGGATAGGCCAAAAACAAACTACCTGGCACAACTTCGCGACTGTTGTTGGTGATTGATGAAATGGGTGAAACGGTCATGATAACACTCAATATCTTAGAGCCTTATGCGGTCGCCACTCTTAATTGAAATCCCAATGCAGAAAACAATCTCCACAATGTATCCAATCTTGGATTACCATTTTTGGACAAAGTACGATATAACGTCTTTTCATGTAAATGCGTCTTTTTTGCAAGCCCTGCAATACCGCCCTGCGCTTTAGCAACATAGCGAAAAGCAATTAATAAAACCGCAGTATCCCCACTCTCTTGATAATCTTCAAGCGCTTCTTGCAAATACATTGCTGCGTAGCGTTTATTTTTTAATTTTTTAATTAGATAGTCTTCGTATTTTGATAAGTTTCTATAAGACTTTTTTATGTGTATTTTTTTATTCATAATCAATATATCCGCTTGTAATCTTCCCAGTATTGAATGGCCAAATCAATATCTTTTTTTTGCTTCTTTTTCGTTCCGCCTAGTAACAAAACAATTACCAGGCTATTTTGATGTTCTCCAAAATAAACCCGATAGCCAGGACCATAATCAATTCTTAATTCACTCACACCATTTCGCAATAACTTGCAATCACCATAATTTCCATTGATTAAACGATTCAGGCGCACTTCGATTTTTACTTGTGCGCGTTTATCGCGAATCCCTGATAACCATTTTTGAAACGGGACCTTGCCTGTTGGTGTTTCGTAAAAAATCAGTTCTTTTTCCATAAACTTCCTTATCCGCTAATAGTAGCCTATAGGCTACTATTTGTCAAATAAATTTGCTGGGTGATTTGAGCGGAGTAATGTACGCCTACCTCAAATACTCTTTGCTCACGCAACGCAAAATCAGTATTATAAGTAAAATCATTACGTCCATCAGCAATCCGCCGTTGACCGTGCTCGAGAGAAAAAGATGACCAGAAAATCCATCTCAGAAATAGCAAAATCGCGCCATATGAAAATCATCTGGGATATCGACAGAACGATTGCGTTTGCTTTCACGAATGAGCCTTCGTTAGAAAAGATAAAAGAAAATTATCCTTGGGTCATTGAATTTGAGAAGCGCGGTCTTTTGATTCATGCCAATAACTGGCATGTTATTTTGCCTGGCGTCATTGAATTAATAAAATGGCAGGACCAAAACGACATTCTTTTTGATTTTTTTAGTTCGGGAATAAAGCAGCGAAATCAACTCTTGATAACCACGTTATTAATATTGGCGTTGGGACAAGAGCGCTATAGTCAAATTGCCCCTGGACTGCAAATTTTGTCAAGAAAAGATTTGGATGATCACCCATCCTATTACACAAAAATAAAAAATTTGCGTTATGTCACGGGTTTTAAAGAGCACGGGAACAACATCTTACTTGTCGATGACAACAAAGATTGTATAGATCCCCTGCAACTCAGAAATGTATTGCTTATTGAAGGTGTCGATGAAAGAAATTTTTCATCGATGGAGCACAGCGTTATCAATTCTGTTTTTTTTATCTGCGGAATGTTGATAACAATAATCAACACTGCCGATGGGGTTAATTCTTCCTTATTAACAGCATTGTTTTTTCTGCAGGCATCTTCGCAATTGTCGCATTACAAGGAATTGATATCTCTCGGTGAAAGTGAACTCAAGCACATGAATCCTGAGTTAGTTGCATTAGACTCCAGCCGTCTTTTCTCGCCGAATTATGCTCCCGCACTGCCGCCATTACATCACGAAAATAATCAGCGACGTGCATTGGATGCAGAATCTGATGTTGCGCGAAATGATATTAAAAAAGAAGAATCGTGGTTGCGCAAGCATGAGTTACATTTTTTTCATGAAATGAGAGATCTCATTCGGGTTGAGAAGATCTGCCGCATCAACTTGGAGAAGTGCTACGGAAATGACTGTCAACTTCTAGAGCGTCACGCATTTCAGGCATAATAAATGAATACTGTTGCAATTTCTGTTTGTCTTTTTTCAATTCATGCATTTGAATACCAAAATTCAGCATGGCTGCGGCAAAAATCATGATGGTGCGAATGCCGAAAGTCCAATACAAAATGGTTTCATCGCTGCGATCTTTGGTTGAAAAATAACTCACTGGGATGCCAATCACTGTCATCGTTACTAATGAAATCACATTGGTTTGCAAATTCTTTTTCCATGGGACCAAAGAGCTGCACGAAATTAAACGTGCCGCATCAGCAATTAAACTCAATGCGGTAATCGCCAACACCCACTCAGCCATTGTTTCTTGCGGTGCAGTGGTATCTGCTTGCGAAAATAATTTCACAATCGGTTTTCTTGAAAAAAATAAAGTGGTCGCAACCACACTGTTGATACTAAGCCCCAGCAACTGCGCTTTGATCACAATATTTTTTAAGCTGTTGTATTGTGTTTCGGCGTGAGCGCATAAGCGATTCATCATCAAATCACGTGTTGGCCGTTGCTCCGATGAAACACTAAGTTCATGCAACTGACCAACCCATTTCAACGCCCTTTCAAATTCTTTTTTAACTTGTTCCGCATCCATCGTGGCGCCCGCACCCACACCTTGCGAACACAAATTAAAAATAGACATGATTTGCAATGAAGCACTCATCACATTCAAATAATAATTATGCAATGCACCCAAGAGAAACGTAATGATTAATACATTGACCCATTCTGTCGCGCGCTGAAATCCCATTTCCAAAAAAAGCCGGAACATCGCTGGCATGTGTTTTTGAACAGCGGCAAAAATACGAGAATAGCGCGTGCCAACAGCATCTCCGGGTGCAAATAATTGTGTTGTATCTTCCGCATCATTTATATCATCATTCAGTGAAGTGTGTACCGTTTGCATGCGCGGCAATTGCATAATCTCATGAATATCTGACTGTCTTCGCATCCAATATTCCATAGCGATATAACTTGCTACGGGTGCAATCAAATTACCGATACCAATATTCGCTGATCCCGACAACGACGTATGTTTCATTAAAAAATAACCAATCAACACCGACGGAATTCTGCTCATCACAGTTGAAACCACTTGCGCGATGCAATGATTTTTTGCGTAGGAAATTTGTTGCAGCACGGTCAATCCCAAAATAGGCCACGTTCCTAAAATGCCAGTGAAAAATAAATACGGCATCGATTCATGCGCTGTTTCTTGCGCAACAATTTTTGGTAAAGAAAAATACGCAGCGCCATAAAACATCATGGATGTTGCGGTCGATAAAATTGCCAATACGTAAGATGTGGTGATGATTTCTCTGACCGTGTCGATGGATTCCGTTTCCAGCGCGCCACTCGTCATTTTTCCCGATGCAATCAAAGCGCCGCTGAATACATTTCGAAAACACGATTGAAAAGCGGTGGTGAGTGATGCGACATGTGTTTGATTGATGGATTTAAATAAAAATGTGTTGCCCGTGGTATTCAATGCTTGCGCCAAATAATTAAACGCCATGCTTAATAATTTTTTTAATTTTTCAGGAAGTACATCGATGGGGGTATCAGATGCTACCACGCGCAACAGATACCGATGCTCATCATCAGTGAGTGTCATCTGGCCCGCGATCCACTGAATTATTGCGTCATCGTCACGCACAAGCACCTCGATAAAAGTGAATTGGTGTCGAACACCCTACCACAATCAATTTCTGCTGTAAAAAAATACGATTTGCGCTACACTACTCAAATGACCAAAACAGCCTTTTTCAGCACCAAACCCTTTGAAATGGATGCAATTCTGCGAGCCAATCAAAGTCAACATGAATTTATTTTTATTGCCGATCCCCTGAACGAAACAACTGCAAAGCAAGCGGCGAATTGCAAAGCGGTGTGCTGTTTTGTCACTGATGTACTAAATGAACCTGTGCTCACCAAATTAAAAACGCTGGGCATTCAAATGATCGCGTTGCGTTCTGCGGGATACGACCATCTAGATGTCGCCGCTGCAAAACGCTTGGGTTTTATTGTAGCGCGCGTACCAGAATATTCACCCGAAGCGGTTGCTGAATTTGCGGTGACGTTGTTGCTCGCATTAACACGCAAATTACCGCAAGCATTACAAAAAGTCGCGCGACATGATTTTACGTTGACAAATTTATTGGGTGTTAATTTATTTCAAAAAACAATTGGCATCGTTGGCGTCGGTCACATTGGCACTGCATTTGCAAAAATCATGCTGGGATTTAGCTGTCGCGTGTTAGCCTGCGATCCAAAACCATCAGAAAAATGTCGGGAACTGCCCATACAATTTGTTTCTCTGGATAAGTTGCTCGCAGAATCCGATGTGATTAGTTTACATTGTCCTTGCACACCAGAAACAACAAATATTATTAACACGCTTAACATTTCAAAAATGAAAACAGGCGTTATTTTAATTAACACCGGACGTGGCACGCTCATTGATACCATTGCATTCATTCACGGTCTTGAAACCAAAAAAATCGGCGCTGCAGGATTGGATGTCTACGCGCGCGAAAAAGGATTATTTTTTGAAGACCATTCCAATGAAAAATTATCAGACACTGAATTTTTAAAACTTCAAACTTTTCCCAACGTCATCATCACCAACCACATCGCTTTTTTTTCAGCGGAAGCCGTAGACAATATTGCCAAAACAACGGTAAAAAATTTGGCTGAGATGAAGTCCAATATTTGATTCACTCGCTACCGCTCGTGTCTGTGTCCAAAATAATAATGGACCTAGGCGCGACCGGTAGGGAGCGAAAACTTTCGCACTTGGTCCGCTTCGCTTCCCGCGTGCTTCT
>MGXR01000012.1:43986-76001 GCA_001801425.1 Gammaproteobacteria bacterium RIFCSPHIGHO2_02_FULL_42_43
CGCGTGCTTCTGCGGTCATTGATGCTGCTCGTGTCTTTGTCCGCCGTGATGGGTTTATTCTAACAACCACTTCCAAACCGGCATCACGATGATGTCGTCTTGTTGAAACTCGGTATTGTCTGTCAAAATTAATCCTGTTTTCAAATGATACGTTTTCATGGCTTCTTTTAAACCAGCAAATTCACGCTGTTTTATGTCTTCATTATCCAAATGCATCACCACTTGAATAACTTGAGTAATTTTATGCGCTTCCTTTATCACAAAATCACATTCCTTATTTCCTTTGTGAAAATAAATCTCCTGTTTTCGTCGCTTTAATTCGAGAAAAACAATATTTTCCAGCATGCGTCCTTGATCTTCTGAAATACGAAACCCAATTTTTTGTACGAGTGCTTGATCAATAAAATATTCTTTCTTTGCGTAATGTGCCTGCGTTTTCAATGAGGGGCTATATTGATTGACAAAAAAACATAAATAACTCATTTCAATAAAATAACAATAATCTGAAACGGTTGTCGCACTCGCTAGTTTTAACATTTGCTTGAGTTTATTGTAGCTAATCTCTTTGCCCACATTGCTCGCCAGATAATGCACCAGTGATTTTAATGCAGGCTCTTTTCCAACGTTGTGTCGCACAATAATATCCCGATATAAAATATTTTCGTACAGATCACTTAAATATTCGGGTTGCTCAAAACGAATGTAATCTGGAATGCCGCCCATTTTCACAAAATGATTAAAATAACTTTTGAGTAGACTTTTTTCTTCGGTCGTTTTTGTTTTGTGATCGCTGTGCGTTATTTTTTTAGCACTCAGATATTCTGAAAAAGAATACGGGAACATTTCAATTGCAATCGTGCGCCCTGTTAAATGTGTTCCCAATTCTCGACTAAACAAACGCGCATTTGAACCTGTTAAATAAATTTTATAACCTTGATCATGCAATCGCCTAATAAATCTTTCCCAGCCCGCGATGTTTTGTATCTCATCAAAATAAACCACTTTTGCGGGGCCCACTACTTCTATCAATAATTCCAATAAGCGTTGAAAATCCGCAATCGTAAAATTAACCAAGCGATCATCATCAAAATTAAAATAAAAATGGGGATGTTTTTCTTGCGAGCGCACCCATTGCATAAATGTCGACTTACCGCAACGACGCATTCCCTTGATGACAATAACCTGGTTATTGCGCTGCAACGGCGCGAATTCATGCCAAATGCTTCGCTCAATCAGATTATCTGGCAAGTAAATGGGTTGTTGCTCTCGAATAAGTTGGGTTATAACTTCTTGATTCATAATAAGTAATAATTTCTTCTATTGGTAATAGAAGAATATATCATATTTCTTCTATTATTAATAGAAGAAATTATGTTTTCAAATCATCCGGCGCGACATTTAAAATTCGCAACGCGCCGGCCATGACAGTCGAAAAAACAGGAGCGGAAACTGCGCCCCCAAAATGCTTGACTTGCGGATCACGAATCACGACAGCGATAACCAATTGCGGATCATTCACGGGCGCCATACCGACAAATGACGCGACATATTTTTTCTTATCGTATCCATTTGCGCCTGCAATGTAAGCTGTCCCTGTTTTTCCAGCAACATGATACCCGGGAACAGCCGCCAACGTACCCGTTCCTCCTTTTTGAATCACTGTTTCTAACATCTCAACCACCTCATTCGCGACTTTTTTTCCCATCACGCGATGGCCCGCAGGAACGCTGTCTAATTTTAAAAAACTGATTGGCTTTCGAATACCGTCGCACGCCAAAATTGCATACGCGCGTGCAAGCTGCAACGCTGTCACAGCAATGCCATAACCATACGCCAATGTCGCAACATCACTCGAATACCACACGGGATGCGACAAAAAACGTCCCGCGGATTCACCGGGAAATCCGCTGCTCGTACGATCACCAAATCCCATTTTGCTGAGCAACGTCCAAAATTTATCGGGAGACAACGATAATAATATTTTTGCAGCGCCAACATTGCTCGACACTTGCAAAATGCGTTGTAAATTAATAATGCCGTTGTCGCGAAAATCATCGCGAATATCGTAGCCGCCAATATGCATGTAGCCGGGATGCGTATCAACCAACGACGTCGGTTTGTACTGCCCGCTTTCCAGCGCCAATGCAATCGTAAATGGTTTCATCGTAGAGCCCGGTTCAAATGAATCGGTCACTGCGCGATTGCGAAAATCACCATTTTCTTCGGTTATTCGGCCATTGGGATTGTACGACGGTTGATTCGCCATCGCTAAAATTTCACCGGTTTTTGGATTAAGCACGACAATGGAACCTGATTTAGCGCCCATTTGCTGCACTTGTTCTTTCAACGCGCGATACGCGAGATATTGTATTCGATGATCCATGCTCAGCATCAAATCACGCCCCGGCTTTGGCTGCTTTAACAACGCAACATCCGCAATCACGTGCCCCAGTCGATCTTTCAATACTTCATTTTTTCCGTTGGTGCCACCAAGCCATGTATTGTAAGCGAGCTCCAATCCTTCTTGCCCTTGATCATCCACGTTCGTCATCCCCAGCACGTGCGCAGTTACTTCCCCCTCAGGATAAAAACGTTGATATTGAATTTCAAAATGCACACCGGGAATTTTTAATGCGTCAATTTTTTCTTTGACGTCTGGTGTATTTTGACGCTTCAAATATACAAACGATTTTTTTGAAAATTTTTCAGTTTGTTTTTCAATCCACGGGGAAGATAATTGTAAATCGGTTGCGAGCGCGTGCAATTGCGAAAATGTGGGGTGAAAATCGTGCGGATTAATCCACGCGGAATACATGGGTGAGCTCAATGCCAGCACCGCTCCCGTGCGATCCGTGATCATGCCGCGATGCGCCGGAATCGTCACAACGCGCAAAATTCTCGCGTCACTTTGTTGTAATAAAAAATGGCGATCCATGAAACTCAATTCGATGAGTCGCCAAAATAAAACAAACAACGAAGCAATTAAAACGAAAAAAATAAGATAAGCACGCCAGGTAAGTTTTCGCATAAGAGAAACTTAATGAATAATTTGAATTTCGCTAGCGCTCGGTGCAATCATATTCAGTTGTTGTGTCGCCAAATATTGAATACGCGATTGTGTCGACCATGCACCTTTTTCTAATAATAATTTATTCCATTCCACTTCATCAGTGGCCTGCACTTGCTGTAATGTCCGATATTGAATAAACAAACGGCGAGACAAGTCTTTTAAATAAATCACAGAAAACGCCGAAAATAATAACACAATCACGAGTATCCCAATCAACCATTGCTGCTGAACAGAAAGTGTTGTTTGCACTGCATCACGCCGCCGCCACAATAACCAATTCCAACTATGTACTGCACGTGTCATGCTATTTTCTCCGCAATGCGTAATCTCGCGCTGCGCGCACGAGGATTCATTTTAATTTCTGCGTCGGTGGGTGCCATCGCTTTACCGATTCGCCGAAGACGATGCTTGATTTGCGCGGGCATCATTGGAAAATGCGGCGGCAAATGATTTCCTTTTTCTTCAGTTTGCATAAATTGTTTGACGATGCGATCTTCCAGCGAATGAAAACTAATCACGCACATTCTGCCGCCCGCCGCCAATACATTCACCGTTTGTGATAATCCATCCGCAAGCGCTTCCAACTCTTGATTGATGAAAATACGAATCGCTTGAAATGCGCGTGTGGCAGGATGTTTGTTTTTTTCGCGTTTGATGCCGGATTTTTCGATGATCTGCGCTAATTGCGTCGTGGTTTCAATGCGTGCAGATTCGCGCGCAGCCACAATCGCTCTTGCGATGCGGCGCGATTGCCGCTCTTCACCAAAATGAAACAAGACGTGTGCAATTTCCTCGGCGCTTGCCGCATGAATCCATGTCATTGCATCGATCCCTTCTGCGGGATTCATCCGCATATCCAGCGGACCTTCTCGCATAAAACTAAAACCACGCGCGGGGTTGTCGAGTTGCGGTGACGAAACACCTAAATCCAACAACACGCCGTCGACTTTGCCAAGCCATCCTCGTTTCGTCATCAACGCTTCTATCGATCTAAAAGAAGCGTGTTCAACGTCAAAACGACCATCAGAAAGAAAGGGTTCTGACTGTGCAATTGCGATCGCTTCAGGATCCACATCAATTGCAACCAACCGACCGTCATCACCCAATCTTTCCAATATGGCCCGACTATGCCCCCCTCGACCAAAAGTGGCATCCACATAGATGCCACTTTCTCTGATTGCAAGCCCTGCAATCACTTCCGCTAACAACACACTGCGATGCACCGACATAAAAACTCACAACACCAATCCCATCAACTCCATGGGCGGACCTTGATGACCTTCAAGATCTTTGGCTAACCACATCGTTCGTGCATCTTCCCACAACCGATCACTCCAAATTTCAATCTTTTTACCTTGCCCAACCAACATCACCGTCTTGTCTAATTGCGCATAATCCCGCAGTAAATCCGGCAATAAAATGCGACCATGGCGATCTAATTCCAATTCAGTTGCATGCCCAATCAGCAGTCTCTGAATTCGACGAGCCGCTGGCTGAAACGTCGGCAACCCCTCTAATTTTTCTTCGATGATTTGCCATTGTGGAAAGGGATATAGCAGCAGGCAAGGGTCCTCGGTATCGATCGTAACCACGAGAGACCCACTTGCCTCTTCGACAATCAGGGTGCGGTAGTTCGCTGGAATGGTGATCCGTCCCTTATCGTCGATTTTCCCCTCTGACAACCCTCGAAACATACACTTAATCCAATTTAACCCACTTTTTCCCACATTGTACCACTTCTATTTCAAAAATGTACAGTTTTTGGGCGCAAAACGGAATAGGATTTCGCACGAAGTGCGAAAGTCCTGTCAAAATAACTGGTACATGAGCCAACTATGGCGATAGAATCCATGATGCACCAGGAAGCAACACGGAAACCAAGGAGGCGCCACACAAACAAAAACAAGGAACTCAACAATGAAAAAAGTAATCGTTTCTGCGGTAATCGCGGGTTGTATGTTGTCTGTATCAGCAATGGCATCTTGCTTGGTAGATCAAGACGTCATACAAAGTCAAATTGCTCAATATGGCTCGATCACTACCAACGGGTATCAAGATTATTACCCTACGCAAATTAGTGAAATTGATTCAGCAACTCCAGATAATCAGGACCCCTCTGTTTGTATCGCTTACGGCAACTATGGTTCGTATTTGTTAGGTTGGATGGATGGAGATTGGGGGAATACCATTTTGGCAGCGCCATTGTATTCCAAAAAAACAACGCAATCAGTAACAGATTCTTTTGCGCAAAGCGTAAAAGTATTCGGTGCTACTGCAACACAACACAAGAAAAAATAATCTGTGTTTTTAGCAAACGTGAATTCACTTCACGTTTGCGTTTCAATTAGGATATACCGCAAGTGATGAAGTGCGGTAATATCGCATCTTCATTGTTGTTTTCGCAATATAGTCCAGTAAATTAATACCACCAAAAAAACAAACGTCATGTAAAGCCACATGAGAATAAACGCATCGCGCACATGAATAAATCCCGCTAAATACGCGCATAAACTGGTAATACCAATGTTAATTAAATACATCACTGCCGTTGCTGTTCCCGCCATATAGCGAAACAAAGATAATCCTTTGCCAAGCGATATCGGAAAAATAGCACCGCAACCCAAAAACATCACAGCACTCGCAACAGCAATTAACCACATACTATGCAGAAAAAAATAACTGAGGCACAAAAAAATAATTCCCGCAGCAAACAAGCTGTTAATATTTACCAACCATAATTTCTCAACAGAATATTTTTTTAAAAGTAAACGAATGCTAATCGTCGTCAATAAAAAAACAACACCCAACCAAAACGCAACATGTCCGAAAAAAATAGGGGAATGATGCAACGTAACTTGAATTAAAAAAGGCCCGGATACATTAAATAAAATAATTAACGAATACGTAAGTCCCATTACTGCGGCAATTCCCAAAAAGAGACGATGATGCAGTATTTCGCTGATATTTTTTTTGATATGCGCCACTTCCAGCGGGTGACGATTAAAATGCGTTTCGGGCAGGCCAAACCAAACTACCAAGCATATAATCAGTGACACAATGCTAAAAAAATAAAACCCCGCTTGCCATCCAAAATACACTTGCAAATAACCGCCCAAGACCGGTCCAAAAACCGGGCCGAATCCCCACATCGTTCCAAACCAGGGGCCCAATTTAATCAATCCGTCGGGCGATAACACATCGGAACAAATCGCACGCAGCACCACTGAAGCTGTACCAATCGCCAATCCCTGCAGCAATCGCGACAACAACAACGCAATGATATGCGGAAAAACAAGGGGAATTGCGCTGACCACCGTAAATATCAGCAATGCAGTGCGCATGATTTTTGCCCTGCCCCATGCGTCTGCTAAAAATCCTGAGAAAAAATTACCCAGGCAAAATCCCAGCAAATAAATTGAAACGGTGTTTTTTGCCATTGCATTGGAGATTTTCAATCCCTGTGCAATCGCCGGCAATGAAGGTGCAATCAAATCAATGCACATACCAATGATGGGCATAATACAAAGCATCGTCCAGACAATAAATTGCGTGCGTGCGTGTGATAAGGTGATGGGTTGTGTGTTGAGCATGATTCAGTATATGTTATTAATGCGTGTGGGTGTGAGTCAAAATCACCTCAGAAGCACGCGCGAAACGCAGTGGAGCAAGTGCGTAACATGGGCGATACCAATATAGAAATCCCAGCCTTCGACCTCACTGTCTTACACGATTATGGTCGACTGAAATTACAAGCGGCGGAACAGGAACTGCGACCTCAATTCGGTGAATCCAAACCTTTTCGAATATCGCGAAAAACACAGGAATATGCAGCTTATCATCGACTTCAGGAGCTAAGAGATCATGAAGAAAAACGCGGCATCTCTATCGCAACCGTCAGAAGCAAAATGAATGAACTCATGCCGGTCATTGAAGCGTTCACCATGGCTTTTCCAACTCAAGAATTTTCTGACGAACAATATTTATCAATCGCTAAAAACAATGACGAACGTCGCCCAGCTTATTTATTTTTGCAACAATATTTTGACGAATCATTCACGCAACTGCTAAAAAAATCGATAAAAATCGCAAAACAAGATATCTCGCGCCTGCGACAATCTTTATCGACTTCCCGCTAATTATTCACTGATTGTTTCTAAAATTGGTGAGACGATAATGTTTTTTGCATCCATCATTGTGCCAATACGTTGCAATGTCGATAGCATTAATGTTTGCTCCCATGCATCCAGTTTATGAAACGCAGAAATAAATTCTTCTTGAAGCAGCGGTGGTGCATTTTTAAATATCTTAATTGCCTTCTCTGTTGGTTCAATCAGCACTTTTCTTTTGTCATCCAGGTTTGGGACACGGACAATGTAATTATGTTTTTCTAAGCGATCTAAGATGGATGTGACGGTTGCATGACTTAAACTTACATCTCTTGCTAAAATGCCGCTCGGCACTTTTTTATAATGAATTATTCTTTTTAATACCAATGCTTGCGGGCCCGTAATCCCGTATTGAGTCACCAGTTTTTTTGAATGCAAGTCAATCGCGCGAATAATTCGCTTTAAAGAAATCAGCACCTCATCAACCATATCAGTTTTTTCCAGCATTTCTGCGTCCTTGAAAAAAGTAAGATACTTAGTATACTAACAAATATTAAAAATCAACTAGCTATAAAAGGAGTTATTTTAAACAGTATCGCGCAAATAATAGCCAAAAATGCACTGTTTTTATGCTAATCAGCGTAAAATAACATGAAGATATTATTTGTACACGAAATATTTAAGCCAGAGGATTTTTGCATGGATACGTTAGAGTTTAAACCATCAAAGGATTTAACCCTAGGAACTGAAATTGAGCTTCAACTCTTGGATCCACACACAAGTGATCTTACACCAAAAGTAGACATGCTTTTAAAACAAATTAATAAATTCGATTATCAAGGTGAAATAAAGCCGGAGGTAACGCATAGCATGTTAGAAATTGCTTCTAACATTCACAGCAACACAGATTCATTAAATAATGAATTACGAAAATTAAATTGTTTGCTAACGCGCGAAGCAAAAAAAATGAATATTCAAATTTCCGGCGGTGGAGCTCATCCATTTCAGGCGTGGAAAGAACGAACCATCTCGACAAATTATGAAAAAATTTATAAAAAATATGATTTTCTAATTAAAAAATTCACTGTATTTGGACAACATATTCATATTGGGTGCTCGGATCCTAATAAAGCAATTTATTTAATACATGCATTTTCTCGGTATATTCCCCATTTAATTGCGCTGAGTGCCTCCTCACCTTTTTATGAAGGTATAGAAACCGCATTTCATTCAACTCGGTTGCATCTGGTTGACTCATTTCCTCTCAGCGGACACTTCCCTCTCGTGAAAAATTGGGAGGAATTCTGTGATTATTTAAATAAATTACAGAAGTTAAATGTGGCTGAGCAAGTGCGAAATTTTTATTGGGATATCCGACTACGCCCAGAATTTGGAACACTAGAAATCCGTATTTGCGACACACCACTTACCTTAAAGCAGGCTGTTGCATTAACCGCCTATTGCCAGACACTTGCCTTTTATTTTTCAGAAGAAAAACCCGTTAAACTAGACAATGAATTGTATCTTGCCTATGCGCACAATCGCTTTCAAGCGAGTCGATACGGATACAAAGGAAAAATCTCTGTTCCTGATGAATCCACCCCTATTTCCATTAATAATGATATTTTAAATACATTAGAAAAATTGGCTCCCTATGCGAAATTTCTGGGTAATGAAACTTATTTTCAACATTTAAAAAAGGATGTTTTAAAATTAAATAATGATGCGAGAATAATTAAAAGAGCATTTAAAAATTTAAAAAACAACGTTAACGAACTTGCCAGCTTCCAAAGTCAGGTGTGGATGCATAAAAATAATTGTTAGAGCCTTAAGATCTCCGAGCTCACAGGCCCTTAATCCCTAAAATTCACAAACTGCAGTGGCAATCCAAAGTTCGCATTGCGCAGCATCGCAATAGCTTCTTGCAAATCATCGCGTTTTTTTCCGGTTACACGCACTTGTTCGCCTTGAATCGACGCTTGCACTTTGAGCTTGCTGTCTTTCATTGACTTGGTAATTTTCTTCGCGGTTTCTATTTCAATCCCCTTTTTCAGCGTGATTTCTTGAATAGCAGATTTAAGCTGAATGATGGGATCTTTGAATGTCAAATGACGCAAATCAACACCGCGTTTAGTCAACTTAGTTTCCAGCATGTCACGCATTTGCTTTAGCTGAAAATCACTTTCCGTTGCAATTTTTATTGTCTCTTTTTCTCGCGAAAAATGGCTGTTGGTGCCCTTGAAATCAAAGCGCGTCGACACCTCGCGATTCGCCTGATCAATGGCATTTGTCAGTTCATGTTCATTTAATTCAGAAACAACGTCAAAGGATGGCATGGGTTAACTCCACGGTTAAAAAATCACACTCATCATACCAAATTTTAATATTTTCTTAATACAATTATGTCAAACTAAGGTCTATTGAGATTTGAATGAGGGTGGCAGCATGAAACGCGGACCAAATTTCTTCACAAACAACAATCGATTTTCAGCTATTTCCAATGTTCACCAAATGGCGCAAAACCCACGAAAAATCGCGCAAATCGCTCGCTCAAAACCCAGTGAAGCAGCACTAGCTCCCATGATCGCGCTCGCTTTGGCGGCTCAAATGGAAAAACTTGAACTGGAACAAGCAAAAAAACTCACTCGCGCGATAGAGACACTTCAGAAATCGCCAGGAAAGATGGTAAGCGCCATTACTTCGCACAACAACGTCTTTTCATTATTTTCAGCAGTGCCCGCTACTACCGCGGCAGCACCTACCGCGCTCAGTAATTCCCGGTGAATGCTTTGGTTGACTCAAATTTTCAGATTTGGGCCGAGGTTGGACGATAATTCATTGAGAAAAGCGCAGTTGACACGCCAGTCAATGAGCATTTTCGAGATGAATTATCGTTCAAGATCGGCCAAAGATGAAAATTTTTTGTTCACCGGGAATTTTCTGTGCCGCGCTTGCGCTTAACATCGTCAAAACCCCGCAATATTCAAAATACCGCGGCATAACGATAAATTACCAACACAACACAATCTTTCCCGCGCCACCCGAAGTAATGTCTGAAAACGCTTTTTCAAAATCAGTGTAATGATATTCTGCGGTAATTACTGGCGAAATATCAACACCACTTTGCAGCAATGCAATTCCTTTGTACCACGTTTCATACATGCGCCGCCCATAAATGCCGGCGATTTTGAAACTTTTGAAAATCACTTGACTCCAATCGATCGCAAATGGTTTAGACGGAAGTCCCAGTATCGCAATTTTTCCACCGTGATTCATTACAGAAAGCATGTCTTGAAACGCATGTTCATTGCCGGACATTTCCAAGCCGACATCAAATCCTTCTGTCATTTTCAATTCTCCCATTACGTCACGCAACTTTTTCTGTGATGAATTGACAGCCAACGTCGCGCCCATTTTTCGCGCCAACGACAATCGAAATTCATTTACGTCCGTAATCACAATGTGACGCGCACCCACTTTTTTCGCAATCGGAATCGCCATCAAACCCACGGGACCAGCACCCGTGATCAGAACATCTTCACCAACCAAGCTAAATTCCAACGCCGTATGTACTGAGTTTCCATACGGATCTAAAATTGCCGCAACCGAATCGGAAATATCATTGGGTAGTCTTATAACATTATCTGCGCGCATCACAAAATATTCTGCAAAAGCGCCGGTGACATGATATCCAATGCCTTTGGTTTCACGACACAAATGTCTTTCACCGGCACGACAATTGCGACAATGTCCGCACGTCAAATGGCCTTCGCCGGAAACGCGATCTCCGACAGAAAATTGCTTAACGTCTTCGCCAACTTCCGCAACTTCGCCCATAAATTCGTGCCCAATGATAAGCGGCACTGGCACTGTTTTTTGTGCCCATGCATCCCAATTGTAGATATGCAAATCTGTACCGCAAATGGCGGTTTTTTTAATTTTAATGAGCACATCACCGCGGCCGCATATTGGTTTTGGCGCGTCGATAAGCCATAATCCTTTTTCTGGTTTTTGTTTTGATAATGCTTTCATACGCACTTGCTCCACTTCGTTACGCGCGTGCTGTGGTTATTTTCACGCACTTGCTACGTTAAGATGATTTGCTTCGCAAATCCCGCTCTCTAACGATCGCGGCTCACTTCCATTTTATGCGCGTGCTTCTGAGGTTGTTTGCGGCTCATTGCTTTTTAAATAACACCCATGATCTTACCAATTTTTTCAAACGCAGCAATCGCTTTATCCAACTGCACTTTTGTATGCGCCGCTGATAGTTGTACGCGAATGCGCGCTTTATTCATTGGCACCACGGGATACGAAAATCCAATCACATAAATATATTCTTGTAATAATTTGTCTGCCATGGCTGTCGCAATTTTTGCATCGCCCAACATCACTGGAATAATTGCGTGCTCGCCGGGCACTAACGTGAAACCCAATGCCGTCATTTTTTCTCGAAAATAATGACTGTTTTCTTTCACTGTGTCTCGCAACTTTTTACCAATTTCACTTTGCACCATTTCCAATACTTTTAACGAGGTTGCGGTAATCACGGGCGCTAATGTATTTGAAAATAAATACGGGCGAGAACGATTGCGCAACCACTCTGCGATTTTCCCGCGCGCTGCGGTATAGCCACCCGACGCACCACCCAATGCTTTTCCGAGTGTGCCCGTAATAATATCCACGCGATCTAAAACGCCGCATAATTCCGGCGTTCCGCGACCATGCTCGCCAATAAATCCAACCGCATGAGAATCATCCACCATCACCAATGCATGATATTGATCTGCCAAATTGCAGATGGATTTTAAATTCGCAATAATTCCATCCATGGAAAAAACACCGTCGGTTGCAATTAATTTATGTCGCGCGCCCGCTTGATCAGCTGCTTTTAATTGCGTTTCCAAATCCTGCATATCATTATTTTTGTAACGCAATCGTTTCGCTTTGCACAAACGAATGCCATCAATAATGCTCGCGTGATTTAATTCATCGGAAATAATCGCATCTTCTTCGGATAATACTGTTTCAAATAATCCACCGTTCGCATCAAAACAAGAAGAATACAAAATCGTGTCGTCCATTTTTAAAAATTCGCTGATCGCTTTTTCCAATTGTTTGTGAATGATTTGTGTGCCGCAAATAAAACGCACACTCGCCATGCCAAATCCATAGGTTTTTAATGCGTGCTGCGCTGCTTCAACTAATGCAGGATGATCTGCCAATCCCAAATAATTATTCGCACAAAAATTTAAAACATGTTGGTTGGGTGACACCGTGATATCGGAATTTTGTGGCGAAGTAATACAGCGCTCTTGTTTGTACAAGCCGTTTTGTTTTAATTCAGTTAATTGGTTTTCTAACTGGGCGTAAAAGGGATGCATACATATACCTCTCAGATCTCGCTTGGCTTTCGCACGCAGCTCATTGCCTAATTTAATTGAGTCAGCCGATAAGCCGGGTTCTGTCGCGAACAATCATTTATCTGGGATTGATGTCGCCATCAACCTCTAGCAACCTACCCGAATTCAACGCGAACCACGTTAGCGAATTCCTACTTGGTCTTGCTTCGAGTGGGGTTTACCTTGCCGTCGCTGTTACCAACGACGCGGTGCGCTCTTACCGCACCATTTCACCCTTGCTGCTTTGACACAGCGGTATATTTTCTGTGGCACTTTCCGCAACTCACGTTGCCCAGACGTTATCTGGCACTCTGTTCTGTGAAGCCCGGACTTTCCTCTGTACGCTTGCGCATACAGCGACTGTTTGGCTGACTCGCAAACATTATACGCATTTGCCTTTAAAAGGCGAACTCACCGCCAAAATCAGAAGAGGAATCGCCTAAATTCGTCGTATTTAAATTGCCAGCGGAGCTGATGGGTAAAGGGGTCGTTGAAAGCACATCCCAACCCGCAACTCCCGCGGGTGTGGTAGAAACACGCACTGATTGTAAGGCTTCAATAAAGAGCTGCAAAAACACGTCTGCTTGTTGCTCAAATAACCGATGACGCAATACCGGCTGTCCGGTTAAAATAATTTTTTTCGCACGCGCTTCGGATAGCGCTTGTTGAATTAACATCATGACAAATTGTTTTTGCAGTGTTTTTATTTGATCTGACTGATTCAGATGAAGAAATTGCTGCACCACTTGACGCAACATCTGTGTATCCGACACTCGCTCCATCTGCCGATACAAATCATGCAACTCATCTTCCAGCGAAGGCGTTGACTCCGGCGTCACCGAAAATCGCTTGGATGAAAATGAAGAAAATAAAGAGGAAGCGGAACGCAATGTAGCTGAGGTAATCGAAACAAAATAACTCTCACTATTTTTTTTCTTTTCAAACTCTTCAATGATTTTTTTAAAAAAAAGCAAAACGGATGGTTTGTTATTGAATGATTCTAACCACGCTACTGCGGCCGCAGTAGGTGTTGCATCAGAAGTATCCATGCTAGAAATAATATCTACGGAACTCTGATGTGCCAGCGCATGCATGTTAAAATACGAAAAATAGTGCTCTACTCTCTCAAAATAAGCAGCAGACATTTTGCATTTTCCTATGTCAGCATATGTATCAATCAATTTAAAATGAGCAAAGCAAAATATCATTTTTGATACATCAAAATCCGCTGAGTTTAATGTCGACGACAGTGCGTTCAGCGCGGTAAATAATGGCATCGCCTTCAACGTCGTATCCTGCTGTACAATCCCATCGCGTACTGCGTTCAGCAACCAATCTAATTCTTTTAAAAAAAATTGAAAAATAAATCGGGGAGCACTTTTTTTCAAATCTGCGACACTCATCTTGATGCGCACTGACATATCCCGATAATAGCCATCTAAAAAATCCGCTGGAAATTCTCGAAACCATTTGCAAAACTGAGTGGATTGCAATAATGCAGATTTCAATTCATTTTGCCAAGAAATTAACGCACTCACTAATTCCTGTTTCACCGTATCATCACAAATAATTTTTGTGAGCGATAAATACCGTTCCCACGCTCCTTCTGGAAGCAAAACAACCTGCAAAAAAGTAAAATAACTTTTTGTTTTATGCTCTGCTAATTTTTTAAATAGCATCGATTCTTGCGAAAGATAACCAAACGCTTCCGCTTCTTTTTGTGAAGAAAATTGCGTGGGCCAATAGAATGGAGTTGCATCCGACAGTATTGGAAACTGATCAATATCGAGCACTGTGAATTTAAAATTCTCTTTGGAAAAAGCGCGTTTCGCGCGGTCTGGTCGGCCTTCTGGAAAAGCACGGTCTTTAACGAGAGGGTATGCGCTGAATTCAAACCCACAGCGCTTGATCACGCCGTCATGCACCATCATTTTATTTTTATGCAAATCATCCTCTTTGAAAAAATAAGACAGTGCCAGAACGATGGACATTCCTCGATCAATTAAAGAGATCGTATTGAATTTTCGCGGATCAATCCGCTCGATTTTTTCTGGCAACGATATTTCCAGAAAAAAAGCAGGCTGAGAGTCACGCGAATCAAATCCATCTGCGTCTACCGTTACCTCGTTTGGCGATACAATAACGTCCATGTTTTCAATCAGCTCCGTCACCACCATATGATCTGGCGCAAATAACGCATACAGCGCAGCCATAGCCGCGTCAATTTGCGCCAAATCCGCTTGAAATGCTGGTTTTTTAACTGTGGATCGTGTCATGTTTTTTTCCCCGCAAGACCACTGCGGTTGATATGAGATGTATCCAGCCACTCTTCGTCAATACCCGTCAATCGCTGCGACGTTGGCTCCAATTCTTTAATAAGCTGTGGTACTAACGATAAAATCCGATCATCTGACAATTGATTTTTAGGTTGCGATTGAAGATAGTGTGCAAATTCGGGATTTTTAGTAACTTGTTTTTCAATATGCGCCTTGGCAAATTCTTTTGAAAATTCGGTGATGATGCCCGTTAAAAAATAATGATGAATACTTTTGGCATCTTCACCACTTTCACTCAAGAGTCGACTAATGGCGGCACACAATGCATCGCCATTTTCAGCACTCGCAATATCGCTTGCGAATTTTTTAAATTCAGAAACCGCGCGATTACGCCAGCTACTCCAAGAAAAATAGGCACCGTAGCTAGATTGATCCGTGGTATATTGATCACACGCCCGATTAAAAAAAAGTAACACAGGTGCTTTATTTTTTTCATCACGCAGCCATTCTACAACACTTTTAACCAGTGCGGGTTCCGGCAAAATTGGCACTTGCACAAAAGAATCATCGCGCACTATGACGACATTCTGCGAAAAATTAAAATGGTTTTTTAAAATCGTTAAATTTTCTTTCAGCTCATCGCAAATTGATTGTTTATCTGCGGGAACGCGATTTATCAACGCTTGCGTTTTTTGTAAAAATAAATGCAATGATTCCATGGTGAGTTGTTTTTCTTGGATACACGCATCCAGAAGCTTAGAAAACTCGGTAGCAATATCATTCATGGATATCGCTAAACCAGTCAAATTTTCACACAATTTTTCTCGCATGAGCTCCAAGCAAAAACGCGCATACGTTTTTTCAATGTCGGCGATGTCGCGTGTTTTTGGAAATAATTTCTCAATGATTTCGATCGACCACGTTTTCCACACGGCATAAAATCGATTGCAATTGAGTAACGCCAAACGCATTTCATTTTTATGAAGGACAATATGCGCAGTCAGCTCGGAAAGTAACGGCTCATCCAGGTGATCATTTAATGCGGCATAATAAACCGCATCGGGCATCAAAACAATTTTTAAAAATGTACAATAAAATTTTTCAATGGCAGTGTGATGTTGATTGAGTGCTGAATATCCATCCACATCCGATTGCGAATATCCTTGTGCCGATGCAAGCGTGCGATATTTCGTCGGAAAATAATAGGGATCGGCATCCATGATGGCGGGAAAGCGATCAATGTCATTGACGGTGATTGTAAATACCGCGGTGTGATTCATGCGGCTGCTCACTAAATTTAATTTTCGCAAAAAACCAAACGCACTGCGTCCGGTATCTACACGCATGATTTTGTTATGCTCGGCTCTGCCACAATTTCCTTTATTAAAATCTTCTTCTTCTAAAAAATAAGAAGTCGCTAACACTTCGCATAATCCATTTTTAATCAGAAAATTTTGATACTCCACATCCGCGGATGAAAATGATTTTAGTGGTTCAAAGATTGGAATTTTTTTTGAAACGATATGATAGGGACCATCGTCTGTTTCAGGAAAAACAACGCGCACTTTGGGAATGCAGTCTGGGCAAATGAGTGCATATAATGCGGCAACTCCCGCTTCGATTTGTGCCGCAGTTTTGTTGTCAGCAGTCTTCATTACCCACTGAGATTTTAGTGCGATACCTCCTTTTCTTTTTTTAGAAACCTGAGCGATTTTTGGCTTTGTAAGCACAGCATTTTCATCAGGGAAAAAAAATCGCGCGTAGGGTTTTGCGCGTCTGGGTTGTCGAGACATGCGCTTCTCCAATCAGTTGGATTAAAGAAATTCCCTAGTCGATTCTTTCAGTAAATCGTATTTTTAACAGCATTGTCAACAGACCGCGCAATCCTAAAATCACTCCCGCGCTCTTAATTTTTCCTTAAGTATTAAGGCGAGATCATAAGTGGCATTTGCACTAGCATCGGTGATATCACAGGTCAATTGTACCGCTTGTTTGAGTGGCAACTCGCGCAGCAGGACTGATAACACGTGTTTGACGTTTGCCTCTTCGGTTGTTGACGTGGGCTCAGCACCCGACACCACCAAAACAAATTCTCCTTTCAACCATTCAGGGTGCGCTTCAAATCGCTGATGAATCTCTTGTAGTGTGCCTTGAGAAATGGTTTCAAAAGATTTTGTGAGTTCACGCGCAACCACTATTTTTCGCTGATCGCCCAATATATTTCTCATCGACAGCAAAGTTTTTTGAATGCGATGCACGGATTCATAAAAAATAATCGTACGCGTTTCATTTTTGATGGCTTCTAAATATTTTTCGAGAGCGATTTTTTTGACAGGCAAAAATCCCTCAAAAATAAATCGATCGGTTGCTAAGCCAGATACGGATAATGCGGCAATCGCTGCACATGCACCAGGAACTGAAATCACCGCATAATTTTTTTCGCGCACCGCACGAACCACTCGGAATCCCGGATCGCTAATGAGCGGTGTGCCTGCATCTGAAATTAATGCGATTGATTTTTGTTCCGACAACAATGTCAGAATTTTTTGAATACGCTCTGTTTCGTTATGATCATGCAGTGAAAAACACGGCGTGTGAATGTCAAAATGCATCAACAATTTTTGGCTGTGGCGCGTATCTTCAGCAGCAATCACATCCACTGACTTTAAAATTTCTATGGCGCGCAGCGTCATGTCCGCCAAATTTCCAATCGGTGTTGCAACGATATATAATGCTGACAAAACGACCTCGGTATTGTGAATAAGGCTTTAAGGTATCGATTATGAAGCGATTGATTGCACTTTTACAACTCTCCCTGCTCGTGATGTTCATTTTCTCGCAAAGTAGCTGCTCACGTTCCCCCGGCGCATTACCCAGCCAGTCCATTCCAGCATCGCATCAGCAACACATTGCTTTGCTGTTGCCGCTCACGGGCACCTACGCTCCCTATGCTGACGCCATTAAAAATGGTTTTTTCACAGCGCTGTATGAGCAAAAAAAACAAACGGGAACTGCCCCTGATGTCACTGTATTTGACACCAATGGCAAAAATATCGAAACCGTTTACGAGCAAGCAGTGTCGCAAGGTGCCAATTTAATTGTAGGTCCGTTAGACAAAGCAAATGTGACGCAGCTCGCTAATTCGAGTGCCGCAAAAATTCCGGTGTTAGCACTCAACACCATTTCAGAAAATCACCACAAAAAAAATAATGTCTTCGAATTTTCATTATCACCCACCGATGAAGCGAGATCGGCCGCCGAAAAAGCATGGCAAGACAAACGACGTAACGTGATTATTATCGCGCCACAAACGGCGCTGGGTGATCGCGTTGCCAACGCATTCACTTCACAATGGACTGACGCTGGTGGAACTGTTGTCGCCAAACAATCTTACACCACCATGGCAACGCTCTCGGCAGATATTCGAAATGTACTCGGCATTGCAAGCGCCTATCAAAATGAGCATCAAATTCGACACTGGTTGCATCAAGACGTTCGATTTATTCCGGAGCCACGCCGCGATTTTGACAGTATATTTTTAGTGGCAACTCCGGCCATGGCACGGCAAATTCAACCGCTCTTAAAGTTTTATTTTGTTGGCAACGTGCCAGTATTTTCAACTTCCGCTGTGTATGCGGGCGCACCCAATCCCAGCGTCGATAATGACATAAACGGTATTTTATTTTGCGAAATACCATGGGTATTAACGCCCAACCAATTGTCACCGAATTATTTAAACAACATTCAACAACAAATACAAACACTGTGGCCCAACAAATCTGCGTCGTTTTCGAAATTTTACGCGTTTGGTGTAGACGCATTTTTTCTTACCACGGCACTCGATCAGCTGCAATCGAATTCATCGTCAGGGCTTCCAGGCGCTACAGGCACATTATATTTAACACCGCAACACGTCATTCATCGCGAATTGCTGTGGGCACAAATGCAAGATGGGCAACCGAAAATTCAGTAAGTTATAACAAATCAGACCATGCTTGAATCTAGTCAAAACCGCCAAGTTTGAGATGATTTTTGATGAAAAGTTGAGCGAGCAGCGCAGTTTACACGTTAGTAAATGAGCAGCGCAGCGAAATTTTTCATCAAAAAGCACTCAAAATTGGCGGTTAATGATCGGGGCTAAGCCGTTACAAAACGCTGACTTGAAATACCGCTGCTTCGCTTTGCCCTGGATCGAGCCAGCGTACACCGGACATTGTATTAAACGCATTGGGGAAACTCATCCAACGCTCAACACAAAAAAAAGGTTTTTCTGGAATGGTATACAATTGTGAATAAGAAAAAATGTTAGGATCTTGAATACCGTGCACATTTGTTTTTAACACATCGCCATTTGGAAATGTTAACGTGGCCAATTTATCTTCGCCGAGCACGCTCAGCTGCTCATTGATACTGGGATCGCTGATTGAAATAGGTGTCTTCAACACAGGTTGCTCTCCAATAATATCCGTGAGCGTTTTGTTGTATTGCAAATGTCGCGTGGAATGAAAATTCAACATCACCTTTTCTTTTTCTGCGATGGGTGTCAGAAAATAAGGATGAAAACCAGCGTAGTATGGCATTGATTTTTCTTTTTCATGATTTTGATACGTTTGATGACATTCTAGTTTTCCATCAGACACAGTAAATTTTAATCTCACTTCAAAATGAAATGGATAACACGCTAGTGTATCTGCGTTATCAGTTAAAACAGTTTCAATGGAATTCTCTGTAACATTTGCAACAGCCCATTTTGAAAACCAAGAAAATCCATGAATTTTTAATTGATATTGTTTTCCATCGTACAAATACATTCCTTCGTTTCCGTCGCGCGAAATTCTGGCGCAAACTGGAAACAAAAAAGGAATTCCGCCGGGTAAATCATGGATTTCTTTATCCCACGCGTAATCATGCAGAAACACGGTTTCACGCACGCCCGATGGAAATGGTAATATCAATGAAGATACAAAAGCGCCACGCTCAGGAACAATGGTTGCTTGTGTTTTTCCATCCGCGGAAGTAATGACATATTTTCTCATTACAGTTCGCTTCCAAGATCGCGACTGGGAATGCCCGCACGTAAATTCTTTTCTATTTTTTCAAGTGAAACATCTTTTGTTTCAGGCACTTTTAAGTAAACAAATAAAATACCGAGCAGGCAAATCACGCCGTATAATGCAAATGTACCTGATTCGTGGAAGTATTTAATCAATGTCAAAAAGGTTAACGACACAATAAAATTAAATAGCCACTGCAAGGAAGCCATGATACTGGTTGCAACACCACGTACTTTCAAAGGGAAAATTTCTGTGAACATTAACCACATAATCGGTCCCAAGCTGATTGCAAAACCAATCACGTAAAAAATAATACTGGTAAATGCAATCCACTTTAATTCACTGGTATCAAAAATGTAACTTAGGCTTAATCCAAATAAACATAACGTCATCAATATCATGCCGACATACAACAGCGGTTTTCGACCCACTCTATCAATCAGGGGAATTGCCACAATGGTAGCAAGCACGTTCACAGCACCAACACCCATGGTTGCCATGATGGCAACGGAATCGCCGGAAAATCCAGATAATTGGAAAATAGTGGGCGCGTAGTAAATAACGGTATTGATGCCGGTAAATTGCTGAAAAAAACCAAGTCCAATACCAATCCATATGGCAGGTCTCAACCATTTTTTCAATAAGCCGTGCCAATCTCCATCTTGCGCAACGCTGTCTTGAATTTCTTTTAATTCCGCTGCAACATGCGCTGAGTGACGAATACGTTTTAATACTTGCAACGCTTTATTAAATTGTTTTTTAGCGCATAACCAACGGGGACTGTAAGGCAAAAAAATTAATCCGATAAACAATAAAACTGCGGGAATAACGCCCATCATAAACATGCCATGCCAATCAGCAGTTTTCGAAAAATATTCATCCACAAAATAGGAAACGAAAATACCAATCGTGACAGCCAATTGATTTAACGATACCAATGCGCCTCGAAATTGAGCGGGTGATATTTCGGAAATATATAACGGTGCGGTAAATGAGGAGATACCAATGGCAAGACCGAGCACGAGACGGCTGATAACGAGCTCAACGGCGTCTGCGGAATACGCAGATGAGACCGTACCCACAATAAAAATTAATGCAGCGCACATCAGTAATCTTTTTCGCCCAAAGTAATCCGCTGCTTTTCCGCTGAAAAGCGCTCCAACAATGGCACCCACCAATGATGCTGATACAACAACGCCGTTAGTAAACGACGTTAAATGAAATTGATCTTTGATAAATAAAATGGCGCCAGAAATAACACCGGTATCAAATCCAAATAGAATACCGCCAATCGCTGCGATGCTGGCGACAAAAATAACAAACCCATTGATATTATCTTTCATGGTCGATCCCTCAAAAAAAATCCTATCCATTACGAGAAAGAAATAGCGCTTTTTAATGTATTAGCAACGGGTGGTTGCAACAATAAATCAGCGTATTTATCCACAGTATAACGTTTAATCAGTGGGGACAACAACTCATTTAATGACTGAGATAACTCCCCTAAATTCTGAATAGCACTCCGAAAGTCTTCATGACCCGCATTCACTGAACCTACTAAATTTTGATTTTTCAACACCACGTTCTGCATGAAAGTGCCTGCGTTAATATCCACGGGATCCTGACGGCCTGGAATGCCCGTCCACACAAAAATGCCATTGAATCCCAACAAATCAGTTGCTTCAAATGCTAGTCGAGATGCACCGGTCGCATCAAAAATAACGTCCAAATTACCGATAATTTTATTGTTAATAGCCACGGTTGATGCCGGTTGTGTGTGAAGTGAATTCGCGTTTGCAACTACCTCAGGTGTTTTGGCAACACCCGGAACATTTTGTTTTTTGATAATATCTTTGAGTGTGGCATTTTGCGCTGAAAAATAAGTGGCGCCAAGAGCTGTCACGATTTTTGCTCGCATATCTGTGTTGGGTTCGCGAGAATAAACGAAGGTGTCGAATTTTTGATTGCAAAGCACTAGCGTGGCTAACAATCCCACGGGGCCCGCGCCCAACACCAACGCGCGATGAGCAGTGTTGTAAGTAGGCGTATTATCTTTTGAGATTCGCGAACAACCCCACGGTAATCGCATTTGTATGTGAAATATTTCTCGAACTGCTTTTTCAGCAATCGTGAGCGGTTCTGTTAAAACGGCGATGTTTCGCAATGTTTGCGGTGCGCGCAATATATATTTTTGCTCATCAACCACATACTCTGTCATAAATCCATGCAGCTGATTAATTCCCCGCTCTTTAAAATCACCGGTGTAACAAAAATCTTGTCGATTGGCTTGGCAAGCCACACACGTTTTGTGTGAACAGGGTCGGCGCACCATTAAAACAGCCAAATCTCCCACTTTAAAATCGGTGACGGCAGATCCCACCTCAACCACTTGACCCAGTGATTCATGACCAATCACTAAATAATCTGAACCTTGAGGTGGTGTGCCATATTGAAATTGACAAATGTCATGATCAGTTCCACAAACACCCACCTCCAAAATTTTTATTTTCACTTGCGTGGGTGATTCAATGTTCGGTTCTGGATGATTGTCAATCAAACGCACTTTTTTTTCTTTTGGAAAAACAGCAATAGCTTTCATGTGGTATTACTCCTGAAAACAAGGTTCATCAACGCCCGGCACATCTACATTAATTGCAAAAACACAACCTGCTTGCGGTTGATTTTTTAATTCTGATTCTGTCACATCTCTTTTTGCAGAAGTGATCAATAATGTTTTTAAATCGGGGCCACCCAAACAACAACTGGATGGCGCTGAAACAGGCATTTTAATAACACGATCTATTTTTCCATCGGGATCATAACGCGTTACACGCCAACCATTAAAATGACAACCCCACAAATATCCCTGCGAATCAATTGTCATCCCATCCGGATATCCCGCATCATCAGACACTGTTGCAAAAATTTTTGGATGATCAATTTCGCCTGCATCGCTATCAAAATCATATCGATAAATAATACGATTGGGTGAATCAGCAATATAAAAATATTTTGAATCTAGGCTCGCAGTTAATCCATTCGCAACAATAAAATGATCTGCTTTTTTGATTAATTTTTTTTGCGATGAAAATAAAAAAATGTCAGCTGTTGGTTTTGATTCAGTAAGATCTTTACATCCTATCCAAAAACGACCTTGACGATCACAGTGGCCGTCGTTAAACATGCTAATTTCGCTTAATTCTGTCGGCAATGTTGCAAGATACTTTATTTTATTAGAAACGGGATTTAAAATTGAAATCCCATCTTTTAATGCTGCAATTAATCCGCCATTTTTATTTGGCGCAACACAACAAATATCAGTGGGCATTATCCATGAATGATGATCATTGTTTTTTATATCGAGTCGATGCAATTCAGGTTTTATGATATCGACCCAATACAATACTTTTTCATGCGGATGCCAAATGGGGCCTTCGCCTAAAATACATGGCTCGTTGTAAATACAACGAATTGAATCCATTACACAGGCCTTACTTTAAAAATTGCTATTCTTTACCCATCGGAACGTGTTTAACTAGCGCTGTTTTTTCATGTCTCCAAACAGGATCTGCTGGAAATAATGAATTCATAAATACGACCTGCGGTGGTTCTACAAACCAAGGCGTTACCGTGTCACGCCACCGAAAAAAATGAGGTGTATTTAAATGCGCATCAAAAGCCGCTTCGTCTTCATACGCTTCAATGAGATAAAATACATTCACATCAGTGGGATTTTCTAAGAGATCAAATCTCACGCATCCAGGTTCATGATGAATAGAACCTGTGGCATCACCATGAGACGCTTTTATAAATGCATCCCGATGGCCGGGTTGAAGTTTAATCGTAGCAACTAATGTATACATAACTTTTTCCTCTGTAAAAAAAATTACTGTGCAGTATAACCACCATCCATAGAAACCAACGCGCCTGTCATAAATGGTAATTCCGCGGTACACAAAAAATAAACCATGCGCGCCACTTCTTCAGGTGTACCCATTTTATGAATAGGTTGACCCATCTCAACATTTTTAATGGCTTCTTCTAATGTAATATGTAATTTTTTTGCAACGGCTTCATTAGCATGTATTGCAAGCGGTGTAAGCACTGGACCCGGACAAACGCAATTAATACGAATATTATATTTTGCATAATCAATACAAACTGATTTTGTCATCGATGCAATAGACGCTTTAGTACAACAATAAGCAGTCATTTCCGATTTTCCAACAAATGAAGTATCTGACCCTGTTAATACAATTACCCCACCGGTTTTTTTCATGATCGGCAATGCACATTTTAATGTATACAAATAGCCTTTTACGTTAATATCAACGACACGATTAATATCTTCAACCGATGTCTCTTCTAATGTGCCATAAACAAATACGCCGGCATTTGCAAACAAATAATTAATTTCTTTTTCTTTTGTCATTACCTGGTCAAACGCTGCTTTTACCTCTTCATATTTTGATGTATTACAAATAATAGTTTCAATCAAAGGATGAGAATCAACCGGTTTTTTCATATCCAAGTTGTAAACTTTCATTTTATTTTCAGCGAATAATTTTGCAGCTGATTCGCCAATGCCTGTTGTTCCACCTGTAATGACAATGGTTTTGTGTGCGTCCATGATTAATCTTCTTTTTTATGAATGATTGTCGCAGGATCAATGCCATTGTAAAAATAGCCACCTTCTCGACCGAGATAACGTTCAGCAGCTGACACTTTCGAATGGCCATACGCATGACCACCGTAACTGTGTCGCAACATGGCAACCGTTTTGAAACCATATTTATTGCTGTCACGAGAAGCAATACATTGAAATACAGACGCCGCAATGGATGGTATCGCAACTTCCATATGCATCGCATCATCTACCAACCAATTGACTTCACCCGTATCATCCACATAGCTATCGATTTTACCGATTCCATGATTTTCTTTATAACCTTCCGCAACCAAATCTATAAAATATCCACGGATGACGGTGCCGTAACGATACGCATCTAATGTTTTAGAAACATCAATGTTCAGTGGGCAAGATTCGAGTAATGCAACACCTTCAGCAATCGCTTCTGCCATACCGTAATTGATACCGTTGTGAACTAATTTCACAAAGTGACCAGCGCCCGCAGGGCCAGCATGCACGTAACCACCCGCCATTGCCATTTTTAACAACACAGGTTCAACCTGTGCTACAACCGATTTATCGCCACCTAACATGAAGCAAGCACCATTTTCCTCAACCGCTACACCACCGCTAGTTCCAATATCAAGAAAATGAATACCACTTTTCATATATTTTTGATGGCGTCGAATTGAATCTCCCCAATAAGAATTGCCACCATCCACGATGATGTCGCCTTTATCCAATACTTTAATGAGATTTTCCACAATGATATCGATCATGGGGCCAGATGGGATATAAACAAGAATAACGCGTGGCGATTTTAAATTTTTCACGAACCCTGCATAATCTTTAACATAGATCATGCCAGCATCCAGCAGTTTTTTATTTGGCGAATTAATATCCTGCCCAACGACTTTAACACCCTCTCTGATTGCTTTTAGCGCCAACCCACCACCCATGCGACCTAAGCCAATAATACCCAATTCCAACTGTTGATTTGACATGACTATCCTCCAATTGATCTTTATCAAGCTTGTTTTTTTAGAATAGCACTAGGCTAATGTAATTGCATGGTTGCTCTAGCTCGCACACGCACCGCTGTCAATAAACTAGAATAACTCCAAGAAAGATCCAGTGCGCTCACTTGTTTTCCTGTTGCGCGATCAATTTGTTCTGACATGTGTAAACGACTACCGTCCGAATAAGTGACACAGTGATGCTTAACTGCATTTAAAATTGAGTCGCCTTGTTCAAACAAAGCGGTTACGACAGACTTGAAATCAGGTGATGCTTTATTGATGATTTTTCCTAACGAGAAAACAAGATTAGTACCCATTTGATCAAGAAATTGTTTTGTTAGCCGTGTAACATTGATTTCTGCACCCAGCAGCAATGCTTCTGCCACCAAATAATAAGCCGCTGCTACCAAATTGGAGCAAAGAAACCATGGGTTACCATAAACAGATTGATTGCCATCATAAACATCCGATGGATATCGGCCAATCAACGGACCACCGATTTTTTCAAGCTTATTGATCACATTAATTTGATACAGACCTTCAAAAAAATTGCGTATGTAGTAAATCGTGCTTAAAAATTTTTCATCGGCGAACAAAACATCTCCGAAATTTGCATCACTGTATACAAGATTCATGATTGCCAATGTGGAAATTCCGCCACCTCGCACATCCTGTGTTTTTAACGTTTCAGAGTAATAACCCAAGTTAGCATTCCAGTGATGATCCATAGCATTTTTAATATGACGAGCCTGCATTAAATAATAACTTTCTGCTTGGTTATCGCCGAGCCGGTTTGCCAGAGATGCACCCTTGATTAAAGCGCAATGTTGCATCACCTGGACTGAAAAATGAAAACCCGATAGTTCCTCCCACGCACCCACTGTTTTGAAGCTCCAACTTGCCACGATATATTCTAAATTGGATTTCAGTAAACTGCTGGTGGTGTGTGGGTCATAAATATTTTCAATAACAAAATTATTTTGTCCTTCATCTAATAAAATATCCGCGATATTTGCCAACGCAATGGCCTGAAAAGCGGCGCCACCACCCTGTGGACGAGCCCATTCCCCCGTCCATAATGTGCCATCGATATTAAATTTTGGCTCACCCAATATATCAACTTCATTTAAACGCGGTTGAGATTGGATTTTTTTCACGAAATTAAGGTAATTTAACATCATTTCTTTTAATGTGTTTTTTTCTTCAGGGGTGGTGGCGTTTTGATATAACTGCGCAACTTCTCGCATTACAATAGCGCCATCCCTAACCCAATAAAAATAATAATCCTGACTGAAATCGTTACCGGGCAACGAAAGTGAGGCAATGATGGCGCCAGACATCGCCACTGTAACCACAGCATCTTTTCCAATTTTCGTTAGCGCTTGAGATGCGGTGGCAATATTGTTGAATAAATTTTTTTTTATTATTTCAGCATCCTGCTGGGAAAATGGGCATGGCTGAACAGATGGCATAACAAATCCTGATGTGATTACCTAATGATACATACCAACATAAAGAATATACCCCAAGGAGCTTATATCGTAACATAGAGTTTAGATTTTAAGCACCCAAATTGCGAAGCAAGATGGGGTGCTTAAATTCGCGTCTTGAGGTCTGAGAGATATAGCACCATGTCGCGCGCAACTATTATAAATTTGCCGAAAACTACCTTGGATGTTGCAAGTTGCAACAGTAAGGAGTGGCTGGAAACCAATGGTACTGGCAGTTATGCATCCAGCACGTTACTCAATTGCCATACACGCAAATATCATGGATTGTTGGTTGCACAATTGATGCAGCCCTATGGAAATTTTGTATTACTGTCAAAGTTTGATGAGCATTTGCTGACGGAAAAAAAAGCCTATCCACTCATTATGCATCGCTATTTAAATTATACTGATGCAGCGGCATTTGATTATTTGGATGCATTCGAAATAAATACACAGTCATGCGTTCGGTATCAATGTGACCATATTAAGCTCTCAAGAGAAATGCTGTTACTACCAGAAAAAAATACTTTGCTCATCAGATATTGTATCGAAAAACCCTCCCCTTCTCTGCAATTGTCTCTACGGCCTTTTCTTGCCTATCGCCGCTTTGATACGCTATCAAAAGCGAATAACGCTGTAAACAACAAAGCTCAGTACCTAGAAAAAGCGGTTTTATTCAGCCCTTATCAAGGCATGCCGGATTTGACTATTTCCCACGCGCATTCATTGCAATGGATCGAAGAATCCTACTGGTATTACCAATTTGAATATACGAAAGAGAAAGCGCGTGGCTATGATTATCTCGAAGATTTGTTTTCACCGGGTGTTATGAAAATTCCATTTAATAATAGAACAGAAATTATCGTGGCATGTTCTATTGAATCTGTAATTGAAAACGATCTCACCGCATTGTGGCAAGATGAAATAGATCGCAGAAAGCAATTGACTAAAACGATTGCCGAAAAAATTTCGTTACCAAAATCATTAGAAGGTTTTACCAATCTTCTTCAGTCACGTGCTGCGCCTCAATTACTGATTCGCACTACCGAATCGAATCCTTCTATTATTGCTGGATATCACTGGTTTGGAGAATGGGGTCGTGATGCAATGATTTCGTTGCCTGGTTTAACACTCTATTCTGGGCAAGAAGATCTTTGTCTGAAAGTACTAACGTATTTTGCATCACATGAATATCAAGGAATTATTCCCAACCGTATTGCGCCTTTGGCTAACGGAACTGATGAATACGATACCGTGGATGCAAGCGTATGGTTTTGTCGCGCAGCGCAACAATATTATTTGTCCACTCAAAATCTATCGGGCATTAAAAAATTCCTTTGGAAAACCATTAAAAATATTATCCATTTTTATTGTATAGGCACCTTGTGTGATATTAAAAAAGCGAACGACGGATTAATCTACGCAGGAAATCCAAGGATAAAAACAACCTGGATGGATGTCATGATCAATGGCATTCCACTCACACCACGAAATGGCGCGCAAGTTGAAGTCAATGCGTTATGGTATAACGCATTATGTTTCGCCTATTTTTTAGCGCAGGAATTTCACGATCCGATTGCCAACACTATTCAACCACTCGTAACACTCGTCAAAGAAAGTTTTACACGTGTATTTTGGAATCCCAAGATGGGTTATTTATACGATTTCGTCAATGAACGAGAATCTAATGCGCAAATTCGACCGAATCAAATTTTTGCAGTGGCATTACCATATTCTCTGTTGGAACCATCCATTGAAAAACAAATAGTGGACACGGTGAAAACACATTTGCTAACACCTTACGGCTTAAGAACTTTATCGCCAGATGATCCACAGTATTGTCCAAACATTATTGGTGATCAAAATGAACGTGATAAGGCCTACCATAACGGAACCGTGTGGCCATGGTTATTGGGCGCGTTTACAGAAGCGCTGCTAAAAACAGAAGAGAATGCTTCCAAACAAAAAACGAAAAGATTCCTACGAGATCATTGCAATAAGCTTTGTCAGCACGCAACAACTCAGATAGGCTTGGGTTGTGTGTCTGAAATCTTTGATGGAAGTCTGCCTCATCACCCTAGGGGTTGCATTCAGCAAGCATGGAGCGTAGCAGAGCTCATCAGAATGGTGCATTTATTACAATAGATTTCTTACGTAACCTTGGGTAATACAGTAAGATCACAGAAAAAATGAGAGGGGAAGCAGAGTTAACACGGAAGTCTTTGGGCATTCCGAGTAATAGATCACCCCATACTTGAATCTTGGAAAACGCTGGATTTTTAGGTGATTTTTTGCGAAGAGATCGCCCCACTAATCGAGGTTACGCAAGAGGTCTGATGAAAATCTTAATGTATGGATGGGAATTCCCCCCTTTGTTGAGCGGGGGTTTAGGCATTGCGTGTTATGGCATTGTACGAAGCTTATTACAACATCCAACTATCACAATCAATTTGGTATTACCCACGATCAACGATACGACGTTGTCTCATAATAATCTCAATTACATCGATGTATTTCATCAACACCCAACCACACATTTTAAAGTGAAACCAATCAGCGCGTTATTACATCCCTATTTAACCAACGAAAGCTATCATCTACTTAAAAAAAACACACCGCATGATGCCTTCTATGGCAAAGATTTATTAACAGAGGTATATCGTTACACTGCAATAAGCAAAACAGTAGCAAACGAAATAGAGTATGACATCATTCACGCGCATGACTGGTTAACCGTGCTTGCGGGCTGTGAAACAAAAGCACTTTCCGGAAAACCACTTGTTTTCCATGTGCACGCGTTAGAAACAGATCGATCACCAAATAACATGAATTCAGAAATTACAACCATTGAAAAAAAAGGATTAGAAACAGCAGATGCAATCATTGCTGTCAGTGAATACACAAAAAACAATATCATTCGTCATTATGGAATTTCACCTGAAAAAATTTTTGTGGTGTATAACGGAATTTTTAACCCAACGAATGCGCCACTTCCTTCATCATGCGCTTTTAAAAATTACCCCATCATTTTATTTTTAGGACGTATCACCGAACAAAAAGGGGCGTATTTTTTTATTAAGGCGGCTGAAAAAATTTTGGCAATAACGCAAGAGGTGGAATTTGTGATTGCAGGTGATGGAGACCAACTCCCAGCCATGATCAGAGAAATGGCACAGTTGGGAATTTCTCATAAAATACATTTTACTGGTTTTTTGGAGCGGGGGCAGGTGGAAAAAATATTTCAGATGAGCGATATTTACGTGATGCCCAGCGTTTCTGAGCCTTTTGGTATTTCTTGTTTGGAAGCGCTCTCGTATAATTTACCCGTGATTATTTCAAAACAATCGGGTGTTAATGAAGTCATTAAAAATTCACTCAAAGTCGATTTTTGGGATATTGATCAATTGGCAAATTACATAATGGCTCTGCTGAATTATCCCGCGATAAAAAGCGAAATGTTGCTGTACACGAAAAAAGAATTGGAAAAATTGACTTGGAAAAATGCGGTAAAGAATATTATGCATGTTTATAACGCGGTGACAGCAGAAAATGCCATTGCGTGATCCGTGACTACTAAGGATATTGTTATGCCGTCAGTATGTTTTTACTTTCAAGTGCATCAACCAAAAAGATTACGGAACTATCATTTTTTTGACATTGGCAAGCAGCATTGTTATGAAGACGAAGAATTGAATCGAGATATTTTATTGAAAGTAGCAAAAAAATGTTATTTGCCAACCAATGCGTTAATGCTCGAATTAATCAAAAAACACCAAGGGCGTTTTAAAATCGCTTATTCTATTAGCGGGACTGCCATCGAACAATTTAAAAAACACAGTCCTGAAACACTGGATTCTTTTAAGCGTCTTGCTGACACGGGTTGTGTTGAAATGCTCAATGAAACGTATTATCACAGCCTCAGTTTTTTGTATTCACAGGAAGAGTTTTTAGCACAAATAAAAATGCATCGTGAATTAATCGAACGCGAATTCGGGCAAAAATCAATATCATTTCGCAATACTGAACTGATTTACAATAATGATTTAGGTAAGCTAGCCGAATCATTGGGATATCGCGTCGTATTGGCAGAGGGAGCAGAAAAAGTGCTGGGTTGGCGCAGCGCTAATTATATTTATCATGCAGAAGGAACAAAAGATTTAAAGTTATTACTCAGAAATTATCCGTTTTCAGACGACATTGCTTTTCGGTTTTCTAATACAAATTGGAGCGAACATCCATTAACGGCTGAAAAATTTTCTAGCTGGGTTCATCGCATTGCTGGGTCTGGTGAAATCATTAATCTTTTTATAGATTATGAAACGTTCGGCGAACATCAGTGGGAAGATAAAGGTATTTTCCAATTTCTAGAAGTGTTACCAGACAAAATTTTAATGCATAATAATTTTGATTTTTGTACGCCTTGCGAAGCCATCGAACGTTATCCCGTGCGCGGTACTTTAAATATTCCAGAGCTATATTCCTGGGCTGATATAGAACGCGATCTCACCGCTTGGTGTGGCAACAAATTACAGGAAGATGCACTGAAAACTATTTATGCGCTAGAAAAAAAAGTGAAGTCAACGGGAAATGATACATTACTCAAAACGTGGCAATCTTTTTTAACATCGGATCATTTTTATTATATGTGCACCAAATGGTTTTCAGATGGTGACGTACACAAATATTTTAGCCCTTATGAAAGCCCCTATATCGCTTATATTAATTTTCAAAATGCCGTGAAGGATTTTAAATTGATTTTGGGGTAAAATCCGTGCTAAGCTCCAAGGCCTGAAATCTCAGGCGCCGGCGTAACAGATCAGGCTGCGCTTGAATCTAGGCAAAACCGCCAAGTTTGAGATGATTTTTGATGAAAAGTTAAGCGAGCAGCGCAGTTTACACGTTAGTAAATGAGCAGCGCAGCGAAATTTTTCATCAAAAAGCACTCAAAATTGGCGGTTAATGATCGGG
>MGXR01000013.1:0-200650 GCA_001801425.1 Gammaproteobacteria bacterium RIFCSPHIGHO2_02_FULL_42_43
ATTTATACACTCGCGGCTCAGATTTTTTTTATTATCGCTTGCTGTCGCGCATGCTTCTTTGTGTATTCATACGCACTTGCTCCGCTATCGCTTCGCGCGTGCTTCTTTGCTTAATTTATACGCGCGGCTCTTTGCTTATATATAACCACGTTTGCACAATGGTATCTGGATTCAACGAAATACTGTCGATTCCTTGTTGTACCAGCCACTTTGCAAAATCAGGATGATCGGATGGGCCCTGTCCGCAAATGCCGACATATTTTTTTTGTTTTTTACACGCGGAAATTGCCATCGAAAGTAAGGCCTTTACCGCATCATTTCGTTCATCAAAATTCTCAGCAATGATGGACGAATCGCGATCTAAGCCCAGCGTTAATTGCGTCATATCATTTGAGCCAATCGAAAATCCATCAAAATATTCGAGAAATTGATCGGCAAGCAACGCATTCGATGGAATTTCACACATCATAATTAATTTTAAATCATTTTTGCCACGCACTAATTGATTTTCAGATAATGCTTGAATCACGCCACGCGCTTCAATCACCGTTCGCACAAACGGAATCATCACTTGCAAATTCGTCAATCCCATTGTGTTGCGCACTTTTTTCACCGCCGCGCATTCCAAGTCAAAACAATCTCGAAATTGCGCCGATACATATCGCGATGCACCGCGAAAACCAAGCATGGGATTTTCTTCGTGTGGCTCAAACACATCGCCACCCAATAAATTCGCATACTCATTCGATTTAAAATCGGATAAACGCACAATCACAGGCTTGGGATAAAAAGCTGCAGCCAATGTGGCCATTCCTTCTGATAATTTTTCAATATAAAAATCCTTGGGAGATGCGTATGCCGCAGTTACTGTTTTTATTTTTTGTTGCAGTTCAATATTTACTTTTTCAGGATACAGCAATGCTTTGGGATGAAAACCAATGTAGCTATTAATAATAAATTCGAGTCGCGCCAAACCAATTCCCGCATTGGGCAGCTGAGCTAATGAAAAAGCATGGTCAGGATTAGCCACATTCATTGCGATTTTAACGAGAATTTCCGGCATTTTGTCAACATTAGTTTTTTCAATTTCAAAAGCAATTTTTTCAGGATATACATAACCGGTATCGCCTTCTGCACACGAAACCGTAATCAATTGCCCATCCCGAATGACACTCGTTGCATCACCGCAACCCACCACTGCAGGAATACCCATTTCACGCGCAATAATTGCTGCATGGCACGTTCGCCCACCACGGTTGGTAACAATCGCTGAAGCAGTTTTCATTAACGGTTCCCAATCCGGATCCGTCATATCCGCCACCAAGACATCGCCGGGTTGCACAGTATTCATTTGATCTAATGATCGCAGCACACGCGCTTTTCCCACGCCAATTTTTTGCCCGACACTGCGACCCGTCACGATGGGTTTTTGATTGTGTTTTCCAAGCGCGTAACGTTCTGTCACTGCCGATTTTTTTCGGCTAGTCACGGTCTCTGGGCGCGCCTGCAAAATATAAAGTGTTTGATTCACACCATCGAGCCCCCACTCAATATCCATGGGCCGTTGATAATGCTGTTCAATCAATAACGCGTAACGCGCTAATGTTAAAATTTGATCGTCAGTTAATGAGAAACGCTGTTGATCTGGTAATGCAACATCGACTTTTTCAACGCTTTTTCCAGCACTTTTATCGTTGGTCAAAATCATTTTTTGTTTTTTATCACCCAATGTTTTGCGAATAATTGGGCGTTTCCCTAAAGCCAATGTCGATTTATGTACGTAAAATTCATCGGGATTCACAGCGCCCTGCACCACCATTTCACCTAGACCATAGGCTGAATTGATTAAAACAACTTGATCAAAACCGGATTCTGTATCTACGGTAAACATGACACCACTCGCACCCATATCACTTCGCACCATGCGTTGAATGCCAGCAGATAATAAAACGTGCGCGTGATCAAATTTTTGATGCACGCGATAAGTGATGGCGCGATTGGTGTAAAGCGATGCGAACACTTTTCGTATCGCTAATAAAACATTTTCAATGCCGCAAATATTGAGAAAAGTTTCTTGCTGTCCCGCAAACGAAGCATTCGGCAAATCTTCAGCGGTTGCAGAAGAACGCACTGCGACAACCGCATCTTGACCGTTTTCTTTCATTGTTTGATACGCATCACGCACCGCTTTTTCAAATGCCGGCTCAAAAGGTGTTTCTAAAATCCAGGCACGAATGTTTTCACCCGCTTTGCTCAATGCATCCAAATTTTCCACGTTCAGTGAATGCAAAGTATCTTGAATGCGCTTTGCCAAATTATTGTGCGATAAAAATTGTCGATACGCTTCTGCGGTTGTTGCAAAACCGTCTGGAACGCACACACCCAGCGCAGACAAATGCGAAATCATCTCGCCCAATGAAGCATTTTTTCCACCCACCATGGGCACGTCGTTCATGCCAACGTTTTTAAGCGCTATCACGTATTGCATATTTTCTCCAATTGTTTCTCCAATTGTTGTTCTTATGGTATCAAATCACGTAAAATATGCCACGTTACATTTTTGCATCATGGAGCATAAGGATGCGCACATTGCGTCAAGTACAACAATTCTGGAGACCTATGGCTGTCGATCTTTCACATAAATTGGTGGTGGCTATTTCATCTCGCGCATTATTCAATTTGGAAGAAAGCAATCGTGTTTACGAAACTGAGGGCGTGGAAGGATATGCTCGCCATCAAGTTGAGCGTGAAAACGAAGCACTGCCGCCCGGTGTTGCATTTCCGATTGTAAAAAAATTATTGGATTTAAATCAGCATGGCGATTTCGTTGAAGTAATTTTGCTTTCGCGCAACAGTGCCGACACTGGCCTTCGTATTTTTAATAGCATCACGCATCATCAATTACCCATTACGCGCGCAGCATTTACTTGCGGAAAAAGCCCTTATCGTTACGCATCTGCTTTTGGATGCCATTTGTTTTTATCTTTAAATTCAGTTGATGTAACGGAAGCGATTAACGCAAACTGCGCTGCAGCCACTTTATTACCCGCGCAACAGAATAATCAAACATTAGATCAGCTGCACATTGTATTTGATGGCGACGCCGTATTATTTTCCAATGAATCCGAAAAAATTTTTCAAGAACAAGGCATTCATGCGTTTACTGCGCACGAAAAAAATAATGCGAAAAATATTCTGCTCCCTGGGCCATTGAAAGGGTTTTTAGAAGCATTAAATCGATTACAACAACAATTTCCCAGTAAGGAATGCCCGATACGCACAGCACTCATGACCGCACGGCAATCTCCTGCGCATGAGCGCGTGATTCGCACATTGCGCGAGTGGAATATTCGTATCGATGAATCATTATTTTTGGGTGGATTGCCGAAAGGAGAATTTTTAAAAGCGTTTGGCGCAAATATATTTTTTGATGATGGGTTATCGAACTGCGAATCAGCATTAGAGCATCAAATAACTACGGGACATGTGCCGAATCGTTAACGTTTAACAATAAAATACCCCACCCACACCACCACAAATAAAATTAAACTGCTGTAAGTGAGTGTTAGCTGTGACCATTCGATATTATGGTGCGTAAAAAGCGCTGTATCTTGCCCAAACAACACGGTTAAACACAACACCAACGCAAAGATAATTCCATACGGAAATAACGGGCTGCGATACGGCAATTCAGACAATGCACGACCTTCTCGTTTAAATTCTCTGCGAAAAAATAAGTGTGTTACCGCAATTCCAATCCACGCAATAAAACCCGACAATGCAGACGCTGCAATTAAAATCGTATACAAAAATGTATTACCCCAACGCGACGCCAAAAAAGCACATGAACCAACCAGCAATGTTAATAACAACGCGTAAATCGGAACGCCATTTTTGGAAGTTTTAGCAAAAATAGAAAAAATCCCACCGGTCGTTTTTCCCAATTGATACAATGTGCGGCTGGATGCATACGTTCCAGAATTGGCCGCAGAAATAACAGCACTTAAAATCACAAAATTAATAATGCCTGCAGCCGCGGGGATATGCGCCATGTTCATTACCATTGTAAATGGACTGAATGCGACTTCATTTTCACTCGCACCGACTAAATGCGGATTAGATGCAGGAATCAACGCGCCAATCACAAAAATAGTCAGCACATAAAATAATAATATGCGCCAAAAAATAAGTCGCGCCGCTTTAGGAATATCGTGCGCTGGATTCTGGCTTTCGCCCGCTGCAACGCCAATTAATTCGCATCCCTGAAACGAAAATCCAGCCACCAACATCACATTAAACACCAGCAGCCAACCGTGCGTACCAAACAAATTGAGATGATGCGCATCAGAAAAAATGGGTTGCGCAGCATGCGAATGAAATAATCCCAATAACATTGAAAAACCAATCGCAATAAAAATAATAATCATGGCGACTTTAATTAACGCAAGCCAATATTCTGTTTCACCGAATCCACGCACTGAAAATAAATTCAATCCCATAATCAACACGAGCATAATTAATCCCACCAGCCCAGTTGAAATATGCGGAAACCAATATTCTAAAATGATCGTACCAGCGCTCACTTCAGCGGCCAAAGTAATTGCCCAGTTAAACCAATAATTCACCGACATCGCAAATCCAAACGAAGGACTCACATAATCCGTTGCGTGCTGACAAAATGATCCCGCAACCGGTTTGTATGCACTCATTTCTGCAAGACTCACCATCAAAAAATAAACCATGATGCCAATGATCAAATAACCGAGCAGCGCTCCCCATAAACCTGCGGAATGAATTGCAGCGCCGCTCGCTAAAAATAATCCGGTGCCGATGGATCCGCCGATCGCAATCATGCTTAATTGCCGGCTATTTAATTTTCTTTGTAAGCTCACGTGTTCACCTGACTGGCTAACATTTCCGCATGCGCGCGTGCCTCGGTTGCATCGTCACACTCTACCATCACTCGAATACAGGATTCCGTTCCTGAGGGGCGCAACAATACGCGCCCCGCCTCACCCAATTTTTCTTCCAACGTTTTTGCGGCTTTTTGCAATGCGTGCATCATGGAAAATTGTGACACATCTTTGACGGGCACATTAATTAATACTTGCGGGCGTTTTTGCATGCTATTTTTTAATTGCTGCAAGGATTTTTTTTCTCTCTGCATGATTTGCAAAATTTGCAAACCCGTTAACACGCCGTCACCTGTCGTCGCATAATCTAAATTCACAATATGCCCCGATGATTCTCCGCCCAAACGCCAGTTATTTTCTTGCAATTTGGATAACACGTAACGATCGCCCACTGCAACGCGCTCAAACTGCATACCGCGTGACTGTATCGCTTTTTCCAATCCTAAATTACTCATCAATGTACCCACCACAGCGGCATGTTCACTGTGCATCGCTAAAATACATAAAATTTCATCGCCATCAACCAATTCACCGCAATGATCAATCATGATTAATCGGTCACCGTCACCATCCAATGCCAAACCACAATCTGCTTTTTCTTGCAATACTTTTTGTCGCAATGCAGTTGTATCTGTCGCACCGCATCGTTCATTAATATTCACACCGTTGGGTGTTACATGAATATCAATCACCTCAGCGTGAAACGCACGAAAAACGGTTGGTGCTACAAAAGACGAAGCTCCGTTGGCACAATCCAACACAATTTTCATCCGCTCAAGCGACAAGCGTTCAAATAATTTTTTACAATGCGCGACATATTGCGCTTCAGCATCCGACAAAAAAGACAAACGCCCAATGCGCTTTGCGATTTCGCAACGCGTCATGTCCATTATTTTTTTTTCAACCCGTAATTCCCATTCATCAGATAATTTCAAACCATCTTGACCAATTAATTTCACTCCATTATCTTCATACGTATTGTGAGATGCGCTAATCACAATGCCAGCGTTTGCTCTCAGCTGCTGCGTGAAAAAAGCCACTACCGGTGTTGGCAACACACCGAGCGCAATCACATTTGCGCCCGCGGATAACAATCCCGCTTGCAACGCCGATTGTAGTAACTCGCCCGATTCGCGCGTATCGCGCCCAATCAAAACCGTTGGCGCAGACATCGACTCTGATAATATCAATCCAACTGCATAACCCAATTTCAATAAAAATTCGGGACAAATGGTGTCGCTTCCCATGCGCGCACGCACGCCGTCCGTACCAAAATAACGTTTTGTTTGCATCGTTCCATGAATCCTGTGATTTAAAGAGGAGATGGTACAAGAGTTTGACTGATTTTTATAGTCGAAACCGCGAGCAAGCGATTATTCACTCGCCATCGCTTCCGTTTGCGTTCCAGAGATCAGTGGTTTTCCCGTCGATTTCGAATCGGCGTCGGTCGACTCAGGTTTGCGAGATGCCTCATCCCAACCGTCAGGCGGCGTGGGTGCTTTTCCTTGCATGATTTCTTTGATTTGTGAATCATCTAGCGTTTCATATTTGATAAGCGCTTCTGCCATCGTGTGCAATTGATCATTGTGTTCTGTTAATACGGATTTTGCAGTTGCGTACGCTGTGTCAATAATTTTTCGTATTTCAAGATCAATTTTCATGTTCGTTTCATCAGATGCTTCGCTGCGCTGTGTCATTGTGCGGCCTAAAAAAACTTCGCCTTCTTCTGCGCCATAAGTAATTGGGCCCATCGCATCGGACAAACCCCATTTAGTGACCATGTTGCGTGCAATTTCAGTTGCTTTTTCAATATCGTTTGAAGCGCCGGTCGTTACCGCATCAGAACCAAAAATTAATTCTTCCGCCACGCGTCCACCAAACAATGCGGCTAATTGGCATTTCAAACGAGATTTGGAATAGCTGTAACGATCTGCTTCGGGTAAAAACATGGTAACGCCGAGTGCTCGCCCACGCGGAATAATCGTGACTTTATAAACGGGGTCATGTTCTTTCATGTATAAGCCCACAACTGCGTGTCCCGCCTCATGAAATGCCGTTAATTTTTTCTCAGTATCGCTCATCACCATAGAACGACGCTCTGCGCCCATGATAATTTTGTCTTTGGCTTTTTCAAAATCGGTCATTTGCACTTGTTTTTTATCTTCACGCGCCGCAAAAAGCGCTGCTTCATTCACTAAATTTGCCAAATCAGCGCCCGAAAAACCAGGTGTGCCACGCGCAATTAATGTCGCATTTGCATCATTCGCTGCCGGTACTTTTTGCATGTGCACTTTCAAAATCGCTTCGCGACCTTTGATGTCTGGCAGCGGCACCACCACTTGTCGATCAAAACGACCGGGGCGCAACAATGCGGGATCCAACACGTCGGGGCGATTGGTGGACGCCATCACAATCACACCTTCTTTGCCTTCAAATCCATCCATTTCAACAAGCAATTGATTGAGTGTTTGTTCGCGCTCATCATGACCGCCGCCCAATCCTGCGCCGCGATGACGACCCACAGCATCAATTTCGTCGATAAAAATAATACACGGCGCATGTTTTTTCGCTTGATCAAACATATCGCGTACACGCGACGCACCAACACCTACAAACATTTCCACAAAATCAGAACCAGAAATCGTGAAAAATGGCACTTTCGCTTCACCGGCCACTGCTTTTGCTAGCAATGTTTTGCCGGTTCCTGGTGGGCCCATCAATAAAACGCCGCACGGCATTTTTCCACCTAATTTTTGAAACTTCGCGGGATCTTTTAAAAATTCAACCATTTCTTCTAATTCGTGTTTCGCTTCATCAATTCCTGCGACGTCTTTAAATGTAACACGCACTTGATCCATGCCAAGCAAACGCGCTTTACTGCGACCAAATGACATGGGGCCACCTTTGCCACCACCTTGCATTTGACGCATGAAAAAAATCCACACACCAATCAATAATAAAAATGGCGCCCAACTAATGAGGATTTGCATGAGCAAACTGCGTTCTTTTGGCGGCTCACCACGCACATTCACTTTTTGCTTCACAAGATCGTTCAGCAAGTTTTGATCGGGCATGGGCAGGTAGGTTGTAAAATGTTTACCATCTTTGGTATTGCCGGAAATAATGTCGTTTTGAATAATCACGTTGGAAATATCGCCACTTTTCACGGCTTGTAAAAATTCAGAATAAGTGTACTGCGACACCTGTGGTTCGTGTGGACCAAAATTACTGAAAACGGTAACAAGCACCACCGCGATGATCAGCCACAAAAACATATTTTTTAACATGGTATTCAAAACATTGCCTCATCAAACAACATCACAACCATTATAACCGGGATGGAAATCAAGCGCCAACACATAAACTTCCGCGGACTCTGCTCGCGAAGCCTCTGGTTTACGGTATTTCACCACTTTAAAGTGTAATTTAAGCGTCTTCACAAATATCTCTAATCCCGCACCGTGAAACGCTTTAAACAAAAACGTGCCTTTGGGTTTCAGCACTTGGTTCGCACAGTCTAACGCCAATTCCAGTAAATGAATACTACGAGGCATGTCAATACTTTTTTGCCCAGTCAAATTAGGCGCCATATCTGAAATCAATACATCCGCTCTTTGATCGTGAAGTGCTGCTGTCAATTTTTGTAACGTCGCATCGTCATTGAAATCACCTTGGATAAAAATATCGGTAGTGATTTCAAGCGGTAGCAAATCAACTGCAATAATTTTTCCATGATCACCCACGAATTTTTTTGCCACTTGTGACCAACCGCCTGGTGCAGCACCTAAATCAATCACCGTCATGCCTGATTTGAATAAACGATCTTTTTCTTGCAGTAATAATAATTTATACGCTGCACGCGAAACATATCCTTCGCGTTGTGCTTTTTTCACAAACGGATCACTAACGTGTCTTTCAATCCACGATTTTTTTTTCACAACAGCCCTAATTCTAATTTCGCCATATCAGACATTTTGCTGCGATCCCACGGTGGATCGAGTACAATTTCGATATTTGCCGAAGCAACTTCTGGAATCGCCAAAATTTTTTGTTTCGCATCATGCGCAATCACAGGACCCATGCCGCAACCCGGCGCCGTTAATGTCATTTGAATGTTAATGCAATATTTCTTTTTATCTTTTTCGTCGGGTTGAATGTCGCAGTGATACACCAAACCCAAATCAACAATATTCACGGGAATTTCAGGATCGTAAACTGATTGCAATTGCAACCATACTTTGTCTTTGATGCTCGTATTTTTGGGTAATTGTGTTAGCGGGTTGCTGGGAATTTTTCCCAATACATCCGCATCTTTTCCATCAATGCGCGCCAAATTACCATAAACAGAAACGGTGTAACTATTTCCCAGTGATTGCGTGATCGCAACTTCCGTGCCAACGTGCAGCATAATGCGTGCACCCGACGGCACGAGTAATGCGGGACAGTCGCGGGAGAGGATGATGATTTTTTTTGTATTGTCATTCATATGTTACGCACTTGCTCCGTAAATAAAAATGATTTGCTTCGCAAATCTCGCTCGCTAACGCGCGCGGCTCCTTGTTAATTTATGCGCGTGCTTCTGATGTTATTTAATGTTAAAACTCTCACCGCAGCCGCATAAACTGTCGGCATTCGGATTATTAAAAATCAATTGTGACAAACCCATTGCTTTTTTAACATAATCAATTTCAGTGCCTTGAATTTTTGCAACGCAATCAGGATCAATAAATATTTTGATATCTGAAATAATGATTTCAATATCGTTTTCTTTTTTTGATTCAACAATGTCAGGCATATACATGTATCCCGAACAACCGGTTTTTTTGACAGACAAACGAAAATTCGCGTTGTTATTTTTGCACAGGCTTTTGATGTGTTGGATGGCAGATTCTGTCATGGTAATAATCATGGTAACAACCCGCTTGCTTGCGCGCACGGTTCTTCTTTTATTATAGCCATTAACGCATGCCACGCCAACGTGGCGCACTTCACCCGCATGGGAAATGCATTCACACTTTTAAACACCAGTAATTTTTTTAACAGAGTTTCATCATATGATTCTCCCATTAACATCTGATGAAATTGCAAAAATATTTCTTTAATCTCAGCAAACGATTTTTTTTTCAAATAATCCGTCATCAAAGACGCCGAAGCCACAGAAATAGCACAACCTGAACCTTCAAAACTCGCATTTTCAATGACACCATTTTCTGTTTTTAAAAATAACATCAGGCGATCGCCGCACAATGGATTCACGCCTTCTTTTTGCACCGTTGCATCTTGTAATTGAAAAAAATTCCGCGGATGCCGGCTGTGATCGATAATTAATTCTTGATACAACTCGTTTAAATTGGACATGCGAAAATCTCACTGACTTTTTGCAACCCTAACATCAACTGATCTAAATCCGATGCTAAATTATAAATTCCAACAGACAGTCGGCACAGCGCGGGTACATTTAAATAGTGCATCAGCGGCATCGCACAATGATGCCCTGCGCGAATAGCAATGTGCGATTGATCTAAAATCGTTGCCACGTCATGCGCGTGCACATCCGAAAACAAAAATGCCAACACGCTCGATTTATTTTTTAAATCACTCATGATTTTAATGTCGGAAATTGAAGACAATATTTGAGCTGCCTTTGTCATTAACGCTACTTCATGTGATTGAATCGCATCAAATCCTAAACCCAAAATAAAATCAATTGCAGCACCGAAACCAATGACGCCAGCAATATTGGGTGTGCCCGCTTCAAATTTATTCGGTAGCGATGCAAACGTAGTTTTTTCGAAAGTAACAGCAGCAATCATGTCACCGCCCGTTTGATACGGAACCATTTTTTCTAAATACGATTCTTTGGCATACAACACGCCAACACCGGTTGGCCCATACATTTTATGCGCTGAAAATACGTAAAAATCGCAATCGAGTGCTTGCACATCTACTGCTCTATGTGCAATCGCTTGCGCGCCATCTAACAAAACAGGAACGTGATGCGCATGCGCGATTTCAATTATTTTTTCAACAGGATTAATGATACCGAGCGCATTGGAAATATGCGTCATGGCAACCAATTTTGTTTTTGGTGTCAACGCTTGTTGAAATTTTTCTAAATCTAATTCTGTATTATTCAATAGGGGAATCACTTTTAATCGCGCACCAGTTTTTTCGCATGCCATCTGCCAAGGAACAATATTAGAGTGATGCTCCATCACCGATAAAATAATTTCATCATCCGGTTTTAAATTTTGCAATGCAAAACTGTGCGCCACTAAATTAATAGATTCTGTGGTGCCGCGCGTAAAAATGATTTCATACGCGTGTTTTGCATGAATGAAATGCGCCACTTTTTCGCGCACATGATCATATTGCGTTGTTGCACGTTCGCTCAATGCATAAACACCGCGATGAATGTTGGCATTGTCTTCACGATAAAATTGCATTTCAGCATCAATCACGCATTGTGGTTTTTGCGTGGTCGCAGCGCTGTCCAAATAAACGAGTGATTTGTTTTTCTCGGATTGAAATAGTGGAAATAATGGTTTACAAGTTATCATTAGTCACACTCTCACTCTCACTCTCACTCACACTCACTTCGCTTAAAAACGCCTGAATCAACAACGCGCGCGCTTCATTTTCTTCAACACCACGCGAACGCAAATAAAATAATGCATCCACATCTAAAAATCCGACCGTCGCGCCATGCGCACATTGCACATCATCCGCGTCAATCTCCAAAATGGGTTTGGTATTGACAGATGATTCATCGGATAATAATAAATTGTGATTGTATAATGTTGCATTGGTTTTTTGCGCCTCTTTATGTACTTTAATTTTTCCATAAAATAGTGCGCGCGCTTGATCATTCACCGCACTCTTAAACAATTGCGTGCTCTGACAATGCGATGCCTGATGCTCAATCACCGTACGAAAATCTAATTGCTGTTGACCTGTGCCTTCATACCCTCCCAGCAAATGAAATGTCGCGCGCGGTTCTTGCAGCTCACAATGAATAAATTGTTTGACAGAAATACCAGCGCGGTTCATTAAAAAAATGCGACATTCGCTATTCTTTTTTTGTATCACGTGCGTCATCAAATCAAGCGTTGATTGATCGTGATCATCTTGATAAATATAATGCGACAATTGCGCATTTTCGTGTAATTTCAAAATGGTTTTCAAATGCGTCACGCGATGATCGCGACTTAATTTTTCAATGATCACCGCTTGCGCGTTTTGATGCAAGTCGATGCAAATGCCTTCTTCATATGGCACAAGACTGATGTTAGATGACAATGGATCCGATAACGCTGCATCAAATCGCCCGTCAATCAATACCAATCGATGTGCTTTTACTGCGCTCATAATGTTGCATACCCGCTTTCTTCAATTTCCAGCGCCAATTGCTTTCCACCCGATTTCACAATTCTTCCATTTGATAAGATGTGCACAAAATCAGGCTCCACGTAATTGAGTAAGCGTTGATAGTGAGTAATGACTAAAATCGCGCGCTTGGAATTTCTGATTTGATTAATACCGCGCGCCACAATTTGCAGCGCATCGACATCCAATCCGGAATCCGTTTCATCCAAAATCGCTAATTTCGGCTGCAATAATAACATTTGTAAAATTTCATTTCGTTTTTTTTCGCCACCTGAAAAACCGCTATTCACAAAACGCGATAAAAATTTTTCGTCCATGCCAACTTGTTTTAAATGTGATTTTAATAATTCCATAAATTCAAACGCATCGAGTGACGACTCACCGCGCGCTTTTCGAATGGCGTTAAGCGCGGTTTTTAAAAAATAAGTGTTGTTCACGCCGGGAATTTCGACAGGATATTGCATTGCTAAAAACACACCAGCAACAGCGCGCTCTTCAGGTGCTAAAATCAATAAATTTTTATTTTCAAATAACACGCTGCCTTCGGTAACAACATACTCATCACGTCCGGCCAACACATGAGACAACGTCGTTTTTCCAGAGCCATTGGGGCCCATGATAGCGTGCACTTCGCCAGGATTAATTTGCAGATTAACACCGCGCAAAATTTCTGCGTTGTTGACTGTGGCATGAAGATTTTCAATGGTTAACATATTTTTCCTGGATCCCGCGATCAAGTCGCGGGATGACGATTCACCCAACACTACCCTCTAAACTCACCGCCAATAATTTTTGCGCTTCGACCGCAAATTCCATTGGTAATTCTTGAAAAACGGTTTTACAAAATCCATTGACGATCATGGAAACCGCATCTTCTTCGCAAATTCCGCGTGATTGACAATAAAAAAGTTGATCATCGTTGATGGTGGATGTGCTTGCTTCGTGTTCCGCGCGCGCTGATTTATTTTTTACATCGATCGTTGGAAAAGTGTGCGCACCACACTGATCACCAATCAATAATGAATCACATTGTGTATAATTTCTCGCGTGATGCGCGGTGGGCGACATGCGCACCAAACCACGATAACTGTTTTGCCCATGCCCCGTTGAAATTCCTTTAGAAATAATGGTGCTTTTGGTATTTTTTCCCAAGTGAATCATCTTGGTTCCAGTATCGGCTTGCTGATAATGATTGGTTAATGCCACCGAATAAAATTCGCCAACAGAATAATTACCGCGCAACACCACGCTCGGATATTTCCATGTAATCGCGGAACCGGTTTCAATTTGTGTCCACGAAATTTTAGCGTGATCGCCTGCGCACAAACCGCGCTTGGTAACAAAATTATAAATTCCGCCTTTGCCATTTTCATCACCGGGATACCAATTTTGCACTGTCGAATATTTAATGTTTGCGTTTTTGTGTGCAACTAATTCTACTACCGCTGCGTGCAATTGATTTTCATCGCGCTGCGGCGCCGTGCATCCTTCCAGATAACTCACATGACTGTCTTCATCAGCAATAATTAAAGTTCGTTCAAATTGACCTGTGTTGGCCGCATTAATGCGAAAATAGGTCGACAATTCCATGGGGCAGCGCACACCTTTTGGCACATACACAAATGAACCATCCGTAAACACAGCGGAATTTAACGCAGCAAAAAAATTATCACGATACGGCACGACTGTTCCCAAATATTCTTCAATGAGTGCGGGATATTTTTGTACGGCTTCAGAAAAAGAACAGAAAATTACACCTGCTTCGTGCAATTTTTCTTTGAAAGTTGTCGCAACCGAAACGCTATCAAACACAGCGTCCACGGCAACACCTGCCAACTGCGCGCGTTCATGCAGCGGAATGCCTAATTTTTCATACGTAGCTAATAATTTCGGATCAACTTCCGCTAAACTTTTTGGCGCATTTTTTTTAGATTTAGGCGCGGAATAATAACTGATGGCTTGAAAATCAATCGGCGCAATTTTTAAATTCGCCCACGTCGGCATTGTCATCGTGAGCCAATGTTGATACGCCTTCAATCGCCATTGCAATAAAAACTCTGGTTCATTTTTTTTAAGGGAAATGCTGCGAATCACTACTTCATTCAAACCCGGCGGCACGGTTTCCATTTCAATATCCGTCACAAAACCGTGTTCGTAATTTTTTTGAATCGCTTGCTGTATCGTTTGATTACTCATAACCTAAGTTGCTCGCGCATTTCCTGAATTGAAATATGATGTAATACTGAAAACACTTGTTGATTAATCCACTGCCAATTACGTTTTTGCGTACATACCTTTTCTTGCGCGCAATGATACACGGGTTTGCAACATTCAGTAATGGCAGGACGTCCGTCGATAGCGCTAATTAATTCCGCGACACTGATGACCGAAACCGGTCTTGCCAGCTGATACCCACCTTGCGATCCTTGCACAGATATCACCAACCGCTCATTCACCAATTTCTTTAAAATTTTACTGACTGTCGGCGCTGGAATGAGCGTAATTCTCGCGATTTTTGCAACACTCGCGCAGCTATCCTGCGCGGATAAAGCGAGCACAATAGAGACAGCGTAATCGGCTAGTTTACTAATTTTCAACATAGGCGATATGGTACCAGATCTGTACTATATGACAACCGCAGAAAACTCGCTAGAATACAAAGATGCATAAGAATCTAAAAAAGAAGTTTCGCGGAAAGCGAAACCCTCATTACGCGATGGGGGATTCTCAAGGGGGAGAATCGCGATTCTCCCCCTTGAGTGCAAGCGCGAATTCACTTCGCGCGCAGCATCAATTACGGGAAGGAGTGCGCACGAAGTGCGAAACTCCTGTCAAAGAAAAAACGATACTGTTCGTTTCGCTCATTAACGCCAGCGTGAATGCCCTCTTGGCTATCGTCAAAATTATCGCGGGTTATGTTGGATTTTCCCATGCATTAATTGCCGACGGTATTCATTCTTTTTCAGATATCGTGACTGATGTTTTGGTTTTTTTTGCAGCACGCGCCAGCATACAACATCCTGATCGCGAACATCCGTACGGCCATCAACGCATCGAAACGATCGGCACACTCGTGATCGCACTTATTTTGGTAGCGGTATCCATCTCGATTGTGACTGATGCGATACAGCATCTTTTATCCCGCGTTTTTGAAATCCCCACTATCCCCGTCATCATCGTTGCAGTAGTTTCTATCTTTGCAAACGAAGCACTTTTTCATTACTCCAAACATCAAGGAAAAAAAATCAATTCGAATTTATTGATCAGTAATGCGTGGCATAAACGCAGCGACGTGTTTGTGTCCATCATCGTATTATTCAGCGTGATTGGCAGTCGATTGGGTTTAACGTGGCTTGATTCTGCAGGTGCTATCGTTATTGCTCTTCTCATTGTAAAAATTGGAATACAAATGATTTGGCACTCTGTGCAAGAATTAATTGACCGCGGCGTGGATGAAAAAACCTTGTCAAAAATTGTGGCGATTGTGAAAAGTAATCCTGGCGTTCGATCCATTCATCAGTTGCGCACCCGCTTGCATGCCAATTCTATTTTTGTAGATTTACATATCATTGTTGATCCTTTCATCAGTGTTTCCGAGGGGCATCACATCGGCGAAGAAGTGCATGTTGCGTTACTCAAAAAAATAAAAAATATTTTTGATGTCACGGTGCACATTGATTCGGAAAATGACGAAGATTCTCGTCCCTCACTGCATTTACCCAATCGAGACATCATCAAACAGCAATTAAAATTATGCTGGGAAAATTTGCCCGGATTTCACCAAATTGAAAAAATGACGCTGCATTATTTATCCGGAAAATTATATGTGGATATTGTATTACCCGTAGATTTTTTAACACATGGAAAAGAAGCCGATTTGCTGGCACAATATCAAGCAGCTGCTCAATCAATTGCCGTCATTGAGCGCATCACCATACAGTACACTGCGACATCATGACAACCACTTATTTATTTTACGACATTGAAACCACTGGATTAAATAAATGTTTTGATCAAGTGCTGCAATTTGCCGCAATTCGCACCGACACACAATTCAATGAATTGGAGCGCCATGAAATTCAGGTGAAATTAAATAATGATGTGGTTCCCTCACCTACTGCCGTCAAAATCCATCACATCGGCCCAGATCAATTTCAGCAAGGTTTGAATGAATTGGAAGCAATGCAAAAAATTCACGCGCTTTTAAATGTGCCGGGGACACGCAGCGTGGGTTACAATTCACTCGGTTTTGACGATGAATTTTTGCGTTTTTCTTTTTACCGCAATTTATTATCGCCGTACACGCATCAATACGCCAATCAGTGCGGGCGTTTCGATATATACCCCATTACAGTTTTATATTATTTATTTAAAAATGAAATACTCACTTGGCCCGATCAAAATTTAAAATTAGAAAATATTAACGCGTGTAATCAATTGGCTGATGGTGCTTCGCACAATGCAATGGTGGATGTCGAAGCGACCTTAGCGCTCGCTAAAAAATTATCACAAGATAAAACCATCTGGGATTTTGTGCTGCCTTATTTTCAAAAAACAACGGACGCTGATCGCGTGGCAAGCTGCGACACACAAACCACCATTCAACATAAAAATTATAAAATTGGCGTGATGGTGGATGGGAAATTTGGAAATGAAATGCAATACCTGATTCCGGTCATTGAACTTGGATCACATTTTCATTACAAAAACCAAACAATGTGGTTACGATTAGATACTGAAAATTTGCGTCAAACCAAATCGGATACAATTTTAGAAACAACCTGGGCCATTAGAAAGCGATTGAGCGAATCACCACTTTTCTTACCCATGAAATCTCGCTACATTGCACGCATCAGCGAACAGCGTCAAACAATCATGGCGGATAATTTAAAATGGCTTGAAAATAATCCGGCGCTATTTCATACGATTTCGCAATATCATCTGAATTACAAATACCCTGAGGTCCTTGATTGTGATCCCGATGCAGCATTATATCTTTTGGATTTTCCAACTGTGAGAGAAGAAAATCAATTTCGCGCATTTCATGCGGCAGCACCTGAAAAAAAAGAAGCAATCGCGCTTCAATTTCCAAATCCTATTCGTCGCACACAAGCGCTGCGCATCATGGGCAGGCATTTTTTTGATGTGCTATCGGAAGAAGGACAGGCGCAATATCATAAATATTTGAGTGAAGCAGTTGCTGGGAGTGGTTGCATTGTTGATTTTCGCGGCGAAAAAAAGCTCACCGTGGATGCAGCACTGCTAGAACTTGAAGATGTTGGAACTGAATTAGTGGATCTTAGAGCCTGTTTAAAATCTCCTGGCTCGCTGCAAATGACGCTATTCGGTGTAAATAAATAAAAATTTTCGGTCAAGATTAAAGAATATTGACCTTAAATTTTTATTTATTTCCACTCAAATATCATCATTTTCGCTTGAGCCCGGAGATCTTAAACAGGCTCTTAAAAATGCGCTGCTTACCTTGAAATCAAGTAACAGCTCAACCCCGCGTCATTATTATTTTTAGATCCAATCTAACCCATACGCGTTTTGGTGAGTCGATCCTTTTCCCACGCTTCAAAACCGCCCGCTAAGCTATGCACTTTTTGAAACCCTTGATCCACCAAATGTTGCGCGACAGATTGACTGCTGATGCCGCGATAACAATATACGACAATGCACGATGACTTGGGTGTTTTCTCGCAAAATTTCTGCAACTCCGTGACGCTCAAATGCAGGGCATTCGGAATATGTGCGCGTATGTAGCTGTCTTTGTCACGCACATCCACAATCACCGTCGTATTTTCTACTAACAATGATTCTGCATCTTGCAACGCGATTTGTTCATACATATTTTCACCTCATTAAATAAGTTAACCACAAATCTGTTAAAATTTCTTGTGTTTTGTTTTGATTGAGCCGCTCATGAATGTGGTGAATATCAACAATATTCATCGGCTGATGTTGCCAAGAACACGCATACACTGCTTTTGTTCTTTTTCCAGTGACAGGATCAATCTGCCATTGCAAACATTGCGCGCAGACACCCTTCAACATGCATTGCATAGGACCATACACCGATGCAATCCACGCGGCATTGTCCGCATATTTATTTTTTAACAGCGTATTTTTTGCAGTTTGTATTGTTTGCAATAATTCTGAAGAGCCAATCACATGAAATTGCGAAACGTTTTTTAATTCAGGATGCTGAGAAATAAATTGAATGCAGTGATCCAACTGTTCAGAAAAATAAAAATCATCGGTTAATTTCAAAATACGTTCTTTGGCGAACAATTGTTTTTCCGAAAGATTCAACACAAAAATAATCTCACATCCTATTTTTTTCATCGCGAGTGCGACAGACAGAAAATACGGAATTGCCAATGCATCTCCGATCATTGCTATTTTTTCGGGCTGGTGTGGAATTTTAGTTTTTGCACCCGTTGGGCCCATTAATGCAATGGGTTCATTGGGCTGAAATGTTGAAACTAATCGTGTGCTAGCACCTGTCTCTGCAATAAAAAAAGAGAGTTGATCGGGAAAATCCGAATTCGGCACACCCAGCGCTGCAATGGATTCTGTTTGCAAACGCGTATCTCCCAACATAGATGCATGCGTTTCATAATTTTGCAAACGATAAAATTGGCCAGGATGAAATTGTTTTGCTGCGATCGGCGCGCGCACAGTGATTTCAATCAAGTGATCCAAATGCCGTTTCACTGAAACTACTGACGATTGAAATAAATGATCTATGTTTTTTCTAAACGTGTCATATGTTGTTGCATTTTTTTTAGATTGCTGCAACGCATCCATGATTTTTGGATAGCTGCGCTTGGCAGATGCAATCGCTTTCACTACACTGCCATGAAATAGCGGATGCGTGTCGCCGATAAAACTCACAAAGTGCGCGTCATTTTGATAACTCGTGAAAATTCCAAAAGGAGATGATTTCACATTGCCCTGTATTTCCAATGGATTTAATGCGCCATTTTTTTCTTCATAACTTTGATACGTGTCTTTCTTTTTTTCAAATGTGCCGCGATGCTCAAATTCATACGCAATATTGGGCTTAGCACCCGTCGCCACAAAAATAGATTTCGCGGGCATTATTTGCAGTTCATCACTCACAATCCAATTACCGATTTCATCTTGCACGCGCGCACGAAACGTCGTCGCACTCGCATGTCCATGCGAATCTAATACAACGGAAACAGGCTCTAAGCCTTGCGCATAATAAATTCCTTCTTCCAACGCTTTCACTAATTCTTCATGATTGCGCTGGTACGCAGGCGATTCGGTAATGCTTTTGCGATACGCAATCGTCACCCCGCCCCACGCTCGAATCAACGCATTTAATTTTGGCGATCGATTTTCTTTTTTTGCCAATTCACGTTCATTCAAAATACATTCTGCGTGCAATAAATATTCATCTAAAATTTCTAATGACTGCGCATCAAACTGTGCGCGTAAAATTTCCTCATCCGATTGTGATTTTAAAATATGATAACGCTGATGCATTTTTTCAACTTGCGTAATGTAGTACGCTTGAACTTCGGTTGCGGTATCAACACCTGTTAATCCGCCACCGATCACCACCGCCGGCAATCGCACTTCCAAATTCGCTAAACTCGATTTTTTAACAGCGCCGGTTAATTGCAGCGCCATTAAAAAATCGTTGGCTTGACGCATGCCGGGTGACAAACTGTTTTCAACGGGTAATTCACGCGGTAATCCAGCGCCCACCGCAATCGCCATGTGATTAAATCCCAACACCCACGCATTTTCTACAGTAATCGTGCCGCCAAATCGCGCATTACCAAACACCTGAAAATATTTTCTTCTCACCAAACTCAAATAAATTAATTTTAAAAAGTTTTTATCCCAGCGCACCGTGATGCCATATTCCGCAACACCACCAAAACCTGACGTCACCCGCTCATCTAATGGCTCAACCAGCGCATCAAAATCACGAATGGGTTTTTCTAATAATGCAGTGGGCAACGGCTCTATTTTTAAACCATCAAATCCCACCACCGCACAACCTTCCATCAGCAAATGATGCGCTAAGGTAAAACCGGCGGGCCCCATGCCCATCACCAGCACATTTTTTCCATTATATTCTTTCGGCAAAAATTGTGTTTGACGCAGCGGATTCCAGCGAATGAGCAAATCATAAATTTCAACACCAAATGGCAAATGCAACACATCTGTCAGCACACGCGTTTCAATTTGCGGAATATTGACGGGATCTTGTTTCTGATAAATACACGCTTTCATACAATCATTGCAGATACGATGCCCTGTTGCAGCACACATGGGATTATCGATCGTCACAATCGCAAGCGCTGCAATGCCAAAACCTTGTTTTTTGACGACATGCATTTCAGAAATTTTTTCTTCGAGTGGGCAGCCTGTTAGTAAATCCCCTGCGGGATTTATTTTCAGACCCAATTCCGGATTATTTTTTTTCACCGGAAAACCTTTGGAGCAAAAATCGCCGCTATTATCATGACAATAAACACAGTAATGCACTTCATCCAACACTTCTCGAAGCGACATGCGCAAATCAGTTAACTGAAATCCTTCGCGATCGCGTTGCATTGCTGGCGGTGCTTCAAAACGGCCGAAGGGATCGTTCGGCACAGGCGTCATCGGCACCAAATTTTCATAATTTTTTTTATGGGGTAAATGTAAGCTCGCCCAGCTTTTCGTGAGCACTCTACCTTCTGCGGTTGTTAATGCAAACACACACCACTGAATTAATTGTTCAATCTCGTCGCGATATTTTTCTCTATCTGATAAATACTGCGCACCCAATTTGGCGACACTCAATTCAAGATCTTGTTTGTGATTTAGGTGATAATTCTTTAATTCTTGCAGTAACCACGGCGTTTCATTTTTCTCACACGATGCAATGCGTTTTGCTTTTTGCAAATAAAAACTTTTGAACTGAAAAATGGGATCGTTTTCTTTCGTTTCTGCAATTAATTTTTTAACGTCATTTTCAATTTTAAAAAACTGCACAATAAAATTTTCTAATAACGGCGCCGTCGCTACTATCCATTCACTCACCGCCTCAGGTTCTGTAATTTCCAAGCGACGGTACGCGGATAATTGCGCTCCAAGCAAAGAATCTTTTGATGACAAATAAGCTTGAAATTCCTGATCCAGAGCTTCCAAGCCAGACTGCGAAGATAGAGTGTGAAAATTAAACGAGACCATGTTAATCTTGATCCATCACTGACTTGACAGGCATTTTAACAGATGAAGCGCATAGATAAACACTTTATCAGCGAAATTGATCAAAAACTGAAAGAGTTTGATCAAACTCACCCCGCTTCGCCATCGCAACAGGCGGAACGCGACAAATATCGTCGCATTTACACACTGCGTGATACGCCAACAGATGCGACGACAGAAGAAAACAATCTATGGCGTTAACAGCTTCTCCCGCTTTCATAAAGAATTTTCATCTTTGGGTGATATTGAATGATAATTTGACTCGAAAATGCTCATTGACTAACGTGTCAACTCCGCTTTTCTCACCAAATTATCATTCAATCTCACCTCAAATCTGAAAATTTAAGTTAATCAACCTTCAAGGCGGGAACTACTGTGGCGTTAATTTTGTGATAGCGGTTTTGCCTAATCTGCTACATTTTGCAATAAATTAGTTAGTTCACCGCTTTCATACATCTCACTCACAATATCACAGCCGCCAATAAATTCGTTGCGGATGTACAACTGCGGAATGGTAGGCCAGTTACTAAAATCTTTGATGCCTTGCCTTATTTCTGGATCTGCCAATACATTGACCGCGACAAAATTCGCATTGCACGTTTTCAAAATTTGCGCGACCTTGCCTGAAAATCCGCATTGCGGAAAATCCTTGGTGCCTTTCATAAACAACACCACTTCATTTTCTTCTATCGTTTTTTTGATTTGTTCTAATGCACTCATGAAATCACCTCGCCGTAAAAAATTGCGCTTATCGTAGCAAAAAATTAACATTTGCGCTAACTTATATGAAAATTTGGAGGGAAAAACAATGACATTTGTGGTAGTTGATAACTGTATTCGATGCAAATACACCGACTGCGTGGAAGTCTGCCCGGTGGACTGTTTTCGCGAAGGACCAAATATGCTGGTCATTGATCCGGATGAATGCATAGACTGCAATTTGTGCGTCCCTGAATGCCCTGTCGATGCTATTTTGGCCGAAGATGATCTACCCGAAGATAAAAAACAATTTTTGCCGCTGAACAAAGAACTCGCCAAAAAATGGCCCATGATCACGGCAATGAAACCTGCGCCCGCAGATGCAGACACATGGAAAGGCGTTTCAGATAAGTTAAAGTATCTCGAAAAGTAGATATTATAACTGATTGATATTCCGTTATTTTAATACACTAACGCTTAACGCAATATTAACTGCGTTAGCGCGCTTGCAATTGTAACGCCCCTATTGTACATTCGCTTTGCAGTACGGATTTGCAATGGCAACAGGAGTTTGTATTTCGATGAATACGGGATATAAATCATGTTAAAGATGTCAACCGTTGAAGCCAGAGAAAACTTCTCTGAAATGATCAACAAAGCTGCTTATGGTAACCAACGCGTGGTTTTAACACGTCGCGGCAAACCATTGGTCGCTGTAGTTTCTTTGCAAGACTTGGAATCGGCTGGTAAAGACGCTGATTCTAACGGTCAAGTGTAATCAAGATCGAATCGTGCATGAGAGAAGCTGTTTTCTTTTGCTTCATGCACGATGTTTTTGATATGCTTGCCTCCATGAAAAAATATTTTCTCTTGATCATTATTTTCTTCATACACACGAGCTTCGCAACTTCAGTGATTGGCTCTGTCAACAGTTTTCAACCCATCGCAAAAATTATTACCGCAGCAAAACATCCGCATCATTTATTATTGGTTCTCGATGACGACGACACGCTAACGATGATGCCCTGTTCATCTCAACCCCATTGTCAATATCTTGGTTCAGCGGAATGGTTTAACTGGCAAAGCGCTTTGCCCGCAAACAACCCCAACCGCGTTTCACCTTCGTTTGCAAAAGTGATCGCGATTGCAGATTATTTAATTGATGCAAGCAATATGCCGCTTGCAGAATCCGATATTCCTGCGGTATTAAAATTAGCTCATGATCGTGGCGTGTCTGTTTTGGTGGAAACCGCGCGCGGCTACAATTTAATCCCTGCAACCGAGCAACAGTTTTCTAATGATCATATTTTATCGTTGATCGAAGCAAGTGCGATTCTATCTAAAACCGGGCATATCAGTTTTGCCGGCGATTATTTTCCGAAAAAAGAATTGGGATTAACGACTCATCGCGCGATTGCATATGAAAACGGGGTGTTATACGTTGCCGGGCAAAACAAAGGCATTATGCTCAAAGAATTTTTGGAAAAAACAGGGAAATCGTCGCAATTCACGCACATTGTTTTTCTAGATGACACCTATCAAAACATAGTGGATGTGGCAGCAGCGTATCAGCAAATGCCGAATGTAGACGTCGATAGTTTACACGACCTGCATTTACAAGAACACAAATCACAATTTATGCATTCGAAAAAATTACAACACATTGCAAGCACAGAATGGAAACATCTCGCTGCCGCTGACAAAGCAAATTTACCTGGATTTGCCTACTAATGAATGCGAGACGCCAAACCTTTGCTATTATTTCTCACCCTGACGCGGGTAAAACCACAATGACCGAACAATTATTATTGTTCGGCGGCGCCATTCAAATGGCGGGGACGATTAAAAGCAAAAAATCATCGCGACACGCCACATCCGATTGGATGGAATTGGAAAAGCAGCGTGGCATTTCCGTGACAACGTCTGTCATGCAATTTATTTACCGTGATCATGTGATTAATTTATTGGACACGCCAGGCCACGCCGATTTTACCGAAGATACCTATCGCACACTCACTGCAGTCGACTCTGCTTTAATGGTGATTGATGCGGCCAAGGGCGTTGAACCACGCACCATTAAATTAATGGAAGTATGTCGCATGCGTCATACACCCATCATGACGTTTATCAACAAAATGGATCGCGATACGCGAGATCCGCTAGATTTACTGAATGAGATTGAACGCATCTTAAATATTCGCTGTGCGCCCATCACGTGGCCGATCGGCATGGGAAAATATTTTAAAGGAATTTATCATTTAACACGTGATGAAATTATTGTGTACGATGCAACGAAAAAAAAAGACATTCATGATGTGACGGTAATTCAAGGATTGGGAAATTTGGCATTTAATGCATTAGTTGGCGAGCAAGACGCAAAGCAATTTCGCGATGAAATTGCTTTGCTAAAAGGTGCTAACGACACATTCTCGAAGGAACGTTATTTGAAAGGCGAATTAACGCCCGTATTTTTTGGTTCAGCGATCAACGCGTTTGGTATTCGTGAATTCATGGATGATTTTATTCAATACGCACCCACCCCGCTCTCACGCGAAACACGTCAGCGTGTTGTAACTCCCGATGAAAAAAAATTCACAGGATTTGTTTTTAAAATTCAAGCCAACATGGATCCGCAACATCGCGATCGTATCGCTTTTTTACGTGTAACTTCCGGCGAATTTACGCCCGGCATCAAACTCTATCAAGTCAGAACCAACAAAACCGTGCAAATTAATCAAGCAGTCACTTTTATGGCGGGCAATCGTGAACATACTGAAATTGCTTTGCCCGGGGATATTATTGGATTACACAATCACGGCACCATACAAATTGGCGATACGTTCACGCAAGGCGAAGCATTGCAATTCACGGGAATTCCCAATTTTGCACCAGAATTATTTCGCTTGGTGCGATTGAAAGATCCGCTGAAACAAAAAGCGTTATTAAAAGGATTAATGCAATTATCCGAAGAAGGTGCCACACAAATTTTTCGCCCCATCCAAGGAAACGATATTATTTTAGGTGCGGTCGGCACATTACAATTTGATGTCGTTGCTTTTAGGTTGCTCAATGAATACAGCGTACAATCGGCATATGAAACTGTCGACACCATCACCGCGCGTTGGATTCAGTGTGACGATAAAAATAAATTAGAGGATTTTAAGCAAGAATGCGCGAGATATTTGGCATTGGATAATGCCAATTTGCTCACGTATTTAGCGCCATCGCGCGTGAATCTTGATCTCACTATGGAGCGCTGGCCTGAAATTCGGTTTCGCGATACGCGAGAGATTGCGATGTGACAACCACCTGCTTACATTTACTCCCCGAGAACCCCGCTGATATCCAACAAGCGGTGCAATTGTTTTCAGTGATACTGGACACTTTATCAGAAAGCCAAATCGCCTTCTTTCAACATCAGCAATTTCATTTGTTTCGCAAAACGCCGATACAATTATTATTGTCCGAGATGCGTTATTCAAAACAAAAACCAGAGATTCAGCATTATTTAACTTACTTGCAAGAAAAAAAGAATGCGTTACAAAAAATAAAATTGACAACGCAGAGATCCATAACTCTGCAACAATTTTTTGAGAAAAATGAATTACTATTTCCGATCAGTGCTATCGATCAATATATTTTTATCAATTATTTTTTAAATAATAAAACGGAATTTCAAATACTGTCAGATTATTATCAAAAAAACGACGATGTGTTTTGCAATACAGCAATTCAAAAAATCGCATCCGAAATTGCCGATTTTAGAAAATCGGAAAGTGTGTTACAACAAGCAAAAAAACAAGCAGAATTAGCCAATCGCGCAAAATCCGAATTCTTGGAAAACATGCGTCACGATATTCGCACACCGCTCACCGGCATGATTGGTTTTGCACAACTCATCCAGCAAGAAGCAGTGAGTCCAAAAACAAAAATGTACGCGGATAATTTGGTTGCTGCCACCAAAGCATTTTTAGATTTTCAAAACGATATTCTGGATATGATAAAAAGCATGGACGACACATCCAGTAATGAAATTTTTTATTTAAAAGAATTGATTCTGCGCGTGATTGATTTGATTCGCCCCAAAGCGATTTTAAAAAAATTAGAAATAGAATTTTTTTATGATCCTCAATTGCCTAGTGTTGTGTGCGGTGGGAAAAAAAGATTGTTTCGCATTTTATTAGAATTAATCACCAATGCATTAAAATTTACGGCACAGGGGAAAATATCGGTTGGTGCTTATTTTGAAAGGCCGTGGCATCAAGACATCGCGGTCAGATTTGAAATTCGTGACACTGGCATCGGTATTCCTGAAGATAAAAAAGAAGATGTGTTTGTGCGCTTTCGTCGTTTATCCCCTTCTTCCGATGGAATTTATGAGGGGGTTGGTTTGGGCTTGACGTTAGTCAAAAAATTCGTCAAAGATTTGCAAGGAAAAATTTTTCTACAAAGCAATTTAGATCAAGGTACAACTTTTTATTGTTACATTCCATTTAAACCCGTAACAGAAACACAGCTACCACTTGAAGAAAAAAACAATGTTGTGCCTGTAATCATCAAACAAGCGCATGTGCTGCTAGTGGAAGATCATGCGATGACCGCAACGGTCACCAAACTATTATTACAAGAATTGGGTTGTGTTGTTGAAATTGCTAAAGATGCAAAAGCAGCATTACGTTTGGTTGATTCACATTACCATGATTTAGTACTGATGGATTTAGGTTTGCCCGATGCCAATGGATTAGACTTGGCTAAAAAAATTAAAAAAATTCACGCGACCATGAGTATTGTCGGATTAACTGCGCATGTTGAGCAGCGCGATCAACTATTAAAAGATCAAACGGTGCTAGATGATTTGTTGCAAAAGCCTATGTTAAAATCAACTGCTATTGCGTTAATTGAGCGTATCATGATGCAAAAACCAATTATCGATTTATCGCTGGGTGCTCAAAAAATTAATCAAAATGAAGAAGCCGCTAAATCCATGTTGGCGCTGCTCGTGAAACATTTGGATGAAGATGAATTGCAAATTCAAGAAGCGCATCGCAAAAAAAATTGGGGACAGTTGCGCGCCTTGATGCACAAAATGCTGGGCGGGCTTGCGTATTGCGGCGCGCCGCGTTTAGAAAATGCATGTAAAAAATTGTATTTTCATTTGAAACGCAACGAAGTAACGCAGGTTCCAAATCAAATCGAGCAAGTGTTACAAGAAATAGTTCAATTAAAAAAAGCGTTTGTCTATGCACCATAATAGATGCGTGATTTATAACGATCAAGGTGCTTCTCTTTTGTGCGTCAATGCACTCGTTGCGTTATTGAAAAAAGAATATGACGTAGTGTTGGTTGATGGCGATCAATTAAAGAAATCTGAAATGCTGCAAGACACACAATTATTTGTCATGCCCGGTGGACGCAGTTTGCCATTTTATGAAGCGCTCGGTGATCGCGGTAATCAAAACATAATTGATTTTGTTCACCGCGGTGGGACGTACTGGGGAATTTGCGCAGGCGCTTATTATGCGTGCGCACATACTGATTTTGCACTGGGTTTGCCGTTAGAATTGCGTTTACAAGGACCGCTCAATTTTTTTCAAGGACGTGCCATTGGCCCTGTTTTTTTACCAAATGAATTTCAATATGATTCGGATGGCGGAAAATGTGACGTTGAGATTATTTGGGAAGATGGAAAAAAAGAATGGGTTTATTTTCAAGGCGGTTGTTATTTTTCAGGGGATTTTTCGCGTGATATAAAAATTTTGGCACGTTATGAAAAAAATCTGCAGCCTGCTATCATTGCGTGCACAGTTGAAAAAGGATTGGTGATTTTATCTGGTGTTCACACCGAAATGAACAACGCTAGTCTCGGGCGAATCATCTGCGGTAATAGCAGCAACGCCAACAGCGTTAACCCAACCAGAACGCGGCTTTAACCTAGCAATATCGGGTTTTAATTTTACTTCCCAAAGCACTTGCGCCAAACAAGTGAGCATAATCCAAGATCCGCCGATGGCTTTTAAAACACGTTCATCTGTAATACAAAACGATGCCCCCACCGCATAAGATCCCCAAATAACAATATTGGGTATATGCTCTTTGCGAAACATTTCTTTTTGTGCTGCAAAAAAAGCGGCGTTCAGATGCGTTCGAATATGCGACGCCACGCTTTGTTCACTTGTCAGATTTTTATCATCATTAATACTGGGATTTTCGTCGGTGATTTGAAACGTATCGCTGCGATTATTTTCCAACGCTTCTTTCAATTCAGTGTAAAAATAATAATTTTTGTACGCGAGAAAAACATTCAGGAAAAGGGAAAATGAAAATAAAGCGAATGTTAAATATTCACGATACTCTTTCATTTGATCGCTGGCACATAAAAAACGAAGAGAAGCCCAAATCAAATCTCGCAACAGTGGTGCCCAATTTTTTTGAGCTTGATCGCGAAATCGATCGGATTTACTCATGTTTTTTTCTGTATCGCGAATATTTCCATAACCAATTGTATATCGCATTATCTCCATCGAGATTTTCAATACTTTTGCTGCAGCAAAAGCACCCGCGAGCAAATACAGCGGGGTATCCGCGCGTTCTAATTTGACATGTAGATTGCGCGCAGAAGGTGCGACCATCATAATTGAATCAAGCGCGTGAATCACACGGGCGGATGTGCGGCGCATTTGAAATAACCATAATTCCGTAGTCCTGATTGCTGATGGCTGCTCCAGTGGAGTGGCTCGAATTTCAAATGAGCCCATTGATTTTTCTGTGATTATTTTAGAAGATAAATATGTTATTTTTTTATCACTATAAGTGCTTCGCGTATGCGCAATGATCGTTAATATATTAATCAGTGATTCGATTCTCAGATAAACATCCGCTTGTGCCATTTGCTGAAAATCATCATAGCGAATCATCGCGCAGAGAATTTTTTCAATTGATGCATGATGTTGATACGCCCAATGCAATTGATCGACTAAGGGCGATTCATTGGATACACCATCACTGCCCAGCAATTCAAAAAGCCAAAGAGGAACGCAAATGTTGATCGTTGTATCACGCATAACGGTAGAGACAATTCCCTAGAACATTGTTAAGATGGCACAAATCATACTCTTTGAATATTAAAATAATCTGAAAGTATCGCATGAACGCGCCTCAATCTTATGAAGAGCGTCTGAAGCGTAAAATTACGCAGCTGCGCTGGCATCAATTGCACTTAGACCCGTGGTTATTGCTGGGTCTTTTGGCATTATCCACATTGGGATTGTTTATTTTATACAGCGCAAGCAACGCGACTGAAACGATTGCGGTGCAACAAGGTATACGTTTAGGTCTGTCACTGGCGCTTATGTTTGTGTTTGCGCAAATTCCGCCATCTTTTTATAAACGATGGGCGCCCTGGCTGTTTCTGATTGGCTTTGCGCTGTTACTGGCTGTGTTAGTGATTGGAAAAGTGGAAATGGGTGGGCGCCGTTGGCTTTCGCTCGGTTTATTTCGTTTTCAGCCATCAGAAATGATGATGATTGTAATGCCCATGATGCTGTCGTGGTATTTGTGCGAGAAACCCCTACCCCCGGATTTTTTTACGTTGGGCATTGCCGCCCTATTAATATTATTGCCTACACTGTTGGTCGCAAAAGAACCGGATCTGGGGACAGCACTGCTGATTGCCGCCTCGGGTTTTTTTGTGCTGTTGTTGGCGGGTATTCGATGGCGAATCTTGGGCGCCTTGATCGGTATTATCATCGCTTGCTCGCCCGTCATTTGGCATTTTATGCATGCCTATCAAAAAAATCGCGTGTTAGTTTTTTTAAATCCAGAACGAGATCCACTGGGTAATGGTTATCATATTATTCAATCCAAAATTGCAATTGGTTCTGGTGGATGGCTTGGAAAAGGATGGATGCAGGGCACGCAATCTCATCTCTCATTCTTGCCCGCGCACACGACTGATTTTATTTTTGCCGTTGCCGGCGAAGAGTTTGGTTTGATTGGCTGCCTGGGTATCCTAATTTTGTTTTTTCTAATTTTTGCGCGTTGTCTATATATTAGTTTGCATGCACAAGACAATTTTACCCGTCTATTATCTGGAAGCTTGGCGCTGGTTTTTATTATTTCTGCGTTTATTAATATGGGCATGGTAGTTGGAATTTTGCCCGTGGTCGGCGTGCCCCTGCCGCTCATTAGTTACGGCGGAAGTGCGATGATTGCGCTCATGATTAATTTTGGTGTTATGATGTCTGTACAAACTCATCGGCGTCTTTGGTCTAGCTAAACAAACAAGGATGGATTATGCGTTATCTTGTCTGGGCATTGTTGTTTTGTTTTTCCACTGTCATGGCCGCAACACCACAACAAGCTGAAAAAACATTTATTCAAACAATTTCCAAAAAAGATCACTTCAATCAACAGCAATTGATGCAATTGTTTAGCCGATTACATAAAGACCCGGCAGTTATTCATGCGATGACCACTCCTTCTGAAAAAAAATCGTGGATATTTTATCGCAATTTTTTTATCACGCAAGATCGCGTGACGCTCGGTGCTGACTACTTAAAAAAACACCACGCGATGTTGCTATCTATGCAAAAAAAATATGGTATTCCTGCAAGCATTATCACCGCTATTATCGGCGTCGAAACTAAATATGGAACAGTGCTTGGAAAATATCGGGTATTGCCAACGTTGTATACACTCGCATTTTATTATCCCCCACGCGAGAAATTTTTTACCAAGGAATTGGAAGAATATTTAATTCTAGCGCGCGCCAATCATTTGGCGATTGCAACGTTAAAAGGCTCATACGCCGGCGCGCTCGGTATTCCGCAATTTATGCCAAGCAGTTATCGTTATTACGCAAGACCTGCACACACAGAAAAATACATTGATTTATTTCGCAATCACAACGACGCGATCGTCAGCATTGCCAATTATTTTCATCGCATGCATTGGGCGTCGAATCAGCCGATTGCGCGCAAATTACGATCATCGCATTCTCCATTGCATCATGGCGAAGAACGCATCGCGTTTACTTTTCCGGATTATCGCCAATACTGGGCGCTGGAACATAACTTCCAAGTCATTATGAGTTACAATCACAATCTCGTTTATGCAATGGTGGTATATCAGTTAAGTCAAGCGATTGAACATCAATATGCAAAAAATAATAAAGCAAAAATACATTCCAAAGCAGCGTAACGCGGACAATCATTACCAAACCGCGTTATGCTCTGCACAAGAAAATGCATATGAAAAAGCGTTGACTGCTATCGAACAAGCAATACAAGAAGAGCCTTATCAGGCATTGTATTACAACACGCAAGGCAATATTTTAAAAAAACTAAATTTGTGCGAACGCGCTGAAAGTGCTTACAAAAAAGCGATTCGCATGAATCGCGATTATGCAATTGCGTATAACAATCTGGGCGCGCTTTTTTATCAACAAGAAAAATATATTGCGGCACAAAAATCATATGAAAAAGCACTGTCGCTGAAAAATAATTATTCTGATGCGTTAAAAAACTATCGCATTTTGGGTGATTATTATTTATTGTCATCACAATTTTCTTTCGCAGAAAAAATTTTCCTCGCATTAACACAATGGTATTCAAACACTGAATATCATCATCGTTTGGGTATCACGTATTTTCATCAAAAAAATTATTCTGCAGCAAAACAACAATTTGAAATCGTGCTGGATAAAAATTCGCGATATGAAGACGCCAATCAATTTTTGGGAAACACATTGTTAGAATTGCGCGAACATGATCGAGCGATGCACTATTATTTTCGTCAACTAGAATATCTGCCCACCTTTGAAACATATTATAATTTGGGTGTTTTATTAATGATGAAAGATAAATTGCGCGATGCGGTCATGTATTTTGACAAGGCGCAATCACTCAAACCAGAAGATGTCGCGGTGTATAAAAATTTGGGGCATATTTATTTAAAACAAAATAATGTGTTAGCAGCAACTGCCGCTTATCAAAAAGCCGATGACTTGCAACCCAATGATCCAGAAACACGCTATTTTTTATCAGCACTTCTAAAACGCAATACATTTGATCAAGCGCCAAAAGAATATATTTCGAATTTATTTGATCAATATGCTGCGTATTACGATAAACAATTAAAGAATTATTTGAAATATGATGTTCCTCAAAAAATAATGTCAGCACTGCAATTGGAATTTCCAGAGGTACTGCAAGATAATGCGCTTGATGTCGTTGATTTGGGCTGCGGCACTGGGCTGTGCGGCGAGTTACTGCGCCCTTTTTCAAAAAAATTAACCGGTGTTGATTTATCACAACAAATGATTGCTGTTGCACAATCTAAAAATTGTTACGACCAGTTGATGACGGAAGATATTACTGCTGCTCTCCTGACATTGCAGGATATCGATTTAATCGTAGCCGCCGATGTACTGCCCTATTTTGGTAATCTTGAAAAATTATTGTCTACAGTGAAAAATGCATTATCGCCTCGTGGCATTTTTGCCTTTTCAATTGAAAAAACACATGTGGCTAATTTTGTATTGCAAACAACGATGCGCTACGCACACAGCCGCATCTACATAGAATCACTCGCAAAAACGTATGCGTTTCAAATCGCGCGATTCGACAATGCAGTGCTTCGCCAAAATCAGGGAGTGGATGTTGAAGGTTATTTGATTTTTCTTAAAATAAAGTAGAAAGCTTGGTAAAAATAAGCCAAACTAAGAAGCTATCTGGTTACAGGAGGTACTATGGATAATATACTCGCTTCACCCCACACTACTGTCATTATCGTCGGCATTATTTTTCTGATCGCAAAGCTGTTGTTCGGCTGGACATTGTTTTCTTTGTTAAAACGAATTCCCAAAGAACATCAGACTTTTCCCGCGTGGTTTGTGTGGTTATTTTGGATTCCGTATGCGGGTTATGTGTTCGAATGGTTGATGCTGCCGTTTGGCGTTCCCAACGCCATTAAAAAAGGATTTTCCAGCAATCAAAATGCAGTTCAAACAGGCGATACGCTTTTTAAAATTGGATTGGCACAAGTCATCGTTGCGTTGTTCCATTTATTGTTTTGGATGCCTGAAATATTAAGCTGGATTATCTTTTTCTGCGTCTTGGGGTTGTGGGCGTGGTACTGGATAACAGCGATAGTGTTTCTGAAAAAATATAAGTAAATGTTTGCATTGTGTTACGCACTTGCTCCGCTACGCTCCGCGCGTGCTTCCGTGGTTTTTCATACGCACTTGCTCCGCTACGCTCCCCGCGTGCTTCCGTGGTCATTGATACCGCTCGTGTCTATGTTCATATTGTTGGGGACATAGACGCGACCGGTAGGGAGCGAGCGAAAATTATTTTTTACTTTTCACTTTCGCAGCATTCGGTGACGTCAGCGATCCGCCCACAATACGATCGCAATTGCCTTTCATTACAAACATCCAATCGTTTTTATCTCCATTCACTTTGGACTGTGCCGCACATGCATGCCGAGGTGTTCCGCAATCATTCTTGCTCTTTTTCGCAATGCCATAACATTTTTCAACTGCACACTTTGATGAATCCGCAATCGATTGCGTCGCGTAAGCAATGCTCGCCACTGCTACTGCTGTCATTGCCACTCGCGCAATTTTCTTTGAGGTCAATTTCATGAGTCACTCCTTGATCATCGGGTCAATAAAAGTTTATGCTAGCATAAGTAACTGATTGGTCACAAAGGGAATTGGTATGATAAAAATTATTGCTAATCTCATCCGTCCGTTTATCAAAGTATTCGATTGGCTGTCCCCGGTCGGTGATCTGTTGGCGAGAATCTGGGTCGCACAAATTTTCTTCCTGTCTGGGCTGGTAAAGATTCAATCCTGGCAATCCACGGTCATGCTGTTTGAACATATTTACAATGTGCCTTTGTTACCGCCCGAGCTTTCCGCGCTTCTTGGCACAGCCATGGAAATTATTTTGCCGATATTCTTGCTGCTCGGTCTGGGTGGGCGTTTTGTGATTTTGATTTTCTTTATTTATAACGGCATCGCTGCGATTTCTTACCCTTATTTATGGACGGCAGAAGGGGCAGCGGGGCTCGCACAACACACAGATTGGGCATTGCTGCTGATGCTATTAATGTTTCATGGTTCTGGAAAGTTGTCGTTGGATTACTGGATTCACAAGCATCACGGACATCATTTAACATCATAAAATCAAAAATCGCACCGACTTCCGTCGGTGCCTAGTTAATTAATTATGATTCTTGGTAATCGCAGCCCCCGCCGCAGCACCTGCCACACCGCCAATCACCGCACCTGTGGTGCCGCCCGCCAAACCACCCACCGTGCCGCCTAACGCCGCGCCGCCTGCTGCACCGATGGTACGATTATCGCAACCACTCAACACGATCACCGCAGAAATCATACAAACCAACGCTATTTTTTTCATAAAACCTCCGTGTTAATAAACAAAAATATCATAACATACTCGCGTGCTCACACTCACGCTCAATACCGCTCCAACAATTTCAAAAAAGCCACCTCATCTAAACACGATACGCCAAGACTTTGCGCTTTGTCATATTTGCTGCCCGGCGATTCACCCACAATCACCGCATGTGTTTTTGCAGAAACACTTCCGGACACAGTAGCACCCAACGCTATTAATTTTTCTTTGGCGGCATCGCGCGACATGGATGCCAGCGTGCCCGTAATCACAAATGTTTTTTGCGCCAAGGGTAAATCGGATGCGCGCGACACTGACTCCCACTGCACGCCGCTTTCAATTAACTCGCGAATAATTTTTTGATTGTGCGCTTCGGCAAAAAAAGCAACGATGTGTTTCGCAACCACGGGGCCCACATCCCTGATCTTTTCTAAACGCTCTAAATCCGCTCGCATCAACAGAGGCAAATCACCAAACTCATTTGCCAATAATGCGGCGGTGGATTCACCCACTTCACGAATACCCAACGCATATAAAAAACGCGGCAACGTAGTTTTTTTGCTGTTATGAATGGCTTCCAATAAATTATCCGCTGATTTTTCAGCAAAACGCGGCAATGCAATTAATTGCGCGCGCTTCAAACGATACAAATCAGAAACATGATGAACCAATTTTTCATCCACCAATAAATCCACAATTTTATCGCCCAATCCATCGATGTCCATCGCGCGACGTGTCGCAAAATGTTTGATGGATTCACGCAATTGCGCCGAACAATATAACCCTCCCGTGCAACGCAATACCGCTTCACCTTCCGGTTTCACAAGATGAGAGCCACACACGGGGCATTGTTTGGGAAGTGCTGTTTTTCTCGTGTTTTTAGGGCGTTTTTCAATAATTGCTTTCACAACTTCGGGAATCACATCCCCCGCTCTGCGAATAACTACGGTATCGCCTTCACGAATATCTTTTCGAAACAATTCATCAAAGTTATGCAATGTTGCGTTACTGACTGTCACGCCAGAAACAAAAACAGGTTTTAATCGCGCGACTGGGGTAATCGCACCTGTTCTGCCGACTTGAAATTCAATGTGCTCAACCACCGTTTCTTTTTCTTCTGCTGGAAATTTATAGGCAAGTGCAAAACGTGGCGCACGCGACACAAAACCCAATTTTTCTTGCAGCGCAAATGCATTGACTTTATAAACAACACCATCAATTTCAAACGGCAATCGATCACGTTTTTTTAAAATTTTTTCGTGAAATTGTTCGCAAGCCGAAACACCCGAAGCCAATTGAATATCATCAGCAATGGGAAAACCCCAGTGTTGCAATTGTTGCAGCGTTTCATATTGCGTTTTCCAATGCCCTGCTTTCTCGGCGATTAACGCATACGCAAAAAATCGCAGCGGACGAAGGGCGGTGATGTGAGAATCCAATTGTCGCAAACTGCCAGCAGCTGCATTGCGCGGATTGGCAAATGGCTTTTCGCTTTTTTTCAGCAAAGCTTGATTCATTTTTTCAAATTCGGATTTCAAAATAAAAATTTCGCCACGAATTTCAACGGAGCCTAGCAATTTTTGCGGTAGAAAATGCAACGGAATACTTCGAATCGTGCGCACATTGAGCGTTACATCTTCACCTGTCTCACCATCACCACGCGTCGCCGCTCTCACCAATTGCCCATTTTCATAGCGTAAACTAATCGCAACACCGTCAAGCTTGGGCTCACACACAAATTCAATCGGCACGGTAGTTTTTAATATTTTTTGAATGCGATCGTAAAAAGCTGACAATTCTTCGAATGAAAATGCATTGTCTAATGAAAGCATGGGAACTGAATGTGCCACCGATTGAAATGATGGTAAGGGTGGTGCACCCACACGTTGCGTCGGTGAATCCGATGTCACGTACTTGGGATATTTTTTTTCTAATTCCTGTAATTCCCGAAATAAACGATCGAATTCGGCATCAGAAATTTGAGGATCATCTGAAACGTAATAGTGATAATTATGCGAATCAATTATTTTTCGTAATTGATCAATGCGTGTTTTTATAGTCATGTCAATCAAACAAATCGGCGGTTATTTGGCTGCTTTCCACTTCACGCAATTGTTGGCGATAGCTGATCATTTTTTCTTTGGTGAAAGTCATGCGTTTGTCATCCAACACTTGACCGCCCAAATCTTCCACCAACTGATCAATGGTTTCAAGCAGGCAATCGAGCGTTGCCAGAGGTTCTGCAACATCATTGGCAGAAAAAAACAAACACAAACCCGAGCATTGAAACGAACCCATTTGCGTCAAATCAAATGTGCCGGGTGCCACAGCACTCGCACAATGAAATAAAATATCGCCGCGACCATCTTTGTGCGCGTGTCGATGAAAAATACGCTGATCGCCAAAACGCAATCCCGCAGATAACAACGCTTGTAATAATTCATAACCACCAAACGTGTTTCCTTCCTGTGCCATCAAATATAGCGCAACCACAACATTATTTTTAGTGACTCTGGGTTTTTGAATGGGGGGAACGGATGCGGGTGATGGTATTTGCAAACCAAGTGAGGTATCAGAATCTTGTGCTTGAGACACTTCAGAAAATAATTTGGATTTTCGATATCGATTAACCGCAGGCTCTTGGCTTTTTTTCCAGAGATATGCGACACCAACCACCGCGACAAACGACAGCAACGCGATAACGACGAGCATATTAGCTCCTCCCACTTTTAAAAGAATTTTCATCTTTGGGTGATATTGAATGATAATTTAACTCGAAAATGCTCATTGACTGACGTGTCAACTCCGCTTTTCTCGTCAAATTATCATTCAATCTCACCTCAAATCTGAAAATTTAAGTTAATCAACCTTCAGAGCGGGAACTACTATGAACATATTAGGCCTCCACGAGCTCTACTGCTTTTTCCATATCCACCGACACAATCCGTGAAACGCCGGGTTCTTGCATGGTCACACCCATTAAATAATCGGCGGTTTCGATGGTAATTTTATTGTGGCTGATCACCAAAAATTGCGTGTCTTTCGCCATTTCTTTGACTAAATGACAAAAACGTCCGACGTTTAAATCATCGAGCGGCGCATCCACTTCATCGAGAACGCAAAATGGCGCAGGATTGAGTTGAAACATCGCAAACATCAGTGAAATGGCTGTTAATGTTTTTTCGCCACCGGACAGCAGATGAATGGTGGTATTACGTTTTCCTGGCGGCTGTGCTTTGACAATCACACCCGCCGTTAACAAATCATCTTCCGTCAACACCAAACCCGCTTGTCCACCACCAAAAATTTGCGGAAATAATTTTTGAAAGCGCGTATTCAATTGATCAAATGTGTCTTTAAATAAATGGCGTGTTTCACGATCAATTTTACGAATTGCCTCTTGTAATATATTAAGCGCTTCTTCCAAGTCAGTGCATTGCTGATCCATATACACTTTGCGCTCGGTCAATGTATTAAATTCATCAATAGCAGCTAAATTAATGGGGCCAAGGCGATCAATCTTGCGTTGTATTGCTTGTGATTTTTCTTCCCACTCAGCAAGTGCTGCACCTTCTGGCAAACCAGACAATAATTGCGAAAACTCAAATTGTAATTCAGCAATTTGTTCTTTTAAGGTCGTTTGACGCACCAACAATTCTTGCTGCGCAAGCTGCAACTGCTGACGCTTTTCTTGTAATTGCGCGTGAATCGTTTCCACATCGCTGCACGCCGCTTCGTGCGCTTGCAAAGCAGTCTGCTCTTCTTGCAAACGCCCCTCAATTTTTTGCAATTCTTTTTCAATGACCATGCGTTGTTGCAACAGTGATTGTAATTGCGTATTCCACTGCAACAATGGATCATCCGATTGCACGATTTGCGTTTGCAACACATCGCGGCGCTCAGTCAATTGAATTAATTGTTTATGACTCGTGCGCAACGATTCGTTCAACACCACCAATTGATTTTCTTCAAAAGACAATTGCAATTGCACATCATCTGCTTTTTGTTTCTTAATTTGCGCATTCATGCGCGCTGATGATACTGTTTGCTCTGCCGACGATTTTTCAGAAAGCAAGCGATCGCGATTGGCATGATCTGCGCTTTGCATTTGTTGGCGTTCAGTCACGATCGTCATCGCCGCTTTCAAAGCAGATTCACAGGACGACAACTGAGTAGTGATTTGTTGCAGCTCAGATTGCACGCGTTGTTGCTGCTCGGTTAACGCATTCAAACGCGATTGTTTTTCATGTAAGGTTGCTTGCGCATTCGTCTGCTCTGCGCTTTGTTTTTGAAAAGCACCGTGCGCACTTTCGCGTTGAGATTCTAATGTTTCTAACGCTTCTTTTGCGGCAGCAGTTTTTTGCTTTAACACCGACAATTGCGCAGTTTGTGTTGCAATGGTTTCTGTCAATTCTGTGATATTTTTTTCGCGAAGCAAGAAGCTATTGCCGTCATTGTAAGACGCGTTCACGTGCAACCAATTGCGACCTATCCAATAGCCTTCTTTCGTAATGACTGATTCGTTATCACGCAAATTCGATTGCAACGACAACGCTTCTTTCATATTGTCAGCAAGATAAATGTTCGACGTCCATGCAGGCAAATAATCATTTGGCGTTATCACATCACGCACAGTTTGTTGAGATAAACGAGATTTTTCTGCGGCAGATTTTTGCAGTAACGTAATTTTTCCTTGTGATAGACTCGATAATTTATTGTGATACGTGCTGAAAGTATCCACGCAAATCGCTGCCAATGCACCACCTAAAATCGTTTCTATCGCTAATTCCCAACCTGACGCGACGCGAATGATCTTACCCAGCCGTTCTTTTTTATCTAGTCCTTGCAACTTTAGCCAGGTTTGAGATTCTTGTTGATGTTGTTGCAATAAAGACAAGGACGCGTGCTGCGCTTCAGATTTTTGCCATTCACCCTGTAATTGTGTCAATGCAGTTTGCGCTGCTTGATACGTTTGCCGCTCAGTTTGAATGGCGCTCGACAAGCGATTCAGTAGCGCTTCTGTTGCAGCGACTGTTTGTTTTAATGCGCTTACTTCTTTTGCGAGTGGCTCAATATCCTTTGATAAATTCGCAGCAGATGACCCTGCGATTTGTGCTTGCAGTCGTTGCTCGCGTTCACTCAATTGTTTTTTTTGCGTTTCGTAATGCTGAATATTATTTTTCGCAATTTCATATTGCTCATTACTTTTAGAAAGCTGTGCTTGAAACTGATCCCACGTGGTTTGCGCATCGCGCCATTTTTTCTCAGCAACCGATAACACTTGATTTGCCGCCTGAAACTCAGCTTGATGTTCGCCCAACAATGGCTTTAATTTTTGAATAGAAATCGCGAGCGTTTTTGTTGTCTCTGTGTGTGATTGAGATTGCGTGGTCAGTTCACTCCACAATTCCGTAGATGTTTGTAATTCTTTTTTCCACTGCGCCAGCGCTTCCTGTTTGTTTTGAATTTGCTGTTCTAAGCGCGCAATATGCGCACCCAATTCATAAAAGTTTTTTTGCACACCATTTTTTTCATCTAAAATATTTTGTGTGGTTAGGCGAGATTTTTCAATCTTAGTTTCAAGCTCGCGCTGCATGCTCATTTGCGCTTCAGATTCTGTCATTTGCTCTGATAAACGCGAACGATACTCTTGCAATTGATCTTCAAATGTTTGCCATTGCAACGCTTTCACTTGTGCGTGCAACAAACGCTGATCTTGTTGCAACACTTTATATTGTTCCGCCGCGCGTGATTGGCGCTGCAAATGCTGCAACTGCTTCGTCAATTCTTCGCGTACGTCATTCAAGCGACTTAAATTTTCTTGCGTGTGATGAATGCGCGTTTCCGTTTCACGGCGACGCTCGCGATATTTGGAAATGCCCGCCACCTCTTCAAGATGTGTGCGCATGTCTTCGGGCTTGGCTTCAATTAATTGCGAAATCATGCCTTGTTCGATGATGGCATAACTGCGCGGGCCCAACCCTGTCCCTAAAAATAAATCGACCAGATCGCGCCGACGCGCTGGCACCCCATTAATAAAATAAGCGGACTGACCGTCACGCACCACTTCACGACGAATGGAAATTTCGGAAAAACCTGCATACTCACCCGCAATCCGGCCGTCTGAATTATCAAATACCAACTCAACAGATGCTTTGCCAACGGGTTTGCGACTGGTGGTTCCATTGAAAATCACGTCGGACATTGATTGCCCGCGCAATTGTTTAGCAGACATTTCACCCGACACCCAGCGAATGGCGTCAACAATATTGGATTTGCCGCAACCATTGGGGCCTACGATAGCGTTCAAATGACTGATCACCGGAATGGTGGTCGCGTCCACAAACGATTTAAAACCAACTAGCTGAATCCGCTTAAGTTGCATGATCCGTAACCCGCATGTACCGAAAAAAATAAGATCATCGGCGGACCACTTAGGTCCGTCGATACCCTGAAATTCAAGAGATAGTTTACCGAAAAATTGAACAGTTACGCCACAATTTCCTGCGATTTAACTTCTTTTTGCACGCTTGCGACTGTTTTCACCCACGGATGCATGTCTTGTACATTTTTTGGCAGCTGTTTTATCGCGTCATGTGCCGCAGCGGCAGTTTCGTAATGACCGTAAGTCAAGAAGTACCAATCCTTGCCATTATTTTTGGTTTGAAAATACTGCGCATGACTTCCCAAATCTAGCGATGCCATCACATGCTTGAGATACGCGAGGTCATATGTGCCTATGAGTTGCAATGTGTATCGAGCTTGGGATACCTGCGGTACTGATGCCGGTGCTGACGTTTCACGAACCGCACTCGCCACTACCGGTTTGGCATTGGCTGACAATCGCGGATCGCGAATGGATTTTTTGGTTTGACTCGTTTGTTGATAAGCAGGCAAATGATTGGTGATGGGCTCCGCAGCTTTTTTGGTATTCAAGGTACTCACATCTTCCGATTCTTGCTGACGAATAATGCTGCTTTGTTCAGATGTTTTCGATGGCTTTTCTTGCGCCGCTTTATGCAAATCCCCAAATTCAGCGTCCGACTTGATGAGACCCAACGCTTTTTTGGCTAGCGGTTGGCCTTGCGCTGCCGCTCGCTCTATCCAAAGCACGGCGGTCTGCTGATCTTTCACGGTATCGATGCCGTAGTAATACATGTAACCCAATCCGTATTGCGCATCCGCGCTGCCACTTTGCGCAGCCGCTTCAATTTCGCGAACCGAGCAATTGTACTTAGCGAGATACTGGTTGTTGGCGCAAGCTTCTTCTTTTTTAGCCGAACCCGATGTATGCGCGCAACCCGCAAGGCTTGCCGCTACACTCAACACAATCACCGCACGAAAAAAGTAAGACCGAATCATAGGTATCTTCCTTAATAAAAATGAGAAATAAGAAATTATGCCAGGAGTTTCGCACTTTGTGAAACTCTCTTTACGCGATGAGGGATTCCCAAAGGGGAGAACCGCGATTCTCCCCTTTGAGTGCAAGCGCGAATTTATTTCGCGTGCAGCATCAATTACAGGAAGGAGTTCTCGCACGAAGTGCGAAACTCCTGTATGCAATAAAAAAGCCCGTGACACCAGCGCTGTCACGGGCTTGATCGATACTAAGGGAGTTCACAGTTTTTCAATCTACCTTAAGGCACCCAGTAGGCATACCTTTCGTTAGATTGAAGGGATGTAGTCATATTTAGATTCTCCTTGGTTGTCGGTTTACCATTGAGTTTCTACCTGAGCTTCGTTTCAACCATCCTGATTCAACTAGGCTCATGGTCAAGATTAACACAGGCATTTTTTTGAACAATCCCCCCTGTATAAAAAAAATTCTTTTTCAGGTGGTGGTTTGAAAAAATTTTCAGTCGGTTATCCTGTGAGTAAATTTTTACCATCCAAAAAATCAAAAGGTTGATAAAAACACCTGTCAGTAAAAACTGACAATAGATTGAGATATTTCGCACAAACAATGAGGAAAATTGGAAATGCTGTTTTAGTGAAATAATCGCAAGAGATCATTGGATGTCGCGTAACACATGAGTATCACCAAAATGATGATCCCGAAATTGGTTAAAGCAATCTGCGCGCGCTCCGGCAATGGTCTTCCGATCACACTTTCAATCAAACAGAACAAAATTTGACCACCATCCAGCGCCGGAATTGGAAATAAATTGAACACACCCAAAATAACGCTGATGAGCGCAATGAATTGAAGATATGCAATTAATCCGGCCAGCGATGCGGAACCGGCGGATTGAAAAATAGATACGGGGCCACCCAACATTTGCATCGACAGCTTCCCTTCAAATAATTTTTTAACTACTACCAGCTGAAAGTAAGTCCAGCGCCACACTTCCTCTGTTGCCGGTTGAATGGCGAGATACCACGGATACTGTTGATGATTTTCCAGCGATGCGGGGATGGGCGGCACGTTGGGTTCAACGCCGAGATACCCGGAAAGTCGTCCACCCTGCTTTTGTTCTCCCATCAAAACCGACAGAGTTTGATTATTTCCGTTGCGACGAATCGTTAAGTTCACTATTTGGTTGGGGTGTGGTTGAAGTTGCGCAACCAACGTTTGCCAATCCGACACCGGTTGATTGTTGACACGTAACACAACATCTCCAGGTTGCAACCCCGCTTTCGCAGCGGGTGAGTTGGACAGCACCACCGCAAGCTTAGCTGAAACAGTCGGAAAAAAAGGAAGCATGCCAATGCTGCCCAACAAATCCGGTCGCGCTGGATCAAACTCCCACCCCTGCATATCCAAAAATCGCGTGGTCGGTGTTGCGAGCGATCGCGATATGACCGTCAACGGAAGCTCATCTTCATCGCCCGCGTGAATGATCAAAGATAAAATTACGGACTGCCAATCCGGCGTTGCAGTCTCGCGAATACGAATCACCTGATCACCCGGCTGAATTCCCGCCTGTGCCGCAACCGAATGCGGCAACACCCGCCCCACAATCGGTTTCAATCGATGAATGCCCACGGTAAAAATAATGGCGAACACAAGTATCGCCAACAGAAAATTTGCCAAGGGTCCCGCCAACGCCACCGCAATGCGCGTAAAAACCGATGTCTTCTCGAAAGCCACTCCCGACGAACCCTCGGATGGATTCAACGTATCGGAATAAGCGTCTTGCATTTTGACATAACCGCCCAACGGCAACATACCGATCGTATATTCCACGCCACTCTTAGCGCGATGGGAAAAAAGAGATTTGCCAAATCCAATCGAAAAACGCAATACCTTGATGCCGCAACACCGCGCTACAACGAAATGACCTGCTTCATGCACCAACACCACAATGAAAAACGCAAAGACCGCACCCAGAATTGCAATAATCGCCGACATAATCCTTAGCACCCCTGTATATCAAACTTATCATGCGTATAATCACGAGCTATGTCAAAAAGAACTCGAAAAAAAATGCCGAGTGGCGAATTTGCGGCTGTCATCGAATCACTCAATCATGAAGGTCGTGGTGTTACACATTTGCAAGGTAAAGCCACGTTTTTATTTAATGCATTGCCCGCTGAATCCGTTTTATTTCGTTACACACATTGTCATCGCCAATTAGATGAAGGCATTACAACACAAATTATCAACGCAAGCCCCGATCGCGTCACACCGCGTTGCCAACATTTTGGCGTGTGCGGTGGATGCGCCTTGCAACAACTGTCTCCTGAAAAACAACGCGCGCACAAACAAAAAATTTTGCTCGAACATTTAAAACATCAAGCACAGTGTGAACCCGTATTGATTGAAGACCCTTTACATACTGATCCGTGGGGCTATCGTCGTCGCGCACGATTGTCCGCGCGTTTTGTCACGAAAAAAAATAAAGTGCTGCTCGGATTTCGCGAAAGAGAATCACATTTTGTGACAGATGTTCAACAATGCGAAACGCTACACCCCGCGATGGGTTTGAAAATATCAACACTCGGCGCACTTTTGTCAACGCTATCCATTCGCTCAGAAATTCCGCAAATCGAAATTGCCATCGGTGATACTGAAAAAGCGATGGTGGTGCGGCACATGGTAGCAATACCAAATGAAGATCAAGAAAAGCTCGTCGAATTTGCAACAGAAAATCAATGGCAACTTTATTTTCAACCCGGCGATCAAACCAGTATTCACGCGATTTTTCCAAGCACGCCCGCTGAATTATTTTATGATTTGCCCGCGCAATCCATTCGCATGTATTTTAAACCCCTGCAATTTACACAAATTAATGCGGACGTGAATCGTCTGATGATTACACGCGCCATCGATTGGCTGCAATTACAAAAAGAAGATCGCGTGTTAGATTTATTTTGTGGCATTGGAAATTTTTCATTGCCCATCGCGCGATTCGTGAGTCACGTGATCGGAATTGAAGGATCACTTTCATCCATTGTGCAAGCAAAAGAAAACGCACTTCGCAATCAAATAAATCATGCGGATTTTGATACACACGATTTAACCAAACCACTGCCACAAACGCTGTGGGCATCTTCGCGTTTTGATAAAATTCTGCTGGATCCACCGCGCGCAGGTGCTGCAGAAATCATCGAATCCATGCATCACTGGAAACCCCGGCGCATCGTTTATATTTCTTGTAATCCCATCACTTTGGCGCGTGACGCAAAAACTTTGCTACAATTGGGCTACACGCTCGAAAAAACGTGTATCGTGGATATGTTTCCACACACCGATCACATTGAAGCGATGGCGTTGTTTACTCATGAGCATGTTAGTTGAAAAAGCGCATCACTGGTTATCCCAAACTCCTGACATGTTGGCGGCCGGTTTGCGCATGACGGATGTCTTGTCTGTGTTGCAATGCGATGATGAAACACAAGCTGCCGCTTTATTATATCCGCTGATCGCGCAAGATCGCAAAAAACTGGATCATGTTAAAAAAGAATTGAGCCCCGTTGTTGCGCAATTAATTTCGGGTGCATTTCAAATTGATGCAATACGCGAAGCGCGCGGCGGAAAAAATCGTGGCACAGGGCAGCAAGATCAAATCGATAATTTGCGCAAAATGATGTTGGCCATGGTCGACGATATGCGCACAATTTATATTAAATTGGCACAACATTTAATTGCGTTGCAAAATGCACAAACAGAAACGGTTGATCATCAAAAAAAATTAGCGCAAGACACATTTGATTATTATGCGCCACTTGCCAATCGTTTGGGCATCGGTCATTTCAAATGGCAATTAGAAGACTGGGCGTTTCGTTACATGGATCCCGCGGAATATCAGCAAATCGCTGCCGCATTGCAAATGCATAATGAAGAGCGCGTGCAATTTATTCATCAAATGATTGCGGAATTAAAAATGCTGATGTCCGATGGAAAATTGCCTAATGCGAAAGTATCGGGGCGCATCAAGCATATTTACAGTATTTATCGAAAACGTGTTCGCAAAAAAGTATCTCTATCAGAAATTTATGATACGAATGCCGTTCGGATTTTGGTATCTACGGTTGAAGAATGTTACAAGGCACTGAGTTTGGTACATGAAAAATGGACGCCGATTGCCAAAGAATTTGATGATTACATTGCAAAACCAAAAGCTAATGGTTATCAATCCATTCACACCGCAGTGACTTTACCAAATAAAAAACACACGGAAATTCAAATTCGCACGATTGAAATGCATGAAAAAGCAGAACTTGGTTTGGCGTCACACTGGTCTTATAAAGAAAATAAAAAAGTGGGTGCTGAAGAATCCGAAAAAATTATCTGGCTTCGCACGCTGCTCGATTGGCAAAAAAATGCGTTAGCAAGTTCCGAAATGCAATCGTCACTCTATCAAAAAGCTTTTTCAGATCGTGTTTATGTTTTTTCGCCACTGGGTAACGTATTTGATTTGCCTCTCGGCAGTACACCACTTGATTTTGCGTATCTGGTTCACACGTCCATTGGCCACCGATGTCGCGGCGCGAAAGTGAATAATGTGTTGGTGCCGCTCACGCATCAACTTAAAACCGGTGACCGCGTAGACATTGTCACCGGAAAAGAACAGCGTCCCAGCGCCGACTGGATGCGAAAAGACACAGGCTTTTTAAAAAGTTTGCATGCAATTCGAAAAGTGCGGCATTGGTTTTATCAGCAACAAGCGGAAGAAAAAAAGAAGAGTAAAACCGAAGAAACAGAATCTGCTACAACTAAAAAAGTTTCAAAAAAAATAATCAAAACAAAAACGCAAAAACCTTCAACCATTTCTGTAGCTGGCGAAAAATATTTGCTGACACAAATCGCTAAGTGTTGCCAACCTCAAAAAAATGACGCTATCATCGGATACGTGACATTAGGTCGCGGCATCAGCGTGCACAAAAAAAATTGCCACAACATCGACATGGCGCGAAAACGACGCCCTGAAAAGTTGATTGATGTTACTTGGAATAAATAATCACATCAGTTTTATCAACCGATTTTTTTCTTTAATTGCATCGCCTGACAATGCAAATCCTCGTAATCGATTCATATCATCATAATACAATGATTTTATATTTATATTGTCAGATGAAGTAATCTTCCACTCACCCATACAGTTTTTTGGCGCAGTGACAACCGCGATCGGACAAGCAGGCGTTTTAATAATAATGGGTGTTGTTTCAAAATGGACATGTTGTTCATCGCCCGTGAGTACTTTTGCCAGCACATGCACGCACTGTAAAATAGGTGTAACATGCATTGTTAGTTGACCCAATACTTCAGCACATTCACCCAATGCAAAAATAGTGGGGTTATTAGTTTGAAGGCTGGCATTGACAACGATGCCAGTATTTATTTTTATATTTGCTGTTTTTGCAAGTGTTAGGTCAGGCTTAATTCCGACTGCAGATAAAACTAATGATGTCATGATAATTCTTTTGTCGGATAAAACAACTTCAAAATGGGAATTTTTTTTATTAACTTTCTCTGGAAATACTGAACCATAAAATTGAATTCCCAGTCGATGAAACTCTTTTTCTAACGCGCGACCAATTATTTCAGGAACACGTGTACTCAATGGATAGCGGTCAGGTGCAATAAGCGTGACTGGAAATCCTGCGTTCGCTAAATCATTAGCGAATTCGCATGCAATTAAACCCGCACCTAAAATTGCAACGTCATTTTTTTTACTCAATTTTTCGCGAAACAAACGATAGTCTTCAAGTTGATTTACAAACAAAACTTCATTGACTGCATCACCTTCTAAAGAAGTTTCAACTTTAGTTGCACCATTAGCCAATACTAATTTTTCATATGGTAAAGTGTGTTCGCAATATTTTTCATCTCGATAGAATACTCTTCTATTATCCGCATCAATTCGGAATACATCGCAGTGCGTGAGAATGATTGCGTTTAATTGTTTACATAGTGTTTCAGCATCAGATATAAATAATTGCTCTGGTGTTTTATGATGAGCGAGTGCGGTGGATAACAATGGCTTTGAATAAAAATAACCATCACTTTTTGTAATCAGTGTGATAGGTGTTTTCGTATCATATTTACGAAATTCTTTAGCAAGCAAATAACCCGCCAATCCTGTACCAATGATAACAATGTTTTTCATTTTTAAATAACACTCTAAATCATCTTAATTTTTTAATTCCAATAATCAAACATATTGATGCAAATACACTCACAATTAAAAATAAATGTGGCACACCAATAGTATTTGCAAAATGTGTAACCAATAATCCTGAAATGGGTAAACTTAACTGATTAACAAGTACAATTAAGCCAATTGTTTTTCCTAAATCTTTTGTTGGAATGATTTTTGCGCGCTCTGTACGAATATAAATATTAAATACACCATCCATTGCCATAATCAATGCATATCCCAATCCAAATAACCAATAACTCTTAGAAAATGCAACAAGCAAACCACCCGAAATCATAAAAAAATAAGATAGAAATCCCAGTATATTCATGGATGTTTTTTCAATAAATCTTGGAGATAACATCAGTAATGCGATACTCAAAAAGCCTGAAAATCCTTGTAAAAAACCAAAACTGGCTGGTGATTTTTGAAAAATTCCAGTAACAAATGCAGCGCCCGTTGATAGCGCCATACCCCATACTAAATTTAATACAATAGTAACAATGCAAAGCCAAATTAATTTTTCATGTCCAAATAAAACCTTTGCGCCCTGTAACATGTTTTTCATTACATGATGTTTATGTAATTGATGCATTGGATTTGTAGAGAATTGTTTTAGATAACACATTCCTGTAAAGCTTGTTGCAAAAATGACTGAGATCACAATCAATAAATCTTGAATAGGTAATATTAATGTAAGAAATGATCCTAAAAATGGGCCTAAAATCATTGTGCCTTGCTCAATAGTTTGCACTGCTGATTGAGCTTTGTGTAATTCATGTTGAGGCACCAACGTTGGGATAGTAGCCTCCTGTGCAATAAAGGCTTGCGCATAAAAAAATGCGCAGATGCCCATTAATATACTGACAATGATAAAAGTATGGGAATAAAAATGGTGAACTAAAATAAAACCCACAAGACATAAAACAGCACGTACCGCATCCGCTGTTAAATAAACACGTCGGCTTCCAAAAGTATCGCTAAAAACGCCAGCAAACGGTAATGAAATGACACGCGGTGTCCATTCAATGACAAACGCTAATCCTGACATCGCAATACTTTGTGTCACTTTATAAACTAGTAATGGCACAACAAATAATAATATTTGATCCCCTAGTGATGAAAAAAATCGGATGGCAAAAAATGAATAAAGAAACTTCGGCATTAGATTGCAACTTTAAAAAAATGATTAGTAATATGAATTTCAGAAAACATGGTTTGCATCCAGTTCATCAGATTTTCCGATGAATATCCTGCAACAACACCCGCAACGGGCGATTCGTTTGATTGATACGTGATATTTTTTTTGCAAGCTTGATACGGTGAAAGCTGAAACCACTCGAACACATAGGGATGCATACGAAATGCATCTGAATTTGAAATTGAAACAAACTCAGATTCAAAATGATGACCTGGAAAAACAAACCAACCATATTTTTTTCTAGAAAATTTCGGTACATTCGGATGAAAAGACTCATTTATAAGCAACTGTAATTCCGCAGACGGCAAGTGAACTCCCGTTGCTAATTCCATTGTTTTTACGACATCTGCACCGCCAACACGATTGGCTATTTCTAAAAAAAATAATTCACCATTTCTATCAATGCACTCTAAATGAAAACTACCATTTACAATTTCTGCGGCAGTAACACATTTTTGTGCATATTGTTGTAAAACAGATGTTGTTTCAATTTGCACTGAGCCTAATGGTTTTCCACGCGCATAATCCAGGCAATTATTAATATACTTGCTAGCAATACATAACATAATTTTACCGTCTTGTACTAAACCATCCATATGCATGATATTTCCATCAATGAATTCTTCAATTTCATAGTGATTCCATAAATTGTGTGATTGATCCAATTCGTCAATTCCCGTTTTCTTTCCTAATATTTTTGTATGTGCTTCTGCAGCATTATCAACTGTAATAATATTTTCACTGGAGGCGCCATCAATCGGCTTGATAACCAATTTATTAGTGTGCATGAACGACGGGTTTGTACGCATAAATTCAACAAGGCTCATAAAAAGCGGTGTTTTAATGCCATAATTTTCCATCGCCTTTTTCATGATTAGTTTATCGCGAACTTTCTCAACTTGCTGTGGTCGCGAACCCTCAACATTAAACCATTCTCGCAATTGTGCAGCAGCCAATAATTCATATTCTGATAATGAAATAATCCGATCAAATTGTTTTTTTGTCTGCTGCAAAAAACGTTGAACTTCAATTTCAGTTTTTTCAATACCAGGACGAGTCATCATTTCGCATCGTAACGTATTTGGAATACTACACATGCTTTCCGCAATACCAATATAAGTTACATCATGTTTTTGATGATCAATGCCGCGATGATAGTCAATTTTTTGATATGGAATGCGATGTAATATCAATATTTTCATACTGTGATCTCCACAAAGAATTTTTCTAAACATATACCTCTCAGACCTCAAGATGCGAATTTAAGCATCCCATCTTGAGGTCCGAGAGGTATAGTAACCAACAAGTTTCCAATTCATTTAATACTGCACGTATATCAATCGTGCTATCTCGACAATACACGCAAACTTGCGCGACAAAATCAGCATTATTTTTTGGAATCTTGAGTAATGTATCGTTGTTTTTTTTATTTAATTGAAAATCAAACCACTCCAAGCATGATGAGAATGAAATGCGTTTTTCCAGCAAGCGTAATACTTCATCAAATAATAATTTCGGGTTTTTAGAAATAAAGTCTGGCAATGACAACACAGCATCTGATGGAGACCCCAACATGCGAATAGCAGCGATTCCTTGCGCCAATGGCAATGCCACGGGCAATTGCTCTGCAACAACAGAATCAATCCACAGTTTATAAAAATTAGTGCCATACACTTTTTCAGCTAAATTCCAAATTTTCATTCCAGCCGGACGACGATTAGGCTCGACTATAGCTGCCAATTTTTTTGAAAGAGACAGCTTAATTTCATTATGAAAAGGTCCTGAATGTTGACCCACTATAAAATTTGCAAATCTTCCCGCTTGTGTAATCAGCGTATTTAATGACATCGCAGAATGTGCGCGAACAATTTGACCATATTCCACGGGATATTTTCCGTGCGCTGTCATTTTTTCCGTGATGAAGTTTAAATGCGCTAGGCCATCAAAAGAAAATTCTTCTTCAAATGATATAAGTGATTCAGCGATAATACCTTCCTTCAAATAAGTATGGATGGACTCAAGTGCTTTTTCCCAATCTTCTCCTTCACGCAAAATCATGACGCCACGATTATTGCCTTCACAAGATGGTTTTAATACCACCCCCTCTGGATTACGCATGGCAAAATTTTTTAAATCTTCTGCTGTGTAAATAATCTCAAAATTCGGAATCAATATATGTTGTTCTTCAGCCATTGTTTTTTGTTGGTGCTCAAGTTGTCGATAGGCAATTTTTGAATAAGCAGCATGGGCAAGTTTTGCAGAATCGACTGATAAACCCAATCGCTCCAATAATTGCGCACCGTAAAAAACTGCATTATCAGAAAACACAATGCCAGCCTTAATATACGGACGATACTGTTCTAATTGTTGACATGCTATCTTCAGAAAATTTTCAGAGCGTGGATCTAAATCAAGCGCAATATCAGCGATTTTCTGATCAACATGCGCTGGATTTGGACGCACCAAAATTATCTTCAGTTGATAACGTGATTTTGCATAATCTGACATTACTTTCACATCATCAAAACGTACTAAATTATAATCCACTATTAATAAATATTTTTTATTCATACACGACCTCGAGTAATTGTCGGCTATTGTTTAGTATTTTATGAATGGTATTCTCATTCAAACAATCCAGTTTCCAGAGTGCTTGCGCTAAAAAAATTTCTTTGTCTAATGAAAGAACATTAAATCCGGGTTGTAAAAATATTTTTATATTGTGGGGCTCTGGTTGAATATGATTGGTGCGAATGGTTTGTATTATGCCGAGGTTATCTGCAAAATAAACGCGAAAAAAAGTGCCGTTTTTTCTTTTAAAAAATTTATCATCATCAGTGCTAATTGATTTCAAATAACGCTGCAATTCGTCGCCGGAATTTGGCAACAATGTTTTAATCCAAAGTGAAAGTAAGCTATTAGATTCCAGAAGGCATTCAACGCTTTGTGAGATAAATGCACCACCGACGCGCGGATTAATTTCTATTATTTCCCATTGATCATTAAAATATTTTGCTTCGACATGATAACAACCGAAATTAATTTCTAGCGCAGTAAATACTTTTTTTACCCAATGTGTTGCCTGTGCCATTGTTTTTTTATTCCAGCCAAGCGGTGGTGAAACGCATGCTGATTCTAGCGTGGTCGATGCTGATTCCTGTAAATCAATTTTTTCATGAATGGCAATGATGTAAGGTACATTATTCCATACAATAATTTCAAAACTGTATTCAATGCCATTAATATAATCTTCAGCAATGAAATCCGTCATATCATGAAATGCAGATTGGTATTCTTTATCCGCTCTAATATGTTTCTGTATTTTAAGAATTTTACTCCATCGATCTTCTTGCTTTAATAAAAATGCACCATAGGATGCAAGTCCTGATCTTGGTTTTACAAATATTTTTTTCTTGGAATGTTTAAATGATTCAAAATTTTCTTTGTTTAGCAAAGTTGTTTCTGTATTGCTCAAACCATATTCTTTTAACTTTTTTCGCAATAAAAATTTATCACGTAATAATTCAACTTTTTCAGGAAATAAATCATGTGCATTTAATTTTATATTTGTTTTTGCCATGATGTGACGATAACCTTCCCAGACCGTAATACATGCCAATACATCTTGATCATGGGAACGCAGCACATCAATAAAATTATCCGAATCAGAAAAAGTGAGCGCATGAGATTGTGATACATGCACTATTTTTGCATGTTCTGATAATATTTCTATTCGAGCTTGTTCTTCTTTTAATGGCTTTGAGGTCAGCACATATGCTGCTAACCCGATTGCTTTTAAATTACTGCACAAATCTTCGACGAATGAAAAACCACAATGACTCAATATCATGATTCCTTTCTGTTTCATGCAGCTATCCCCGTTTTATTTTTTACTTGATCTTCATAAATTTCACGAAAATACATGGCTAATATTTCTTGCATTTCACTCAGGTATCGATAAAGATTTTTAGTGTCATTCTCGTTATTTATAAGATGCCGAACGACCTGCCATACTTCACCTGGATGATCATCCTTTGTATCAGTATGCGAATGTGCTATTTGTCCACGAATGTTTTGTTCGCCAAGAGAAATTTTCATTGCTGATAATTTTTTTGGCTCCATTTTCACATTGACTGTTTCAACTAAATAAGAGTACGCAACAACACCCAATGGTCCTTCATGATCTAGCAAATACGAAAAAAAACCACTAAGAAGCTTGGTAGATAAATAAGGTTCGGTTGCTAGAATAGCTTCACGTGATATCCCTCGCGCTTTTAAATCCTGCGCAAATAATTCATCATGAGTCATTTCTTCGTTTTCATAATTTGCCCAAATTTGAGCGGCTAATGCATTTTTTTTTGCAATTTCTGCCAATGCTTTGCTTTCAACAACGCGTAATAAACGAATTCTCCAGATTGTTTCAATTAAATGGCGTTCATAATAAGCATCATGAATTTTGCTGCCTTCAAAGTGTTGTGCAAATGGAATTGTCGCATTCCATTCGGTTACTTTATTTTCAATAAACGCATCAACTGCTTGACGCAATTCGTGTGACGCTTGCGCATTCAGATAAGTTTTTTCGTTACCAAGTGCGGTATTTTTACAACGATTTAACATAACAATTTCTCCTTTTTTTATTTTATTGTGACACTGCCTAAAATAACGCATTGGCAAGCTAAACGATGCGAGCCATTGTTTAATCCTAAAAATTCTAAAAAATCTTTTTCATCTGATTCCATAACTGATAAATTATTCTGACCATCTACTATTTCAATGACACAGGCACCACAAGCACCAGCACGACAACCAAAAGACAAAATGGAATCACATTCTTGCAAAGACGCGCCTCTTGGTAATTCAAAAGATTGGGAGTTACTTAAAAAGGTGACGGTTGGCATTGATTTTCTCCTGTGGTTAATTGCTGTAAATTTAATTTAATTTCATCTCAACTCAACTCAACTTCAACGCCCTGTTTAATGCAGAACGACCAATCCACATAACCGCTGCAATTAATTCAGTTACAATTCCAAATTGGTATGCTATTTGTAAACTCGGTCTACACACACCTCGCATCCATCATTTATCAATGCTTATATTGTCTTGTAAGGCACATTATTGGTAACAAATAGAAATTTCTGTATCCGTTTTTTTCACTGATGGTTTTTTAGATTCGAAGTCGGAAGGCTGTAAATTAGCTTGGAATGCTAGTGTACATATAATCGCTCACGTGACAGTCTCCTTGTCTATTAATTTTCTCGCAATACCGTGAAAATACAGCACTTCGAAAGACTGTCGTACTTCTAGTTAGAATTCATCTTGCAACAACCTATTCTTTTGGATGCGCGGGACACCCCCTGATAGCATTTACCGGAAAATAGCAGTACAATTTCCAACTTATTCCTCGGTAACCTGTGATTGTTGGTTCTGAACCCCATGACTATCAACTACTTTAACAATTGTGGCAGTGCGTTAGACTACTCTAGAGCAATGGTCTCTTTAATGAAGAAATTTGCTGAGCCGCTCTTTGCAAACAGTTGTATTAACAACTTCAGTTATATCAAATTTTATCAAAATAATTCCGTTATCAACCTAACAACTGACACCAACTGGATAGACTATAGATTCAAAGAAAATATCAAATATAAAATCTTGTTTGAGTCAGAACTCAATAATAGCACTCTTGATAAACCACACATGTATTTTTGGCCAAACGAGACCAATGACAAATTACTGTGCGCATTACATCATTTCGGAATAACGAATGGATGCAATATTTACATTCCCAGTCAAAATCATATAGAGGTTTTTTCTTTCGCATCCGCTATCGACAAAACGAATATGCATAACTTTTATATAAATAATTTCCATGCGCTAACTCAGTTTATTTTATATTTCAAAAATGAACTGTCCTCAATTATTGATCATGAATCACCAGAAAATAAAATTGTAATAGATATAAATTTTCCTGTTATGAAATTACAGAAAAATACTAATAGCCTAATTGCTCGCAAGAAAAATTTAATCATGGGCGATATAAAGAGAATTCAATTCAGTGACAATATATACTTGACATACAAAGAAGCAGCCTGTTGTTATTTTTTAAATAAAGGATACTCTTTAAAAGACATTTCAAATAAGCTTAGCATTTCAGCAAGAACTGTTGAAACTCATATTAACCACGTAAAAAACAAAGCGAACTGCTATAGTAAATCCCTATTGTTACAGATGCTAAACAAAAAACAATGGATTCTGGAATCTATATTTGAATAAACATAATTATTAATTAATATTGGTTTTTGCACATAATAGAGGAGATAAAATGTCAACTGAATCTTTAAATGATACCAACGATACAAAATCACTTAAAAAAGATACTCAAGTAGTATTATTTACAGGTGGGCGCGATAGTACATTAACGGCCTCCATTTTAATGATGAGAAATATTCCCGTGTATTTGTTATCTGCAAACAGCGGCGCATCTGTACATCGTGAAGTGACACAGTATCGCATTGAAGAGCTACGAAAAAAATTTGGCGACGAACTACTAGTCAGTCACAAAACCCTTGATGTCTCAGGAACGTTTAGAAGCATAGCCTTAGAACAAATCGAAAATGACATATTAACCGATAAAAAAAACTTGGTTGTTGTTGGTGAAAAGTTAGCAATATTAGCTCATGCTGTTGATTTTTGTTTGAGAAAGAACTGCAAATTGATCAATGTTGGATACACAAAGTATCAGGAAGAATTCCCAGAGCAAAGAGAATCATCTATCAGTTTTTTTCAGAATTTTTTGGGTAGATACAGTATAAAGCTTGATTGTCCAATATACGAGGTAGCGACAACCATTGAATATGTCAAATATAGACTCATGCAAATTGGGCTCAGCAATAAACCATTGGAAGGTTCAACATTATTTGGGGATACTTTTTCAAAAGCTGATAATGAGACAATTTTGAATTATCTGCGGCGAAAAGAAAATTTAGCTCACGATCATGTTAAATTTCTTACGCAAGATCAATATTCCTGAGCTTTGCAATAAATTAATAACGTGAAAGGTTGCGATTTTTTCAGTAATTAGATGAAGTGAAAATATGAAAAAAATATTAATTAGTGGTTGTTTGCTTGGTCAGAAAGTTCGTTACCACGGCGGTGATGCTTTTTGCAATGATCCTATTATCAAAAAATGGCAACAAGAAGGAAGGCTTGTTGCTATATGCCCAGAAGTTTCAGCCGGACTCTCCGTTCCAAGAGAATCTAGCGAAATTGTCGGTGGAACTGGCATTGATGTGCTCCATAAATCAGCAAAAGTTTTGTCTCGTACTGGCTTTGACAAAACAGAAGCTTTTATAAAAGGGGCGAAACATGCGCTTAGTATTGCTTTAAAACACAATATAAAAATTGCCATTCTTAAAAAAAATAGTCCATCGTGCGGCAATACCACCGTATATGATGGAACATTTTCAGGAAAAATTACTGATGGATCAGGTGTGACAGCGGCGCTATTAATAGAAAATTCCATACACGTATTCAATGACGACCAGCTTAATGAAGCTCTTGAATATTTAACTAGCATCGAAGTTAATGCAGATTAATGATGCCCAAAAATAATTTTTTAAGTGATAATTGTTCCCCTGTTGATAAAAAAATATTTGACTGTCTTATAAAGGCAAACACCGGAAAAGTATATTCTTATGGTGATGATGATTGGACAGAAAATGCCATTGATCTTATGAAGCAGCATTTTGGAAAAAAAGCAGATATCTACTTTTTATCTAATGGCACCGCAGCAAATGCTCTAGCGATGAAATCAACATTAAAACGTCATCAAGCAATTATCTGTTCTGACGTTGCGCATTTACATGAAAATGAAAGCGGCGCCATAGAAGCAGTCTCTGGAAATAAAATTTTGCCTATTAAATCAAAGCTGGGGAAAATAAATGTTGGAAATATTGCCATGGCTTTAAACAAACTGGGATGTATATATACAGCACAACCCAAATTAATTTCAATTAGCCAAGCAACTGAATTAGGAACGGTGTACTCAATCAATGAGCTTAAAGAAATAAAGGCCTTTGCAAAAGAACATAATTTACTATTACATATTGATGGAGCCAGATTAGCAAACGCTGCTGTATTTCTTAAGACGGATTTAAAAGAAATATGTGACAGTGCTGATATATTTTCATTTGGATGCACTAAGAATGGTGGAATATTTGGCGATGCTCTTATTTTTTCAAACAACAATTTATCAGAAGATTTTTTTTTCCTACAAAAACAAAATTTACAACTAACCCCAAAAACCAGGTATATTTCAGCTCAATATATCGCCATGTTTGAAAATGATTTATGGAAAACAAACGCGCAAAATGCAAATATGACGGCAATTGAGTTATCAAAAAAACTAAGTCAAATTGAGGAAGTCTCTATATTGTATCCAATTGAAATAAATATGATATTCGTAAAGTTACCCCCTTGTTTAATTGTGCCACTACTAGAAACCAATGACTTTAGTATCATCGATAAGCAAGAAGGAATAATTCGACTTGTAACATCATTCGATACAACTGAAACAGATATAAATAACTTTATTTTATCCTTAAAAAAGAACCTAACGTGTTATAGAATTAATAACACTAACTGTATCTAAAAATTTTGCATTATTTGCTTAAAGCTTTTTAGATTTATAAAATCAGTATTACTTTGTTCTGCACTTTTACTACATGGACGAGAAATTAGCAGCAAATTATCAATTCCAAAAGCTCGTGCTGCCTTCAATACAGAAGGGTTATCGTCAATTAAAAGAGTAGAAATACAATTAAAGCTAATATTTTTTTGTAATTTTTTCCAAAATTCAACCTGTTCTTTTGCATAACCCAATTCCGAGGATGAAAATATCTTCATTATATTTTTATCTAATTCTGTGTTTTTAATCTTTAAGTGAATATTTTTTCTATCTGCATTCGTTACTAAGTATATATTAGAAAATCTTTTTGCTAGCAACTTAAGGAAATCTTCTGCGTTATCACGATAGCCAATCAAGTGCTGATGATTCTCATATAGCTCAAGCATATCAAAACCTAGCAAGTTGCTCCAATGGGTAAAGCAGTAAGCATTTAAAGTACCACGTCTAGCATCTATACATTTTTTAATTGTTTCTTTTGCCTGTTCTAATGCTACGTTATGCACTTGTGCAAATTTTTCAGGTAAAGCAACATCCCAAATAAAATTGTCATAATAAAGATCAAGCAGGGTTCCATCCATATCTAAAAAAACTGTTTCTATGAAATCCCAATTAACCAACATAAGATATGCAGCGCCCATAGTAAAAACTAAATTCCACGTGCAAAGAGCCCCTAATTTTATTACGAGTGTATGTATCGTGATCGTACAACAAATTCTCATTTTCGCCTATAAATTGTAGTAGAAATGTCCACGGAAGCACAAGCATAGTGTTGTACCGCTGTGTCCTAATTTTGGGGGCCGTCAGTTTAAAAAGCCCTTCACCCAACCCTGCTTTGTGCTTAGATGTATTACCCATGGCAAGCCAATCAAATTCCATGCTATGCTAATTTCCATGAAAAAACGGCACGTGTTTTGCATTTCTGACGGAACCGGAATCACTGCCAACAGTTTAGGCCACGCCTTACTTTCACAATTCGAACAAACCGAATTTATTCAAACCTCGCTTCCTTACATCGACACACCCGAAAAAGCGCGTGATGTATGCCAAAAAATTGAAGAGGCATTTACAAAAGATCAAGCACCACCGATTGTATTTAGTACCATGGTCAAACCAGAATTATTGAAAATAATTAAAAAAAGCCCGGGATTAACGCTCGATTTTTTAGAAACATTTATCGACCCATTAGAAAAAACGTTACAAGAAAAATCGTCACACACGGTTGGTCGCAGTCACGGCATGGTCGATTATGCAACTTACAAACGCCGTATCGACGCACTCAATTTTAGTTTGAATACCGATGATGGCGCATCGATCAATCAATATGACAAGGCCGACGTAATTTTAATCGGCGTTTCTCGCTCAGGCAAAACACCAACCAGTTTATATCTGTCATTACAATTCGGGTTGTTTGTTGCTAACTATCCAATCACCGATCATGAATTAGAAAGCACTACCCTACCCTCTGCATTGCAGCCTTACCAAAATAAATTATTTGGTTTAACTATTGATGTCGGGCGATTGATGGCCATTCGCAGCGAACGCCGCCCCAACAGCGAATACGCATCCGAAAAACAATGCGCATTTGAATTAAATGCTGTTGAAAAAATATTAAAACGTGCACAAATTCCCTATTTAAATGCAACACATCTTTCCGTAGAAGAATTGGCAACAAGAATTTTAGTTTTTCAATCAGGAAAACCGCATGAATAAAAAATATTTCTTCGCCGCTTGGATTTTTTTATTCGCAACACCCGTATTTTCGCAAGACTCATCACCCATTAATGTTGGTTTTAGTTACGAACAATATCGTATGCCGCAAGGATTGCCGGATTTAGGTGTTCTCGGTATTCACGCACTGATAGATTTTTCATCGTGGTGTTATGGTGGATTGGTGGGATACGAAGGTGTCGCGGAAAGCAGAGATACTCATTTACATGACTGATAAAATTATTTGCTTTGGAAAAAATTATCTCGACCATATGCATGAGCTGGGCGATCAACCCGTCGATCAACCCGTCATTTTTTTAAAACCGTTTAGCATTCTAAAACAATGTGATGCTTGGAATAAAACCATTCGCGTGACGATGCCAGCCGACATCGTGCATTATGAATGTGAATTGGTTTTTAAAGTAACGGGTGATGACAATCAGCTAACGCATTACACCGTTGGTTTAGACATGACAAAACGCGAGCTGCAAGCGCGCTTAAAAAAAGCGGGGCACCCTTGGGAAATTTCAAAAATATTTTTAGGCAGTGCCATCATCGGCCCTTGGATTCCTATCGACACAATGGAACATTGTCTCAGTATTCCATTTCAATTTTTTTTAAATCAAACACTGCGACAAGAAGCTGCCGGAAATCAAATGCTTTTTGCACCAATTGATTTATTGGAACAGGCCCGCCACCATTTTCCAATTTGTGACGGCGATATAATTTTTACAGGAACGCCCGCGGGAGTGGGCGCCGTGAAAACTGGTGACAAAGCAGATTTAAAATTAGCAGAAAAAACTTTTTCAGTGATATTTTAATGCCGACGCAAAATTCATCAACAACCAATCCCGCGCAGTTATTTAAGCAATCCGCACCTATTTTAGTCACGCGATATCTCGCAATGGGATTACTGCAATTTTTTGCCAAGCGCATTATTTTAGGCCAAAAAAGTGAGTCAGTGCTCGCTGCTTATGCGATTATCGGCATTATCGAATCCCTAGTTTTTATTTTAGTGTTCAGCGGATTACATATTGTGTCCGCGCGCATTTCGCAACTGCATGCAGATGAAATGAAAGCGAGCGCGCAACGTCGCGAAAACACATTTGATCCTAAAATAATCGGCGAAACGTATCGTCAAGGAGTATTATTTGGAATATTGTTGATGCTCCCCACCACAGCAATCTGTTTTGCTGCACCTACACTTTTTTCCTGGCTTGGGCAATCGGAAATGATTGTGGCGCAAAGCGCCGTCTATCTTCGATACGGACTTTTTGCGTATTGGGCAGATATGTTGTATCGCACACAAGCAAGAGTCGTGATCGGACTATCTCAGCCAAAAATTGCGCTGATTGCCGACTCTGCAGAAAGCATATTGGATGTGGTGTTAACTTATTTTTTCGTGAATGGAAAATATGGATTTCCTGATATGGGCGTTGAAGGTGCAGCGGTGGCTTACGCTATTTCTGCAGCAACCACTGCGACGGGCACATTTTTTTATCTTCACACTCACGTAAATTTTCAACGATATGAATTATTTCGAAATGAATTTTTATCTGCCTATCGTTCACCGCAATTTAACGAGCTCGTTTGCGGTGGATTACACCTGTCATTAAAAACATCTATTTTACCTACAACGCAAATGATCACTAAAATTTTATTTGGTTCGCGCAGTAACGCACCACTCGCGGCTATCGAGGTAGTGTTCGGGTACAGCGCCGTCGCATCGCTTTTTGTCGCAGGATTTTCTGAAGCAGCAAGCATTGTGATCGGACGTTTGGCGGAACATCATTCAGCAGAAGCCATTCAAATTGGAAATTACAGCATGTGCGGATGTTTTACGTTAACTGTTTTGCTAGCACTACCCGCAATCATGCAACCCCAATCTATTGTGCGATTATTTTTAAATGCCGAACAACATCCACTGAGTTTTTCCATGGCTCGCGTATTACTGCAAATACAAGCCGTCATGGAAATCATCAACAGCATCAGCAACACAGGTTCAGATGTGCTGCTTGGTTTTTTAGAAACACGTGGACCATTTTTATTGAGCGCCATTTTTATTTGTGCGTTCAATTCAACATTGCTGTTAATTGCACATTTTTTATTTCATCTCGATCCGCTAATGCTGTATGGCCTACAATTAACTGGAATGACGCTGAATACTGTCGGTGTTGCAGCCATGTGGTGGATGAGACCTTGGAAAAAATGTCCTGCGCCAGAGTCACCAAAAGATGCAGGTCGAGTAGAAGAGCTGCAAGAGCTGACAGACCTAACCGTCGTCACATCTTCGGCGGTGTATTAGTGTGAGTGTGCGTATGTCGAAAAAATGAGAGTGTTGGGCAGTCAAATCATTAGCGTCGACGCTCACACTTCCGTGTGAGCTACTGATTCGTTTTCATTAATGCGCTAACCGCAATATCTTCATCAATGGCTGCCCAGTGTACGCCAACACCTTTTCCGATCAATCGCCAATTATTTCTATCGGATTCGCTCGCCTCGCGTAATTTGGGAAACCAGTTCAGTGGCGCAGAGATTTCCCTGCCATCCGCCAACACAAAACGCACGGCGGTTTTGGAAAAATGAACATCGACCGCTCGATCATCAAATTTTATTGCTGAAAAATTCATGCCATTTCTCCAAAAATAGTACCCTATGCTGCATCACCATCATAGTTATTTTAGCTAACATATTGCTTCGAAATCCATACGCATCTGCAAGCTCTACTGGATTTAACCGGAATTTTGCAACAAAATCACCGTGCTCAACATGTATGTGCGGTGGTTCATTATTTTCATTGCTAAAAAAGAAAAAACGAAACCCATGGGTTCTGAGTATTGTTGGCATTGGCGAAGCACCACTTTATTTTATTTCATGCCAACATTATCTAAGAGTAAACGGATATTTCAATACCGTGTTTACACGCACTTGCTCCGTTAAGATGATTTGCTTCGCAAATCCCGCTCTCTAACGATCGCGGCTCACTTCCATTTTATGCGCGTACTTCTGTGATTAACCATCGCGCTTTGACATCAACATTGAGTGAATCTTGCTGACCTTGTTTTAAGTGCATAAAACCATTGAAAGCGACCATCGCCGCATTGTCGGTGCAAAATTCTAACGCGGGAAAAAAAACAGGATAACCTTTTTTTTCTAACAACTGCGTTTGTTCACGTAATTTTTGATTAGCGCTCACGCCGCCCGCAATCACCAACTGACGACAGTTGGTCTGCTCCAACGCACGCTCAGATTTTTTGAGCAACACATCGATAATGGCCTCTTCAAAAGCGAAAGCGATATCTGCTTTAGTTTGTATGTTGTCTTTTTCAGCGCGAATGAGTTGTATCGCCGCCGTTTTTAATCCGCTGAAACTAAAATCACAATTGGGTTGATGCAACATGGGGCGCGGAAAATGAAAACGGCCGGGTTTACCTTGCGTTGCGAGTTTCGCTAATGCAGGTCCGCCGGGATAAGGCAATCCCAATGTTTTTGCTGTTTTGTCAAATGCTTCACCGGCCGCATCATCCAGTGTTTCACCAAGCAGCTGATAACATCCAAATTTTTCTGTGAACAACAACATCGTGTGTCCACCAGAAACCAACAATGTCACCAAGGGAAATTCAAGTGTGTTATTTTCCAAAAGTGCTGCCATTAAATGTGATTCCAAATGATGCACGCCAATACTTGGAATTTTCCACGCAAACGCCAAACTTTTAGCGAACGATGCGCCAACCATGAGCGAGCCAATTAAACCCGGGCCGCGCGTGTAGGCAATCGCCGTAATTGATTTCTCGTTGACAGCACGCTCAGTCAGTAATTGTTGCGTCAACGGCAATAATTTTAGAATGTGATCGCGCGATGCAAGCTCGGGCACAACACCACCATACGGTTGATGCAACGCATTTTGGCTATACACCAATTGCCCCAGTAAACCCGCTGGTTCGTCGTAAATAGCGACAGAAGTTTCATCGCAGGAAGTTTCAATCCCGAGAACTCTCAAATCAACCCCAGCGCCTTTACCATTTCTCGTTCTTGGCGTAACTCATTTAATGTAACGGCTAATTTTTCTTGACCGAACGCGCTGTGCGTAATACCCTCCACCACAGACACCGCGCCATTTTTCGTGCGACACGGAAATGAATAAATCAAACCTGCATCCACGCCGTATTCTCCGCGTGAACATTTTGCCATAGAAAAATAATTATTTTCTGTTGTGTCATGATACAGCGATGACAATCCACCAATAATAGCGTTCGCCGCCGATGCCGCCGACGAAGCACCACGCGCTTCAATCACTGCAGCACCACGCTGCTGCACAGCGGGAATAAATGTTTTGGTAAACCAAATTTCGTCATGAATAACATCTACCGCACGCTTTCCGCTGATTTCAGCATTGTAAAAATCGGGGTATTGCGTTGCAGAATGATTTCCCCAAATAATCATTTTAGAAACTTGATCAACCGATACGGTGGCTTTCATCGCCAATTGTGCAACGGCTCGATTTTGATCGAGCATGGTCATTGCAAAAAAACGATCGCTCGAAATATCTTTGGCATGATGCATCGCGATAAATGCGTTAGTGTTGCACGGATTTCCCACCACTAATATTTTGACATCGCTCGCTGCGTTGTCGTTAATTGCTTTGCCTTGCGTTTTAAATATCGCACCATTAATTTTTAATAAATCAGAACGCTCCATCCCTTTCTTGCGCGGAACAGCGCCAACCAACGCTGCAAACTGAATGTCTTTCATTGCAACAGCGGGATCATCCGTCACTATCACATTTTTTAATAAGGGAAATGCGCAATCTTCCAATTCCATCACAACACCTCTGAGCGATGGCATTGCTGGCGTTACTTCCAGCAAATGTAAACAAACATTTACATTGGATCCAAATACTTGACCCGATGCAACACGAAATAACAATGCATAACCAATTTGCCCTGCGGCACCAGTGATGGCAACTTTAACTGTTTTATTCATAGTTTTTCTCTACTATTTTATGGATCCACTCAACATAACGCGCACATTGCGAACGATCGCCTATCGCTAAAAAATACGGATTAATGAGGGAAGATTGGGTGTTATATTGCAATCGATTGCCTTGAAAATCAACCACCAAACCTCCCGCTTCTTCTAAAATACATTGGCCCGCCGCCGTATCCCACTCGCTAGTTTTACCCAAACGCACATACAAATCACCGAGACCCTGTGCGATGATACCAAATTTGATAGCGCTATTCATTTGCATCATAGTCACTGATGAAAAAAGCTCGTGCAATTTTTCTTTTAATTGCATGGAACGATCAAATCGCCCACACACAAAACGCAGCGAATGACTGACAGATGCACTCTTGAGTGCAATGGGTGTTGCATTCTCGCCTGTTATTAAAAATGCCCCGCAATTTTTTTCTGCATAAAAACAGTGTTGATTCACCGGGGAATACAGCACACCCAATATCGGCTGATGATTTTCAATCAGCGCAATATTCACCGTGAATTCTGCATTTCTCGCAATAAATCCGCGCGTGCCATCCAACGGATCCACCAACCAATGACGATGCCACGTTTGTCTCACCTCACATGAAGGCGCGTTATTTTCTTCAGACAATACGGGGATAGCAGCGTTTAATTTTTGTAATTGTTCGACGATAATCGCATTCGATGCTAAATCGGCTTTGGTAACAGGGGAATCATCTGATTTCACCGTGACGTCTTGCGAAAATCCGTGATAAAAAAAGGGTAGTGTGGATTGACCTGCTTGAATGGCAATTTGAATTACTTTTTGAAGATCGATCATGAGTGATACTTGCGGCGCATCCTTTCCAGCAATAACACTGCGGCCACACTGCGAGACTCGTGAAATTCAGGATGCGCCAACAATGCATCAATGTTATTTAATTTCCAAGGAAGCACTTCAATCGGTTCTGGCTCATCACCTTCCAATCGCTTCGGGTATAAATCTTTAGCCAGCACAATCTGCATCACCGATTCGAAATAAGCCGGTGATAAACTCCACTCCGTTAATCGCGCCAATGAACGTGCGCCATACCCCACTTCTTCCATCAATTCGCGATTGGCCGTTTCCAGTAAATCTTCGTTTTGATCAATCGCCCCTTTGGGAAATCCCACTACGTATTTTGAAGATGCCGCCGCATATTCGCGAATCAACAAAAAAGTGTCATCATCCAGCATGGGAATAATCAGCACAGACCCTGGATGTTGGCCAGAAATTTTTTCAAAACATGCTTCATGACCATTGGCAAATCGCACACGCATTTCGTCTAATTTAAAAATACGTGTTTTGAATAAGGTTTTTTGATCGAGTAAAACAGGATCTTTTGACATTATGCATTTCTCACTATCACCGGCATTCCAACCACAGCAAATTGTTCATACAGCCATTTGGCATCCGCATTAAATAATCGCACACAACCGCCACTGCGATTAATGAAACCAGACAACGTGGAGCCATGCAATGCAGCGCCACCATGAAAAAATAAACAATAGGGCATTGGTGCACCACCACCCGTTTCCAACGGAAATTCATTGGAATAACAATCCGCACCACCTATTCTAAAAATACGAAAATTTCCGACAGGTGTTTGGCAAGAGTGATTAGCGTAATCACACGTCGATGCGCCGCTACTCGCAGGACCCCAGTAAATTAAATTTCCCTGTTGATCATACGCGCCAAATGCGAATAACGCTAAATTCACCAGCAATAATTTTTTGCCCTGTGTATTGAGATGCGCTGGCAATGGCGATATCGCCATGTAAGATGTTGCAGAAAATTGATTAGGCACCGCGATCCACTGACGATACATGAGCGCTACGTTGGTGCGATTCAAGCGCATAACAGTTTCGCGTTCTTGATAATTTGGAAAGAGTGAATACCACGTGTCACCCGGTTTAACTGAAATGCAATGATAGCCCGGTTGCGTACAAAGCGACTGACCATAACCATGCAAACTCGCCTCAAATTCCTGTTTGGCATAAACCGACGGTGACAAATCATTCCCTGCGTCATCCGCGAAAATAAAACTCGGGAAAAACAGCAAGATGCAGGCTAAAGCGAATAAACGACAATAAGAAAAAAACATGGGCCTTACTACCAAAAATTGATTAAGATATCGGATGACCATCCCATTAAGTCTCTACATCCACATTCCCTGGTGCATTAAAAAATGCCCTTATTGTGATTTTAATTCGCACACAAAGCAAGGAGATTTGCCGGAAATTGCCTACGTTTCGCGATTGATTGCAGATCTTCAAACACAACTGCCCTATGTACAAGAGAGACCTATTACAAGCGTCTTTATTGGCGGCGGAACGCCGAGTTTATTTTCTCCCACTGCCTATGACAATTTATTTTCTCAATTGCGCAAGTATCTGTCTTTTGAAAAAAATGCGGAGATCACATTAGAAGCCAATCCTGGCGCCATCGATCACGCGAATTTTGACGGCTACTTACAAGCGGGCATTAATCGATTATCTATCGGTGTACAAAGTTTTCAAAATGAAAAATTAAAAACGTTGGGGCGCATACATCAATCAGAAGATGCAAAAAAATCAGTGATCGCTGCAAAAAAAGCGGGTTTTGATAATATCAATATCGATTTGATGTTTGGATTGCCAGATCAATCACAGCAAGATGCTTTGCATGATTTGGAAATGGCACTGCAACAATCGCCGACTCATCTTTCTTGGTATCAGTTGACGCTTGAGCCCAACACTTTTTTTCATCGCTTTCCACCTACACTGCCAGCAGACGATTTTATTTTTGAAATTCAACTCGCCGGGCAATCTTATTTGTCGAAAAATTATTTTCATCAATATGAAATTTCAGCATATGCAAAAAATAATCAGCGCTGTAAACACAATTTAAATTATTGGGAATTTGGTGATTACTTAGGAATTGGTGCGGGCGCGCATGCGAAATATACGGATTTAAAAACGGGAAAAATTTTTCGCCGTGCCAATACCAAGCATCCTAAAATGTATTTGTCTGATCTTCAATACGAAATCAAACACATTCCCAACAGTGAATTGGCACTGGAATTTATGTTGAACGCACTGAGACTTCATCAACCCATTTCAAATCAATTATTGTTTGAGCGCACAGGATTGCGTTTTTTTAATATTCAATCGTCGCTAAACAATGCACGTGATAAAAAATTTCTGTTTTTTGACAATCATAGCATCACCTTAACCGATCAAGGGCGGCTATTTTTAAATGAAGTATTAATGTGTTTTTAATACTTTTTTTAATAATTCCCTAATACTTCCCGCCTTATAATTACCCATCGAATATTTAAGGAGGTTCGCAACATGCGAAACCCCCTATATTTAACTGTTTGGTTGAACGCTATGCCTCATTGGGTAATTAACAAAGAAAAAGAAACGGTCACTATCAAGATAGATGAAAAATCATACGAGCGCCCCTTAATGATAACGTGTGATGGGGGGGCAACGTATCACTTTTGGAAAGCAGGCAGCTACAACGCTGCTTACTTATCGGTGACAGAACCCTATGAGGTTTACAAAGAACGGTTAAACATGAGCGATGCAACCGATGCCCCCAGGCGCGCAATTCGCGTTTGGAATGAGCTTAATCCTCAATTTCCTGCAAGAATTGCATCCAACGGAAAAGCTTGGATTGCTCCGAAGATAGAGGGTACGACACCCGCTGACGCCGAAATCGCCAATAAGTTATTTGATATTTTTAAAGGATCTCCATCGATAGAAAATTCACAAAACACTTTTCATAGAATTGTGGTCGATGCCTTGATCAATATCAATTTCATCAAAACAAATACGGGGGAAATTGTCTGTATTGATCCTGGTTGCGCATTACATCTGGAAAACCGAATGGGAAGATTGCAAAGCCGCGACAGCTTGGAATTTTGGGATGAGCCAATGCAGATCGATTTTTTTTTATGGCTGCACGATAATATTACTCAAAGAGCGAAAACAGCCAAAGCGCTTTTGTATTGGGAATATATGCATTTTTCAGATACACGTGACGTAGAAACACTCAGGAGAAATGAAACGCTAATTGATGAGTACGCAAAAAAATATGACGCAATCTGTGCGGTGCCCGCAACAAGAAAAGTTGAAACAATGTGGCGTGACAAGACGGAACTCTCGCAAGAAAAAATAAGGACGAAAATATATAAAAAAGAAAAACTTGAAAGAGAGAAGATCGCAAATAAAGAATATCCCGCGCAAGAAAATGAGAGGTGCGAAACTCCTATCGAAGTCACTAGCGTTACGAGCATATGCGCACAAAAACAAACGTCTGCTAACGAAAAAATAGACTTATTGAAAAAAGAAATAATCGAACGAATTTCGAGATATAGAAAAATCGCTTATTCTGGACGTATCGGAATCACTGCATTTTTTAGAGATCGCAATGTCACCGGATTAAAAGCTGCAAACGCTGATGCACTTATCAAAGAAATTAACGTTGCGAAAAACGAAGATGAAATCTATGCGAAAATTCAAGACGGTATAAACAGAAACAAAGAATATCAAAAAAATCCATATTTTTTGGCCAGCAGCAGATATGGCGAATGTTTATCCGACTGCGAAAAACTGCTTGAAAAACACTGTGGCTCTGAATTCGTTAAAACACTTAAAGAAGCCAACGGAAACTGTTATCGCAGATAAGCGCAGTACCCACCATGCTTTCTCACGTTCAACACGCCCTGCTCTAAAATTAAATACTGCCCCTTAATTCCCAATAATTTTCCGGAAATCACTGGCATTTTATCGAAAGATAATGCGTTTACTTTTTCGAGATACTGCAACACGGGATATTCTAATGAATACATCCGCTGATTATCTGATAAAATAATTTCGTCAGAATACTTTTTTAAAATCTCATCAATATTTTTTCTTGCTTGTTGCAATACTATTTTTTTTGCGAAAATTAAATCAATTTTTTCTACAGAATTTTTCAGCATCAAACGCCAATTTGTTTTATCTGCCACAAAATTTTTTAACGCAACCTCAATCAAACCAGCTTGATAACGATTCTGTGTTTGGAAAATCGGCAACGCTTGCACAGCACCTTGATCTATCCAGCGCGCAGGAATATTCGATTCGCGCGTAATCCCCACTTTCAACGCAGAGGTATTCGCAAGATACACAATGTGTTTTTGATGACATTGTTCATGCGCCCAATCTGTTGCAACACATTTCCCCTGCTCCACTAAACACCGCTCGGGATGAATCATACAGTTATTACATTCCAAAATGCGCTGAAAACAGGGATAACAATACCCTTGCTGAAATGTTTTGGTAATTTTACGATGACATTGCAGACATTCCATCACACCGGTAAATTCAAGCGTGATCATTTTTCCAATCAGTGGATTCAACAACTGATCATTCAAATAATAGTGCACCGGCGTTTCATGCGACACGCGCATTTTACGCAACACGAATGATGTATTCTTCAACGGGGCGCCCACCAATAAAATGTTCTTGAATGATCCGTTCCAGTACATCTGGCGTGCATTGCTTGTACCAAATACCTTCGGGATATACGACAGCAATCGGGCCATCGCAACAAATACGCAAACAATTTGCTTTGGTGCGATAAACACCGGCGATTCCCGTCAAATGCAATTCGTTCAAGCGATTTTTTAAAAATTCCCACGACGCCATGCCCACTTCTTTTTTGCAACACTGGGGCTCGGTTTGATCGCAACACAAAAAAATATGATAGCGAATTTTATCGATATGTAATTTTTTGGCTTTGGATTGCAATGATGTTTCCATGAATTTACTCCACCGACGGAATCTTCACATCAATATTCACATCCGCTGAATAATCTACTCCATCAACTTCAAAACCAAACAGACGATAAAAATCACGCCGATATCCCGCAATATCCGTGATTGATTGAATATTGTCGGTGTTAACCGTCGACCATAATTTTTCAACACCGGCTTGTACGTCGGCCTGCATTTCCAAATCATCGATGCGCACACGATCCTCTGCGTCAGTGACAATCGGTTTTCCTGTATAAACAAAATCACGGAACAAACGCTCCATTTGTTCAATACACCCTTCGTGCGTGCCCTTTTCTTTCATCAAGCGAAATAAAATTGAAATGTAGAGTGGCACCACGGGAATGGCGGAGCTTGCTTGCGTCACCACCGCTTTATTCACAGACACGAGTGCTCGGCTACCTGTTTTTTTTAACATTTCATTTAATTGACGTGCCGTTTTCAGCAAATCATCTTTCGCTTTTCCAATCGTGCCATTTTTATAAATTGCGTGTGTCAACGCAGGGCCGACATACGTATAAGCCATCGTCATCGCATGATCTGCCAATACATTTTCTTTTTTCAATGCGTCTATCCACATTGCCCAATCTTCTCCGCCCATCACAGCCACCGTATGCGCAATATCTTCGGCATTCGCAGGCTCCAACATAATCTCGCTCACCGTACCTGACATCGGATCCACTGTTTTATTGCGATAATCTTGATTGATGGGTTTTAATGTGGAATGAAATGTCTCGCCCGTTTTGGGATGTGTGCGCCGCGGCGACGCTAAACTGTAAATCACGCAATCGACATTGCCGAGATCTTTTTTAATGAGCTCGATGGTTTTATTTTTAATGTCCTCTGAAAACGCATCGCCGTTAATGGTTTTGGCATATAACCCATCGCGATGCGCAATTTTTTCGAATGCCGCGGTATTATACCAACCTGCGGTTGCAGTGCGTTTATCACTTGCTGGCTTTTCAAAACAAACGCCGATGGTTTTCGCTTGTCCTGCGTAAGCTGCGACAATGCGAGACGCTAATCCATACCCTGTCGAACAACCAATCACTAATACATTTTTGGGCGCGCTCGCGATGGCAGAATGCGATTTGACATATTGAATTTGATTCATCACATTTTGATAACAGCCCGCCGGATGAGCGGTCGTGCAAATAAATCCACGCACTTTCGGTTCCACAACCATTTATAAAAGCTCCAACAAAATAAATGCAGTCAGTGTACCAGTTAAGCAAGAGTTTCGCACTTTGCGAAACTCTCTTTGCGCGATGGGGGATTCTCAAGGGGGAGAATCGCGATTCTTCCCCTTGAGTGCAAGCGCGAATTCATTTCGCGCGCAGCATCAATTACAGGAAGGGAGTTCGCACGAAGTGCGAAACTCCTGTTGAGATGGAAAATCTCGATAAAATTAGTTACACTGCACCCCGGTAGTCGCTTGGGTCACCTCGCAGTAATTCGCTACAAACCCCGCCAGGCCCGGAAGGGAGCAACGGTAGTAGTAAAATTAGGTGCAGAGTGTTGGCTTTTGCGGCTGCCACCTTCAAAAAGGATTGCCATATGAGTTATTTAGCCCTCGCGCGCCAATGGCGCCCCAAAAAATTTTCCGAGGTTGTAGGACAGATCCATATCGTCAAAACCTTGCAAAACGCGCTGTCGCAGCAAAAAATTCATCACGCTTATTTGTTTACTGGAATGCATGGCACCGGCAAAACAACTTGCGCGCGCATCTTTGCCAAATGTTTAAATTGCGAAACCGGCGTCACACCCACCCCCTGTGAAACGTGCAGCAATTGCCAAGAAATCAACGAAGGCCGATTTCCGGATTTATATGAGATCGATGCGGCATCGCGCACCAAAGTCGAAGACACACGTGACCTACTCGACAGAATTCCTTACGCACCAACGAAAGGCCGCTTTAAAATTTATTTGATCGATGAAGTGCACATGCTTTCTACGCATAGTTTCAACGCGTTATTAAAAACTTTAGAAGAACCACCTCAACACGTCAAATTTTTATTAGCGACCACCGATCCACAAAAATTACCGGCGACGGTATTGTCACGCTGCCTGCAATTTCATTTATCCAAAATGTCTGCGGAAGAAATCACAACCCAACTCACGCATATTTTATCTTCAGAAAAAATAAAATTCGAACCAGAGGCGATTACGCTCGTTGCAGAAGCGTCGGGCGGCAGCATGCGTGATGCATTAACACTGCTGGATCAATGCATCGCTCACGGCAACAACACCGTGACAATCGCAGACACGCAAGCGCTGCTGGGGCTATCCAATCAAGCGGAAATCTTATCATTACTCAAGGCAATTCATGCAAAAAATGCCACCGAAGCGCTGACCATCACCCATCGATTGGCAACACAGGGTGTGCATTTTGCGCGCGCGTTGTCGCAGTTGTTAACGTTGCTGCATCACATCGCCGTGGCACGCCTGATTGGAAAAAAAGAAATTTTCGCCTTGCCGCCGGATGAAACGCACCGTTATTATCAAATCGCCTTGCAGGCACAAAAAGAATTAAGCATTGCGCCAACAATGCAGATGGGGTTTGAAATGATGGTGCTGCGCATGATGGCTGGCAATCCCGAGAATGCAAAACCACCCGTAAAAACTGAAAACAATCTTAAAGAACCACCAAAAAAACCCGTGATAATGCATTGGAATAATGTCATTAATGATTTAAACTTGTCTGGCGCTACCTTAGCATTGGCAATGCAATGTGTGCAGCAAAGCTTTGAGGAAAATGTGTTGCAGCTTCTGCTACAGCCAAAGTGCAAAGCGCTCTTGAATGTGCGTCACCAGGAACGCATTCAAGAAGCGATGACCGCACTGTGTGGCTGCCCCGTTCGAGTAACGATTACAATAACGGAAAACACAGCGGAAACGCCGATGCAACGAGAGCAGCGTGCGAAAAAAATAGAAGTGGCGCAAACAAAAGTAGCGATAACAAATGACGCGACCGTGCAGCGAATGCTAAAAACATTTGATGCAAGTATCGTTGAAGAAAGTATCGAAACGCAAAAATGAGGTTATCATGACTGATCCAAACGAAGATCAATTACTAGCAAATATCAAAAACAGTATTGCAGACATGCAAAATCAAATGCAGTCCACGTATCAAAATTTGGCCGACATCAAAGTTTCTGCAAAATCACATGACGATTTGGTAGAAATTGTTCTAACTGCAACTTACGCATTCGAAGACATTCAATTCGATAACCGTGCATTGCAAGGCGGTGTCACCGAATTTAAAAAACGCATCCGTGAAGCTTTCACCAATGTCGTTAAAAAAGTGCAAGAAGCCACGCAAGCAAAAACATTGGAATTATTACAACAAATGAAAATCCCGGATGAGATTCGCAATTTATCATCGCCGAGTGATCAGAAAGGTGACGACGATAAAGGCGGTGGATCGAACGGTTAATAATGAATAAAGACGCGGCAAAATATAACCTCGTCGACTGAGGAGGTGGCGCGGTGTGACTCCCCGTTCGCGCAGCCCGTTATCTTGCGGGCGAGCAAATGGGGTCACACCGCAGCCGGATCCCCGCAAGTCGACGAATCAAAAATTCGCGTCTGCCTAATTTGAGGCATGTAATGTTTAGCCCGCTGACAAAGCAACTCATCGACGCATTTCGCGGCTTGCCTGGCATTGGACCTAAATCAGCGCAACGTTTAACGTATCAATTACTCGCAGACAGTGGAAAAGAAAAAGCGCATTTGCTTTCAGATGCGCTCAAGCAAGCGGCATTATCAGTTGCTCACTGTCAGCAATGCCGCCAATTCACCGAAGAAACAATCTGCGCGATTTGCAAAAACAGCAAACGTGATCACAGCTTGTTGTGCGTCGTCGAAAATCCATCGGACATGATTGCGCTTGAACAAACACACGCATTTCACGGTGTGTATTTCGTGTTGCATGGGCATTTGTCGCCGCTTGACGGCGTGACGCCCGACGATTTACACATCCCTCAATTGCTGTCGCGTTTGCAAAACGAATCCATTCGTGAAATCATTTTGGCAACCAATCCCACGGTTGAAGGAAAAGCAACGGCGCAATATATCGCCGGTCGCATTGATGCCAATAAAATCAGCTGCACGAGGATCGCGCACGGTGTGCCGATGGGTGGGGAATTGGAATATTTGGATGGAAGCACGTTGTCGCACGCATTTTATTCGCGTCGACCTGTTGAGTGACAACTTGAGGTGACTATGTTTGGTGATAAATTAAATTTAGGCAATTTGGCAAGTCTCATGAAAAATGCCGGAAAAATTCAAGACATGATGAAAGAAGCGCAAGAAAAATTAAAAAAAATTGAAGTACTGGGCGAATCCGGCGCGGGTGCTGTTAAAATTATTTTTGATGCGCAAAATTATGCAAAATCTGTGACTATCGACGATGAAATTTTGAAAGAAAATAAAGAAGTCTTGCAAGAGTTAATCACTGCTGCGATCAACGATGGCGCCAAAAAAATTGAAAAAGAAAAAGAAAAACTCGTCGGTAACGCCGGTGGATTATTAAATGAATAAAGAGCCGCGCGCGTAAGCAAGCGATATTTTCTTGCCGCGCGCGTAAGCAAGCGAGATTTGCGAAGCAAGTGCGTGAAGCATATGGAATTCAAAGACTACTACCAAACTTTGGGTGTTGAGAAAACCGCAACACCCGACGAAATCAAAAAACAATATCGTCGGCTCGCGCACAAATATCATCCGGACGTCAGCAAAGAAAAAGGCGCTGAAGAAAAATTTAAGGCGATGAAAGAAGCCTATGAAGTTTTAAAAGATCCTGAAAAGCGCAAAGCCTACGATCAAATGGGCAGCGGTTATCGCGGCGGCGAATCATTCACTCCACCACCCGGCTGGGAATTTCAAGGCGCACGCGCGGGCAACACGCGCCATGCGCAAGCCGATTTCAGTGATTTTTTTGAATCCTTGTTTGGTCATCAAGCGCGCGGCGCGCATCACCACTCTTTTCAGCAACGCGGTGAAGATCAGCACAGTAAAATTGCCATTACTCTCGAAGAAGCATTTCATGGTGTTGAGAAACGCATTGCTTTATCCGCTGGAAATGGTCAAGTGCGTGAACTGAACATTAAAATTCCCGCGGGTATCATGCAAGGACAGCAAATGCGTTTAACAGGTCAAGGCATGCCGGGATTCAATGGCGGAAAAAATGGAGATCTGTATTTAGAAATTCATTTTCAAAAACACCCTCGCTTCATCATCGATAAAAAAGATATTTTTTTGAATTTACCGGTGACGCCGTGGGAAGCAGCGCTTGGCGAAAAAATTGAAGTGCCGACATTGGGCGGCGCAATTGCAGTCACCTTACCAAAACATTCTCAAACTGGGCAAAAAATTCGATTAAAAGCACGCGGCCTTCCGGGCGATCCCGCTGGTGATCAATATATAACACTGTTGGTGCATATCCCCGAACCAAAAAACGACGCGCAAAATGCATTGTATGAAAAAATGAAAGCAGAAATGCCATTTAATCCGAGAGAAAGTAAGTGAGTAAACAAAAATATGAAATATATTTCCGGAACCCTCATCAATGACACCACCACCCTCACCTTCGACGAAATTTGCACCGCTGTGCACGCCGATGATGATCTGGTGATTCAACTCATCGAATATCAGATCATCCAACCCAAAGGAAAAAATAAAAAAGAGTGGGCGTTCGATCACATCGCTCTCAAACGCGCACGCCTCGCGTGCAATTTTTATTACGATCTTGACGTGAATCTCGCTGGCATTGAATTATTGCTCAATCTGCTTGAGCGAATTGAAACATTGGAAATCAACTTGCAAAAATATGAAAAATTAAAGAGGTATTAACTCCACCAAAGGCAAAGTTATTACTCACAATATATTGGCAATCAATTTCTCGTTCTGAATTCATAATATAATCTAGCGTAGCGCAATTTGGATCAACCTGATTTAGATTAATAGTGGGCGCAAATCGCTGGTCATTCATCATATGAATACTGAGCCATGCTTCAATTGCCCCGCAAGCACCCAGCGTATGACCAAAATAACTTTTTAATGAACTAATCGGTGTTTGAACACCAAAAACATTGTGCGTTGCATAAGATTCTGCAATATCGCCTTGCTCAGTTGCCGTACCATGCGCACAAATATAGCCAATTTCTTTGGGTGATAATTTCGCATCTTGCAATGCTAATTCAATCGCTTTTTGCATTGTCGCACTCTCAGGTTGCGTAATATGATTTGCATCACAATTTGTCCCAAATCCCACTACCTCAGCGTAGATTGTTGCATGACGTGCCAATGCGTGCGGCAATGATTCCAAAACTAATGTGCACGCACCTTCGCCGATGACCAAACCATCCCGCTCTTTATCAAATGGTTTTGGTGTTAATTGCGGCGTACTATTTTTTTGACTGGTCGCGTAAAGTGTGTCAAAGACAGCAACTTGACTCGGACACAATTCTTCAGCGCCACCAGCGATCATGACATCTTGATATCCGTTTTTTATTGTTTCATATGCATACCCAATCGCTTGACTGCTAGAAGTGCAGGCACTTGATGTTGGAATCAAACGTCCTGCGATTTTAAAAAATAACGCTATATTAACAGCGCATGTATGACTCATTGCTTTAATGTAAGTGGATGCTGTAATTCTTCTTAGTGTTGATTCTGTTTGAATCAATGCTAAATCTGCCAGAGGAGCAGAACTTCCTGCGCAAGAACCATAAGCAACACCCATTCTGCCATCAGACAAAATAGCGCTATTTTCAAGCAAATTTGCATCTTTTAGCGCAGCTTCAGTTGCAACAACGGCAAGTTGCGCAATACGTCCCATTGAGCGAACCTGTTTTCTCGTGAAATACGCTGGCAATTGAAAATCCAGAATTGGCCCGCCCAAACAAGTGTGCAACCCTTCAATTTTTTTCCAATCTTCAATTACTGCGACGCCCGTCTTCTTCTGTCGCATGTTGGATTGAATTTGATTCCAGTTATTACCAAGTGACGTCAATCCACCCATTCCAGTAATAACAACCCGGGTACTCACACCAGTCCTCCATTGATTGAAATGACCTGACGGGTCACATATCCCGCGATATCTGACATTAAATAATTAATGAGGCCAGCCACCTCCTCAGGAGATGCAACACGTCTCGCCGGAATACTTTTCAGCACACGGTCTAGTTCAAGATTTGCAATCATGTCAGTATCCACCAAGCCAGGGGCAACACAATTCACTGTGATATTGCGTTTTGCTAACTCTAATGCCAATGCTTTGGTCGCACCAATAATACCTGCTTTTGACGCACTATAATTCACTTGTCCACGGTTTCCAACAATTCCAGAAACAGAAGTCAATGTCACAATTCGACCTCCTTTTCTTGCTTGAATCATTGGCATGACACAAGGTTTTAATACATTAAAAAAACCATCCAAGTTGGTATGCACAACAGCATCCCAGTGTTCACCAGTCATGCTGGGAAAAATGACGTCATGATTAATACTTGCATTGCAGACAACTCCATAAAGAGCGCCGTTTTTTTCAATATTTTTTGTAATAGTCGCTTTGCATGCTTCTCTGTCTAAAATATCAAAACTGACAATCTCGCCGCTTCCACCAGAAGATTTGATCATGTCGAGTGTATCATTCGCAGCTACTTCATCCTTATTATAATGAACGAGCACATAAAATTGATGATGAGCCAACATAATTGCAGTTGCTTTTCCAATACCTCTACTTGCGCCAGTTATTAATACCCGCCTCATTTTTTTTATTTCCTTTCAGTATTTCTTTTAATTGACTCTCAGATGGTTGATAGGCATTCAGCTTTGCAGAAACCACGCATTCATCTCGACAAAATATTTTTCCATTAAAAACAGCGACGCTACCTTCCATGTAGACTTTGCTTGCTTCGATAATTAATTTATCTCCCAATGAAAATAGTTTATTTTTGTTTAAAAACTGCCTCGCGCTCAATAATAGGCCGGTTTTAGGTGTATTTCCAGCGCCGTGATAACTTGCAAATAACGCAACTGCTTGTGCCATCAACTCAATACCAACCCAAGTGTAAATTCCGTCAATATCGGCATCATAAAAAATATTATCCTCATTGACTTGCATATCGCACTGTACAAAATCATCTGTAATTTTGATGACATGATGAATTAAACGCATTTTACCGGTTTGAGGCAACAGATTGTCCAGTGAGAGATCTCTCATAACACCCCTTCAATAATCAGGCTTACATTACTGCCGCCAAAAGCAAATGAATTACTCATAAAAATAGGATTTTTGAAGTATGTGTCTTCAGCGATCAAATTTATTAGGGGAAGATTCAAGTCAACTTCAGAATCCCAAAGATGTTTTGGTAACAGTTTGGTTGGATTGTGATGCGATAATAGCAACCAACATAATCCCAATTCTTGAGCTGCTGCAGCGCCCAGTGTATGGCCTAGTAACGGTTTTGTTGAACTGCACAAAGGAGCCTTTTCAAAGAGTGAGTTTATAACATAACTTTCCATTTCATCATTTTTTTTTGTTCCAGTGCCATGTAAATTAATATATCCAATATCATCTGGTGCACGACCAGCACTGCGCAACGCTTGTTTGATTGCTAATTTCGCGCCAGCGCCACTTGGATCCGGCGTTGCAATATGATATCCATCGGATGACTCACCAACGCCACTTAACTTGATGGCAGATTTCTTTTTCGTTAATACAAATAATGCCGCGCCTTCACCAATATTTAAACCCTGTCTGTTTTTACTAAATGGATTACAAATAGATTTTGATAGGAGCCCAAGACTATCAAATCCATTCAGAGTTAAACCACATAATGAATCGCTACCACCTGCGATGACAGCATCGCAAATACCTGCGCGAATGAGACGCGCCGCTTCAGCAATCGCTTTTCCGCTCGAAGAACACGCTGTTGACACTGTGTAATGCACGCCAGTAATGTCTGCATAAAAACTCAAAAACGCCGAGCAGGAACCAATCTCTTGTTGTTCATAATGAAATGATGTATTAAATTTTTTATATTTTAGGTAATGCGTCATCGCTATTTCTGCAGTAGCAATGCCTGATGTGCTGGTACCTAACACTACGCCAATTCTGTGTTTGCCATAATGCGCTTTTAATTCTGAAATTTCCTTTTCAATCTGCAGATAAGCGGTTGCTAATAGTTGATTATTGCGGCAATGATATTTTTCTAAATAGTCTGGTAAGTCAACCAGCGAAACATCCACAGATGCAACCAATGTTTTATTACCGCTAATCAATTCTTCAAATGGATGCATGCCTTTCTGACTATTCTTTAGAAAATTTTCGCATACTGATGTTCTCGTCCCACCCAACGCATTAACAATGCCCAAGTTTGCAAGATATATTGAATTTTCATTTCCCATCATTTTTTATCTACGTTAATCGTTGTAATATTAATGCGATAATGTTGAGAAAAATTTTTGAAGTTAACTTTTCCACGCCATGGATTTTCATATTGATACTGAATTTTAATAATGGGCTTCCCATGAAAAGAAAATACACGAACGAGCGGCCGAACTGTTAATTTAATTTGTTTTCCACGCAACATATTTTCTAACACAGGTGTTGGACTGTACGCTAAAATCACATCAAGCAAAGTCTGTTGAATTCCAACGCCGCCATGTTTTATTGGCAAGTGACTACTCTTTACGCGTTTACCATCATAATCAATTGAAAATAATTGGCCACCCCAAACACCGGGAGCAACTAAAATAATATGGTTGGATGAAATCTCAAGTACAACTTGCGTAGTGTATGTTTTTCTTATCGTATGCGCAGTTAATATTTGCACTGCACTCAGATGAAGATCTAAAGTCGCTGGTGTTGGCAGCTGAAGAGTGCATATATTTGCAAAATTTACCTCTGGTTTTTGTATATCGTGAGACTCTAAAACAGCGCAGCCTGGCAATAAAAAAATAATGCAAAGCGTTATAAAAAAATAAATCTTGTTCATTCTTTTCCTCTCACAGCGATAACCGATGGCGCTAAAATAAAAGCGCTTAGAATTCCAATTAATAAAGTAACGCCAAAAAAATGAACGACGGGTGTGCTACTTAATGCGAGTAATCCAAATGACAAAAGTGTCGTGATTGCTGACAATGTTACTGCCAAAATAGTACTGCGATACGTTGTTCTTGTTTCAACAAAAAACAATACATAATCCATGCTAATGCCTAAAACCAATACCAGTGCTAATACGCTAAATAACGTTAAAGGAATGCCAAATAAACCCATTACAGCAAGGCTCAATAAGCCAGAACTTAAGCCGGGAAGAAAATAGATGAATCCTTTTCTTAAACCATATCGCCACAATAATAATAACAATAAAACAAAATAAATGAGGCAGAGCAGTAACGATATTTTTTGACGATATAATTTAAAAATATGCGATACATTTTTTTCATTGTTAATATAAGTAACAAATTTATTATTTGAAGCAATTTCCTGTAACTTGTGAATATTCAAGTCTTGAGCAAGCAACACAATTGAGACGTATTGATGACTGATTTTTCCAAGCCATAAAAATCGTAAAGATTTTGACACTGTCGAATTAACCCATTTATTGATCGTCAATGGCTTAAATTGAATAGAAAGTAACTGATGTTGTATTGCAACCGCTTTTTGTTTACTAACACCAATTTGATTGAAATAAGTGAGTATTTTTTTACCGAGCAATATTTTTCTATAGAGTTGAAAATTGAGACGTTGACTAGAAATGGGTGGCACAAAATCATTGATTGCTAAATATGGCCGCCCATTGTTTTTAAAAATTTTATTTAATTGCATAGAAAGTTGTTTAACATGCAACAATGTTTCATCTGGCGTATTACCAGTAACCACATAAAACGTGGTGCCGAATTTACTACCAATTGCTTTTTGTATGATTTTATTTGAATTTAATAAGTGCGCCGGCATCGATTCAAGCTGATGAACATCATCATTTACGCGCAGGTGCATAATGCCGAATACAGAAATTGCGGCGAACATGATATATATCATCAGTAGTGCGTTTGGTGTCACTTTTCTCCACAAAGAGAGATACAGGTCAGTGATTTTCTGAATCGGCGAATAAAAAACATATTTTCTTGCTTTCAGAAAATAAGGAAATGCGCAAACAACTGTTGCATAAGAAACAGATAATCCAGTGATGGCAAAAACAGCAAGCTGTTTCAAACCAGGCATTGGTGTAAATGATATAATTAAATAGGCCAATAAAAGATTCAATAAGCCTAAACTGATCGCACGAAATATGTTTTGCAAACCTTCTTCTGGTTTCCATTCCTTTCCGCCAATCAGTTGCTCCGCGTAATAAAAAAATGCGTAATCAACGCAAATACCAATTAAGCTTGCGCCAAAGATTAGTGTAAATAAATAAAGCGACCCGAATAACCAAGAAGTCAGCACAAAAGCAGTAATAAATCCCAACGCCCCAGATAACAATGTAAAAATAATTGGGGAAATAGATCTGAATGTGATTAACATGAGCAATATAATTCCAATAATCGAACCAATTCCAATCGTTGAGATATCGTGTCGTGCCATATCGGAACCTGCTTTGGCAAAAAAGAGATAACCCGTTTTTAAAAGATTGACCTGTGGATACGCAATCAACATTTTAGTTTTCGCTGATGATATTAGTTGGGTTGCTTTGTTCTGAGCAGTGATAGAAAAACTATTTTCGCGTAGTATCGCTGTAATCATCACATACCACTGATTTTTATAATGCACCATTAATCTGTCGTGAAACAAACTAACATTGCTCGCTGGTCTTGGAAGCGTTGTAATAAAATGAAGAAATGTAAAATAGGGATCCGTTGCCAACAGATTAGAATTGACCAGGCTGGTTGGGCTATACAATGAAACTAAAGCTGACTGAACAATTTTCTCAGCATGATGAGTGTGTAACAGTTTTTCTTGCGCTGAGGAAAACAAAAACAATCGATAAGGAAAATAAAAATCTCCCCATGCCATTTGCTCTTGCGAATTTGTTAAATAAGTAATATGTTTAAAAATCGATTTGTCATTCAGAACACTAAAAAAAACATCTGCTGCTTTTTCGCTTATTTTTTGAGTTGGGCTACCCACCAAAAAGATAATCTGATTTTCTAAACGAGATGAAAATATTTCTCCAGACTGTTGTGGAATATTATATTTTGATGCTCCTGGCAGCAATTTCATAATATTGGTATTAAATAAGATAGGTGAGAAAAACAAACGTGCAACAAAAAAAGCGAGAACGAAAACAACCAAAAATAACCAAAGGATAAAACGAATCTTAAATGCCCTAGAACTAAACACCATGCCTCTCAGACTGCATTTGACTAAAATAAATAGTCAGTTGATCGCCTGATGCTTCATCAATAATTGCTGTATTGACATAACGACTTCCAACCAGTTGAATTGATTTTATTGCCTTATTAATTGGCGGATGAATTGCAACAAAGCGCATTGACCAATGATGAATATTTCCTGAAAAATGAATTTTGAAGTAAGGTGATAATGCCGTCACATTTCCACGGAAAGCTGATAAAAATATTTTTGTAAAAAGAAAAATAATGGGTTGTTGCTTTTTTGTAAAAACTGTTTCTGGATTCTTTCCGATTTTTTGTGTTAAGTGCGATTTTGTGATTGTTAATGTTGATTGAAATGGTTTCGTTTGTTTCCACGTGAGACCTTTATTTTTGGAAAAAATAAACACTCCTTCTGATTTTAAAGGGGACGATAACAACTTGATATTCCGAACTTGTGAAAAATGACCCGTTAAATACGTCGTCTTAGCAAGTTCTGTTTGCACTGCTTTGAAATTATTTTGGTCAGCGGAAAATCCGATCGTCATGAAACCAATGCTGATCAATATACCAAGTAATATTTTTTTCATCATGTTTTTAGTCCGAGCAGATAATGGTTCACTTTGTCGATAAAAACAGAGGGTGATGCGAAACACATTTCCTTTTTTACCATGTCAATAGCAACTTGTACTGAATAGGCTTTAGAAAGTTTTTCCCCAGTCACTTTATCTATAACCAAATAGTTAATTTTAAGTCGCGCATCTATTTCTACTAAAGTAGCATGCACTATGAACACTTGCTTAAATCGTAATGGTTTTATATATCGAACACGTATATCAATCACTGGCCAAGCGTATCCTGATTTTTTCATCTCTGCATAGTTGTATTTCAATTCTTCTAACAACGCACAACGAGCCACTTCAAAATACTTGATGTAATGCCCGTGCCAAACTATTTCCATTAAATCCACATCAAAAAAAGGGACCTCTATTTCAACGGGAACAGAAAATAAACCTGTTTCTTTATGCATTAATCAGCTTCTCCCGCTTTCAAAAGAATTTTCATCTTTGGGTGATATTGAATGATAATTTGCCTCGAAAATGCTCATTGACTGGCGTGTCAACTCCGCTTTTCTCACCAAATTATCATTCAATCTCACCTTAAATCTGAAAATTTAAGTTAATCAACCTTCAGAGCGGGAACTACTGTGCATTAATACAGTTCCCATTTTCTCTGTCGGATGTTTTCAATAAATTGTCGCAACGATAGATCAAGTGGACGATCTTCTGTTACTATCTTAAATTCTTGTAACACTGAATTTATCATATCAGAGACTGATTTTGATATATCATTATTTCTAAGATCATTTGTACTTAATCGTATTGAAATTGCTTGAGTGCATGCAAGCAGATGTGCTGCAACTACCTGCTCTGTTAGCTCTAATACACGAAGACAATCACGTGCAGCAATTGTACCCATACTCACTTTATCTTGATTATGACATTCTGTTGATCTTGAAAAAACGCTTGCAGGCATTGTATTTTTCAATGCTTCTGCCGTCCATGCAGAAACGCCTATTTGCACCGCTTTAAAACCATGATTGATGGATGCGCGTGCTTTACTGGCAGCAGACAAATTTGGCGGCAATCCATTATTGAATTTAGGATCCATAAGCAGTGCCATTTGTCGATCTAACAAATCAGCGAGGTTTGCCACTTGCGTTTTCATGGTATCCATTACGGTAGCGATATGTCCACCATAAAAATGACCGCCATGCAAAACACACTCTGTTTCGCCATCAATCACTGGGTTGTCATTAACGCTATTTATTTCATTTTCGATCATCATTTTGAACCACGGCAAAGAGTCTTGTACTACCCCAATCACATGAGGTGCACAGCGCAATGAATAACGGTCCTGTAAGCGATAGGAATTTCTAGACAGGGGCTCATCATACGTCAAATCGCTACGAATCCAATGAGCAACCATCTGTTGACCTTTATGCGGCTTGAAAGAAAATAGTTTTTTATCAAAATGAAATGCATTACCTTTCAGTGCCGTGCACGCCATCGCTGTTAAACGCGCGCTCAGACGACAAAGATATTCTGTTCTTTGATAAGCCTCACAAGCAATGGCAGTCATAACTGCCGTGCCGTTCATAATAGCTAGCCCTTCTTTTGGCTTTAATGTAATAGGTTTAATATTCAATTTCTTCAATACTTTTTTTGCAAGCATTTTTTTACCGTGATAGCGCGCATCTCGCTCACCCATTAACACTGCAGCAAGATAGGATAAAGGAGTTAAATCACCACTAGCACCAACTGATCCTTCTTGTGGAATCACAGGAACAATATCATGATTTAGAAACGTAACTAATTGCTCCAGTAAAGCATGACTGACACCTGAAACACCTTGCGCCAATGAACATAATCTCACCGCTATAATCGCACGCGATTGCTGATCGGTAAAATAAGCACCAAGTCCACAGCCATGAAATCGTAATAGATGTAGTGGTAGTTCAGATACCAATTCCAATGGAACTACATTAACGCAGGAATCGCCATAACCTGTTGTCACTCCATAGATTAAACCATCTTCTTTTAATAGTTTTTCAAGAAACAATTCGCCTCTGCGAATTTTATTCTGAAATTTTTGGTTGTCGCTAAGGGCAACGGGTGTTTTTAAATTTGCAATACAGTTGATGTCATCAATCGATATCCATTGATCCCCAAAAGTGATTGCTGATTGAGTTAATTGTGGTGTCATTTTTTTTACTAAACCGTCTATTTTTGCCATACCAAAACGATTACTTTACCTGTGGATTTTGCCAAAAATTATAAAAATTAAACCATTGTAATGGATACTGCACGCAAAACGCACAAAGCAAATCAGCAAATTGCTGAGCGTAATGTCTTAAATTTTCATCTCGATCTGGCCTCGAAATATCAAGCTGCTCTGCAAACTCCTTAATTACCAATCGATATTGTTGATCATGTGACTTTAAACACAACATAAAAAATACGGGGCATGCTAACACGCCTGCCAAAATAAACGCACCCTTTGGAAAATAGGTTCCCTTTCCCAAAAAATTCACTGCAATTGCATTGCTTGGTTGTGTAATTGAAGTGCGATCTGCTGCAATGACGATGAATTCTCCTGAATCCACTTTTTTCTTTAATGCAATCATTAGTGAAATAGTAACCGATTCTGCCTCAATTAAATTGATCGCAAACTTTGGGTTTACTTGATTTAATATCTGATTTATCTTGGCGGAATTTTTCTGAAAAGCAAGTACATTAACGATAATAGCGTTCTCATCAATGAGCGATAATGCGCGAGCAATTTCGATGTTGCCTAAATGTGCAGTTAAAATAATGCCACCTTTTTTATTTTGGAATGATTTTCTGAGTAAATCTTTTCCCTCAATTTTTAGGTTTTTGAGTGTGATATCACCATTCCATACCGACAATTTGTCCGCTATTGATTGAGCATAACTCAAAAAATGGAGGTAGCAAGAGTGCTGACTCGTGTGGGCGTACTCTTGTAGATTTTTTAAATATTGTTTTGATGATCTTCTTGCTTTTCCATTGGTAATGTAAAAATAGACACTTAAAAAATAGAGTAAAATGCGGGTGAATGTTTTTCCAAAAACAGTATAACACCATAACGATATTTTTAACCCAGCTAGTGCGCCAACTTCTTTAATGCTTGCCCAGTGCAGCGCATCTTTTGATTGAAATTTTTGAAGCATCAATAATGGAAATCTTTTTAACATGCCAAAAAATAATTTTGTATGCGTACATGAAATATCCCAATTATCTTTTAGAATTTTAAAATGAGAGACGCCTTCTTTTGGGTAAATGACTTTGGTTGGAATGGATACCACTGACGTGCCTTGCCAAACCAAACGAACGATTATATCAATATCGAAATCCATTCTGCTTTGCAGTGTAACGTTTTGTGTTAACGCGTTAACAGCGTCAATAGGATAAATTCTAAAACCACACATGGCATCTTTTACTCGTCTAGACAATGTTTCGATACTCACCCAAAAATTAGTAATACGTCGACCATGTAGGCGACTCTTGGGGACTGAGTCATCGTAGATAGGAATTCCAGAAATTAATGCCGCCGGATTTTTTTTGCTTGCTTGTAAAAAAAGCGGAATATCATTTGTATTGTGTTGACCATCCGCATCAATTTGTAGTGCATGTGTAAATCCCAATTGGTGCATCTGATGAATGCCTGCCAGCACCGCTACGCCTTTTCCAGAATTCACGGGCAATGTTAACAATGAAACAAAACTAAATTTTTGTAACGCGGCTTTTAATTGCATTTTAGTATTCGTATCACTGCCGTCGTCAACAAACATACACGGCAATTTATATTGCGACAAATTTTTCAACAATACATCAATGGTTGATCCGTGATTATATACAGGAATAACAATACCAATTTTCATATTTTGAATATTCCCAGCGAATAAATATTTATTTCATCAAAATAACGAAATCTTATTTTATTGTTTTCTCGTTTTAAAGATAAAAATAATTGGGTATCCGGAAAAATAACTTGTGTAAACTTTACTTGTGGAATATCTCTAATATTATTTTTGTTAATATCCATCAATTTTTCTGAAAAATAGATTGCCCAATCAACTTGTACTACACCAGGCAATATTGGGGTATCAGCAAAGTGCCCTAAAAAAAATATAATCTCTTTAGGAATGTATATTTCTAAAATACATTCTGATTTATCAGCGGATATTTCACTCGCCAGTAACTTAGGATGTTTTATCATTTGAATGTATGCTTCTCTTTAATCATGACTCAAACAGTTTTTCAAGCATTGCCGGGATGTGCTTCCCTTGCGAGTTTGTCGGTATCATATCAACGTATCGAAATTTTTTTGGTAGCAACAAAACCTCAATATGTTCGGATAATAATTTTTTTAGTCGATTATTTAAATAAGATTTACCCATGCTTTCTAACAATACCCGACCCTTGGAAGTTAAAGTAATCACTGCCGCAATGTATTGGCGATTTTCTTCTAATCGCAATACATACGACTGTTCTACCAACTCATCGCTTTCCAGGAGATTTTCAATTTCAGTTAATGACACACGCTTTTCCTCAATCTTGACTATTCGATCAGCGCGGCCTAGTAATTCAAAACTACCATCTTTATTGAAATATGCCATATCACCCATCATAACAGCGTCTTTGCAATCAAAAAAAGGAGATTGAATAACCATCAAACATCCTGTTTTAGAATTCAATTTCAATTCGACAGAAGGAAATGGTTGCCACCGAGTTGTGTTTTCTTGCACACGATACGCAACTGCACTGGTCTCTGAACTGCCAAAGACCTCAATAGGATAAATACCAACACTTTCGTAAATTGATTTGGAAACAGTCTGCCTCAATAATCCACCTGAAGAAAAAATAGTTATTTTATTTTCGCTAACAGATGACTCAGGCATTCTTTTCAGTAAGGCTGGGCTTGTAATTAAAATCAAGGGGGTTGAATTATTGAAAACACGAATGATTTGTTCTGGATAATTGAGCTGCATTAAATTAATAAGCCGTCCACTGCACAGTGGCCAGAGTATATAAAATAGTAATCCGTAGATATGTTGATGTGATACTGTTGTGAATACAGAGCCATCCATGCGAGAACCAAACGAAGCTTCGAGTTGATTGATTTCAGAACTTAATTCCTCTAGTGTTCGAAATACTTTTTTAGGTTGTCCTGTTGAACCAGAAGTAAAAAAAATTATTCTTTGCTTTGACGATAGATCTTTCGCATTCAACACTAAATTATTTATGTTATCGTTTTCAATGCATTCTAAAAAAATACATTTTTTTTCGCTCTGGTCAGAAACAAAGGAAATATCCGTCAACATCGCATCATATTCCGATTTCAAACTTCTCAAAGAACCAGGCTGATTATTTGGCAATAAAACAGGCTCTAACTTTTTAGAAAGCACTGCTAACAACGCTACAAAAAATGTGTAATGATCCTTAAAACACAAAGCCCAGCGCTGATAGCCCGAAGGTATTTTTTGCTGCAATGCAGCGATATCTGCAATACATTGCTTGGCTAAATATCTTTGGTTTCCGCGCTGGAATATGGCTATCGCTGACGAACTTTCAAGCATCGTTAACAACTGCTTTACGTGATAGATTTTATTTTTCATGTTGTTTTTTTACGTGGCATCTCACCAAATACTCGACAGAAAATAACAAAATCATTAAAAAATAGGCGATAAAGCCATTATATAACATCCAGATTTTTGTGCTCGCAAAAAAAACTGACCATAGCGCTATCATTCCATTCGCAATAAAAAAGCCACACCATGCAACAGTCACCTTTCGTGTATAACGAATGGCTTCTATCGATAAATCAGGACTGGTTATTCTGGCAATGCGTTCAATGGCGCTGGGCGGATAAAAAAGAGAGTGGAAAAAGAAAACAAATAAAATAATATTAATAAAAACAGGATAAAGCTTTACCATCATAACACTATTAAAAGCAACGCCGATCGCACAAACAATCAGCCCAATGACAACAATTGAAACGGATGATAATTGCGACATTGCTGATGATTGCCCTTTCAATATCATAAACCTGAGTAAAAATACACAAGCCAATGCCAACAATAAATATCGTATCGAAAAATAATTCATCCCAAAGTAAATCACACAGGGATAGCAAAGCACTGCAAAAAGGACAACGATTTTTAAAAAGGTTTTCATGTTATTTGTTTAGTTCATTATAAATAACATCGATAACATCGGACACTAAACGTACGGATTTAAATTCTTCTGGGTTAAATTTCCTACCCGTTAGGGTTTGCAAATGTGCAATCAAATCTACTGCATCAATGCTATCCAAATCCAATGCATCATATAAATTCGAATCAAGTTGAATTGTGTTGGGATCAATTTCAAAAAGCTCATGCATTACTTTTTTCAGTTCATGAAAAATTTCATCTTTATTTGCGTGCATTGCATACCTCCTGTATTTTACGATATGAATCCTTTATAAGCTCAGATAATAGCGTCATTTTGGGTATCTCATCTTGCACAACGAAACATTTCAACACTCACAATCCGGCCGTTAAAACTTCACTCATATTGCTTTAGTTCATCAAAATAAGAAGCTCGTATCTTGAAATAAGGAAGGTTTGATTACTTCTTATGGTTGTTAATAAAACTAACGAGCGCCTGCACCGATTGAAAATGTTGATGCAACGACGGATCATCTGCATTCATCGTAACATTATACTTCTTCTTAATAGCAACCCCTAATTCAAGCGCATCAATCGAATCCAGACCAAGGCCATCAACAAACAACGGCTGTTTGCTATCAATATCGCTCAACTGCACATCTTCTAAATTGAGTACATCAATAATCAATTGCTTCACCTCAAGTTCAGATACTAACGTAGTCATTTATTTTCACACCTTTGTTTAGTTCATCGGCGATGTAGCGCGTTAAATGCCTTGCGGCAATTGAAGGCGGCGTTTTACCAGTTAAGAAATCGCTAGGGTTAATCTCTTTTCCCACTTTAATGATATATCTTACCTTCTTCTCAGGTATTTTATACCACTTCCCATCTTTGTCTAGACAGCTTTTTGTACAGCTAATATGAATTAATATTATTGGGGTATTCGTGCGGACAACGATATTTGCGGGTCCACGTTGCAAGACTATCGGCTGTCCGGGTGTCGTGCGCGTTCCTTCAGGAAAGATTAAAAAATTATTGCCTTCGTCGAGTAATTTTTTTATCTGCGAAACTGTTTCCATTGATTGTTTATTTTGCACATATCCACAACTCTGGATAATTTTTTTCATAAAAAAATTATCCAGTAAAGATTCTTTCACGATAACCTGACATTGCCTTAACCTCGAAACAATTAAAACATAATCAATTAACGTGGGATGATTACTCAAAATTAAATGAGATTTGCATTGTGCTAATTTTTCAAAATCATGAAATTCAAACTCAGCGATCCCAAGTGACTTCATCATCAATACAAACCATTTGAAAAAAATACTAACAACGCGCTGGGATCTCAAATGTTTTACAGATATATCTGAACTAGTGTAATTAATCATCGGGGTGATAACATAACCCAATAACAATCCACCAATACCAAATGTCGAGAAGCTTAGACCCGTTGCGAAAATGCGCCAAATAAAATTTATCTGGTATAGAAACCATGTCATATATGATTCCTTTTCCACGCAATTCTTTTGCAGCAGTCGCCTTGTGTTAAAAATTCTACCCCTGCCCCATTTAACCAATCATAAAAAAGCAATGCCCCCGCAATCTTATTTTCACTTTCTGAGTTATCTAAGCAATCAACGATGTTCACTGAAAACATTTTTTTTCTAATTACTTGAGTTGACAATAAAAATGCGACTGCGTATTGCTGGTCGCTTGAAAGATTGAGAGATTGATATTCAGTCGGTATGTGATCATCAAAAATGGTTAATAATGCTTGGTTATCTGGATGTAATTTAAGCCAGGTAAGCGCAGATACCACGCCGGTTAAAAAAGTGTTTTTTCCAGATGCAATTGACGTCATATTTTGTTGTAGTTTATGAACAATAGAGAAAATCCCAGACGCAGTATTATGCACGGAATGAGAAAAATCTGACGGTGATAATAACTCACCTCTACTTAAGTCAGTTAATAAACTCACACCACAATTCAACTCTCCATGTTCGGAACAAAAAACTGCATAATCAATTGAATGGTTTTCCACTACTTGTGATGCCACTGTTAAAGCCATTTTAACAGCTGTGTTACAAGATCTCGCGATAACGGGCGGAATATATTTTTTATATAAAGCAGACAAATCAGATGCAGAGGAAAATTCTGGCAATAAACAGGCGCTAGATAAAATACTAATTACTTGCGGAAGCATGATTCTTTTTCTTGCAACATAATAACGTATGCCCCGCGCCAATATGATCAATATCTTCATCAATATAAAGATTGGCTTGATGAATGAGTTTTATCATATCCTTAGAGTGATACATTCTGCTATTGCCATTCGCCATACAAGTAAAATAGATTGAGGTGCAGTTAATAGTATATTCTGCCGCGCGATAAGTCTGCCTATCCCAAAACAACTCGAGAATATACAAGGAAGTATTGCGATCCATCACATCAGCGGCACGCTGCAAAATACTTAAAATTTTTTCCTCCGAAAAGCAATCTAGAAATTGACTCATCCAAATAACATCCGCTGTGCGCGGTAATGTTGCAGTCGGGTCTAGTAGATCAATCTCAAATTCATCGACACGATCACTGAAACCTTCTTGCACCATATTTTTTTGTGCAACGATAAGTTGCTCCGGTAAATCAGCGATGGTAATACGCACATTCGGATTGTATTTAAGGCAGGCTATCGCCCATTTTCCTGTGTTACCGCCAACATCCAGTAACTGATGAACTGGTTTTGAAAAAATAAGTGGCAGTACAACAGGAAATGCTTTATCTGAATAATAATGATCGAAAGCAAACCAACTGTCTTTAACTGTTTTTGGCAATGTTGACAGCGCTGGATAAATTGTTTCCCACTCACCAAATAGTTTTAATCCTTCCGGTTTTCCTGATTTAATGGCATCCAACAAACTAAACAAACCTTGATAACAAACGTTCTGAATAAAATCAATGTTCACTTGAACCATACTGTCACATAAAATAAAATGGCCCACTTTATCGAGAACATAATTGTCTCCATTGAGCCAGACCAATTTACAGCTTAATCCTAAATCCAGCAATACCTTCACGCCATACACACTGAGATTGAGCTCAGCCGCAACACGAGCAGCGTCGATACCATGCTCGCCGTGCTCACCAATTAACCCGATAACACCCAGCTTCCATAAAGCATAAGTGCATTGAAACACAACGGGGTAACATGCGATTTTCAGCGCTTCTTCTTTTGCCTGTAGCGCAGAAGAAGCGTCTGGGGTATGCCAATATTCCAATATGGTACTGCTTTCTTAATGATGAAGGTGATACTGGATATCACGATTCAACAGGATCACCCACTTATTGAAATTGCGGTGAATCAAGCCGTTACCAGCCCTCAAATTATGCGAGCCTTCATAGATGATCGAATAATTGCTGCTAGAATACGGAATCTTGACGTCCGCTCTGTGATTACGGACAAAGGCAGTCGCCCTAATTAGACCCGGCTTAACTTTAACTGCATGCCAATAGCGTCGTTCATTCGTCGCCGCCATAATCGCAACACCTACTTGATGACGAGTTAAATGGGGAGGTACTGACTGGTCATGAAGATTGTGCACCGAAACAACCCTTGCGCAACTGAATAAGAACATCGAAGCAATTAAAAAAGTTAATCCGATAATTGATTTTTTAAACATCATAGAATCCTACCTATTGTTAAACCTGTGTTTGACGTTTTTTAACCACTAAAATTTTATCAAGCAAATTACTTAGATTCAACTACAGCGAGAATTCTGATTGAATCAATGCGAATTGCTGTGCTACTCTATGGACGGTAATTTCACTAATCAGGATCTATATGAAAACACACACACGAGTTCTAATAATCGCTTTTTCCAGCACCGTTCTGGCAGTTACTGCGGGTTGTTTGAATATGCCAACCAAGCCAGCTAAAATTTCACCGACCCATGTTTCTCAAGCTCAATACAAAAATTTTACCTGCAAAGAATTATTGAGCGAAAGAACCGCTCTATCCGATCAAGAAGGGAATTTAATCGCCGCCCAAAATGAAAGAATTAAAAATAGCAAAATTCAAGGTGTCGTATTTGGATTTGGGCAGGGAGATAGTGTGGCCGCTCCGGAATTAGCTGATGTCAAGGGAAGATTGGTTGCTGTCCATGAGTCCATTAGCAATAGACATTGCATGATTCAAAGACATTAAAACCACGTCATGCCGCGCGAACGCGCGGTTACACGGTGTATTCCACCTTCACCACCTCATAAATCACTTCGCCGCTGGGCGACAGCACAATCACCTCATCAGTTTCCATTTTTCCAATCATGGCGCGGGCAACAGGAGAAGTAACAGAAATTTTTCGATGTTTTAAATCCGCTTCATCTTCACCGACAATTTGGTAAATCACTTCTTCTTCGCTGTGCACATTCACGAGTGTTACCGTGGCGCCAAAAACCACTTTGCCTTCATTGGGAATTTGAGAAATATCAATCACGCGACAATGGGATAACTTGGATTCTAAATCACGAATACGCCCCTCAATAAATCCTTGCTTTTCTTTCGCTGCATGGTATTCCGCATTTTCTTTTAAATCGCCGTGCGCACGCGCTTCTGCAATCGCTGCGATAATCGCGGGGCGTTCAACTTTTTTTAAGTGTTCCAGTTCTTGTTGTAATTTTTTATGGCCAGCTAAGGTCATGGGGGTTAGTTGCATAAGTACCTCTGCGCACTTGCTACGCTTACGCTTCGCGCGTGCTTCTTTTTTTATTGATTATTTTTTATATTCACAATTTCACCAATCTCTCGCGTTTCAATTGCTAAACACACGGCTTCAGCGCCTGCGAGTGTGGTCGTGTAACAAATGCCGCGCTCAACAGCGCAACGACGAATGGTAAATGAATCCGCAATCGCTTTTTCGCCTTCCGTCGTATTAATCACGAGCTGCACATCGTTATTGCACATGCGATCCACAATATGCGGCCTACCCTCTTCTACTTTATTCACGACATCGCAAGCAAGTTGTGCGTCACGTAACGCACGCGCCGTTCCCGCAGTAGATAATAAATGAAATCCGAGTGCAATTAATTTTTTTGCAATCGCCACAACACGCGGTTTATCGGCATCACGCACACTAATAAAAGCAGTTCCTGATAATGGGATTTTGCTATTGGCTGCTAACTCTGCTTTCAAAAATGCACTGCCCAGTGACGTTGCAATGCCCATGACTTCACCCGTAGAACGCATTTCAGGACCCAAAATTGGATCCACATTTTTAAATTTAGTGAAAGGAAAAATAGGTTTCTTCACAGAAATATATGCATTATTTTTTCGCTGGATGGACTGTTCGCTGAGTGAAACGCCCGCCATGCAACGCGCCGCAATCGCTACGAGCGGCAAACCTGTCGCTTTTGCCAAAAAAGGCACGGTGCGTGATGCACGCGGATTCACTTCCAAAATATAAATTTCATTATGTTGTATCGCAAATTGTGCGTTCATCAAACCAACCACTCGCAGCGCGCGCGCCAGTTTTTCCATTTGTTCACGCAACTGATTTTGTATTGCTTCACTCAAACTGTGCGGCGGAAACACGCACGAAGAATCACCGGAATGCACGCCCGCTTGCTCAATATGTTCCATGATGCCCGCAATGAAAATTTCTTTTCCATCCGATATCGCATCAATATCTACTTCGATCGCATCATCTAAAAAATGATCGAGTAACAATGGATTTTTCAAAGAGACTTCTTTGATGGATCGTATGTAATCATAAAACTCACGTTCATGAAAAATAATTTTCATGTTGCGTCCACCCAATACATACGACGGACGCACAATAATCGGATACGTCACTTCTTTCGCAAAACGCAAACCTTCTTCTTTTGAACGCACAATGTTGTTCGCTGGTTGCTGCAATTTTAATTCATGAATAAGCGCTTGAAAACGCGCACGATCTTCCGCTAAATCAATGGAGTCAGGCGGCGTACCCACAATCGGCACACCCGCTTTTTCCAACGCATGTGTTAATTTAAGCGGCGTTTGCCCGCCCAGCTGCACGATAACACCTTTGGGTTTTTCGATTCTTACAATTTCCAACACATCTTCGAGCGTCACTGGCTCGAAATACAAACGATCTGAAATATGAAAATCTGTTGAAACGGTTTCTGGATTACAATTCACCATGATCGTCTCAAACCCAAGCTCACGCATCGCAAGCGCTGCATGCACACAACAATAATCAAACTCTAAACCTTGGCCAATGCGATTGGGACCACCACCGAGCACCATGATTTTTTCACGTTGCGTCGGACGCGATTCATCTTCGCTCTGATACGTAGAATAAAAATACGCAGTGTCAGTTGAAAATTCAGCGCTGCAGGTATCGATGCGTTTGTAAACGGGATGTAAATGAAATGCATCGCGTTTGCTACGCACTTCTTCTTCTGTTGTATTGAGTAGTGTTGCAATTCTCGCATCTGAAAATCCTTTTTGTTTGATATAAAATAATTCTTCGCGCGTGATTGCGTCCAATTTTTTTTCGCTGATTTTATTTTCAATCACGACCAACGCTTCGATTTGCGCTAAAAACCACGGATCAATGTGCGTGTGCGCAGCAATTTCATCGCATGAAAAACCAAAACGAAATGCGTCAGCAATAAACCATAAGCGCTCATGAGTCGCCATGCGTAATTCTCGGCGAATTTTTTCTCGCGCTTCTTCGCAATCATATTGATAACTGTCTGAATCCGCGATCACGCGAATTTTTGGTTCTAACCCATGCGCATTAATCTCTAAACCACGAATGGCTTTTTGCAATGATTCTTGAAAATTGCTGCCAATCGCCATCACTTCGCCAACAGATTTCATTTGTGTCGTCAATCGTTTATTAAGCTGCGGAAATTTTCCAAATGCAAAGCGCGGAATTTTTGTCACGACGTAATCGATTGTTGGCTCAAATGACGCAGGAGTTTTGCCATTGGTCATTTCATTTTGCAATTCATCTAATGTAAAACCAACTGCTAATTTTGCAGCGATACGTGCAATCGGAAAACCCGTTGCTTTCGATGCCAACGCGGATGATCGCGACACGCGCGGATTCATTTCAATCACCATCATCTCGCCGTTTTTCGGATTCAATGCAAATTGCACATTGGAGCCGCCGGTATCAACCCCAATTTCGCGCAAAATCGCAATCGCTGCATCGCGCATGCACTGATATTCTTTGTCTGTAAGTGTTTGTGCAGGTGCGACCGTAATTGAATCGCCTGTGTGAATTCCCATCGGGTCCATATTTTCTATCGAACACACAATAATGCAATTGTCTTTGCAGTCGCGCACCACTTCTAATTCAAATTCTTTCCAACCAATAATCGATTCGTCGATTAATAATTCGTGTGTCGGCGATAAATCAAAACCACGTTCGCAAATATCAATCAATTCATCGCGATGATACGCAATGCCACCGCCCGTGCCGCCCAACGTAAATGACGGACGAATCACCACCGGAAATCCAATCTCTTCTACAATGCGAAGCGCGTCTGCCATCGTGTGCGCAATACCTGAGCGCGGCGTTTTTAATCCAATTTTTTGCATGGATTTTGCAAACAGTTCTCGATCTTCTGCTTTATCAATCGCCTCGCGTGAAGCGCCAATTAATTCTACGTTATATTTTTTTAAAACCCCTTCGCGCGCTAAATCTAACGCGCAATTCAACGCCGTTTGTCCACCCATGGTCGGCAATAATGCATCGGGGCGTTCTTTTTCAATAATGCGCGCCACTACGCTCCACTGAATCGGCTCGATGTAAATCACATCCGCCATCGTAGGATCTGTCATGATGGTGGCGGGATTAGAATTAATTAACACCACGCGAAATCCAAGCTCGCGTAATGCCACGCACGCTTGCGTTCCGGAATAATCAAATTCGCATGCTTGCCCAATCACGATGGGACCTGCGCCAATGATTAATATTGTTTGGATGTCAGCGCGTTTTGGCATAGGTTAGAAACTCATCAAATAAAGAAGTAATATCGTGCGGCCCCGGCCCTGCTTCTGGATGGCCCTGAAATGCCATTATTTTTTTTGTTTTGTGTAAAAAACCTTGTAGCGTATGATCGAATAACGACACGTGCGTGATCATTAATTCGGGCGGCAATGTTTTTTCATCGACGCAAAAACTGTGGTTCTGACTGGTGATGAATATTTTTTTAGATCGCACGTCTTGTACGGGGTGATTAATTCCATGATGACCAAATTTCATTTTTAATGTTTTAGCGCCGAAAGCCAATGCAATCAACTGAAATCCCAAACAAATACCAAACAGCGGAATATTTTTTTCCATCAACTGTTGGATGTTGCGAATCGCATAATCACACGCAGCAGGATCGCCAGGGCCGTTAGACAACACTACGCCATCAGGTTTTAATTTCAACACTGCTTCTGCAGAAGTGGTCGCGGGAACAATCGTTAAACGGCAACCGCGCGCTTCCAATAATCGTAAAATATTTTCTTTCACACCAAAATCGTACACCACCAGATGTAATTTATTTTTTTCTAAACGCTTTATAATTGCTGAGGTTGTTACCTCAATCGCTAGATCTTTGTTGTGTAATCCAGCAAAACTGCGCGCTTTGACAATCGCTTCATCCGCACTTGTTTTTCCCGTGACAATACAACCACTTTGCGCGCCTTTCTCGCGTAAAATCCGTGTTAATTGACGCGTGTCGATGCCCGCAATCGCGACGATGTTGTCGCGTTTTAAAAAATCGGTCAGACTTTCGGTCGCTCGCCAATTGCTAACGATGAGCGATAATTCTCGAAGAATAATTCCCGCAACTTGAATGCGAGGAGACTCCCCATCTTCTGGATTAATACCTGTGTTTCCAATGTGCGGATAAGTGAAGGTAACGATTTGGCGACGATAGGAGGGATCAGTCAAAATTTCTTGATAGCCCGTCATGCCGGTATTAAACACCACCTCGCCAACGGTTTCGCCGGAAGCGCCAACAGAAACACCTGAAAATACCGAGCCATCGGCTAACGCCAAAATCGCGGGGGTTGATGGCGGCACAAGGCTCGTGAATGACATGTCAAAATACCGTAAACTGACTCGGTGCAGGATACGCGATGCAGGCAAAAAAGGCCAGGACTCATCAGCAATTCCCACTCTGAAGGTTGATTAACTTATGAAAGCGGGGGAGAGCTGAGGGCTCATGTCACTCAAAAGCATTTCTCTTAAAACAGCACTCATGATTACCGTTGCGATTTTATCGTGGTCATCCTCATTTGTGTTTATTCGGGTTGTCTTGCAGCAATATTCTCCAGGTTCATTGGCTTTATTTCGATATCTGATCGTTTCCGCCACCATGCTAATTTTTTATCTTCGCCTGAAAAATCGGCACAAACCAACACTGAAAGAAATGATGCAATTATTTTTCATTGGATTTTTTGGTATTGGTCTTTACATGATTGCCATTAACTATGGAGAACTCACGGTTTCAGCCAGCATTACGAGTTTTATTATTGGCATGAATCCAATTGTCTCAATGTTATGGGCTATGTGTTTTTTTGGCGAAAAAATCGGTAAAAAAGGCTGGATCGGTGTTGCCGTCAGTGTTGCGGGGTTGATGATTATTGCGGGTGCTAAATTGTATGACGCTACTTTCGGCATCGGCATGGCGTATATTATTTTTGCGGTGGTGTGCGCTGGCATGTATAACGTTGCGCAAAAAACACTACTCACCAAATTTCATCCCATCGAAGTTGCTGCCATCACCGCTTGGTGTGGCACGCTTGTGATGCTCATCTTTATTCACCCCATGTTGCATGACATTCCCTTGGCAAGCTGGGATGCTACTGCATCGATTATTTATTTAGGTGTGGTGCCCGGTGCTATTGGTTATCTCGCGTGGAGTTATGCGTTGAGCGGAGAATTGCCGCCCACTAAAGTCGCGTTAACGCTGTATACTCTCCCACTTTTTTGCACATTCATGGGGTGGTTGTTTTTGGGCGAGCTCCCAACGATGCTCGCAATTTTGGGCGGATGTGTCGCGGTCGTGGGTGCGTTGATTGCGACGCAATATTAAAATTAACTGGAATGTGCTTTATCGTCACATTTTCTACTAAATTCTCAGAATTCCTTAAGATAATCGTGAGAAAATGGTTTCAAAATGTACATAACCCACGAGAAATAGAATCATGAGACCGTTGCTTACGATTGAATATAATCTCCCTGAAAGCACTATCAAAAAACCCGATGAATTTACAAGTCCGCTGGAATCGGTTTGCGATGATCTTCGTGATGAATTAAAAAAAATGGATGCGGCGATTCAATCTACTGTGGCATATATTGCATTCGACAAATCACTGCTGGAGTTAATAAAAAATTCGCATCAAGCGGGTGCGCGTCATATTTCCTTAACTATTTCTGCTGACGAAAATTCCGTGTTGATTCAATTGTCGGATCAAAGTAACAGTCCTATTCCAGAAGACAAGACCGGAAAATACAGCTGGGAAAAAGCATTAACCACCAGCTCTCAAAAAAATCACGCTGAAATACGCTCAGGTGGTCAACACTTAGGCCTTGCAATTCCTGCCTACTTTTTAGAAAAAAATGGGGGTGAATTAAAATTATTGATCAATGAAAATCGAGATGGAACGATGGCGAAATTCTCTTCGCTAAACATTCCTTGCAACACTTGCATCGAAGATGAAGAAAATATTGTCAAAACCATGATTCGTGAATTGATAAATCCAATAGATGGTCTAGATGAAAAGCTCGAATTGTTAAAGCAAATCGAAACAAATTCACAATCAAGGACTGTAATACATGCAATGAGGGCAGTCAAACAGGAGTGCGGTGGTGGTTCTCCCACTTTATCGTCACCAATATCAAGCACAACACCGACATTGAGCTTATCAGGATCGTTTTTTGGAAAGAGACGGGGATCATCACCTGCTTTAACTTCGCCTATTTCGCCAGCACCTATTGTCCCCGCACAATCCTTTGCTCCTACTGCTTCTGACGCATTGGATAATAAAGAACAATCATTTAAATGTTTGCCTCCACAAGCACTGCAAGCGATGTTGGATAATAGCCCATTACAATTCGCTAAACTCGAGCAATAATTCCTCCAGCGGCGGAATATTGGAATCACGCTCAATCACTAAAGGCGTATTGGGAAAATAACGATCGGCTTCGCGATATAATTCCCACACTGCATTAATAATCGACGCATCGTGGGTGTCAATAATATGCGTTTGACACTGTTTGTGTCCTGCCAAATGAAATTGCTTTACACGCGTACGTGGAATCCCTTGTAAATAATGTTGTGCATTAAAACCGTGATTAAACGCATTCACAAAAATATTATTCACGTCCAACAAAATAAAGCAATCCGATTTTTCTGCAACACTTGCAATAAACTCCCACTCCGTCATTTCATTTTCAGTAAACGTCACATAACTGGATACATTTTCCAATAAAATACGCTGATCCAAATAGTCTTGTACCGTTTGAATGCGCGACACCAAATGTTCAACGGTTTCTGCAGTAAAAGGCAACGGCAATAAATCATGCGTATTTTTTCCATCGACACCCGTCCAACAGAAATGATCCGAAATTGAAATTGCAGAAACGGTTTTCGCCAATTTTTTTAAATCGCGTAAATAATTTTTGTTGAGTGGATCAGTACTGCCAATCGATAATCCAACACCGTGCAACGCGATGGGATAATGCTTGGCAATTTTTTTTAAATAACTGTAATCATTCCCTGAAAAATGCATAAAATCTTCAGAGATTGCTTCAAAAAAATCAAGCTCGGGTTGTTGATCCAGAATCGCTTGATAATGTAATGGGCGAAGACCAAGGCCGCGCCTCATGTAGCTGCACCTTGAGATTCTTCCATGTACGCTTTACCAGGCGCGTAATTTAACGAAGTACATGAGGATAAAAAAAGAATGCTCGCAATAAAAAATAACTTAAGCGCGCGCATGCGATAACCCTTGATACCATTTGAGCAGCGCATTTGAAAATAATTGCGGTGCGGTTTCTTGTGCGCAATGCATCACGTCTTCGAGCGCTGTTAATTGAAGGTTGGGATAATGATCGCGAGACCAATGCACCATTTCAATGGTCGTGCAAAACCCAGGAATTGCATACATCAATAATTTTGGAATTGTCGTTTTTTGCAACCACACAGAATACTGCTGAATAATGCGGCTCGCTTCACTTGTTCCATCACCGAGTGGCAATTCGTTCACGTATTGCCACAACAATTTTCGGCTGTCGCGCGATGAAAACGGCTCGCGATAATACGACATCGCTTCTTGCGATAAATTCGTGATGGCGCTGCGCGGAAACATTTTTTCGACCAAATAATTCTGATCCAGGATTGCGCGCTCACTCGCATTTTTATTTTTGAGCAACGTGCAAAACTGTTGCATGGGCAGCGACAATTCAGTCCATGCAGTAATCGGCTTGATATACGATTCATACAACACAAGTGCACGAATATTATTTTCATGACGTCTTGCATAATCAAGCCCAATCACCGATCCCCAGCCGTGCATCACCAATGTAATGTTGCTCAATCCCAATGCTTGAATAAATAATTCGAGATACTGGATATGATCACGCACGGTATAAGCGATATTGGGTTTATCCGATTTTCCCATGCCAATTAAATCAGGTGCGATGCAGCGCGCCGATGTCGACAGCGCAGGAATAATATGACGCCAAAGATAATTGGAAGTCGGCATACCGTGAATAAATAAAATGGGGTTGCCCACACCCTCGTCCCAATAATGCATGCGTGATCCATTGACGGTCACATAGTGCGAAGCAAACATAACTCTCTACTCCATTATTTTTTTGAAGCAGCTTGCGTCAAATCAAATAACTCTCGCATGCCAACCGAAACAATCGAGAAATCAGTGAGCTCAGTGCTGCGTAAATCACTTAAAATTAAGCGCCAACGCGCAATCAAATCCTCATGATGAGACAGCCACGCATCCACACGCTGCGTCACACTCTTGGCATCGCTAAACTGAATGACGCTTGTCGTCAATTCTCGTTGCATCCAATCCAAATCCGCTTTGAACGCCGCTTTAGCCAACACCGACCAGCGATGCGTCACCGGATGATCGTTAATCTTATCGCGAAACCAACGCAAATCCAAACGATCAACCAACATAAAATAAATACGCGCGACTTGATAGACATCGGAATGGTGAGACGTCGATGCCTCAACGATATTTAATGCATGATACATGGATCGCGCGCTCGCAATTTGCAGCGCCACGGATTCCGGAACAGAAGCGGCAATGAGCTGAGCACAACGTTCGTTCATTCCATCTTTGTCTTTGCCCAACAATAATTTTGGCAAGCGTTGATATAGCCCTTTCACTTGTGGCTCAAAACGTGTCATTAATTTTTTATAATCCAATGCATCGCGACAATTACGTAACATCCAGCGTGTCGCGCGACGCACCAAGCGAATCACTTCATCAATCATCTGATATTGCAGCGCCATGTCCACACGATAATCCAATAATTCAATTTGTTGATACATATCGTCAATATGAAAAATATTATATGCCGCAATAAAAGCGCGAACGATGGTCGCAACCGACGCCGCTGTTTCATCTTCCATTTGATAAATAAATGTAATGCCCATGCGTGAGACTAAAAAATTCGACAACTGTGTTGCTAAAATTTCATGACGTAAGCGATGCTTTTCGATGGGCTTGCTATATTTTTTGTATAAAATCGCGGGAAATGCGTATTGAATAAAATGCGCCAATCCAGGATCACTTAACAAATCAGAATGGGCAATCGCTTCTTTTAAAATAATTTTACTGTAAGCAAACAGCACGGAAATTTCAGGTGAAGTGAAACCAAGGCCTTTGGATCGGCGCTCTAAAATTGTTTTGCTGTCCGGCAAAAATTCCAACGCACGATTGATTTTATGCGCTTGTGCTTGTGCATCCAAATAACGCGCATACAAATTCATGTGGTTGGGTGACATCATCGTTAAAAAGCTCACTGATTCGTTTTGATGATAATTATTATTCAGCACCAACTCTGCCACTTCTTGGGTCATAGAGACGAGCAATGTGTTGCGCTGCTTTAAAGATAATTGACCCGCTTCTACAATCGTATTCAATAAAATTTTAATATTGACTTCGTGGTCAGAACAATCTACACCAGCAGAATTATCGATGAAATCCGTATTCATCAATCCGCCTTTGGCGGTATATTCAATGCGTGCCAGTTGTGTGAATCCTAAATTTCCCCCTTCAACAACAACGCGCGCGCGCAAAGTGGATGCATCAATACGTAATACATCATTCGCGCGATCACCCGCTTGCAAATTATCTTCCGTACTTGCTTTAACAAACGTACCAATGCCGCCATTCCAAATCATATCGATCGGTGCTTTTAATAAAGCACAAATCAATTCATTCGGTGTGAGTTTATCATTCCCAATGTCTAATAATTTTTTTACCTCATCAGACAACGTAATAAATTTTGCTTGTCGCGAATAAACACCGCCCCCTTTGGAAATTTTGTCTGCTGCGTAATCACTCCATTGCGAACGCGCGAGCCCAAACAATCGTTTTCTTTCGGCAAAACTGCTAGCCGGATCTGGCGTGGGATCTAAAAAAATATGTTGGTGATTAAACGCGCCCACTAATTTTAAATGCGATGACAATAACACCCCATTGCCAAACACATCCCCCGCTAAATCACCAATACCAATCACCGTTATTTCTGCTTCATCGACTTGAATACCGATCGACTGAAAATGTCGCTGAGCAGAAACCCAAGCACCGCGTGCAGTAATACCCATTTTTTTGTGATCGTAACCAGTCGATCCGCCAGATGCAAATGCATCCGCCAACCAAAATCCACGATCAACTGCAATTTGATTCGCAATATCTGAGAAAGTAGCGGTGCCCTTGTCTGCCGCAACCACTAAATAACTATCCGCATCGTCGTAACAAACGACATCTTTCGGACGCAACACTGTCGTGCCCTGCAAATTATCCGTCACATCCAACAATCCACCGACAAATCCTTTGTAACAAGCAATTGCGGCGGCTTGTGCCACTTCACGAGACGCATCGACGGGTAAATTTTTAATAACAAATCCGCCTTTTGCACCCGAGGGCACAATCACCGCATTTTTCACTTGTTGCGCTTTCATAAGTCCCAACACTTCTGTGCGAAAATCTTCGCGACGATCTGACCAGCGCAATCCACCGCGCGCTACTTTCGCTGCACGCAAATGCACGCCTTCATAATGCGGCGAATATACAAAAATTTCATATTTCGGCAACGGCAATGGCAACTCTGGAATTTTTTCGGGAGAAAATTTTAGCGCAATCATGGATTTTAATTTTCCTTGCGCATCCGGCTGATAAAAATTGGTGCGTAATGTGGCTTTGATTAGTGCTAACATGCGACGAAAAATTTTGTCTTCATCAAGCAATGTAACATCATCAATCAAGCGTTGAAATTCTGTTTCAATCGCGTCGCGCGCTTGCTCAGTTGCCGCAAGCTTGGGATCAAAATACGCGTGGAATAAACGCACAAATGCGGCCGCAATAAGCGGGTATTTTAAAAAAGTTTCGCAAATGTAGGGGGTGCTATAGGTGAAACCCGCTTGCTTCAAATATTTTGTGTAGGCACGCAGCATGGCAATTTCGCGCCAATTGAGATTGGCTTCCAATATCAATCCATTCAACACGTCATTTTCTGTTTCATTCAACCAAATTTGATTAAATGCTTCTTGAAATAAAATGCGAACCTGATCACTGATCGACGACACTTCTTCGGAAAACGTCATGCTGAAATCATTAATCCACAATGTCTCGCCCGATTTAAACGACAAAAGATAAGGCTGCTCACCCACCACACGCAAACCCATATTTTCCAAAATTGGCAACGCATCGGATAGTGGCACCGTCTGATGATAGCGAAACAATTTAAATTTAATGTCGAAAGGTGATGCGCCGTCGGGGCGATAGAGTGTCATACCCAACGATTCTTTTGATAATGCTTCAATTTGTTTTACGTCCTTGAGTGCTTGCTCTGGGGTAAATGCTTCGCAATATCCTGCTGAAAATGCGGCATTATAATGCTGAATCATTTTTCTGCTCTGCTCTTCGTCAAAATGCGCCATGGCCACTTCCGCAAAACCATCATGCCAAGATTTTCCCGCTGCAATTAAGCGCGTTTCTAATTCTTCTAATTTGTAACGCGTTCTGCGTTTAGTAAACGGAATGCGAATGATGTAATGGATGCGTGTTAATGCGGGCGAGTGAAAATACGTGCTGTAATTGCATTCTGTGCCGTGAAACATGTCCATCAAAATTGTTTTTGCGCGCATCACAAATAACGAGCTGTAACTGTCACGCGGCACATACACTAGGCATGACACGTAACGACCGTGCGGATCGTGACGCACAAAAATACTGACTTTTTGTCTGTCTTGTAAATTTAAAATGCCATTGGCAATCTCAACCAGCTCTTCGTTGGTCGCTTGAAATAAATCGTCACGCGGAAAAGTTTCCAGGATATGCATTATATCTTTCCCTGCGTGACTTTTCGGCGGAAATCCTGATTGTTTTAAAATGGAGGCGACTTTGTGACGCAAAAAAGGAATTTGCTTGGGATGACTGCTATAAGCGGTGGAAGTATACAATCCTAATACGCGTCGCTCACCCATTAATTTTCCAAATGCATCGAATGATTTAATACCAATGTAATCGGTATGCGTTAAACGATGCACGGTGGAGATCGTATTGGTTTTTGAAATCACGAGCACATGCTCCGAAGATAACATCATTGCGCGTGCGGCTTCAGGAATATCGGAAAACAAACGATGTTTTTTACTGTGCGTTTCATCGCGCAACACACCCAAACCCGATCCTGAAATCAGTTGTAACGCCAATGCATCGCCGCTGCCCACCACTTTATAATCGCGCACACCCAGCAACGTAAATTGATCATCCAAAAGCCACGTTAAAAATGCGATCGATTCTTTCACTTCCTCGGGCGGCACGGGCGCGCGTGAAACGGATAATGCGTCAATTGACTCTTGAACACGCGCTCGCATTGCTTGCCAATCTAACACCGCTACTTGCACATCGCTGAGCGTTGTTTTCAATTGTGTTTCGATGGCAAGTAATACGTCAGGATCCGATTGCTTATCTACTTCCATGTAAACCGGTGCTTCAATCGTTTCTGTTGAGTTAGGTTCACTTAAATTGTAGGGCTTAATCTCAGTGACCAAACCACCCTTGTCTCGAATCACGGTGATACCGCCCGTGTAAATCATCAAATGCACCATCATGCCAAGCTGAAGCATCGCATTACGCATACTGTCGACAATAAACGGCATATCTTTCATCACGACTTCGACAATGGTGTGAGACGACTGCCAACCATCACGGTGGATATCTGGATTAAAGACCCTAACGATTTGCTCACTGGGCTTGGTTTGGCGATACAGAAGCTCCCAGTGGGAATAAACAATGCCGAAGAGCTCAGAGATAGGACGCTTTTTTAACTCATTGATTGGCGCGTGAGAATAGTACAACCGGGCAAATGCACTAAATAACGAAAACGCCGCCGCTTCCTTCATCTTTGGTTTGGCATGCTGAATCAGTTTATTTATCAATGAATTGGCTGAAATCTGGTCTGTTGCTGGCATGTTATAACCCTAAAAGAGCGATGCCTTGCCTCACGAATACCCTAACTCTGCTATAATTCATGCAAATGCGATTGATTTCATGGCAATCTTAGCACGCAAGCTTTGAAGCCTCAAATACAATCCGCATAAACACAGGAGATGACCTCATGCGTGTGTTGCTTGTAGAAGACGACGAATTATTAGGTGATGGTATCTGCTCTGGTCTTAAGCATTATGGCCACACCGTGGATTGGGTGAAAGATGGTAAAGCGGCATATGATGCATTATCACAATCCCAAGAAAGTTTTGACGCTGTGATACTCGATTTGGCACTACCCAGAATGTCTGGGTTAGAAGTGCTCAAAAAAATTCGGGAAAAAGATCTTCCCGTGCCCGTTTTAATTCTCACTGCAAAAGATACGGTGGAAGCGCGAGTACAAGGTCTTGATGCGGGTGCGGATGATTATTTGCCAAAACCATTTGATCTCGATGAGTTATGTGCGCGCCTGCGTGCATTGCAACGTCGATCCAAATCGCGTGTGCAACCGGTATTATCTTATGCCAATATTACGATTGATCCCGCGGCGCATACCGTGACATTCAATAACGAACCCGTTGTTTTATCGCGACGCGAATTTACATTGTTGCAAAAATTATTGGAAAATGCAGGACGTGTCATTTCGCGTGATCAACTCAGCCAAACGCTGTATGGTTGGGGGGAAAATATTGATAGTAACGCGCTCGAAGTGCATGTGCACAATTTACGTAAACGCTTTGGCACTAAATTAATTCGCACCATTCGTGGCGTGGGTTACATGGTGAAAGCAGAAGATTAATATTGGGTTGTTACGATCTTGATATCACCATCGATACGCACGTATCTTTTAATCAATTTGCTATTGAGCGTGACGCTGATCACGTCACTTGCGATCATCGGTAATTTATTTTTGGCGCATCAAAATATTCAATTACAGTTGGACGCGCAGCTCATTCGTACTACCTTACGCATGCAAGCCATCTTTTCAGGCCCTGTTGATGTAAAAGAATTTCATATCATTCAAAGCCGATTAAAAGGCGAAAATAAACATTTGGATGAACTTAAAAATATTCCACACTTGGAGCCTGAAGCACTGCGACAAGCAGCAGAAAGCTTAGAATTTCAAATTTGGGATAAAAAAGGCAGGTTGCTGCTACATTCTGAGCACGCATTGCGAACACCCTTTTCCAATGGTGTCGTTGGATTATCAAAATTGTGGCTCGACGGTCACACCTGGCACGTCAGTACTGGATACAATCAATCGAATCGCTTGACCATCATGGTGGCCGAACGCGCATCGTATCGTCAGGAATTGGAAGATCACTTGACGCAAGATTCAGTGATTGTGATGTTAATCACTTATCCATTTTTAGGTGTATTGATTTGGATAATCGTGGGGCGCGGATTGGAAACGCTGCGACGCGTTGCCAAAGAAGTGCATCAGCGTGCGCCATCGCATTTAGAATCCGTCGATTTAGAATCAGTTCCGACCGAAATTGAACCGTTGGTGCAAGAATTAAATTTCTTGTTTGAGCGACTACAAGCTGCGTTTGAGCGCGAAAAACGTTTTACGGCAGATGCCGCGCACGAATTAAAAACACCACTCGCTGCATTGAATACGCAGGCACAAGTGGCGTTGCGCGCGCAATCGACGGATGAGAAAAAAGAAGCATTGGCGAAGGTATTATCGGGTGTGCAACGCAGTTCTCACGTCGTGCAACAATTATTAACGCTCAGTCGAATGGAACCTGAAGCGGGATTATCAGATACCGCGCCACTGTGTCTTGCTAAAGAAGCGGCGGAAATCGTTGGTATGTTGGCACCCATCGCAGTCGAAAAAAATATTGAACTTGAATTACTGTCGCCTGATTGCAAAGCAACCATCGTCGGTAATATCATTGCCATTGATATTTTAATTCGTAACTTGGTGGATAATGCAATTCGTTATTCGCCGTCCGGCAGCAACGTCATTGTTAATATTCGAGAAAGCAAAGATCACGTTATTTTATCCGTCACTGACAATGGACCCGGCGTTCCTGAAGAATTGCGCAAACGCATTTTTGATCGCTTCTTTCGTGTCCTGGGCAATAACACCGTTGGCAGCGGTCTCGGTTTAAGCATCGTACAACAAATTGCAAAATTGCATCACGCAACCATTGAGCTGCATACTCCACCATCCGGAAAAGGAATTGAGTTTCGGGTTATATTTCAGAAGATAGCGCGAGTGTAAGTATGAGCGGGAATTGAGCGAGCGCCAATTTTTCAAGGCATCATTTCAGTAGTTCCCACTCTGAAGGTTGATTAACTTAAATTTTCAGATTTAGGGTGAGATTGAATGATAATTTGGTGAGAAAAGCGGAGTTGACACGCCAGTCAATGAGCATTTTCGAGGCAAATTATCATTCAATATCACCCAAAGATGAAAATTCTTTTGAAAACGGGAGAAGCTGGCATCATTTTTTGCGCATCTTGAATAAAATCACACGATAGCAAGCACATAATTAGTTATCCACAGAGTTATAAACACAGTCATTCACAGGTTGTGTGGATGGTCGGTCGCTGTCGCGGAATTGCATGCTTATCCGGATAGTACCTGTACGGTGTTGTACCGCTACGTTTATTCGAAGTTGATGGAAGCGCGAGCGACAGCGACCGCAATGCGTGAATTAGAGCGGCAGCAGATGTTGCTGCCGAGGCATTGCAGCATTATCGTATTACTGAATTACACACCGGCGCGCGCGAGATGCTGGTGTGGGCTGCGTAACAAGTTCTGAAAGCTTGCTGTTTTTTTATTTTACGCGATTCATTTGAATCTAATGATTTAATTGGGATAAGCAATCTTAATTATGTAAAATAACTCATATCTAAATCAAAAGCATCGATTACGCTGATGTTCTTACTTTCGCGGGCTAGAAGCAGTAGCTGCCGATGTCACTTGTGATTGCACAAAATCTTCAATCCGTTTTTTAATAGATTCACCCTTAGTAGCAGAATCACTAATTAATGGCGTCACAATTGGCTGTCTTGTCATCGGGCTATCACCATCTTTATCAGAAACTGCTCTTTCAAGCCATTTTCGTTCAAAGCGAGGTACCTCATCAAAATTACCCCTATCAAGTGTTTCTTTTTCTGATTCAGGCGCAGATATCCACGTTAACGCAGCTGCATTTAAAGTTGTTGGATCAATCACAGGATCATCCATAATTTCACCACTTAAATGACAGCAAAATTCATCTGGGATATTGCTGGTATCAAATCCTGCAATTTCAGATAATGTTTTTGCATTTTTTCCGGTTTGCGGCACAGGAATTGGTCTTTCAACAGATAAAAATGTACCCGCTGTCGTAAGAGCACCAAGATTTGGTTGATAATCAAAATCAAAAATTATTGGGCGGCGATGCTCTGGCCAATAGAAAGGATTGTTACCCATCAACTCAGGGAAATCAGCAACATGATGCGCTCTAAGATCAACATGAGCTCTAAGAAGATCATTTTCTACAAAATCTCCCCAACTTTCCATTCGGGATAAATTCATACTTATGCGCATTAATGTTTGGACCATATTTGTAACGAATAGTGTTCCAAATAGATTTGAACGTTCTCGTTGCGAAAAATCATTAATAACAAATAAATCAGGCACAGAATTCATTCCAATTCCAGTCGCACTAATGAAACTGCCAATTAATTGCATAACTGAAAACAACGCAAACTCAAGATGGTTGACTGTGTTTCCTTGATGTAATGCCATTCTATTTTCAGTTGAACGGACAATTAATCTTCTCTCATTGTTTGGTGGAGCGGTTATCAATCTTACATTGTTAACGTTTTGATGTTGACGCATGTGATCTATGAAAGCCACCATGAATATTGATGCATTACGAAGCGTCATTATCTGAAGCATTAGTAGTTGCATTGTTACATTATTAATTTCATCTCTACGCGGATTGTGATCAGGAATGCGTGCAATAGTTTGGATAATTTCATCTTTAATTAATCCAACTACACCATCAGTTTGATTGATCGTTTCAAAAAAATGAGTAATTAAATATCTTTGGTTCGTCAGGATACGTACTGTTTTTGTAAATCTATCAGTTGGATCAGTTTGTGAAAAACCCGCAGCTACAACGCTCTGTCTTAATTGCGTATATCCATGCATATCTTTAGCTGTCACAATTATTTGAAAATCACCGTCTACGTATCCACATAATTTAATACTATCAACGAGTGAACGATCATTGAAACATTTGTATTCAGCGTATCTGTTTAATGGGTCACCGGAATTGTAGGTGCTATTGAAATTACCATGTCTACCCCATGAAGAAGCATGATCATTGTTTGCTGAATTTGTTCTCATGTTATAGCTGCCATTTTTTATTTGGTTTTAAAAAGTTCCATGTGGTGGTTTTGAGCTCTTTCCGCAATATATGCAACAGCTTGATAGTCACATATCTTATCAATCCAGGCTTATGAGAATCTTAAATACCATGTGAAAAAATGGTGTTTAAATAACTAATTGATTATACTTATACATTTACTAAAAATGACTATTTGTGACGAACCAGATGAATCGACATAAGCGCCGATATCTGTCACTCACAAAATAGCAGAGACTAAAATTATGCATAAGATTAATCATCATTATCAAAACACCTATCGACGAAAACTGCTCGATAAAATTGAATCGCTCAAAACTCAAGTATTTTCACGGGATGATTTAACACGCAATCATACTAACCAAGAGCAATTACGATTAAACCGCGCCCTAAAAACTTTTGTTGAACAGTGTCATATTATCAAAATCAGTCATGGTCTTTATGCCAAAGCAATGACGATTGATTTTCCCAACGGCAAAAGCAAAATTATTTTACGCGATTCATTTGAATCTAATGATTTAATTGGGATAAGCAATCTTATTATGTAAAATAACTCATATCTAAATCAAAAGCATCGATTACGCTGATGTTCTTACTTTCGCGGGCTAGAAGCAGTAGCTGCATAGGCTGATTTCAATACCTTCTATTTTGTCGGTGATGCCATTTTTTTCTTGCTCTAGTTTGTCGATTTGAGTAGTGATTAGATCACTTATCTCATTTTGCTCTTTCTTTTTGTTGGTGATCAGTGAAAAATGTTGTATCGCTAAGGAAAAATCATAATATGAAAAGACCACATTATGGCATTGACGCACCACCCGTTATTAAACAATTATTTTTAAGCGGAATAGTTGCGCTAGTGATAGGATTTTTAATTTATTATTTTACGTTAACACACTATCCTCGTATTGCAATTACGCTATTACTTATCGCAGTAATTTTTTCAGCGTCGTATTTTATACCTGTCATATATATGCTTTTGAGTAGCTTATTTGGAAAAAAGCATATGCGTGATTTTTTAATTAATTCATTATATGTAAAGGGTAATGAAAAAGTATTAGATGTGGGGTGTGGAAGAGGATTATTGTTGATTGCAGCTGCCAAAAAATTAACGCAAGGCGGAAAAGCAGTTGGTATTGATTTGTGGAATTGCGAGGATTTATCCAACAACCAGGCAATTTTTACAAAACAAAATGCAGAGCTTGAAGGTGTATCAGATCGAATTGAAATTGTTTCAGGCGACATGACGAACATGAATTTCAACGATAATACCTTTGATTATATTGTTTCCAGCATGTCAATTCACAATATTCCAACACCTGAAAAAAGACGCAAAGCAATAACAGAAATTGCCAGGGTATTAAAGCCAGGTGGGGAAGTAGCATTACTTGATTTTCAGTGTTTGAAGGAATACAAAAATTCATTAATTGACCTTGGTTTTCAAAATGTGAAAATTTCCAGATTATATTTTTGGATGTTTCCACCAGTCAGAATTGCTACTGGAAAAAAATAGTGAATCGAATCGTGATAATAATTTATAAGGTATATTTACAGTGACAACAATCAAATCAATTGACCCAATCACAGCGTGTGAATGGCTAGATAATAACGAAGCTATTTTAATCGATGTGCGTGAACCTGCTGAATACAAAGAGGTGCATATTGATGGTGCGCATCTTATCCCAGTCAACACCGCTAGCATTGGTAAATTACCATCTGATATAAAAAATAAAAAAATCATTGTTCATTGCATGCTGGAAAAGCGGGGTAGCATTGCTTGTGAAAAATTGCTATCAGAAAATCTAAGTCTTGATATCTACAATCTAACAGGTGGTATCGTTGCGTGGGAAAATGCGGGTTTAAAATGCAATAAAAAGGGTACGTAAGGTATGCAACGATTGTTTATTATTCTTGGAATTATTTTCATCGTGATTGGTATCACGTGGCCTTTTATTAAAAAGTTGCATTTAGGTCATTTTCCGGGTGATATTGCGATTCAAAAACAAAACTTTTCATTTTATTTTTTGCTGCCGAGGCATTGCAGCATTATCGTATTACTGAATTACACACCGGCGCTCGGTGCGAGCCGCTGATGTTGACTGCATAAGTTTTCCAAGCTTGCTGTTTTTGCTCGACATAAGTTCTGAAAAAGTGTGCCGCTGCCACTCCCACACCCACCCCGCATTGCCCCACCCCGCCCCCGGCCACGGCGCGCCCGCCCCACGCCCGTCCGCAGCGACTTTATATCCTAAACCATCAACAACCGAAGAATCGACAAGCGAGACATCAGCAAGGGAATTTCGAACAATATTACCATTGCGAGAATATTTATTAAAACGAGATCGACGAGTGCGAGGCTCTTCGTCTTCAGTGAAATAGTCGTACTGGCAGCCCCGGCGAATATCTTGTTTAACCGGTTCTGCAGCATTTCGCTGCGCCCATCCAGCCAATTGAGAGAAAATGATGGTGCGTTTTTTATAACCTGGATCTGCAATACGACCTGCATCATCTGCATTCCAAGTTTCTTCATTGTGTTTTAATCCAGCCAAAATGTGATTGGGATTAAAAATAATTTCTTGTTGCATGTGTTTAACCAATTCTTCTCTGAATCGATTTAATTTTTCAACTAAGGTGAGCTCATCAAATGATTTTAAACGTGCTGCATCTGATTGTTTTTCAGCAACACCGGTGCGAGCAACTACAGCTGCAGTTTCTTCAGGTGTTGTCGCATGAATCAATTCCATCACTGCGTCTAATGCTGCTTTTTGTATCGGAACGTTTTCATCAATTGCACAGATAGCATTAACGTAAGAGTCAAAATCAAATGCGTTATGCTCTTGCGCTTGGTTGTGTGCTGCAATGATTTCGTTAATATCATTTTTTTCCAGCGCAGCTTTATAATCAATCATTCTTTTTGTTGCTTGCTTAATTTTTTCTTGAATCTCGTCATATGTTTTATCTAAACTGCCTGATTCAAGTAACGCATGTTTTTTTTTCTCGAGCTCTCTTAGAATATTTTTTTGTATATCACAATAACGCTGCAAACTTTCTACATAAATTGCTTTGATTTGGCTTTGCATTTCACCAAGACCATCTATCGGATTACCACTTAAATCTGTTGTGAGGCGAGCAAAATGTGCTTGCATTTTCTCAACCAGCTGAATGTCATTTGCCATAATCGCTGCCTGCAATGATGTGACTTCACATTCAACGCCGACGGAATTTTTCACGATTGCTTTTTTGAGTAAAGCGGATGGATCATCTTGCAGCGTATTTAAAACCACCTCTTCTTGACCGCGCATGGCAGCATTAACGACAACAGATGGATTCGCAGCAATCTTTTTTGATTTAAAAAGCGATGATTGTCGAATGCTCATAATGCTTAAGGCGTAATCACCTGCATTTCGTGTAAAGCCCGGCAGAAAATCAAGGATATTGCCCCACACATCTGGCGCCATGCGACAATAATAAATCAACCGATTAATAACGCTGAGGTGAAGATAAAAATTGTCAGCACTTGTGTCACTCAGCGCCATTAAGGTAAGTAACAACAAACGATTATTTTTAGCATTAAGACGAATTGAAGCGTCACTTAATGGTTGCGAGCTTATCTCCCATGTTTTTCTGTCATCACGGTGTGTTATTTCAGTTGTGAAAATATGGTGTGATGGTGTTCTCATTGGCTATTCTCAAAATGATTTTGGATATGATACATCATACGGGTTGGTGAAACACGATTCATCAAGTCGTTTTTTCTAGTGCGGCGTCATGGGAGGAGACTTTTCTACTGGGCTCCGCAGCAACGTATCCAGCATATCCTGCAGCTGTTTCTCTGTAGGAGATTTTCTGTCGGAAGGGTTTGTGGTGCTGGCGGCAGAAAAAAGAGATGGGTTATTACGTGCTGGTGCTGGTGCTGGTGCTGGTGGTGGTGGTGGTGCTACTACTTGCGAAAGTGGAAACACCGGTTGGAGTGAGTTTGTTCGCAATTGAATAAGCGGCAAATTCGGGCCATCAAAATGCGTGTAGTAACCTGTAACTGTGTCATACACAATCCTTGTTGCTTCGCAATCTTGATGAAACTGTACATGACCAATTCTGAATTGATCAGGATAACCTGCAGGGATCACCTTTAAAATTTTCAAGGTACCCTGGCTAGTTTCAGCTATGTTTAGGATATGAGAATTATTGTTTTGTGGAAGTTGTTGTAGTATTCCAAGATAACACCACGGCGATTGTTCCTGAGGTGCAGGTGCAGCTAGCGGCGAGTATGCTGATAAATGTAGTACATATTGATGCGCGTTTGGCCCATCCAAAAAAGCGCAATGGCCGGTCTGCATGTTGATAACAATATTATGCGTCACACCATTGCAAATCAGCTCTCCTTTTGCGCATGCTAAGGTATATCCAAAAACGCTTCCGGCTGAAAAAGTTGCTATAATCGTTCCCGGCACTCCGTTGAACCAAATGCGATAATGGATGTTATACTGCATTCCCTGAAGAATAATTTGTGCTGGCGCAAGCCGGCCGTATTCATCTTTAAAAATACAATCTCTCAATGGCGGTTGTGAACGCACTGAACACCTCAACAATAATAAAAATTATGATTGTTCAATTTTACACAAGAAATAACGGAAGATAAGACTTAAACCAACAATTAACGTTGTGTTAATGAAAATTGAGATGTTTATTGCGTGATTGAAGACCTTATGGCATCCGCCGCCTGATTAAGCATGCGTTATACGATCAAAACCGGCAAAGACACAGGGTAATTATTTCTTACTCAATTGTCATTTCTTAATGTTTCGCTAATTTCCTTCCGTTATACTTTTGCTTAGAAATTTCTATGGTATTGCACAAGAGAAATGAATTAATGCGCCCACCAGATCCTGCAATAATTGAAGAAAAAAGAGCATTATGCATTGTAATACAACCACAGTATGTAACAGAAACATATGGGGGCGATGATGCAGAACTGTTCACATGCATGCAAAATGAAGTTAATCACGATGCTGTGACAATTCGTGAAACCCTGGAATTGACTCACAACATAGAAACATTCGAACTACCCATAGACTACCTTCTTTCTTTGGAGTACAACGCACGCGAAAAATTGCTACAACAAAATGTAATTTTTGACTTTACCCAACAACTCATCGAGATCTTCAAGAGGAATTCCAATGCTACTTCTTGCCATATTATTCTGAATGCGCATGGCGGTATCGTAAGGAAAAAGTTTAAGAAAAACGATCTACCAGACTTGATTGTAGAAAAAATTCTGGAAATTCTAACTAAAATGTCTCAAATCGAACAAGTTAATCAAATCACGTTGCTACAATGTTCCGCATTCAAAAACTTCAACCTTCAAAGTAATGAGCACCCCAGTTTTGCTTCAATTTTTTGTGAAAAGCTGAAGACATATAATCTACCACCCCTTCAAAAATCGATCCTGGTGGTGGGTTTTGAAACTCCCTATGATCCCGCAAAGAATAAAGACAGTGTGGAAAGAGCGTTACGTGCTCAAACATCTCTCAATCCCGCTGATGAATCGCGCGTAGTAGCCTGTGTCTGTCAACTGGATACGACGACGTCGAAAAAAAACGTCAGCAAGAAGAAAACAATCGTTGAGATACTCGACGAAGGCGCCTCATTGCTAGAAAAGCATAATGCACTAACAGAGAAGCAGCATGAAGCCACTTTAGGGAAGAAAGGCAAATCGATCAGAAAAGCAAGAGTAGAACTATTGTTCCTTTTACAGCAGATCGCAAAATTTGTTTCTAATGCGTTGAAAGAAAAAGAGGGGGGATCGGCGTATTGCTCAAACCCTGAGATGCTCTTTCATTCATTTGCAAATGTGGAAAATAAGACTGACGATATTGTTATTGCAACCGCATTGCTTCAAGTAATATTCGAAAATGATATAATGCAAGAAAAAACACCCCCTTCCCGCACTAGTACAGCATTTACGGAATTATTTGAGCGCCAATGTCGACAACACGATGGCGCAGGAAACAGGCCATGGTACACTTTGCTTTTTCGAGTTGCTCGGCAAGTAAGATTAAATTCCGAACAACGGCAGGATGGTGACGCAGAAGAGGTAATGTCCGCCCCAGTCTCTGCGCCGCCTCACTTATTCCCTATTTCATGGTAAAAAAAAATGAAGCAATTATGTATCATCATACAGCCAAATTATGAACAATTAATCCAGTATAAAACTGAGGTTAACTTAACAGATCAGGAATTGGATCAATTACAACGCGAGGTTCAAATTGATTTCGAGACCATTGAAACAGTTTTGAGGCCAACTCATGAGATAGAAGTGATAGAACTATCCATGGACGTCCTGATTGGGCTTAAAGAAAAAGAAAATCAGGGTGCGCTAAAAACCATTCTTTTCAGTACGTGCGGATTCGATACAAGATTAAAGGAAATTTTAGAAGCACACTCAAAAGTTTCTTCTTGCTATATTGTGTTGAACACGCACGGAACTCCTGGTAACTCTGATATACCATTTTGCGTAATCCACCAGCTTTTTCTAGCGCTAGCTGACAATTCAAATATTAAAACAATTGAACAACTCACCTTGTTGCAGTGCGATGGATTAACGCCTGAGCGTAAAGCTAATGATGGTGGCACAAAACCAAATGGCAGTTATTACAACAAATTGATAAAAAAGTTGCATAAGAATTCAAATAAATATCGGGGATTGTGGCCGTTTAACGTCACTGCTACAAAAAAAAGTTATGACCCTATTCAAGATAGATCTTTGGTGGTAAGTTTGTTACTAAATCAAGAAGCGCCTAAGCTTAACACACTCACTGTAACGCATGAAAATGCGGCACCAAACAATCAAGATCTCGCTTTGTTTCCCGTCTCTCAGGTAGATTTATTTAACGCGATCCAAAATGAAAACATAAATTTTGTAAAATGCATATTGGATCGATATCCAATGTTTTTGTGGTGTCAGAACAATGAGTCAACCCCTTTTCAAGCAGCGATCGCAATCTATCATGCTGAATTGTGCAAGATGATGATGATGCTTGCTGAAAAAACAGATCCGGAAAATGGCCGCAGCCGCTTGCTCAATGAATTTAAGGCATTATTCAGTGCATCAGGCGGATATGAAAAATTTACTTCCGAGCAACTCGATAATGCGCTAAAAAAGGTGTCTGCATGCAGCCCAGATGCGGTCTTAATAAATAATACCCCCAATTTCGAGCCTTCCCCACCCGAAATGTGTTTTACCACGGCGCAACAGGCGGGTTATCGCAAACCGCGTGAAGTATATCTGTCCCTGCTTCCTCTTAATGGCTTTCTGGAAATGTATCGCACACTACTCATTGTGCATTCAGAACAGGAACCCAGAAAAAATGAAATTTATTTGAGTGTGTGTAATGCATCTTATTATTTCACAGATATTGACGCAACCGCCAGTATTGGCTCACTTTCTCAAGGCGTAAATATTTTTTCAAATGAAGATGTTTTGAATGACCTTGGCGTTAGCAAACAATACAGGCATAGAATACATATCGTCAGAACGATATCAGAACAAGATGCGGGAGCTCCACAGCCATATGAAATTCATTTTAAATTGCATGCCGATAAAATTTGTTATGTGTTGTGCGACGAAGCAGGTACGTTACACGAACGTGAATGCGAATCTCTAGTAGACGACGACACACAAGATCTCGAGTTAATTGTGCGTCGCGCAGTGGTAAATGCAGGGTATGTTCATAGTGACGATCGGATGCGCGCAGACGTTGTGTATTTACAGCAAGCTAACACACCCGAATTTTATCGTTATTATTTTAAAAATGGTTATGCTAACACTAAGCGAGGATATCCAAATTGCACTCATGGTTGCATAGAGGCATCAGAAGTTGAAAGGCAAATCCCGCTGACTTACCTTAAATTGCAATGCATGAAACATCGTGACGTTGTTGTGCAAATAATAGAAAATATGAAGGCGCAACATATTGATCCGATAAAACATGTCTTTCCAAGCTTGTATCCAAGCTGGAGTTATTGTTACGGTCGCATTGCGCAGCAATCACTAGCAAGCAGCATAGCAAATGATCGTGTGTGGAATCCGTATTACTATTTGTTTGCATGCAACACACTTTCGGATCAGGCTTTTTTTACGGAAGAAGAAAAATGGATGAAGTATAGTTCAATGGTAATTGGTATGTTGCAATTCCTCATGCCTCGCCATTTTTTAATACCCGGGTTGGCTGATCAAAAAGATGTGCGAGCTCTTCCATTCCCTAAAATTAAACTCAATATAACACAACCAGACGTGCTTGGTTGTGGTTTCTTTGTTGGCTCCGCCACACGCCACATACAAATTCAAGCGAACTCAGTGCTGGATAGCGGTGTGCCGAAAGAATTAGCCTCGGCGATAAAGGAAACTGTGACACTTTTTTGCAATTATCAGACGGAGATAACTAAGCATTCAAAAGATGCATCGCTCAGACAACGCCTGCTATACCCTTTTGCACCGCCTTGAGTAATGCGACTGAGAAAGCGCAGTTAACACGGTTCATAATACTTGAAACAACACATCATAATGATTATTCGGACTCCACGCATACCAACCATCAGCGCCGGCATCTTTCGTCGCTTTGATTTCTGCTTTGATGTATTGTATTTTGTTCTCGCGAGACAAAAAGAATCGATAATTATAAAGCTCAATGAACGCATAGATCGATATATGCTGATGCGGAGTCATTTGTGATTTCAACGCAGAAATAGAATCAAATACAGTTTCGTAAGGTCTTGTTGCATGATGACGAAATGGCTCGTAATGCGACGGATATACCATCGGGCAAAATGCATCCACGGATGATGCAAACAATTGCGGATCTTGACCTATCGTGTGCGCCGGTCCGTGCGCCGCAATGCCAAACACATCCAATTGCAACTGCACTTTTGAACTAATGTGTTTTCTAAAATACTGGATAACTTTAAGAATTTCTCGCGCTTTTTGCGGATCTTTGGGAAATGCAGAGCGATAGCGAATATAATCCAGCTGAATACTGTGCGCGCCCAAATCCGCCGCCGCTTGTGCTAATGCCAATCGCTTTTCCCAAATAGCTTGGTTACGCACTTCTTCGTGCGTGGCACCATGCGGAAATACCACCACACGCGCCACATACAAAATTCCGTTTTGAATCACTTGCGCAATATTCGCAGCATAAGTTTTATTCGGCTTCGTGCTGATATCAATCACAAACGTATCGATGTGATGTTTTTTCGCTTGCGCAATGAAATAATTTAATTTTTTTGTGTCAAGCGCATTTGATTGTGTGACGTAAATGCCTTGGTGAAACGCCATCGCATTGGCTACGAAAAAAATCAGGAGTATTAATAATTTTTTAATAGACATGTTTTTATCGTATCAAAGTTTGAACGCTATTTCACCCATACGTTCGTCATACCGCGGCTTGACTGCTAGCTGATGGATCCCGCGGTCAAGCTGCGGGATGACAGTGCTTCAGGTGATTTTAAATAATATTAGTAATTATTTCATTGATGAGTTCGGGGCCGCGATACACAAACCCTGTCATAATTTGAAAGAGCGATGCCCCTGCGTCTTGAAAAAGCCGCGCATCAGCACCCGATAAAATCCCACCGCAGCCAATGATCGTTAATGCACCGCCAGCCATCGCTTTCATATCACGCACCATTTGCACAGCACGTAGCAACAATGGTTTTCCGCTCAACCCCCCTGCTTCATTACCCTGTTTTTCAGTCAATACTGCAGTGTGATCCACGGTGGTATTTGAAATAATAAGCCCATTGATCTCAGCTTCTATGACCGTTTGCAAAAAAAACGCATAATCTGATTGCGGCAAATCCACGCTAGTTTTCACGAGCAGCGGCACATCGCGATCATACATTCCTGCCATTTCTTTTTTCGTATTATTTAATCCTTGCAATAAAGTTTGCAAATATTTTTCAGATTGTAATTCACGTAATTCTGGCGTATTCGGCGAAGAAATATTGACAACGATATAATCCGCCAACGGATAAACCGCTTTTAAACAATAACGATAATCATCTAACGCTTGTGATAACGGCGTTGTTAAATTTTTTGCGATATTCACGCCCAACACACCTGTTACTTTTCGTGTTTGCAAACGGGTAACTAAAGCATCAACACCCGCATTGTGAAATCCCATACGATTGATCAAGGCTTGCTGTTTTGGAATCCGAAATACACGAGGCTTGGGATTTCCCGCTTGCGGTTGTGGTGTCACCCCGCCCACTTCCACAAATCCAAATCCCATGCGAAATAGTGCGTCAAAACACACACCATCTTTATCCCAACCCGCCGCCAATCCCACGGGATTATTGAAATGCAATCCCATGACATCCACGGGTTTTTGCGCCGGCTTCATTTCGTTTGGCATCCATGCGGCATAACGCAAGCGCACCAACTGCACCGCAAGATTATGCGCGCATTCTGGATTGAGTAATGACAATAAGGTGCGAATCATAAATGGCACTCCTGCGACCACACACGCAACATCGCATTACCACCTTTTTGAATTTCATAAGGCACTTGCCGCACCTCAGTGCCGAAATTATTTTTCTGCAACCACAGCAAAAACGGCCCCAATTCATCTGTCATTTTTCCGCTATGATTTAGCAAAGGATAAAAACGCACTTCCAATGCAACATGCGACAATGCCTGAAAAACACGCACAATATCATCACTCGACAATGCATGATGAAATAAAAAATCCGTGCACAATGCCAATTCAAATTGATGAAATGAAAATGGTAACTTCGGCAATGCAGCATATTGATAGCGTTTTTCTGATTTTCCTTTTTCGTAATCCGCTAAAAAATTGCGTTCTGAATTTTTCCACAAATGAATTACGTGATCAAGCATCGTTTCCTCTTTTAAACGCCCCTTCGTTTTATTCAAATAAGCGATGTTCTCTTGCAAAATTGCTTCAGCGTGAATAAACATTTTTTCGGGTGTTAAATTATAAAAAGGATCAACACTAATGATGTGCGCACCTTCTGCATTCGCTTCAACATTAACGCTTGAAATGCCCGCTGGAAAATCCACGATTGATTTTTGCAGGTCAGATTTCGATAAATCATACATCGCCACATAATCAGTTAAATTGCACACCCAGTTGGTTGTTGAGAGATGAGCGACTTCCATTGTGTTTATCCTCATGCGACGGTTAGAATGAAGATTGTAACACACCAAGGAAGTGTATGGAGCTTGCCACTTTTCGTCAAAACGTCGCCAAATTCGCAGCGCAGCATGTAGCCCCTATTGCGGATGAGATTGATCAAACCAATCGTTTTCCCAGAGAATTATGGCCACTTTTCGGTAAAGCAGGATTATTGGGAATCACTGCCGACAAAGTCTACGGTGGTAGTCAACTCGGTTTTTTGGCGCAAGCCATCGCCATCGAAGAAATTTCTCGAGCATCGGGTTCTGTTGGGTTAAGTTATGCGGCGCATTGCAATTTGTGCCTGCATCAAATTCAACGCTTCGGTAACTTGGATCAAAAAACAAAATATCTACCACGCTTAATTTCCGGCGAGTGGTTAGGCGCACTTGCCATGAGTGAAAAAAATGCGGGCTCAGATGTGTTTGGTATGCAATTACACGCGGAAGATAAAAAAGATCACTACGTGTTGAACGGCAGTAAAATGTGGATCACCAACGGCCCCACAGCCGATGTCATTGTCGTCTATGCCAAAACTAATCCCGAGAAAGGTGCGCACGGCATCACTTGTTTTATCGTTGAAAAAAAATTTTCGGGATTCCACTCGCAAGAAAAATTAAATAAATTGGGCATGCGCGGCTCTGATACCAGCGAACTCATTTTTAAAAATTGCGTGGTTCCTAAAGAAAATATATTGGGAAAACAGAACGGAGGTTTGTCATTGTTGCTCAGTGGATTGGATTACGAGCGTGCGATGTTGTCCGCAGGTCCACTCGGTTTGATGCAAGCGTGTCTGGATGTAATGATCCCTTACGTTAAATCGCGCAAACAATTCAATCAGCGATTGGCTGATTTTCAATTGATTCAACACAAAATTGCCAATGCGTATTCTCGTTGCGAAGCTGCGCGCGCTTATGTGTATGACATCGCCAAACAATGTGATCAAAAATCAGTAACTGCTTTGCAGGCTGCCAGCGTTTATTTATTTTCTGCAAGTGCTGCCACCGACATTGCGCTTGACACCATCCAAGCGCTGGGCGGAAATGGTTATCTCAATGACTACCCTGCCGGCAGATTATTACGCGATGCGAAATTATATGAAATTGGTGCGGGCACATCTGAAATACGAGAAATCGTGATTGCGCGCGAACTTACCAAGGAAAAAAATGAGTGATGCAGTCGTCATTATTAGCGCCAAACGCACACCGATGGGAAATTTCGGTGGTGCCTACAAAGAAATTGCAGCGCCATTGCTCGGTGCGCATGCAATCAAAGCGGTGATGGAAGAAACTGCATTGTCTGCAAAAAAAATTGACGCCGTGTACATGGGTTGCGTGTTAACTGCGGGGCTCGGACAAGCGCCGGCAAGACAAGCGGCACACCACGCACAATTATCGGATCACACACCTTGCGTTACCATCAATAAAATGTGCGGATCTGGCATGCAAAGTGTGATTTATGCGGTACATGAAATTGCTGCCGGTGTTGCGGATATTATCATTGCAGGCGGAATGGAAAATATGTCGCGCGCTCCATATTTATTGCCCGGCGCGAGATTTGGTTATCGTTTTGGAAATGCAATTACCGAAGATCATCTCTTGCTAGATGGTTTAACCAACGCATACGATGATCACTTAAGCATGGGGCAAATTGCCGAAATCGCCGTGAAAAAATTTCATTTCGATCGGAAAATGCAGGATGATTTTGCAATTGAATCCATACAACGCGCGAAAAAAGCAACGGAATCCGGTTTATTTCGCGATGAAATTGCGCCTTATCTTATTTCCAGTGATGAAGGCATTGCCAAAGCGAACTTAGAAAAAATTCCACAATTAAAACCATCATTTGCAAAAGATGGCACCATCACCGCAGCCAACGCGAGCAGTATTTCAGATGGTGCTGCCGCATTATTATTAATGCGTGCATCCATTGCTGAAAAAAATAAACTAACACCAATTGCCAAAATAATTGGTGATGTAGTTGTGGCCACACGATCGGATTGTTTTCCAGAAGCGCCCATCACTGCCATTGAAACGCTGCTGAAAAAAATTAATTGGACAATCGACACAGTGGATTTATTTGAAATCAACGAAGCATTTGCTGCAGTAACGATGGCCGCGATGAAAACATTATCCATTCCCCACGGCAAAGTGAATGTACACGGTGGCGCTTGTATTTTGGGGCATCCGATTGGTGCATCCGGTGCGCGAATTTTAGTAACATTAATTCACGCATTAAAACAGCAACACAAAAAACGCGGCATCGCAACCATTTGCATTGGTGGCGGCGAAGCAGCAGCGATTGCCATTGAGGTATAACGCCACATGCCGTTCGTCACAAAAATAGATAAAAACAGCGACGAATTTCAACGTAATTATTTTGCGATGAAAAAACGCTGCGAATCACTCTCTGCTATTTTAAATGAAATCACGCAATCCAAAAAAGCAACGTCACAAAAATTATTACCGCGCGACCGTATCGCGTATTTAATCGATAAAAACACCACTTTTTTTGAATTATCCACACTCGCGGGATTTCATTTGTATGATGATCCCACGCCGGCCGGTGGTGTCATCACCGGCATCGGAAAAATTTCTGGCGTTGATTGCATGATGGTCGTAAACGATTACACCGTCAAAGGCGGCACGTATTATCCCATCACCGCCAAAAAACATTTGCGTGCGCAACAAATTGCATTTGAAAATCGTTTACCCTGTGTTTATTTGGTGGATTCAGGTGGCGCATTTTTACCGATGCAAGATCAAGTATTCCCCGATCGCGAACATTTTGGCCGCATTTTTTATTGGCAAGCGAATTTATCGGCAAATAATATTCCGCAAATTGCTGTCGTCATGGGTTCATGCACGGCGGGTGGTGCGTATGTGCCTGCCATGGCGGATGAATCGATCATGGTAAAAAATCAAGCGACTATTTTTTTGGGTGGACCACCCCTCGTGAAGGCGGCCACTGGCGAAGTTGTTGACGCGGAATCATTGGGCGGCGCTGAAACACATTGCCGAATGTCCGGCGTTTCCGATCATTATGCTGAAGATGACAAACACGCATTAGATATCGCCAAAAAATGTGTTGCCAATTTAAATCGTCCATCCCCTTATTTTTCTCCTGTCAGAAAAAGTGAGGAACCGCTCTACTCTTCGGATGAATTATTGGGATTAATTCCAACAGACACGCGACATTTAGTGGACATGCGCGAAATGATTGCACGCATTGTAGACGCATCTGAATTTGATGAATTTAAAACATTGTATGGCGCAACATTGTTGTGTGGATTTGCGCATTTGGGCGGATATCTTGTTGGCATCATTGCAAACAACGGCATTTTATTTTCGGAATCCGCCGAAAAAGGAACGCATTTTATCGAGCTTTGTTCCAAACGCAAAATTCCGCTGATATTTTTGCAAAATATCACGGGGTTTATGGTGGGAAAAAAAGTGGAAGAAAAAGGAATCACCAAAGATGGCGCTAAAATGGTAATGGCGGTTGCCAACAGTCGCGTTCCCAAACTCACGGTGATTGTTGGCGGTAGTTTTGGCGCAGGAAATTATGCAATGTGTGGGCGTGCGTACGATCCGCGTTTTTTGTGGATGTGGCCAAATGCACGCATTAGCGTCATGGGCGGCGAACAAGCGGCGAAAGTATTGGCGGATATCAAAGCACAAAAATTATTGAAACAACAAAAAAACTGGGATGAATCAGAAAAAAATATTTTTATGCAAAATATGCGGGATCAATACGATCAACAAGGTAATCCTTTTTATGCGAGCGCGCGATTGTGGGATGACGGTGTTATTCAACCAACAGAAACACGCAGCACACTAATTCGCGCTTTATCCATCACGGCGAATGCGCCCATTCACGACACCAACTTCGGGATATTCAGGATGTAGTTTATGCTGGAAACATCGATAAAAAATAAACTCGGATTTATCACGCTGAATCATCCCAAAAAAAATAATGCGCTCAGTCCAGCGCTTCGAAATGCCCTCATCGAAGCACTTCATCAAATGGGAAATGATGACACAGTACACGTTATTATTTTGCACAGCAACGGTAAAAATTTTTGTGCGGGTGCGGATTTATCAAACATGCTCGATGTTGCGCAAAAAAGTTTGGACGATAATTTGAAAGATGCGCATCATTTTGCAACCCTGTTTCATCAATTGCATTCTTGCTCGAAGCCCACCATTGCTTGCGCGCAAGGAAAAATTATGGGTGGCGGCATTGGATTGCTTGCTGCGTGTGATATCGTAGTTTCCGAAGAAAATGCCGAATTTTGTTTTTCAGAAGTAAAATTGGGTTTGGTCCCCGCTACCATTACCCCCTTTGTGTTGAATAAAATATCTGTGCAAATGGCAAAATATTTAATGCTGACAGCAGAATGGTTTGATGCAAAAAAAGCGAAGGAAATTGGATTGGTGGATCATATTTGCGATACACATGCGATTGATCTTGCGATTCGGCTTGCGCAACAATTATTGGAAAACGATCAGCTGGCCATGCAAACCATTAAAAAATGGCTGCAAACGTTGCGGCCCATCTCAACAGCAGCGCTCAATCAAGGCGCGTCACTCTTGTCGCAAATTCGCAGCACGCAAAGAACGCAAAAAAGAATTCAGGGGTTTTTGGATAGCAGGTGAGGAGGCCTCAATACACTCGCTACCGCTCGTGTCTGTGTCCTGATTTATTTTCGCCATTTTTTGGACAGAGACGCGAGCGGTAGCGAGCTGTCAGTACGCCTATGTCCCGTTTGTTGGACAGAGACGCGAGTGGTAGCGAGCTGTCAGTACGCCTATGTCCCGTTTTTTGGACAGAGACGCGAGCGGTAGCGAGCTGTCAGTACGCCTTCGCAAAAATAATTTTCTTGCAAGATTCACGGCCCGTAAAAATACACTTGCCAGAATTATTTTCTTGATGCAGCGGAATACATCTCGCACTCACTTTCAGTGGTTTAACATATTCATCAACGGACACATGATCCGCGGCGTAACACGTCACAAAACCACTATTGATTTTTTCATCTGTGTTAAAGCATTGCTGGAATTCACGCAATGTTTTTACTTCACGTATATTACTGTCTCTATATTTTTTTGCTTTATCAAATAAACGCGCTTGCATGTCTTGCAAGATAGTTGTGATGGTTTCAATGAATGCATTGCAAAGCAACGTTGTCTTTTCTTTGGGGGAATGATCACGACGACATACCACTACGCTGTCACTTGCTACATCACGCGGACCAATTTCTAAGCGCACCGGAACACCTTTTTTAATCCACTGCCAACTTTTTTCTCCGCCGCGCATATCACGATCATCAATTTGAACACGAATCGACTGACCATCAAATTCTTTTTTGTTCAGCGTTTTTTTCAGCCGCTCGCAATAAGCAAGCACCGTCTGACGATCCGCGTCATTTTTATAAATCGGTAAGATCACCACGTGTTGTGGTGCTACTCGAGGCGGCAACACCAATCCATCATCATCGCTGTGTGTCATGATCAACCCACCGATGAGACGCGTGGACACACCCCACGATGTTGTCCACACGTGTTTGATCTCGCCTGCTTGATCGCTGAATTTAATATCATACGCTTTCGCAAACGTTTGTCCTAAAAAATGCGAAGTACCTGCTTGCAATGCTTTGCCGTCTTGCATCATCGCTTCAATGCAATAAGTGGAAATAGCGCCGGGAAATCGCTCACTTTCTGTTTTTTCGCCTTTGATCACCGGCATCGCAAGAATATTTTCTGAAAATTCTGCATACAAATCTAAAATATCCAGCGTTTCTTTTACCGCTTCTTGCGATGTTGCATGCGCGGTGTGACCTTCTTGCCACAAAAATTCAGATGTTCTTAAAAATAAACGCGTGCGCATTTCCCAGCGCATCACATTGGCCCACTGATTGATAAGCACCGGCAAATCGCGATGCGAACCTATCCACTTCGCATACATCGCCCCGATCATGGTTTCGCTGGTTGGGCGAATAACGAACGGTTCTTCTAATTCGCCATCGGGCTTAAGACCACCTTTGCCGTTACTCACCAAACGATGATGCGTCACCACCGCGCATTCTTTCGCAAAACCTTCAATGTGTTTGGCTTCTTTTTCCAATTGGCCAAGTGGGATCAGCAAAGGAAAATACGCATTGACGTGACCCGTTGCTTTGAGGCGCTTGTCTAACTCAAATTGAATATTTTCCCAAATCGCATAGCCCCAGGGTTTTATCACCATGCATCCGCGCGTCGGTGAGTTTTCAGCAAGTTCAGCTGCAGCGATCACCTGTTGATACCATTCTGGATAATCTTCTGCGCGTGTGGGTTTGATGGCTGATTCATTCATGGCGTTAACACCTAATTAGCTGGTTAATGATAGCGACAATCGACAAATTCGCAACGAAATTTATTCGAACCAAATTGCTTGTCTGCCATACATGCGTCATACGCCTTGTCGATGGCTTTTTCGCGCAACAGGTCAACACCTTCAAAATATCGGCCACCGCTATTCATCGGCTCATAATAACAACGATAGGTGCCATGACTAAAGTGCGACGTGTTTTGTTGGAATTCCTCACAGGCAGGCAGCATGGCAAAGCATACAGCCAATGCTACAATCAAAGTCATCTTGATGAAATTCGGGGTATAATTCATTCTGTGATTGTAACAGATTTCATAAAAAAGCGCCCAAAAGTGAGCGTTTTTATGGAAAGCTGATTAATTACTTGTGATTGTAACGATTTTTTAGGAGTACTGCTATGCTGCAACTCGATCACCACTTTACCAGCACTTACGCGAAAAATTTAATCGCTGATTGGTCCCTGCTATCGCGCTTGATGGTGGAGCACACGCGGTGGATCAGAGATGTGATTCAAAAAAAGGAGGGGGCGCCTGCGATCTTATCGTCCATTCCTACCGATGTACAAATCGATGACGCGTTGAATGGTCCCTTGCATTCCTTTTTTCAATCACACGCTGATGCGTGGATACGGCTTTGCAAAATAGAGACGGCGCTTAACCTCAAAACAAATGAGATTTTCAAAGATGCGGATAAAACGATCGACATGACTTTTGGTATTGCGCAAACTGTTTTAGACAAAGCAGATCCTGCGGCTCTAAAAGAAAAACGCAAAAAATTAGAATCGCTCATGCAAACGCATCACAACGAATGGCTTGCGGCTATTACGGGATGGACGACAGCGTTACTGGAAGAATTTAAAAAAAATAATATTGCGCTCACGGATCTTGAGACCGCTGATTTTACAATGAATCAACCAAATTCCGAATTAAATACACGTTTTATTGATTTAAAGTTAACGCTGCCAAAATTATCCAAAGATAATTTTGATTTCGCGCAATATTTTATACTGAAATTAACATTGGCTTTACGCAGCTGCTTGAGTCGCCTACAACAACCGAGCAGCGAAAAAGATATCTACGATAAATTAAAATTATTTCAAAAAACACTTAAGTCAATTGCGCAGGCGAGTGAGGCCTTGGTTAAAAAACAAGGGGCGGCGTTGCAGTAATCATTTTATTCACGCACTTGGTCCGCTGCGCTCCCCGCGTGCTTCTGTGGGTTAATATATAAGAAGCACGCGCGAAGTGTTGCGTAGCAACACGGAGCAAGTGCGTCGCTACCACCACGGTATTGCAGTATTTTTTATTTTTGCTAATTTCTCTGAATGCAAAAAAAATATAAATTACCCTTCGCTTATTTTATTACTTTTAGAACCTACGGAAGTTGGCTACACGGAGATAAACGCACTAGCGTTAGCCGTGAAAATAATATTTTTGGTACCCCTGTCATAAAGCCTAATCAGCTGTTAGAAAATAAAATGCACGCGGAGAAAAAACATGACAGCATTATTTTTAAAAAAACACATGCGGATACCATCTTGAATGCAATGGTAGCTGCATGTAATCACTATCGATGGCGATTGTATTCGTTGCATGTAAGATCGAATCACGTGCATTTAACAATTAGAGCAGATCGAACGCCGGAACATATGATGACGCAACTAAAAGCGTATGCAACGAGATTTTTGCGAAAGCAACATGGGTTTTCAAAAACACAAAAAATTTGGTCGCGGCATGGAAGCACAAAATATCTTTGGACGGAGAAACAAGTGTATTTTTCAAGTAGGTATACAATTGAGTTTCAGGGACAAAAGATGGCGTATTATTGTAAGTTGATTTGATTGTAGTGACGCACTTGGTCCGCTTCGCTCCCCGCGTGCTTCTGTGTCAAATACTGTTACGCACTTGGTCCATCAAGATGATTTGCTTCGCAAATCTCGCTCGTTAACACTCGCGGCTCAGATCTTTTTTATTATCGCTTGCTAACGCGCGCGGCTCAGATCTTTTTCATTATCGCTTGCTAACGCGCGCGGCTCCTTGCTAATTTATGTACGCGCTGCTGATATATTAACCCTCAGAAGCACGCGCGTACATAGCAAGGAGCCGCGAGTGTTAACGAGCGAGATTTGCGAAGCAAATCATCTTGACGGAGCAAGTGCGTCACATCACCCTGCTAATCAACCACGGCTCAACCAAATTCGCAATTGTCTTCGCACCAAACGCATTGGGATGACCGTCGGCGGGTAATTGAAATGGTTTAGTGCCCACCGCTTTTTTAAATTGCGGCGCAATGTCGTAAAAAGAAATATGTTGCGCGCTAAAAAAAGTGGGGGCTTGTTTTAAAAACGCCTCAGTCGGATCGCTTGAATTTGGTTTATAAAATGCATTATATCCCGTTGTCACCACCAACAATTTTGCATGATGCGCTTTACACCACATATTGATTTGATAAAACAATGCGTTTCCCAACGCGACAGCATCTTTCAATTGTTCGGCAGAATACGGATGATTTCGTTGAAACACAGGCCACGGATGATGTAGATGCTGATGCGCATCCATGAACACCTGATTATCACGCGCATTCGCTTGCATGTGCACAAACACATTGCGTATCAATTGAAATAATTGCGAATGTTCAAGCAAATAATTATACCAATTATTTTTATCTAAAAAATTTTTAAGACGTGCATGCGGGAATGGATGAAAATGATCAACAATATCGTAGGAATTATTATTTTTAGTTCTAAAAATATCGAGCGCCACTGCGCGACCCACATCATCAGAATCCAAAAATACCAGAACGTATTTTGGATTAGTGCGCGCACCATATTGACGCAAATAGCCTAAAAATTCTGCAAGCCCCCAATTTCCAGAACCCGCATTCAACAATTGATATTTATTTTTTCCAAAGTGTTGATCGAGTGATTGCTGCAACTGATACACGTACGTGTCATGAAATGATAAAAGCCATCCAAACGTCACACTATCACCTAACGCCAAAATATGCGTTACATTGGGATCCATTTTGGTGCCGCGCAAACCCGGCGGATAAAAATGATAATGCACACTGTGCTGGGTGCCTTGTTGACAGGCAATCACACCATCGCTGCGATTCATCGCGTAACCCATCGAAGACAATGCTTTGATCGAACCCGTCATTTGCTGAGGATAAAATGCACGCACCAACCCTTCTGATGCAAACAATGCAACGACAATCGCAATCACAATCAGAAAAAAATTTTTCATCGACAACACCTATTTTATTACAATTTTCTTTTTACAAGTTGCTGGATACCGCGGTCAAGCCGCGGTATGACAAGCGCGAATTGAATATTCCCTAAAAAATAGTATAAATCAGCGGCGCGACCGCTGTGCTTTGCGAAATCACAATCAATGTTGCGAGCAGCAACATGATAATGATAATGGGCAACAACCAAAATTTTTTACGCACACGCAAAAAACCCCACACGTCTTTTATTAATTCAAACATTAGTACGGCCTCTCTAAATCAATCTTCATATCGCGGCAATCCGCGCGATACGTTTTTAACACAGAATCATACCGCAACCCCATCGCATCTTTTCCAAATATTTTTTTACACAGTGCAATCGGTGTGAAAATCGCAAAAAATAAAATGCCAAAAATAATGCGTGTATTCACGTAACTTAAACAACGCAATACACCATCCCACAGCCATTTGAGGGGTGTTAACGCATTGGGAAAAATCAGCGTCATTGCAAAAACCAATGCCAATACACTCCATGCAATGGGTGACACCGCGTGATGATGCCAGAGAATCAGCGCAAGCACTGCGAAATAATATCCTGCAAAAATATATCCAAATTTTCGTAATTCAGTCATTACATCTCCCATTCAATCTGGACCCCGCGATCAAGTCGTAGGGTGACGAATCCAATCCTAGGGCCTAATCCACTCCCACCGTCTCACCCGTTTTATACAATGCCTTCAACGACTCCGGTTGATTTTCTTTTAACAACAACACATTTTCAAGTACCAATGCATCAATGTGTGTGGTCATAAAACAACGAAATGCTTCTTCGGGTGTACACACGATTGGTTCGCCACGCACATTAAATGATGTGTTAATTAACACGGGACATCCGGTTTTTTCATCAAAAGCCTGTAATAATCGATGAAAACGCGGATTCGTTTCGGCATGTACCGTTTGCACACGCGCAGAACAATCGACATGTGTCACTGCGGGAATCGTGCTGCGAATTATTTTTAGTTGATCCAGTCCCGATTTTTTTTCAGCACGCGTAACGAGATGCGATGGCTGCACATCACCGACCAATAACATGTAAGGACTTTTGTTATTATGAAAAGAAAACCACTCCGCTGCTTTTTCAGCGAGAACTGCCGGCGCAAAAGGACGAAACGATTCACGAAATTTAATTTTTAAATTCATCACCGACTGCATCGCCGAACTTCTGGCATCACCAATGATGGAACGATTGCCCAACGCGCGCGGGCCGTATTCCATTCTACCTTGAAACCAACCAATCACTTTTTCAGCGCATAATAATTCAACGGTTTTTTGAAACACATCATCATCCGATAACACAGCATACTGCGCACCCACTTGATTTAAATAACGCGTAATTTCTGACAATGAAAATGCAGGGCCCAAATAAGCGCCTTCCATCGCATCACTGAAATTTACTGTGCGTGGTTTTTGACAATAATCATGCCACACCGTTAACGCAGCACCCAATGCACCGCCCGCATCCCCTGCAGCCGGTTGAATCCAAATATCATCAAATAAGCCGCTTTTGGCGATTTTTCCATTCGCAACACAATTGAGTGCGACACCACCGGCCAAACATAAATTGCTCACACGAAATTCATTGCGAATGTTACGCACCAATTTTAATACGATTTCTTCTGTCACCACTTGAATTGATTTTGCTAAATCCATGTCTTGCTGTGTGATTGGCTCATCATTCTGACGCGCAGGTCTTCCAAATAATTTTGCAAATCGCGCATTCGTCATGGTTAACCCGACAGGATAACTAAAATAATCTAAATTTAATCGATACGTACCATCTTCTTTCACATCAATCAAATGATCGTAAATTGTTTTTACATACGTCGGTTCACCGTATGGCGCTAATCCCATTAATTTATACTCACCGGAATTCACTTTAAATCCCGTAAAATAAGTGAAGGCGGAATAAAGCAAACCAAGTGAATGTGGAAATCGAATTTCCCATTGCGGTGTTAGTGTATTATTTTTTCCGAGCCACAGTGATGTTGTTGCCCATTCTCCGACGCCATCCAGGCAAAGCACTGCCGCTTCTTCAAATGGCGATGGAAAAAATGCGGAAGCCGCATGCGATTGATGATGCTGCGTAAATAAAATGGGTTTGGCCCATTTTTTATCGGGTGCAATTTTTTTCAGCGATTTTTGTAAATTACTTTTTAAAAATAATTTTTCCTTGAGCCACACCGGCATCGCTTTAATGAACGAGGAAAATCCATTGGGTGCAAATGTCAAATACGTTTCTAACAAACGTTCGAAGGTTAACAATGGTTTATCGTAAAATGCAACATAATCAATTTCATCCAGCGTGATATTTGCAGCGTGAAGACAATAACGAATAGCATTCTCAGGAAATATTTCATCGTGTTTTTTTCGTGTAAAACGTTCTTCTTGTGCAGCCGCAATCACATCACCGTTTTGAATTAATGCGGCGGCGCTGTCGTGGTAGTACGCTGAGAGTCCAAGAATATACATGGTAATAATCGCTACTCGTTTGATAATAATTCGGTGTTGCCACCCATGGCGGTAGTGTTAATCGTTAACGTGCTTTCGCGACAAAGACGCAATAAATAATGTGGACCGCCTGCTTTCGGGCCCGTGCCTGACAATCCACAACCGCCAAATGGCTGCACACCAACCACCGCGCCAATCATGGTGCGATTGACGTAAATATTGCCGGTTTTAATGTGTTTTTGTAATTGATCGATTGTATGATCAATGCGCGTTTGAATGCCAAATGTTAATCCATAACCAAGCGCATTAATTTGCTCAATCACGTTCAATTGATCTTCACGCGCATAACGCACCACGTGCAACACGGGGCCAAATACTTCTTTGGTCAACAAAGAAAAATGTGGTAATTCAAATGCTGCGGGTGCGACAAATGTGCCGCGCGCTGCATCGCGAGGCAACTTCATCTCTGCGATTAAAATGGCTTGTTGATGCATGGTGTCGATGTAAGCTTGCAACGTTTTTTCTGCGCTCGCATCAATCACAGGGCCAACATCGGTTTGCAAATTCGCAGAGTCACCAACACACCACGTTTGCATCGCACCGCGTAACATCGCCACAAAATTATCCGCAATATCTTCTTGCACAAACACCACGCGCAACGCAGAGCAACGCTGCCCTGCGCTGCCAAACGCTGAAATCATTACATCCGTCACCAATTGTTCTAACAACGCAGACGAATCGGCAATCATCGCATTGATTCCGCCGGTTTCTGCGATAAAAGGAACGATGGGGCCCGATCGATTGGCCAATGTTTTTTGAATAGTTTTTGCAGTTTCTGTTGAGCCCGTGAATAAAACACCAGCAGATCTTTCATCGGCAATTAATGCATTACCCACTTTGCTGCCGGAGCCCGGCATCAATTGCACCGCCTCTTTTGGAATGCCTGCTTCATGCAGCAACGAAATTAATTTCGCGGCAATGAGTGGTGTTTGCCCTGCGGGTTTTGCGATCACACAATTGCCTGCAACTAAAGATGCAACAACTTGTCCTGCAAAAATGGCTAATGGAAAATTCCAAGGGCTCACGCAAATCATGGTACCTAACCCATGCGTGCGCAGTGTGTTGGATTCGCCAGTGGGGCCTACTAATTTTTCATCCGATAATATTTTTCTTGCGATCAATGCATAATAACGGCAAAAATCAGCGGCTTCTCGCACTTCAGAAACGGCGTCTGGCAAAAATTTTCCTGCTTCACGAATCAATAATGCAAATAATTCTGTGCGTGCCTCTTCAATTAAATCAGCTGCTTTTTCAAGAATGCTGGCGCGCTCATCAATACTGCGTTCACTCCAAGAAAATTCCGCCGCTTTCGCTTGCGAAAGTGCAAGCGACATCGTTGCTTCATCCGCCATTTGCACATAACCCACAATGTCATTGCGATCATTGGGATTTTTAATTGCTACTGCTTGAGATAAATCGATGGGTTGATGCAGCGGTGTTGCAACCCACTCAGTTTTTGAAAATGCATTGATTTTTTGCATCAAAGATTGCAGTGCATTGCAATCTGAAATATCCAGTCCCGCTGAATTTTTTCTGTCGGGATAAATATGACTCGGCAATGGAATTTTGGTGTTGGAAATTTCAGGATATGATTTCAATTGATCAATCGGATTTCGCGTGAGTGTCGCAACCGGAATTTCAGGATTTGCGATTTGATGCACAAAAGACGTGTTTGCGCCATTTTCCAGCAAACGCCTCACCAAATACGGTAACAAATCCGCGTGACGACCTACTGGCGCATAAATGCGGCTTTTTGCCGCATATTTTTCAGGATCAACCAACACATTATGCAGCGGTTTTCCCATGCCTTGTAAATTCTGAAATTCAAATGAGGCTTGTTTACCACGCGTCATCCACAATATTGCCGCAACCGAATACGCATTATGTGTCGCAAATTGCGGATAAATTGCATCCGGTGCGCTCAACAATAATTTTGCACAAGCCAAATAACTAATATCGGTCGACACTTTTCTTGTAAAAACTGGATAACCAGGATATCCACCCACTTGCGCCAATTTAATTTCCGTATCCCAATACGCGCCTTTTACCAAACGTGCAGGAATTTTTTTTCGTTGTGAGCGCGCCAATGCAATTAAATACTGCAAAACAAAATAGCCGCGTTTCTGGTACGCTTGCACGGCCAAACCCAGCCCATTCCAATCATGAAATGCACTGTCTAAAAAAACCGCTTCAAAAATATCAAGCGACATATCCAATCGCGTTGTTTCCTCAGCGTCCACTGTCACGTAAACACCAACCTCTTTTGCTTGCAGCGCTAATGTTTTTAAACGATCAATTAAAAACGGCACCACCATTTCTTTTTGCGAAAATTCATAACGCGGATGCAACGCGGATAATTTAATCGAGATACTCGGCGAAGAAAAATCCGTTAATTTTTCTTTGGATGCACCCATGATTTTAATCGCATGTTGATATGCTTCAAAATAATGATCTGCTTGCGCCTGTGTTTTCGCCATTTCTCCTAGCATGTCAAATGAAAATAAATATCCTTTTTCAGCAAACGGTTTTGCATTTTTCAATGCTTCATTTATCGTTCGACCCAATACAAAATGTTCGCTCATGATTTTCATAGAACGACGAACGGCTTGACGAATCACGGGCTCACCACAACGACTCAACAATCCGTACCACAATTTTTGAAACACATTGGATTGCGATTGATCTTGCAATACCTTGCCACTCATGGAAAGGCCGCGTGTCGTTAAATTCACAAACAACGATTCACTCGCGCCCACGTGTTTTTCCCAATCGGCTGCCGTTAATTTATCGCGAATTAATAATTCTTCAGTTTCTTTATCGGGGATACGCAGCAACGCTTCTGCCAAACACATGAGCACAATACCTTCATCGGAAGACAAATCGTATTCCGCCATCAGCGCATCCACACTACTTTGATCGCTTTTTTCATTGCGCACCGTGTTCACTAAATCAGTTGCGATGTGTTCAATTTCAACTTTGTGTGCTTGCAAAAACTCAAGCTCGCTCATTAAATCGTGAACACGTTTTTTTTCATCGGTATAGTACGCATCAATAATTTGTCGACGCTCTGAAGAAACGGCAGATGAGGTGTGTTGAAAAATATTCATAACGTTCTCATTTTTTAGCGCGTTGAATGCTGTCGTTAATTTCTTTCGTTGCAGCATCAACACCCAGCCACTCACCAATTTTTACCCATTTATTTGGCTCTAACTTTTTATAATGCTCGAAAAAATGCGTGATGGAATTGAGCATAACTTCGGGAATATCTTTTAATGTTTTCATATGCGCATAGTGAATGCAGGCTTTTTCAATAGGCAACGCCAACACTTTGCAATCTTCACCTGATTCATCTGTCATTTGCAAAACACCAAGGGCGCGGCAACGCATGAAGCTACCTGCTTGCACAGGATACGGCGTTATCACCAACACGTCGACGGGATCGCCATCGAGAGACAAGGTGTTAGGAACAAAACCGTAATTGCACGGATAATGCATAGCTGTCGGCATAAAACGATCGACCATCAAAAGCCCTGAGGCTTTGTCGATTTCATATTTGATGGGTGTGCAATTAGCAGAAATTTCAATAATCACATTCACATCGTTCGGTATACTGCGACCGGGGGTGATATTGTTGAGTATGATGGTCATAGGGGTTCCTTGAGTATTATGTTTGGGTATTTTAACATTAAAAAACCGCTCGCTCACGCGCGCAGCTCCGATTTTATGTAAAACCGCTCGCTCACGCGCGCGGCTCAGTGTTATTTATCGCTTTGCCTTAAAAAAATCAACTAATAACGCCGCACATTCAGCTTCGAGCACCCCGCCTTGCCAATGCGGCGAATACGATTGCTTTATCGTTTTTTCACTCGAAAAATAACCCACTTTGGGATCGTAGGCACCAAAAATAATGGTTTCGATACGCGCATGCTGCATTGCGCCAACGCACATCAAGCAAGGCTCCAGAGTGACATATAAGGTCGCACTTGTGAGACGATAATTTTTTAAGTGTTTTGCAGCGTCTCGGATCGCAATAATTTCTGCATGCGCGGTGGGATCGTGTGATTGTATAGGTTGATTCCAACCCTCACCAATAATTTTTCCATCGTACACGACAACAGCGCCAATCGGCACTTCGCCATTTTGTTGCGCGGTTTGCGCGAGAGCGAGGGCGTGGGAGATAAAGTGTTGGCTCACTCGCTGCTGCTCGTGTCTGCGTCCAGTGTGCAATATTGTTTTCTCAATAATCCGCGATGCGATGTTTTCATTAAATTAATAATCAATTGCACTTCGGGCGTTGTCTTCGCCAATTCCGCCAATGCTTTTTCGGCATCACGCAATGACAAACCATCACGATACAAAATGCGATACGCTTTTTTTAATCCGCTGACAGTGTTTGACGAAAATCCACGACGACGTAATGCAACCAGATTTAATCCAATCGGAACCGCCGGATCACCTTTGGCCATCATAAAAGGCGGAATATCATTACTCACTTGCGCTGCATGCACCAAAAAACTATACGCACCAATTTGCACAAATTGATGCACTGCCGCATAAGCACCGATAATCGCAAAATCGTTCACGGTCACGTGTCCTGCAATTGCCGAATTGTTGATAAATAAAACTTCATTGCCAATGCGTGCATCGTGTGCCGCGTGCGAATAGCTTAAAAAGCAGCACTGATTGCCGATAATGGTGACGCCACTTTTGGTGGAGCCGCGATTAATCGTCGCAAATTCGCGCACAATATTGCCGTCACCCATACGCAACCATGTTTCTTCACCGTGATAACTCAAATCTTGCGGATCACCACCCACCGCCGCATGCGCGTGAATGTGATTATTTTTTCCCATCACTGTGTGACGCAAAATAACTGCGTGCGCATCAATGCGCGTTCCTTCGCCAATTTCCACTTGCTCACCAATATAAACCCAGGGGCCAATAATAACGCCCGCGGCAATTTTTGCGGTGGAATGAATTTTTGCAGTGGAATCAATTTCCGGATGCATCATTATTTTCCGCCTTGATATTCATAAACTCCGCGGTGCAAGTTAATTCTCCGTCCACGGTAGCTGTTCCTTTAAATTTCCATGCATTTTCACGACGACGAATTACTTCAATCGACAATTGCAGCTGATCGCCTGGGACCACTTTGCGCTTAAAACGCGCCTCATCGATGCTCGCTAAAAAAAATAAATCCTGATTTCCAGTTGGGTATCGACCAAACGTGCGATACATCAAAATACCAGACGCTTGTGCCATCGCTTCAATAATTAAAACACCGGGCATCACTGGAAATGCAGGAAAATGACCTGCGAAAAATGGCTCGTTGTGCGTCACATTTTTAATAGCAATCAGTGATTGACCTTCCACGAAATCAATCACTTTATCCACCAGCAAAAAAGGATAACGATGCGGCAAATAATTTTTAACTTCTAACGAATCAATTTCGTTCATACCGAACCTCGCATCAACGTTTTTAATTTTTCTATCCACTCATCTAGCTGCCGAAAACGAACAGCATTTCTACGCCACTGCGCATTCGTCATAAGCCCAGTACCGGAAGAATAAATACCGGGCTCACTCACGGATTTGGTTACCATAGCGCAACCGGAAAAAATAACGCCGTCAGTAATCGTCAAGTGGCCACCAATCGTTACAGCACCGCCAATGATACAATGTCGCCCCACTCTCGTGCTACCTGCGACGGAAGCGCAACCGGCGATAACGGTATAAGCGCCAATCACGACGTTATGTGCAATTTGGACCAAATTATCAATTTTGACATCGTGTTCAATCACGGTGTGATCAATCGCGCCACGATCCACACAGGAATTTGCACCAATTTCAACGTCATTCGCAATATGAACTGATCCCAACTGCGGAATTTTTTCAAATCGTCCATTTTCTTGCGCCAATCCAAATCCATCTGCACCAATCACGGCACCGCTGTGCAAAATTACACGATCACCGATAATCACTTGATGATGCACAGTTACTTGCGAATGCAAAAAACAATTTGCGCCAATGACTGCGTCATCATAAATAATTGTGTTGGGCAGTACGATAGTGTTAGCACCGATTTTGACATTGTCGCCAACCACACACAGCGCACCAATAGAAGCGGTGTGATCAATCACCGCAGTTTTTGAAATGACCGCACTGGAATGAATTCCAGCCGCGGGTTTTTTAAAAGGATGGAACAACGGTGCAATGCGCGCGTAAGCCAATTCTGGATTTTGCACCACGAGCGCTGTTGTTTTGCAAAGTGCTGCATCTTCTGCTGTCACAATCACAGCAGATGCTTGCGTGGTTTGTAAAAAGGGGCGGTACATCGACGCAGAAAGATAGGTTAAATCGCCTGATTGCGCACGTGAGATGGGGGCAATTCGAGAGATGGAAGCGTTTTGATTGCCAATGATTTTGGCGTTGATGTGTTTGGCAAGGTCGGAAATGGAGTAAGTAATTTTCATACTGAACTTTTATACCCCGCTCGCTTTCTGCCATGACTGCAACATTTCTCGGCAAGACGCTACAAGTACATCCCTGTAGGCTTGTGTTCGACATCCCTGTCTCACACACTTGCCTCGAAACGCTGCAGTCACAGCAGGCGCTCGCTACTTCTGCGCGCGGAGATTTATTACTTACTTACGTATTACTTCAAATTTTCCAACACTGCTTTGGTGATATCCATAGTGTCTTTGGTGTAAAGCACATCATTGCTTGGGATTACCAAATCCAATTGATCTTTTTTCGCAACGATGGCAACGGCTGATTTCACGCTTTCCATAAATTGTTGCAACTGATCGTTTTGCGCTTTAAAAATATCTTGTTGGAACTGACTTTGGCCTTCGCGAAATGCGTCTTCCTGTTTCGTTATTTTTTCTTGCGCATCAGACAATTCTTTTTTGTTCATGACCGTTTTATTTTTTTGATAATTTTGAACGTCAAGTTGTAACGCTTGCGCCATTTTTTGCAAATGTTCTTTTTGCGGATCAAATTGTTTTTCCAATTGCGCTTTAATTTCTTTCACTTTGGGCGACGAGGTGAAGATCGCTTTCATATCCACCACACCCACGTGATCCGCAAAAGCACCGACAGACCAAGTAGCAAAAATTGCAGCTGCTGCTGTTAACACCATTTTTTTCATGACACATTTTCTCCTTCGTTAATTTTTTTAAATCGTTGCACCAAATGAAAATCCAAATAGCGCCAATTGATCGCCTGGTTTTTTATTCAGCGGCACAGCCAAACTAAAATTTAAAGGCGCCCCCAAGGGTGACCACCATGATACCATGATACCCGTTGTCACACGTAGATTTTTTGGATTAATAGATTCATAAGCAATACCAGGCACACGGTCCGTTTGAAAAATATTACCCGCATCCAGCAAAATACCCGTGCGCACTTTTGAGCTAATAAAATTGGGCAATATCAAATTCACACCACCTAGTACTTCAACGTTACCTCCGATGGATTCAGTTGGGTTTGCGGGATTTTTTGGACCCAATGTATTGGCTTCATAACCAGGCAACGTAGCCAAACCGCCGGCATAAAAATTCTCAAAGAACGGCAACGAATTCACATCACCATAACCGCCACCATAACCCAATGTGCCATAGGGTTTAATAATAAAACCGGAGTCGCTTAATGGAAAATACCAGCTGCCATTGTATTGCGCTTCGTAATACGGCAAGCTCGTGTGCAGCACAGGAACACCCACGGTCAATCCTAAATTTTGCTCATTACCGGATGTTGGAAAAATAGCACGATCCAACGTTGAATGCGAAATACTATTGATCAACTTGAATTGATTGTAAGGCGATGGATGTCGCGACACAAATTGCATTACTGATGGCGATACCAGTGATGGATTAATGTTACTAACTGCTGTGTGATCATACCCACCACCCACATTCCATGAATCAAATTCGCTAATGGGGATACCATACGTCATGCTCGAACCATAATTATCCAATGTATAAGGCTCAATGTTCACATTACCAGGCGTGGTATGCGTGTAATAAAAATTAAAGCTGCGACTAATGCCGGTGGTTGTGTAAAACGGATTGGTGTAAGTGAATCCGTACGAAGAACTAAATTCACTGCGTTGGAAACCAACGGAAACGAATTTACCGGATCCCATAAAATTTGGTTCCGAGATGCTGGCGCCATACAAGAAGCCTTCCACATCCGAATAACCCGCTTGCACCGACGCACGACCTGCGTTGACTTCATGCACGTGATACGTCAAATCAACTTGATTATTGTCGCTCGGCACGGCGGCGGTGGAAATTTCAACATGATCCAAGTAACCCAGATTTTTAATGCGGCGCTCTGATTCCTTCGTGTCTTTGAGCGAATACAAACTACCTTCCATTTGCCGCAATTGCGAACGAATAACAATTCCGCTGGTGCGCGTGTCGCCCACGACATGAATATTGCGCACATAAACGCGACGCCCTGCAGTAATATTGAAATTCAAAAATACAGTGTGCGCTGACTGATCCAATTGTGGAATCGGACTCACCTCTGGAAATGCGTAACCATGATTGGCCAGCGCATCACCCACTTGCTTGGTCACATCAATAATTTTTTTGCGAGAAAAAACATCGCCCACTTTTAATTGCATCAGAATTTTTTTAATGTTGGGCAATAAAACATCCGGAACACTCACTTGCGCCAAACGATAACCGCTCAAGTGGTACACTGGTCCTTCAGACACTTGAACGGTGATCGCTACCCCGTTGGGTAACTGTTTCACATCGCGCGACACGACCTGAAAATTTAGGTATCCATGATCCAGATAAAAGCTACGCAAGCTCACAAGATCCGTTTGTAATTGGATGGAAGAATAATGATCGTGATGATTAAACCACGTGAAAATACTGGGAGTTGTCAGCTGAAATTGATCTAGTAATGTATGTTGCGAAAAAGCCTGGTTACCCGTAATGCGAATGCTACGCACAATCACCGCGCGCCCTTCTTGCACCGTCACATGAATCGCAACACGATTACGTGACAGCGGCTTAACAGTGGGAGTAATGACAGCATCCGCGTGACCCATCAATAAATATTGCTGCTTCAACCCTTCCACAATTTCTTGCAATTGCGAAGGATCGTAAGTGTCACCTGGAACAATTTTCAATTGCGCCAACACAGGCTTTAACACTTTTGCTTTAATCGATTTATTGCCGGTGATGGTGACAGAATCAATTGTCGGGCGTTCGGTGACGTGTATCACCAAATTATTATCATTACGAGACAATTGCACATTGCTAAAAAATCCCGTTTTAAAAACAGCGGCGATGATGCGATTACCTTCGGCATCCGTGTACGTTTTCCCTGCATGAATTGGAATCGCACGCAACACAGTGTCAGCGCTCACGCGTTGCAATCCTTGCACTTCAATATTGCGAACCACAAATGAAGAGGCGACCAATAAAACAGGCAGCAGACAAAGGAGTAAAAGAAAATAACGCCGCATAACAAAGTCCTTAGAGCCTTAAATTTGCAAAGAGTATACCGAAAGATTACGCGCCATGTCACGCGCCATTTTATCTGTTTCTATTATTTCCTCCAGCGTATGGTTGCGCACAATGGAAGAAGCTTGCATCACTGCGTCAATCACCGACGCAATATCGGAAAAACGAATTTTTCCAGCGCAAAAAGCGTCGACTGCCACTTCATTGGCGGCATTCAAGATGGTGCTGGCATTACCGCCCGCATGCAATGCTTGATATGCCAATCGCAAACAAGGAAAACGATGATAATCAACTGACTCAAAATCCAGCCGCGCAATTTCAGTTAAGTCCAAACGTTTGGCGCCCGATGCAATGCGCTTGGGCCAACCCAACGCATGCGCGATGGGAATACGCATATCAGCACACCCCAACTGCGCCAAAAAAGAGGCATCCTCAAAATTCACCAACGAATGCATAACACTTTGCGGATGAATCACAACTTGTATTTTTTCAATCGGCAAACCAAACAACCAAAATGCTTCGATGACTTCCAATCCTTTATTCATCATAGTTGCAGAATCAATAGAAATTTTAGTGCCCATTTTCCAGGTGGGATGAGCGATGGCTTGCGCTGGCGTTACTTGCTCTAATTCGGATAAGGGTGTTGTGCGAAATGGTCCGCCGGATGCCGTCAAAACAATCGAATGAACACCCGTTAATTTTTTTCGGCCAGGCAAAAAATCTGCGGGTAAACACTGAAAAATGGCGTTATGCTCGCTGTCTACCGGCAATAATGTCGCTTGATGATCGCAAACCGCTTTCATAAATAAATCCGCTGCCATCACTAACGCTTCTTTATTTGCAAGCAACACACGCTTTCCTGCTTGCACAGCAGATAAAGTGGATGGTAATCCCGCCGCACCCACGATAGCGGCAACAACAATATCCGCTGTCGTCGCAAGTGAAGTCATGTCGGTCACATCGCTCACCACCTCTGTTTTACAATTCACTTCAGATAATTTTTGTTTGAGCTGCGATGCTAATGTTGTGTCTGATAATGCTGCATAACGCGGTTTGAATTTGATGCATTGCTGAAACAGCAGCGACACATTGCGATGCGCAGTTAATACGTGCACCGAAAAATCGTCGGGATGACGCGCAATCACATCTAATGTGTTCTGCCCGATAGATCCTGTTGAGCCAAAAATGGCGACTGTTTGCATAAAGTTACAGGGGAATGAATGTGATGCCTAACACAAAAACAACGCTTGCCGCAGCAATGCTGTCGATGCGATCTAAAATGCCGCCGTGTCCCGGAAAAAAATTTCCAGAATCTTTCACGTCGCGAATGCGTTTGAATAAACTCACGCCCAAATCACCAATCACTGAAAATAGAATGGTGATCAGCGATAAAAACATCAGCGCAATATAACTCAAAAAATGATGCGTTAAAAAAATTCCGCCAATTGCGGCAATCAACATCGCGGCAATCAAACCACCCCAAAAACCCGCCCAGGTTTTTTTGGGGCTGACCCGCGTTGCGAGCGGCGATTGCCCATAATATTTTCCCGAAAAATAAGCGCCCACATCTGCGGCCCACACGATACACAATAAATAAATCAGCGAATAGGGTGATTGCCACTGCATTTGTGTTTGCAAGGTGACAATGCTAACCCAGGTCGCAATTAAAATAATAAAACCCGAGAGTGCGCGTGCATGCACGCATTGCAGTCCCGTGGTTGCGGTATTATTTTGATACCGATAAATAGCAACTGCGATCCAACACCACACCAACCACGCAATCATTAAAACCCACGCGATTGGCAAAAACGCGGCCAATAATAATCCGATTAAAACACAAGCTACGTAAATGATGCGCGCTGTATTTTTTTCTAAGCCCACAAAATTAGACCACTCCCACGCGCCACCCAAAATCAACAATCCCGCGAGCGCTGCAAAATATGTCGACGGCACATATAAAATCAAGATGAGCGCGATGGGAATAGCAATGACAGCAGTGATGATTCTTTTTTTCAACATAATTAAACTGATACTTGTTCACTCGTTAATCCAAACCGACGTTCACGTTGCTGAAAACTGCGAATCGCATCCATAAAAACAGCTTCATCAAAATCGGGCCACAACACATCGGTAAAATAAAATTCGGTGTAAGCCGTTTGCCACAACATAAAATTACTAATGCGCTGCTCACCGCTCGTGCGAATCAACAAATCGGGCTCAGGTAAATCTGAAATACAAATGAATTTTGCTAATGTTTCTTCCGTCACTGAATCTAAATCCAATTGGTGTTGCGACACAGCATGCGATAATTGTTTTGCCGCCTGTAAAATATCCCAGCGACCACTATAATGTATCGCCAATACAAAAGTTAATTTCGTGTTGTGTTGTGTGCGCGTTTGCGCTTCATAAAAGCGAGCTTGTATTTCTGTCGGAAACACCGATAAATCACCCATGACCCGAACACACACATTTTCTTCGTGCAATTCATCAATATTTTGTTCAATCATTTCAAACAGGAGTGATGTTAAAAAAGAAACTTCCGTGTTAGGGCGTGAATGAAAATTTTCAATGCTGAGTGCATACAGCGACAAAACGGAAATGCCTTGTTTTTCACAAAACGTGACCGCACGACGCACGGATTTTGCGCCAGCGCGATGACCCGCCATGCGCGGCAACAACCGTTTTTTTGCCCAACGTCCGTTGCCATCCATTACGATGGCGACGTGTTTGGGGATTTTCAGGAATTCGGAATTCATAAATTACATCCGCTTGCTTGCTACTGTGACTCTGACATTTCTCGGCAAGACGCCAGCAGCAATCGGCTTATTTCATCCGTGACTGCTCTGGAGTTACATCTCCATCAAATCTTTTTCTTTCGTTGTGGCGACAGTATCCACTTGTGCTACAAATTCATCTGTGACTTTTTGAATAGACGTTTGCATGCGACGATCTTCATCTTCACTAATCAATTTATCCTTGAGCATGGTTTTTAATTCTTGATTGGCATCGCGACGCACGGTGCGAATCGACACACGCGTTTTCTCCGCTTCTTCACGCACAATTTTTCCCAAACTTTTTCGTCTTTCTTCCGTCATGGGCGGCATAGGAATGCGAATAACCGTCCCCGCCGTGCTTGGAGTCAAGCCCAAATTCGCCATCAAAATCGCTTTTTCAATTTCTGGCACCATGCTTTTTTCCCACGGTGTGATCGATAACGTTCGTGCATTTTCAACCGCAATATTCGCTACCTGATTGAGCGGCGATGCATTACCGTAATAATTGACCATCACGTGCTCAACTACACTCGGATGCGCGCGACCCGTGCGCAATTTCGCCAATTCTTGTTTGAATGCATCAAGACTTTTTTCCATACGTGCTTTTGCATCACGCATAATTTTATCTGACATGACCACCTCCATCGACACGCGTTCCAACCGCTTCACCTGCAATCACTTTGAGTAATTCGCCAGGTTTATTAATATTAAAAACACACAACGGCATTTGATAATCGCGACACTGACAAAATGCCGACAAATCCATCACTGCAAACTCTTTCTCTAATACTTCGTCGTAAGTTAAGTGCTTATATAAAGTTGCGCTGGGATTTTTGCGGGGATCTTCTGAATAAATCCCATCGACATTCGTTGCTTTTAAAACAATGTCCGCATCAATTTCAATGCCGCGCAAACTCGCTGCCGAATCAGTGGTGAATAATGGGTTGCCAGTGCCTGCAGAAAAAATAACAATGCGATTTTGTTCCAAGTGATGAATGGCTTTGCGACGGCTAAACAAATCCACCATGCCGCCAACTGCAACCGCCGATAAAATGCGAACAGGAATTTCCAAACGCTCAAAAGCATCGCGCAGTGCCAACGCGTTCATGATGGTTGCCACCATGCCCATATGATCGCCCGTTACGCGATTAATACCCACTTCGGACAATGCGACACCACGACAAAAATTGCCGCCGCCAATTACGATTGCCACTTGCACGCCGAGTTTTTGCACTTCTTGAATTTCTTTGGCAATGCGAACCAGCGTCTGCGGCGAAATGGCTTTTTCGCTCCCGCCCATTAACGCTTCGCCGCTCATCTTTAATAACACGCGGCGAAAAGCAGCTTTTTTTCCAAGCGACATAAAAACTCCCTATATTCGTTCCGCTTCATTGGCGAGCGGTATATTTATGCATCCCCTTTAATAACCGCACTGACTTCATCTGCAAAATTTGTTGTTGGTTTATCTATTCCTTCACCCACTTCAAATCGCTCAAATGCCAGCACTTTGGCTTTGGCTGCTTGCAATAATGATTGCACAGTCTGCTCAGGATTTTTGACAAATGGCTGATACACCAAGCACACCTCTTGTGCGAATTTCTGCAGGCGACCTTCCACCATTTTCTCAATGATGTTCGCAGGTTTTCCAGAAGTTTGCGCTTGCGCCGTGATAATTTCGCGTTCTTTTGCAACGACTGATTCTGACAATTGATTTGTGTCAATCGCGATCGGACGGGTAGCAGCGATATGCATTGCGATATCTTTTGCTAAGACCGCATCATTTTTATCGAGTGCGACCAATACACCAATGCGATCACCATGAAGATAATAACCAACACAGCCCGTCGAAGTGAGCGTTACTACGCGACGTAATTGAATATTTTCGCCAATTTTTGAAACCAAGGTTTCACGAACGATTTCGCAAGTCGCGCCATTGTCGTGCGTCACAGATTGCGACATAACTTCAGTCACATCATTAGTTTGCAACGACAAGCTCGTGTTTGATACTAACTCGGCAAATGATCTGAAACTGTTGTCTCGCGCTACAAAATCCGTTTCGCAATTGACTTCGCACATGGAAGCCACTTTGCTATCACGACTTGTCGAAATAATAATGACGCCTTCGGCTGCAATTCTGCCCGCACGCTTAGCCGCTTTTGCTTGGCCGCTTTTGCGCATGTTGTCGATCGCGAGTTGAATATCCCCTTTTGCTTCGGTTAACGCTTTTTTGCATTCCATCATCCCTGCGCCAGTAAGCTCACGTAATTCTTTTACCATGGATGCGGTAATGTCTGTCATGGGTTACTTCTCGCTGTGTTCGTTTTGCTTCGCTTTTTTTGCGGTGGATTTTTTCGCTGGTTTTTCTGCGGGTGATGCTTCCACTTCGGCTACCGTTTCAACTTGAGCTTCCATTTCAACCACTACCACTTCAGTTTCCAGCATTTCCGCTGACACATCAGATTCTTTAATTTCTTTTTTCACTTTTTTGATTTCAGGCAGCGGCGCTTTTGGTTTTGCTTTCGCCTTCGCTCTTTCTGCGCGTTCTTTTTCTTTTGCTGCGTCTTCTTCCAAAATTGAACGGCGCGATTCGATAATAACATCGGCTATCGTTTTGCAGTAAAAACGGATGGCGCGTATTGCGTCATCGTTACCTGGCACCACATAATCAATGCCGTCTGGACTTGCGTTGGTATCGACAATTGCTGCAACGGGAATACCCAGTCGTTGCGCTTCTGAAATAGCAATTTTTTCGCGCTTCACGTCGATGACAAATAACATGTCCGGCAAGCCGCCCATGTTTTTAATGCCATCCAAATTCACCGCGAGTTTATCTTTTTCGCGTTGAATCATCAGCACTTCTTTTTTTGTTTTTAACGCCAGTAATTTTGTATTTTCCAACATGGCTTCCAAATCTTTTAAGCGCTTGATGGATTGGCGAATGGTTTTGTAATTCGTCAACATGCCGCCCAACCAACGGCGATTTACATAAGGCATGCCGCAACGAATACCTTCTTCTTTCACGATATCAGTTGCCGCATGTTTGGTGCCGACAAACATCACTTTACCGCGCTTGCTCGTGATCTGATGAATAGCATCGAGTAATCCGCGAAACTTAGGCAGCGTTTCTTCAAGATTAATGATGTGTGTTTTTTCACGTTCACTGAAAATAAAGGGCGCCATTTTGGGGTTCCAGAAGCGTTTCTGATGGCCGAAATGCACACCCGCTTCCAATAAATCGCGCATAGAAATAGAAATCGTCATATGTTTCTCCAGGGTTGTTCGACCATCTTCCCCGCCGTTTTAATTTTTCTGTCGAAAAACACCCAAAACAGCGTACCAGGAAGATGTGAGTATTTGCTTATTTCAGCCACGCTTTATACCATAGAAACAACGAATCAACAACCTGAACTCTATGATTACTTTAAAATCGACAGATGAATTTGAAAAGATGCGTGTCGCCGGACGATTGGCTGCCGACGTGTTAGATATGATTGGACCCTATGTTCAACCCGGCGTCACCACAAATGAACTCGATCGCCGATGTCATGATTACATTGTCAACGTGCAACACGCCATCCCCGCTCCGCTCAATTATCACGGTTTCCCTAAATCGATCTGCACTTCCGTCAATCACGTCGTGTGCCACGGCATTCCCAACGAAAAACCGCTGAAAAGCGGCGATATTATCAACATTGATGTAACGGTAATTAAAGACGGTTATCACGGCGACACCAGTAAAATGTTTTTAGTCGGTGATGTTGCGCCATTTGCAAAACGTTTAATCGATATCACACAAGAATGTTTGTATTTAGCCATTCGTCTCGTTAAACCCGGTGTTAAATTAGGCGACATTGGTTATGTGATACAGGAATATGCGGAAAAAAATCGCTATTCTGTCGTGCGAGAATATTGTGGGCACGGCATTGGAAAAATTTTTCATGAAGATCCACAAGTATTGCATTATGGAAAACCCAACACCGGTTTGGAAATTAAAGCAGGCATGACCTTCACGATTGAGCCTATGATTAATGCCGGAAAGCGTGATGTGAAATTAAATAAAAAAGATGGCTGGACAGTCATCACAAAAGATCATAGTCTATCAGCGCAATGGGAACACACGCTCGGCGTTACTGAAAGCGGCGTGGAAGTATTTACGAAACGCAACGAAGAAAATTTTTTGTAAAAGCTTTTAAGATCTTCGGGCTCAAGCGAACATGATGATATTCGATATGTCACGATCAGAACCTATTACCATCCATACCGGAGTCGTCGCGCAATCCAATGCGTCGCACACACTTGTTCTAGACGTGTGGTCACACATTATTTCTTTTTTAGAAATTTGCAGTCAACGCGAATTGCGCTTGGTGAATCAGCTTACGAAATTTTGTGTTGATAACACTTCCGACATCCCAAACATCTGCAAATTTGAAAAGCAATGGGATTTTTTCCTAATGTTGCATGAACGTTGGCACATTGTTGGTGATTCTTCTCCTTATCCCAAGGCTTTGTTTCACCCTTGTAAGGGTAGTTACAATACATCACACAATTTATCCCATGAATTTATGCAGATTAACCCAACTCAGGATTTACTCAAATTAAATCTGGAGCGATTAACAGAAACGATAGAGGCCTATAAAAAAAATAATGCGTGGAAATTTCGCCTTGGGCGATGTTATTTTTATTTTATCCACATCTTAGCGTGGTTACTGATAGCACTAACACTGCCTTGTTGCATTGTTAGTTTCATGATCACGATGAAGATCATCCCCACCCGCTCTCCCCTCGCCATAGGTCTACCATTGTTCAGCGTTGCAGCAATTGCATTGCTTCCTAGCCTCTGCGCATTGCTTGACCTCTATGACAATGGCGAAAAAAGTTGGCTGCGCCGATCTTATCAAGACTATCTGTCGCAAACAGATGCGATGCGAAAGTTGACAGGTGCTCCATACCATGCACTTGAAGACAAACGACACTGGATTCCAATCCAGAGAATCCAAGAATTACGCAACGCAATTTTCTGGAAATTATCATCTAAAGCACCAACTCGATCTGATCATTACCCTACGACGCAAATACAACTTCCTTGTTACAACCCGCGTTCAGGATGCGGTCGGCGATAGTAGACATGGGGCGATACCAATGGCAGGACATAGCAAGTGGAAAAATATTCAACACCGCAAAGGCGCGCAAGACGCTAAGCGCGGAAAAATATTCACGAAATTAATTCGTGAAATCACAACAGCTGCACGCATGGGCGGTGCTGAAGAATCGAGCAATCCCCGTTTACGTTTGGCAATACAAAAAGCGCTCGCTGAAAATATGACACGCGACACCATCAATCGCGCAATTAAACGCGGCGCTGGCGGCGAAGATGATGCACAAATGATGGAAATTGTGTACGAAGGTTATGGGCCAGGTGGCGTTGCGGTAATGGTGGAATGCTTGACGGATAATAAAAATCGCACGGCATCTGATGTGCGTCATGCGTTCACAAAATGCGGTGGAAATTTAGGCGCGACTGGATCGGTTGCTTATTTGTTTACAAAGTCTGGCGTAATTCAATTTGAAAAAAATCAATCAGAAGAAAAAATGGCAGAAATTGCGATTGATGCAGGTGCCAACGATATCATCACACACGATGATGGCGTGACAGAAATTATGACGTCACCTGAAAATTTTGAAACCGTTAAAAATGCACTCATCGCAGCACAATTAACTCCCGTAAAATCCGAAGTCACCATGATTGCGGCAACGCAATGCGCGTTAAATAACGAAGAACTTGCGAAGCAAATGATAAAATTATCCGATATGCTGGAAGATTTGGATGACGTGCAGCATGTGCATTCGAATGCGGATATTCCGGATGAGTTTTGTGGATAACGACGCACTTGCTCCGCTACGCTTCGCGCGTGCTTCTTTGCTCATTTATGCACTTGTTGTGTAAATAAAAATGATTTGCTTCGCAAATCCCGCTCGGCTTTCGCGCGCGGCTCCTTGCTATATAATTTGCTTTGCAAATCCCGCTCGGCTTTCGCGCGCGGCTCCTTGCTATATACGCGCGGCTCCTTGTAGCGCGCAGAGAAATGTACTTATCGAACGTATTCACCATGCTTAATGCATTATTAAATGCAGCCATGTGCTTTTTTTGTAACTACTGATGTAGTAGCCTAAGCTCTGAATTTTTGTTTGATCGATAAATTAAATATTGATAACACGATCACTTCAAGAATTCGGGAATGTTAATTTTTTATAGAAGCAGAGGGTTATAAAGATGTCAAGAGAAGCGAAATGTGCTGCATGCGCGGCGGTGTGCTATTTTATAGCGAGTGGTATAGATTTTTATTACGGATGGTATCTAAGGAACTCAAAAGACCCTAATTACAAAGCTGCGTGGCTGTGGTATGGTGCGGGTGGAGTGTTTGCTGTTGCGGGATTGCTACAGGTATACTCTGCAGTTATAGCGTATAAAACTGACAATCTATATGCTCTTGTCAACAATACACAGCAGCAATCTGTTACCGACGACAATGCTCATCATAATGATCTGGAAGAAAGCGGCGAGGTAAGACAGCCATTAACAACAATTATAACTAACGCTTAGTAAAATTGATCTTTCGCTTTGCGAGGGATTTTTAGTTTTGTTGAGTGGTTAACAGCAACCTGTGGTGGAGAAATATACCCCCGGACTTCAAAATGCGAATTGAAGTCCGGTTGTTTATTTATTATCCGGCCATGCGCGCAACACCGCATCCATCACGGTTGCGAGTGGAATCGCAAAAAATATTCCCCAGAATCCCCAGATGCCGCCAAAAATTAACACCGATAAAATAATCACCACGGGATGCAAATCCATCGCTTCGGAAAAAAGCCACGGTACCAACACATTCGCATCCAGTACCACAATCACTGCATAGGCAACCAACAAATAAAAGAAATGCGCGGACACACCCCACTGCAACAACGCAATCACAACGACCGGAATCGTCACTGCCACCGCACCCACATATGGAATAATCACCGACAATCCAACCAATGAGCCGAGCAACACGGCATATTCCAAATCAAGCACTGCAAAAAGACCAACGGAAACCGCGCCGACCACTACCATCTCAATCACGCGACCACGCACATAACAACCAATTTTATGATTCACTGATTGCCATACTTTTGTCACGAGACTGCGATTTTTCGGCAAATATTGCGAAAACCATGTTGCAATAACCGCGCTGTCTTTCAAAAAGAAAAAAAGTAAAATGGGCACTAAAATAAAATAAAGTACCGCGGTCACAATATTCGGAATTAATCCCCACAGGTGTCGCAATAAAAATTGCCCCAAATGCGAAAATTGATTTTGCAAAAACGTGAGCGCTTGTTGAAAATGCGCATCGGAAAAAATCGCGGGATATCGCTCTACCAAATCAGAAATCCACTGATGCCCTTGCGTAAATGCTTTTGGAAATTCCACCGCTAAATTTTGCAACTCTCGCACAATCACGGGCAAAATTCCCACTAGTCCAAAAATCACAAGACCAATGAAAACTAAAAACACGAGCAACACGGATAAAAAATGCGGGACGTGCCAGTGATCCAATATCCGCACAACAGACAACAGCAAATACGCAAGCACGATGCTGATAATCACGGGTAGAAAAAAATTCCCAAAAAATTCTAAAAATAGAAAAATGAAAACAACCGTGAAAAAAAGCCCCACCGCCGCAGGATCAGAAAAATTACGCCGAAACCAAGCGGCAATGGACAATAACAACGGATTGGAGGTCGACATGTGAATTCCCACTTTTCAAATAAGTCTTACTATTCTAGTATGATTCGATTTGATAAGGCTATGCTCATGCTCAAGCAATATTTGAAATTCACGCTCATCGCTTCCGTGCTGCTCTTGGCTGCGTGCGCAGGCCTTCACCCTAATATTGTTATTCCCGCGCAACAACCCCCGCCACTTACGCTGAAAAATCCCCCGCGAGTGGCCCTGGTCTTGGGGGCCGGCGGCGCGCGCGGCTATGCGCATGCGGGAGTCATGCATGTGCTGCAAAAAGCAGGCGTGCCCATCGACTTGATCGTGGGCAGTAGTGTGGGCGGTTTCTATGGCGCACTTTTTGCTGATAGCGGTAACGCCAACACTGCGGCAGATATTATGTTGTCCGCGCATTTTTGGGATATCGCTGACATTGCCAATGTGCCAAGTCTTCGCGGCCCTATACAAGGTTATCATTACCAAAAATTTTTGCTGGACCATATGCGCGCACGTTGGTTTAATCAGCTGAAAATTCCGCTCGTGATTGTCACGACTGATCTTAAAACCGGAAAAATGCAGACGATCTCAAGCGGTCCTATCGCGCCTGCGGCAGAAGCATCCGCCGCCATGCCCGGCGCTGTGCAACCCGCAACATTGTATGGAAAAATGCTAGTCGATGGCGGCATGACCGATCCCATCCCTGTTGACGTTGCAAAAAGTTATCATCCCAAAGTCATTATTGCAGTCAATATTTCTCAACAATTGTCGCCGCACATGCCATGGACGGCGTTCGGTATTTATGATCGCGCTTTCCATATTTCTTGGCTGCAATTATCGCGATTGTCGGAGCGTGGTGCCGATATCATTATTCGTCCTGCAGTTGGCAACACCGGTACTTTCGATATTGCGCAAAAACACAAAGCATTTTTGGAAGGTGAAATTGCCGCTCAGAATTCACTGCCCGCAATCGAAAAGATACTCAAACAAGAAAATATTCCGATGAAAAAATAATGCGCCATTAATTCCCGCACAGTTGCATATTGTCGGTAAAAATACCGTCGATACCCATTTTTTGTAACTTTTCTGCTTCTTCTTTTTGATTAACTGTGTAAGTTAATACACGCAAACCCGCAGCGTGACATTGCTGAATATACGCATCATTCATCAACTGATAAGGTTGATGCACCGATATCACCCCCAATTTTTTTAACTCATGTAATTTTCTCTCAGACAATTTTTTCTCGACAATCCAAGCAATCGGTAATGCAGCATTACATTTTTTAACTTCTGTCAATACATATAAACTTGTGCTCGAAATCACGGGGTTCGGAAAATCAGTAGGCCAATGCAACGCAAGCGCTGCAATCAATCCATTCGCAAGAATGACTGCTTGTTTGTTGGATTGTGTTTTCAATTCTAAATTCAATGATAATGATAACAAAGCGGCAACACGCAGCCATTCGTCGAGTGTCGGCACACTGGCATCTTTCTCTTTAATTTCTTGTAATGTTGTTTGCGAAAGCAGGCCTTTTAATTTCGTCGTGCGATCCAGTGTTTCGTCATGCAAAATCACGAGTGCATGATCGCGGGTCAATTGCACATCGCATTCCACAGAAGCAGCACCCGCAACCGCTGCCGCTTTTAAAGCAGCAATGGTATTTTCTGGTGCCAACTGTGGCGCACCCCGATGCGCGATCACAAAGGACAACGTCCATTCAGGCATCAGCTTCTCCCGCTTTTGCTCAGGCATCACAACACCCTATATATTTTTCTTGGATCTTGGATCTTGATATTATACCCTATCCTTCATTCATGGGCTGCGCACTTCGCAAAGCCCATCTTGTCGGACAAAAAGGGCTCATCTTTCATGGAATTACTGAAAAAACTCCGCATTCCCAGTTATAAAACATTATTGCGTTACGCACGCGCGCTCGGTTTTGGCGACATCGACACTCGAATGGATAACGCGTCCGGATTGCACGCCATCATCGCGATTCACAACACCAAGCTTGGCCCAGCACTGGGTGGTTGCCGTTTTTATGAATACGATCGTCCTGAACTGGCGCTCGAAGATGCACTCAGATTGGCATATGGAATGACACTCAAAGCTGCCGCGTGCGGTGTAGCGCATGGTGGTGCCAAAGCGGTGATCATCAAACCGCGTCATCTCACCGACAGAAAAGCAATCTTTCGAGCATTTGGCGATTTTATACAATCATTGAATGGCCGTTACATCACCGCAGTGGATGTGGGTACAACGCTCGATGACATGACCACTATTTTTGAGCGCACGGCTTTCGTCGTTGGCGCCAAAGGTCCTGGCCGCATTGATGATGATCCATCTCCTTTCACAGCCAAGGGCGTTTTCTTTGCTATTCGTGCGGCAGTAAAATTTCATTATCAACGCGATAATTGCGAAGGTATGCGCGCGGCAATTCAAGGTGTCGGTCGTGTTGGTTTTAATTTAGCAAAATATTTAGTGGAAGATGGCGCGCATGTCACGGTATTCGACACTAACGCAGAATCATTAAAACACGCGGTAAAAATGCTGGATGTGAAGACGGTGAATCCCGATCAAATTGAATCTCTGCCCTGCGATATTTTTTCGCCGTGTGCGATGGGTGGGACAATTTCTCTTGACATGATTCAGCATTGCAAAGCAAAAATTATTGCAGGTGCTGCGAATAATCAATTGGCGCATCACAGCAATGCACACATCATGCGAGATCGTGGTATTTTGTATTTACCTGATTTTTTAATTAACGCGGGTGGATTAATTTACGCAGCTAGCACTTACGCACATCAAGACATTGCAAAAGCACATGAAAAAATTCAACATATCTATGAAGTCACGCTCAATTTATTGGAACGTGCCGCAAAAACACATCAAACCACGGTAGAAGTCGCCGAAATGATCGCGTTTGAAAAATTAGGAATGGTATGACGTCATTGAAAACCATCGCCACTTTTCAAATTTCCTATTTACAATATTTAAATGAGCAGCACGAATCCGTGCAGCCATTTCCCGCATTCGCAACACCGAATTTTTTATTGGATGTTTATAAACGCATGACACTCTTGCGCGTGTTCGACACGCAAATGGTGAATCTGCATCGCACCGGAAAAATCGGCACATTTCCCTCATCGCAAGGACAAGAAGCCTTGTTTGTCGCTATTGGATTAGCAATGGCAAAAGAAGATGTTTTGTGCTCTTTTTATCGCGATCACGGCACACTCATTCAACGCGCGTATGCATTGACAGATATTTTGGCGTATTGGGCCGGCGATGAGCGCGGCAATTTATCCAATCCCAACAATCACGATTTTCCCATTTGCATTCCCATCGCAGGACAATGTTTACATGCAACGGGTGTTGCCTACGCTATCAACTATCGTCACGAAAAAAAAGCAGTGGTGACGAGCGTGGGTGATGGCGGAACATCGAAAGGCGATTTTTACGAAGCCATGAATTTAGCGGGCGCTTGGCAACTGCCTGTTGTATTCGTCATTGATAATAATCAATGGGCGATTTCTGTGCCGCGCGAAAAACAAACGGCGTCGCAAACACTCGCGCAAAAAGCAATTGCAGCCGGTCTTGATTGTTTGCAAGTGGATGGCAATGATGTAATTGCCGTATTTGATGCGATGAAAAATGCATTGACTCAAGCGCGCGACAATCACAAAGCCACTGTCATTGAAGCATTGTCATATCGATTGGCTGATCACACCACCGTCGATGATGCATCGCGTTACTCAGACGCTGAAGAAAAAAAAGCAGCGTGGAAAAAAGAACCCATTGCGCGATTGGGATTTTATTTGGAATCAAAACAATTGTGGAATCGCGACAAAGAAGCAGCATTACAACATGAATGCAAAATCATCGTTGAAAAAGCATTTCAAGATTATTTTGCTCGCGACAAACAAAAACCTACCTCCATGTTTGATTATTTATTTGAGCAATTGCCGAATGCGGATATTGATCAATATAACGAGTTATTATGAGCGCAATTACTTTAGTTGAAGCGGTTAATCAAGCGCTCGCTTATGAGATGGCGCATGATCATGACGTCATTGTGTTTGGTGAAGACATCGCTAAAAACGGTGGAGTTTTTCGCGCGACCGTGGGCTTGCTCGAAAAATTTGGAAGCGATCGCGTGCTCGATACACCACTTGCTGAAAGCATGATTGCGGGTATGGCCATTGGCATGGCATCGCAAGGTTTAAAACCCGTCGCTGAATTTCAATTCATGGGATTTATTTATTCTGGACTCGATCAAATACTCTCGCATGCTGCACGCATGCGCAATCGCACGCGCGGGCGCATTCATTGCCCCATCGTATATCGCGCGCCTTATGGCGGCGGCATTCACGCACCCGAGCATCATTCCGAAAGCATGGAAGCATTATTCGCGCATATTCCCGGCATTCGCGTGGTAATCCCCTCATCGCCTGCTAAAGCTTACGGATTATTATTGGCCAGTATTCGCAATCCAGATCCTGTTTTATTTTTAGAACCCAAACGAATTTATCGATTGATCAAACAAGAGGTCGCAGATGATGGGAAAGCGTTGCCGCTTGATCGCTGCTTCATCGTCAAATCAGGTAACGATGTCACACTGATTTCTTGGGGCGCTATGTTGAAAGAAACAATGGAAGCGGCGCAACAATTGGAAAACGACGGAATTTCTTGTGAAATTATTGATGTTGCAACTGTATCGCCACTCGATATGAATACCATTTTAACGTCTGTTGAAAAAACAGGCCACGTCGTCATCATTCAAGAAGCACCGCGTGCCTGCAGTGTGAGTGCTGATATTGCGGCAAATCTCGCTGAATTTGGTTTTGATTTACTAAAAGCCCCAATACAACGCGTTACGGGTTATGATACGGTCATGCCTTACGCGCAATTGGAAAAATATTATATGCCGAGTATAGAACGGATTATTAATACGGTGCGAGATACACAATGAAAATCTTCAAACTCCCCGATCTCGGCGAAGGCTTGCCCGATGCAATTATTCGCGAATGGTATATCAAAGCTGGTGACGCCGTTAAAAAAGATCAACCTTTAGTTTCTATGGAAACAGCGAAAGCGTTGGTTGATGTGCCCGCACCCTTCGACGGAAAAATTGAAAAATTATTTGGCAACGCTAACGACACGATAGAAACCGGAAAACCGTTGATTGGTTTCGAAGGTGAAGGTGCCGCCGAAGAAAAAAAAGATACAGGCACTGTTGTTGGAAAAATCGAGCAATCAAATCAAACGCTCACCAACGATATTCACTTTAGCGAAAGAGAATCTACGGAAACACCTGCAATGCGTGCACGCGCACGAAAATTAAATGCAGGTGCCGCAGAAAATCTTTCTGAGGGATACGAAAAATTATCTGGGATAAAGCGTGCGATGGTCATCAGCATGCAACAATCTCATCGCGATATTGTTCCTGTCACGCTCATTGATGACGCGGATATTTCCAAGTGGGTCGAAAAACAAGATATCACGGTTCGCATCATTCGCGCCATCATCAACGCTTGCAAAATAGAGCCGGCGTTGAACGCACACTTTAATGGCAACAACATGAGTGTCAAAAAATTTTCAGAAATTAATTTAGGAATGGCCGTTGATATGCCGCATGGATTGTATGTGCCGGTCATTAAAAACGTCGCTGCGTTATCGGATCTAGAAATTCGCACAGCAGTCGATCGCTACAAACAACAAGCGCAAACAAAATCATTGGCGCAAAATGATTTGCATGGTGCGACGATTGTGTTATCCAATTTCGGATCGATCGCTGGAAAATATGCCAATCCGATTATTTTGCCGCCAACGGTTGCAATTGTTGGCATCGGCAGAATACAGCATCAACAAATTCCACTATCCATCACCATCGATCATCGCGCGATCACGGGCGGCGAAGCCGCGAGATTTTTGCGAGCGATGATGGATGCGTTATCGTAATATGCACTCGCTACCGCTCGTGTCTATGTCCGATGTTTTTGTATTTCTTTCACTCGCTACCGCTCGTGTCTATGTCCGATGTTTTTGTTTGGACCTAGACACGAGCGATAAAAAATTCATTGTACCTAGACACGAGCGGTAGCGAGTGCAAATAAATCAGGACATAGACACGAGCGGTAGCGAGTGCATCAATCATTTTCTGATGATATTTTTCATAATGCCATTATCGTCTCAATGAGCTTAAGGGTTCGTAAAACTGATAGCATTTCAAAATGTCGTGGAATTTCTGATAACAAATATAATCTTTATAACGAGAAATACATTGAGCAATCGATGAAATTTTTTGTTGTGTGTTAACATTGGATTCCAATATCGTCTTTAATGTTAAATAAAATTGCTCATCTGAATGACTGACTCTAGTGTCATTTCCAAAATAATCATCCACAAAAAAACGCCAACGCATCGGTTCATTTGAATGCAGAGATTGCATATGTTCCTGATGCGCACGACAAATGGTTTGTGCTGCCAAAAAATATTTGCTGTTTTCTAAAAACGTGCCGATTAAAATTGAAATAATATCTCTGTCGTTAATCACAGATTTTTGAAAACGATATTCAGTTTGACTGGGATTTATTTTGTTTGCAAATCGAGCTAAAAAATTTGCTGTTCGTGATGTATCTATTTGAATATCAACAATGATTTTTCCAGTTGAAATCAAAGAAATTATTTTTTCATGAAAATAAAGAATATAGTCTAATGCCGAATTTATTGGCACAATAAATTTAAAACGTGAAATAGCTTCATCAAAATAGTCAATCAACTCCTCAACGCCAAATCCTGTCGGATGATTTTTTTCTAATTCAGCTACAAAATATCGTGACAAATGGCAAACCCCCTCCAGCAATTCTTTTTGCAATTGCTCCATATCGGGTTCATCCAAAAATGCCTGAATTCTCGCGTAGTGACAGTGCAGCTCGATTGGTATTTGTGCTACTCTTTGTTCTTTCATGCCCAATACGATACACCTGAAATATGAATATTTTCTTAAATTCGGCCACCCTACTTCATCAACATCCGCACACGCGGGCCCGCGTTATGAAGATCACAACGCCGCACGGCACCGTAATCACACCCGCATTTATGCCGGTCGGCACGCGCGCGTTTGTGAATTTGATGACGCCGCAAGATTTGCACGACACGCAAAGCCAAATTATTTTGGGCGGCAATACGTATCACATGCTCTGCTCACCGGGAATGGAAACCATTCAAGCGATCGGCGGCATGCATCGTATGATGGGCTGGGAAAAACCGATGCTAACCGACAGCGGCGGCTTTCAAGTATTTAGTCTTTCCAACGCATCGGATCTTTGTAAGATCGACGAAAACGGTGCGCGATTCAAACATCCTATCTCAGGAAAATTAATTCATCTGAATGCAGTCACCTCAATCGAAGCGCAAAAAATAATGGGTGCTGATATTATCATGGCGTTTGATCAATGCACGCCGGATGATGTTTCTGAAGAGGAAGCCGAAAAAATCATGGAACGCACACATCGCTGGCTATTCACATCCATCGAAACACATCAAAAAAATACTGATTCTGTTTATGGCTTAAAACAAGCACTTTTTGGCATTATTCAAGGTGGAACGTATCAAAAACTTCGTGAAAAAAGCGCTGAGTTTATTGTCAATGCCAATGTCGACGGCATTGCGATTGGCGGTGAATCCGTTGGATTTAACATGCCAAAAACAATGGACATTTTAAATTGGATTCATCCTTTTTTGCCGGATCATAAAATTCGCTACAGCATGGGCGTTGGATTGCATCCAAGAGATTTAATCGACGTTGTCGCACAAGGAGTGGATATTTTTGATTGTGTCGCACCCACGCGCAATGCACGACACGGATCGTTGTATCACGGCTTTGCGGTGCCAAAAAATAATTGGGTAGAATTTGATGACTGCGGCGAAGAAAAGGGCCAAATTTTAATTAAAAAAGCAAAATATGCAACGGATCAAAATCCCATTTTGGTGAATTGCCAATGTCATACTTGTCAGCATCATTCGCGCGCGTATCTGCATTATTTATTGAAACAAGCATCGCCGCTTTTTAATCAACTCGCGTCAATTCACAATGTGCAAGTGATGCAAAAAACGTGTGAAGTAATGAGAGAAACTATTTACAATGGCGATGGCAACGAAAACATCGCTGCAAACTGATCATCACCTTTCGTTTTTCGCTCTTCTTTTTTAGCCAGAAGATCCATAAACAAGCTGATAAAACGCGCACTGGTTCTATCCATGTCCCTGCTGATAACACAATGATGATAAATATCCTCGTATTTCAAAATAACATTTCTAAGCGCATAGAAATTTTCTCGAGTTTCTAAATCGATGTCTGAAAGCCCATAGCGCAGCTCATCTAACGCCATTTGCAAAAAAGATAGAACAAATATCAACCCCAAACGTTGATCTGGATTCTTCAATGTCATGAACAATCCAAAAATGAACATGTAGAATCGAAACTGCTTTAAGAGATCAATTTTTTCAGCGCATCCACAAAACTCAATCCCTTCGTTAGCAAAACAACGTGCATATCGAGATAGCATACTCCCCGCTGAATAAACATCCACTTTATGTGAATACAGGCCGGTTCCTCGAACATAACGTGTTTCTTTAATTTCAGGTGCTGTGTGTGCGCAAAGGTTGTCTTCATCGTGCAAGCAATTACGCCGTATCGTTTCCTCACCTTCTGGCAACACGCAAGACAATTCATAATCCACAATGACACATTCATGTTGATCATTCAACATCACATTATTTTCTTTAAAATCACAATGAATCACGCGATAGGTTTGATATAGATTTAATAACGCTGCAATCGCAGAGATAATCAAATCAAACGCAAGCGTAAAGTGGGGTAATAATATTTTTTCATTTCTTTCTATTTTTCTATTAATGATGAGAAAGAAATTTTTCATGTATGCTTCCAGTGTTTTGGTGTAGGCTGGCATAACAATGCGATGCGTCGCAGCACCTTTCCATAACCCCACTTTTTTCAGCATATTTTCTTCATTAATAGCAGCATGATGGGAGTGCCAATCTGAAAAATGCTGATGCGCCTTTTTAACAGCAATCGCGCACCCATCTCGAGTGATCCCAATCTTCACCGAACCACCCGTGCCAAACCCTGCAATCCATCCAGGCCCAGACAACGCAATAATACTTGGTTTTCCTTCAATCACTATTTTCAAAAAAGAATGCCTTAGTACAGAATCATAATATTTCACTCTGAGGCGATGTTTCACACCATCAGATTTTTGAGACATCTCTCGCGGGAGCGAATTAACCCACTCTGTCAAAGCATCACGAGTCAAATCATTTATGTTTTTATTTGCAGAAAGAAACTCATGCGATATCCAATAGTTGTTACTATCAAGATGAATAATGTGAATATCTTTATACAAAACGGCGGCGTAGGGCAGCCCTTCTGTATGGTGATAACAAGATAATTTGGTATTTAGAGGTTGATCAGCTAATCGATACTCTGCTTCATCCCATTCCGCATCAGTAACTGTGTTGATCCATTTCCTAGCGACATCGTCCCAAACAATTTGAGTAGCGGGATCTTGAAAATGCACTTTTGGAAAATCTGAAAAAAGTCTATCTAAAAATAACTCTTCTAATTCAGCTCGCATCATTCATCCTCGGGTGCAACCATGTAAATCCCTGGCGCGTTCCGAAGATAGCCTTTGTAATCCAATCCATATCCAAACACATAATGATTGTCGACACTGAGGCCTGAAAAATCAGCGCACTCTAAACCGCCGGGCAAGCGTGCGTTTTGTTTATCAACCAGCACCGCAGTCAATACATCGCGCGCGCCTTGCGCTTGACAAAATTTTACAATTTCACCAAGCGTAATGCCGCCATCTAAAATATCATCGACCACCACCACAATGCGATCTTTCAAATCGCAATTGGGAATCACTTTCCAAACCAATTCATTGCCGCGCGTTTTTCCTTGATAACGCGTTGCATGAATGTAATCAACTTCTAATGGAAAATCCAAACGCGGCAGCAAATTACCGAGCGGTACAATACCACCGACAACGACACACAAAAAAATCGGCGCTGCCTCAGACACACGCGCGCTGATACCAATTGCCATTCGATCCAATGCGTCATCGATCGCAGCTTTTGAATGCAAGCAAGTGGCTCTTGCCATCACATTACGTATCGCTTTGGGCAGTGACATTAAATCCGTTGACATGTGCGTCCCCCTGCAAATAAACCGTCGTAGTAGGAAACGCACATTCTGCCCCATGCGTAGAGATAATTGCAATACACTTTAAAAACACGTCTTGTTGCACGCTACGATACTTCGCCCAGTCGGTCGTTTTGGTAAATGCATACACATTAATATTCAACGAAGACGCAGCAAACTCTGTAAAATGCACCATGATAGTTTGACGCGTATCAATCCCGGGATGACTTCGCAGCATCTCATCCATTTCTTTCACAATAGGATCTATCACATTCACATCATCATATCGCACGCCAATCACAACGTTGATGCGCCGATTCGTCATACGCGCAGGATTTTCGATAGAGATGGAAGAAAAAATTCCGTTGGGCACATACAACGGCCGTTTGGTAAATGTGCGAATACGCGTGAGTCGCCAGCCGATGTGTTCTACCGTGCCTTCAATATCACGATCTGGCGAACGTATCCAATCACCCACGGAAAATGGTCTGTCCCAAAAAATCATCATGCCACCTAAAAAATTAGCAAGCGTGTCTTTCGCAGCAAAACCCGCTGCCACACCACCGAAACCACCAAACGCCAGCAAACTCCCCATAGGAAAGTGCAATGTCGACAATGTAATTAGCGTAACCAATATAGTTAGTATCACGCGCGATAATTGCGCCACAGCACGCACCATGGTCTTATCACGCGCATAGATATTCGACCAGCGTGGTGCAATCCGCTCTTCCATATTGGTGATAAATCGCATCAGTGACCAATACAACGCGGCAATAAAAAACAACGAACGAACGGTATTCACCAAAGGATCTAGTTTTAGTTGAGTGAAATCGATATGAAAGTTCAGCATGATATCGGGAATAATAAAACTGATCGCGAAAAACCAGAAAAAAATCAGCCAAGGTAAGTGAATGGATTGTATCAGCGACAGCGGCCACACATGGCGCTCCGCTTCCAATCGTCTCAATAAAAACAGATGCGTTTTGCGAAAAACCAAATGAAAAATAATCATGATGAGCAAAATTAAAAGCGCATGCAAGGCCCAGTCATTCTGCAGAATAAAGTGATAAATAGCATGAAAAAAAGCGCGCATGACTACATCTTAGCGTGCAGTGACAAAAAAATCCACGTTATCTCAGCTTCTCCCACTTTCAAAAGAATTTTCATCTTTGGGTGATCTTGAATGATAATTTGTTTCGAAAATGCTCATTGACTGGCGTGTCAACTGCGCTTTTCTCAACAAATTATCCTTCAATCTCACCTCACAAAAAATGCAGGATAGCATTTTTTGAATGACTCGCGTAGCGAGTCAGCCCGAAGGGTGAGCACATAGGATGTGTGCAAATAAAACTGAAAATTTAAGTTAATCAACCTTCAGGGCGGAAACTACTGACGTTATCTAATATTGAAATAACACCACTTCTCGCATTACACACCAACAACACATCGCATCCCGCATCTAACGCACGATTTGCGCGCTCCGTATAGTCACCGTAAGTCGCGACCGCCTGCATAGTTAAATCATCGCACATCACAATGCCGCGATAATGCAATTGCTCACGCAATATCGTCTGGATCCAAAAACGTGAAAAACAAACAGGCAAAGGATCGATGGCAGCGTACACCACATGCGCTAACATAATCGCGTCTAATTTGTGATGCAGCTGAATAAAGGGTTGCAGATCATTTGCCATAATTTCATCGAGCGAACGTTCATCCACGGGCAGAGATAAATGAGAATCCGCAGTAACCCAACCATGCCCTGGAAAATGTTTTCCGGTGACAGGAAAATGATGTTGATGACAATAATCAATCATGACATCTGCTAATGCGACAATCGTTGAAATATCGCGGCCAAAACTGCGTTCACCAATCACCGCGTTGCGGCCATAATCTATATCCAACACCGGCACTAAACTGCTTTGCACACCGGCACTGCTTAATTCCGCAATCATCACCGATAATATTTTTTTAAATTCCTGCGTTGCATAATCACGCGATTCCAAAAAACGCTCGCCCCAATAATGCATCGCGGGTAATTTCGTAAAACCATGTTGAAATCGTTGTACACGCCCACCTTCTTGATCCACTGTGATTGTCACGTGCGGCGCAGCTGCTTTAATTGCTTTTGTGAGTGCTTGAAGTTGTGCCAATGATTCGTAATTTTTAGAAAATAAAATAAGGCCGGAAACGGCGGGGTGTTGCAAAATTTCTTTGTCTTCTTGTGTAAGTGTGTATCCAGAAATATCTATCCATAATCCGCGACGCATAAGAAATCATCACTCATTTTATAAAAAACGCTCGCTTTCTGTCGCAACTGCAGCATTTCTCGACAAGACGCTACAAGTACATCCCTGTAGGCTCGTGTTCGACATCCTTGTCTCACACGCTTGTCTCGAAACGCCGCAGTTGCAACAGACGCTCGCTGCTCTTAATCCAATTCACTCCGAAAATCGCAAATGACTGACGTTGCCTTTCTCATCTTTTTTGCAATCGCGAATACGTGCAACGCCTTCTTGCGATACTTCATCGATGCGCAAAATCGCGTGCATGGGAATATACGTGCGTTTCACATCTTTAAATTCAACGCGCAATTTTTCCTCGGTGGGATCAACCACAATACCTGACTTCGTGTCGTTAAAAATCAATTCTTCAATTTCGATAAATCCCATCAAACTTTCTTCTGTTAAATATTTTGAATACAGTTCATATTGTTTATCGTTCTGAATAAACAACACACGATAAATGGGATCTTTTTTAAGAGACTCTGTCATAAATTATTCCCGATCACGCACTTCGATCTCTTGAATAAATATCTTTTCAGCCGCTGTTGATTCACGATGCAACCACTGGTTGCGCTGTGGAAAACGGCCAAATTTTTGTATGATCGAAAAATGGTGATTCGCAAATTTTAAAAAGCTGTCAAAGATAACACGGGTCTCTGCAAATGCCAAATCTTCGAGTGTACGGTATGACTGAATTGACAGTTCTTGATAATTTAGTTTTTCAGAATGCAACAACGGAAAATAATAAAAAACGCGCTCGATCAAACTTAAGTGATGATCTGATTCGTGCCGTAATCCATTCAGACAAACATTCAGTGCTTTTGCATCTTGTGCGAATGCTTTTTCTGATGTGCGATAAATGTGACGAGAAAATTGATCAAGAATAATGATGAGCGCAAGTTGGCCTCGCGGTGTTGCTTCCCACTCCACCAATTCTCCCGCAATAGCTGCTGCCAAATCAGACTTGAAACGCCATTTGATTTCTTCATCAACCGCCTTGTCTTCGCCAAACCAAATGCGCGCGCGATGCTCGGTCGGCACGATCGTTTGCTCAACACGTCCAAACCAAAATTTCAAAATGTCTTCATACGAGTGTTGAGATGGCATCCGTTTCTCCAATCCAAATTCGTTCTCCCAGTATAACGCGATTAAACAGATCAACGATATCCTGATTTCTCATTCGAATACATCCGTGTGAATGTGCAATACCGAGAGTGTGCTCATCGGCGGTGCCGTGGATATAAATATATCGCTGCATAGTATCGACATCACCCAAACGATTCTTACCAATTTCCAATCCACTCAACCATAAAATCCGCGTGAGTATCCAATCGCGATCAGGAAATTGCGCACTCAATGCAGACGAATAAATTTCACCGGTCCAGCGCCTGGCTTGAAACACTGACAATAACGGCATATTTGCGCCAATTTTGGCGCGCACACAATGCCAACCGCGCGGCGTTTGAAAACTATTTTTTTTCTCACCTAAGCCATTTTTTGCGGTAGAAATAAGATATTGCGCAACAATATCGCGATCATTTTTTAAAACCAATTGCTGTTCGCGCGTATTAATCATGATGGTCATACAATTTTTTTCATCACTTGCGATATCACCTCTGTTTTTTCAGGATCGAACACCTGCAAATTAGGCCAGCGCCGCAGCCACGTCAGCTGACGCTTGGCCAATTGCCGCGTTGCCGCAATTGCTTTTTCACGCATGGTTTGCAAACTGGTTTTTCCATCTAAATATTCCCATGCTTGGCGATATCCCACAATACGCATCGATGGCATTGTCGCATTCAAATCGCAACGCGCATGTAATTTTTTCACTTCATCAATAAAACCTGCAGCAAGCATTTGATCAAAACGTTTAGCAATGCGATCATGCAGCCAGACACGATTCTCGGGAATGAGCGCAATCGTCGTGACATCATATTCATCCAATAATCCTGATTGATTTTGCATTTGTAATTCAGAAATTTTTTTTCCGGTTGTTAAAAAAACTTCAAGGGCGCGCTGAATGCGTTGCGGATCCTGCGGTTTTATTTTGAGAGCAGCCACAGGATCACTTTTTTTCAAACGATCGTGCATAGCAGCCAATCCCTGCTCTTTCATTTCTGCCGATAATTGCGCACGAATTACTGCGTCCGATTCTGGCAATGCGGCGAATCCAAACAATAATTTTTGAAAATAAAGCATTGTGCCGCCCACGAGTAACGGTGTGCGATGATGAGAAATAATATCGCGAATCTCGCGCAACGCATCGGCACAAAATTGCCCTGTTGAATAAGGTACGGCGGGATCTAAAAAATCAATGAGACGATGCGGCGCTTGTTGAAGCACGCGAGTGTCTGGCTTGGCGGTACCAATATCCATTCCGCGATACACCATAGCAGAATCCACGCTGATAATATCCGCAGGAATTTGTTTGGCAATAGCCAGTGCCAAATCGGTTTTGCCAGTGGCGGTGGGGCCTAAGATTGCGACGATTTTTTGCATGAATTGATTCACTCGCTACCGCTCGTGTCTATGTCCAATTGTTCGTTCTAGCAAACGTGAATTCATTTCACGTTTGCGTTTCAATCAGGATATACCGCGAGTGATGAAGTACGGTAATATCGCATCTTCATTGGCGAGCGGTATATAATTGTGACATTGACTAACCACCAGGAGAAGCCCATGGCGCACGAAGGCTTTCATGAACCTATTGAAAAGTTATCTGATGCAACGCTGGATATGCATCGCGCGATACAGTCACTCATGGAAGAGCTCGAGGCCATCGATTGGTACAATCAGCGCGTGGATGCGTGCGTGGATCATGAACTCAAAAAAATTCTTGCACACAATCGCGATGAAGAAAAAGAACATGCAGCGATGACACTCGAATGGATACGCAAAAAAGATCCGCAACTAGATAAAGAATTAAAAGAGTATTTGTTTAGTAATAAAAAATTGGGCGGACACGATTAATCGTTCCCTACCGGTCGCGTCTATGCCCCAGAAATATGGACCTAGACACGAGCAGTATGAATTAGATAAGAACCGCGCGCGCAAGCAAGCGGGTTATTTCTTTTGAATCTCATTTTGCAATTGCTGAATTTCACCTTGCATCTTGGTGATCTGCGTTTGAATTTGAGCTTGCAATTGCGTAATCGCTTTTTGCGTCATCCCTTGTTGTGTAGTCAACGCCTGATGCATTTCGTTAGAAAGCGTTTGCATTTGTTTTTGCAACTCATTAATAGTTTTTTGATCAACCATTGGAGCTGCCGCAACAGGCTTGCCCATCACTTTTTGTATGGGTGGCACTGCCGCCGATTCTGGCGTTTTGTCATGCATCCACCACACCAAGCCAATTAATAACAGCAACACAATAATGACATACAATAATTTATTTGATTTCATAAAACACTCCTTTTTCCAATCTTCTTATTAAACAGAATAAATACAAATGGTGCAACACATCCTGCGATAACGCCGATGATAATAATCATCTCATACACAAACACGCTGCCCACTGCAATTTGTGATGGCGGCACAAAGCCAATTGCAACCGCAAACAAGCAAGTGATCAAACCCAACATACACGTAATCCACAATCCTATTTTTCCACCGGGGATGCGATAGGGGCGCGGTTTTTCGGGATATTTGTATCGCAGCACAATCGCCGCAGGAAACATAATGATATAAACCAACAACGCCAGAATCGACGTCACATCGGTCAACACCCAAAATCCGCTTCTCACCGTTGGCATAAAAACAAATACCGAGCAAAGCAAAGTAAAAATAATCCCCTGCACCACTAAAATTCGTGTGGGCGTGTTATTAACGCCGGTTTTTCCCAAAGATTGGGGCAAACTTCCGTCACGACATGCCATCAACATCCCTTTGCTTGGGCCAAGCATCCACGCCGCAGCGCCCCCGATTGCACCAAACACAATCAGAATCGCCAAAATCGGCATCAACCAACTCATGTGAAACGCCGCAAAAAAATCACTGAATGCTTGCAGCAATCCAGACACCACATTTAAATTTTTAACGGGAACGACAATCGAAATCGCAAGCGATCCCAAAATCAATGTCACCAAAATCACAATGATCGAATAAAAAACCGCTTTGGGATAATCACGTTGCGGGTTCACCACTTCGCGTGCGTGCGACGCCGACATTTCCATTCCCACCAATCCATATAAAATCGCAATCAATAACACCAAATTATTCACGTTACTTAAATCTGGAAAAAATGTTTTGGCAGAAAAAGTAATTTGCAAAGGTTTTCCCATCACCACCCACGCAACACCCAGCGCCACAATAAACAGCATCGGCAACAATGTGCCCGCAATCGCTGACAAATCACTGAGCCATGACGCCGCGCGCATACCCAAACAATTCACCCAGGTGGCACCCCAAAAAACAATCACCATGACAGAAAGCATGTACCACTTATCATGCTCCAAACTGGGATTAAAAGTATAAGCGATGGTGACTGCGATCAGCGACATGATCGTCGGATACCACACAATGTTGTAAAACCATTGCAACCAAATCGTCAGCAACCCAATTTTTTTTCCAAACGCTTCGCGTGTCCACACATAAACACCACCAGTTTCTGGCCATGCTGTGGCAAGCTCGGCAGAGACAAGCGACACCGGCAAGAAAAAAATAAGGGCTGCCAATAAATAATAAAATACAGCGGAAAAACCATACATCGCACTAAACGGCAATGTGCGCAAACTATCGATGGCAATCACATTGATGGCCACTAAACTTAAAATACTCAATGGTTTTTTTAAATTGGTACTCATAAAAATCTCATGATTTGATAACGGTGCTGTAAAAATAATTCGATCAAATTAACTGTGGTTGTGGTGTTGCACCACACGGTGTCGCACATAATGAGGCTTGGCCGCTGCAGGTAAAATAGCTGCATTGGCAAGATAGTTTGAAACGGCAATCGTTAACATCGCTCTTGCATCTGGGTAAATATCAGTTAACTGAAGTTTGTTGGCAAATGCCGCTGGCAATTGATCTTTATAAACCGCCCAAGCATTTCCAGCCAGCATGCAGTCTAATTGATCGATGCGCGTAATGTCAATTGCGCAGGGCGCCGTCACTTGATCATTGTTCTGCGGTTGCATAATCTCATGTTCATCCGCTAAAAAATAATTCCAATACAACTCATGCATTCTCGCATCCCATGCTGCCGCAATCGCACGCGCACCTGTTTTTTCAAATGCAGTTTGCGCGAGTACTTGTAATGTTGAAATCTCGATGACAGGAATATGCAAACCAAATGCTAAGCCTTGCGCCGTTGCTGTCGCTAATCGAACTCCCATAAAACTGCCGGGGCCATTACCAAAAGCAATCGCAGTCAACTTTTCTCTGTCTAACTTGGCATCAGCCAACACGGATTGAATCATCGGCAAAATCACTTCGGCGTGTTTTTGCGGTGAGATTTCAAAATACGAATACGTCGAATCGCCCGCTTGCAATGCCACTGAGCAAGCTTGTGTTGCTGTATCAAACGCGAGAATATTGAGCATAGAAATCACTTTTAAAAATCCTTCCAACTGCCAGAAATAATACCATATTGTTTAAATGCACTGTTGTGAAGGGCATTCTTGTCGTACTCTATAGAACCATAATTTATTGACGTATTACCACCAGAAATCACCCCACCATGCACAATAGGATAACCGGGTGTGGTAGAGGTTAGTGTTACTCCATTCGTTGCAACAACGGAGCCATGAATCTCTATGTTACCGCTAAGTTCTAACGCACCATTTGCAATAATATTTCCATACCAGTGAACCACAGCGCCATCCCGGGATATTATAAGTTTGCCGGTTGGATTTGAGTACATAAGAGCCACCGGCTTGGATACACCAATGTCTGGAAGGATGCCTAGCAGGACGGAAAAATTACCAGTACCCGTTGCAGTAAAATGAATCACATTCCCTGGTGTCACTGCACCTGCGCCCAGGTAAATACCCCAGCCGGTACCAACATTCTGGTTAAGATTTGCAAAATTCACAAGAGAAGCTACCTGCTGTCCGAGGTATTGTGTTTGTACATCAGCACTGGACATACCAGAAAGTGCAGAAACATTTTGCGTTACATCAGTTCCGACAACTCCCTTACCTGCCCCACTGGATGGAACACCGTTAGTGATTGAGCCCCAAGTTGTTTTCACTCCACTCACATTGGTTGAGGCCGTCTTACTCATATTCAACACGCCACCCATCGTGAGATTACTGTTGCCATCGTTATTGAAAACAACCACGGTGCTAGCTGAAGGAGCGGAACTCACACCCCCCACTGCGGTCACTGGCAACGTAACAATCGGCGCCAACAAATAGGGCTTTACGATCGCTTGCACAAAGCGCGTACTGCCACCATCCGCGGATGTGCCAGTTGATTTAATCTGAATTAAATCCGTATCGGTGCCTGCAGTCACGAAAGTGTAAACAACATTATAAGCGGCGTTGTTAGGCAAAGTCGCACTAAATACTTTCCCGTCGGTGACATTGAGATAAAGTCTTCTATTCAAATAGCCCAATGCATAATCAAAGCCCGCATGTGCTGCATTTTTCGCTTGCTCCGTATTAAACACATTTCGATAAATACGTTCATCAGTTGCAATCACATGCGCGGTAGTTAACGTAATAATCGTCACAAGAGCCAACACAATGATCGTGGTTGCAATGGCTGCAATTCCATTTTGTTTGCGCATGCTTTTTTCCATAGAATTTACTTTTAAAAATCCTTCCAGCTGCCTGAAATAATTCCATATTTTCTAGGAACGCTATTCTTCAAATTCGTTTGATCGTATCCAATCTGAGTTGGGTAACCATTGGTAACGCCAAGGATCACATTGGTCCCGGCAACGACCCCTCCTTCCACTCTTGTTAACCCATCGGAAAAAAAGTTCTGCAACCATGTATCTTTCAAGCTAAAAACAAACCCATTTATTTGAAATGCGTAACTAAAACGTAACGCTCCATTTGTAATGATATTGCCATAAAAATATTTGGGTGTAGTCGGCGTCATCGACCCGCTGATGACGACGGAACCTGTATTTGCAAAGTTTATAATTAAAGTCACCGGATTTGTGGGTGATCCTGACACTGAGGGAAGAGAAAGCGTGAGAGTTGGCGATGGGGTCCCTGTCATATTTACATAAACCACGGGGCCGATGCTATTCGGATTGAAAGAAACGATGTTACCAAAATTACCAGTATAAGTTCGAATTGAATTTGCAGAATTAACGAAATCAGTTACCTGTTGTCCAAGATATTTACTCTGCAATTCGGTGGCGGACATGCCGGAAAGTGCCGAAACATTTTGCGTTACATCAGTTCCGATAAACCCTTTGTCGGCTCCATTGCCCGGAACACCGCCAACTATGCTACCCCAAGTCGTTTTCGTGCCACCCACATTAGTTGATGCACCTGTCACCATATTTAACACACCGCCCATCACCAGATTGTTATTGTTCGTATTATTGTAGACAACAGTGCCAGTAGAATCAGCGGTCACACCCCCCGCTGCGGTCACTGGCAAATCCACAATCGGCGCCAAATAATAGGGTTTAATCAGTGCTTGCACAAAGCGCGTACTGCCACCATCCGCGGATGTGCCAGTTGATTTAATCTGAATTAAATCCGTATCGGTGCCTGCAGTCACGAACGTGTAAACAACATTATAAGCGGCGTTGTTAGGCAAAGTCGCGTTAAACACTTTTCCATCGGTGACATTGAGATAAAGATTTTTATTCAAATAACCCAATGCGTAATCAAAGCCCGCATGTGCCGCATTTTTTGCTTGCTCTGTGTTAAACACATTTCGATAAATACGCTCATCGATTGCAATCACATGCGCGGTAGTTAACGTAATAATCGTCACAAGAGCCAGCACAATGAGCGTGGTTGCAATGGCTGCAATTCCATTTTGTTTGCGCATCTCATTCTCTTTACAAATCAACGTCTATTCTTGTAAGTTACATGCATTATGATGAAAGATATTCCTTACACTGTATCGCGTCTGAATCGCGAAGCCAATGCCCTGTTATCGGGAAATTTTGGCGCTGTTTCAGTGATTGGAGAAGTGTCTAATGTGTCGCGCCCCAGCTCTGGGCATTTGTATTTTTCGCTGAAAGATGATCAAGCGCAAATCCGTTGCGCTTTTTTTCGATTTCAACACGCGACCACCGATTTTGTGTTAGAACATGGACAACAAATCATTGTGCAAGCGCAAGTCGGATTGTACGAACCGCGCGGTGATTTTCAGCTGATTGTCACACGCATTCAATTAGCAGGTGCTGGAAAATTACAAATCGCTTTTGATCAACTAAAAAAGAAACTCGAAAAACAGGGCCTATTCGACGAAAAACATAAAAAACCGTTGCCACTTTTTCCAAAACAAATTGGCGTCATCACTTCCGCAAGCGCTGCTGCATTACGCGATGTGTTAAAAGTATTGAAAAAAAGATTTTTGAGCATTCCCGTGATTATTTATCCCACGCTTGTGCAAGGAGAATTGGCAGCAAACAATATTGCATCTGCCATTCAAATTGCCAACGCACGTGCGGAATGCGATGTGTTAATTCTTGCGCGCGGCGGCGGATCACTCGAAGATTTGTGGCCATTTAATGAAGAAATCGTAGCACACGCTATTTTTAAAAGTGTGATTCCGATCATCACTGGCATCGGTCATCAAACTGATTTTACCATCGCTGATTTTGTGGCTGATGTGCGCGCACCCACCCCGTCTGCTGCCGCAGAAATTGCAAGCCCCGATCGTCAAGCGCTCGCGCAACGACTCGATCAACATGAAAAACATTTAATGCGCGTCATGCAATTTGTGTTGCGTGATAAAAAATCGCAGATGATTTCAATACACGATTTGGAAAAAATGTTGCGGCAAAAAATTAAAGCCGCCAAAGAAACGCTAACCCATCTCAAACAAACATTGACCGCTCTCAATCCACGCAATATTTTAAAACGCGGCTACAGCATCACGCGAAATCAAAAAACAGGTCAATTGATTCGTCACGCAAAAGAAGTGTCTCCCAATGATATGATGATCACGCAGTTGAGCGATGGCGAGATATTGTCGCGAGTGGAATGATCATTATGATGAAGTGCGGTAATATCGCATCTTCATTGGCGAGTAGTATATCAACCCAACCCCGCAAACCCCGTCTGCCGCAACGCTTCATACAAAATCACTGCAACGGAATTGGATAAATTTAGGCTGCGGCTTTGGGGCATCATAGGAATGCGAATTTTGAATTCATCTGAAATGATCGCGAGCAAATCATTCGGCAATCCCCTGGTTTCAGGACCAAACAATAGCACATCGTCATTTTGAAATTGCACTGACGTATACGATCGCGATGCTTTGGTTGTGCAAGCAAAAATGCGCTCTGGTTTTTCTGCGGCTAAAAATGTTTTCCAATTTAAATGTTCTTTGACCGTGACCCACTCAGAATAATCAAGTCCTGCGCGTCTCAATGCTTTTTCATCCAAGGAAAATCCGAGCGGCTGAATCAAATGCAATTGCACACCTGTGTTGGCACACAATCGAATAATATTACCGGTGTTTGGCGGAATTTCAGGTTCGTATAATACAACGCGTAGGCTCATCCCCTACTTCAACGCCTGATTTTTTTCAATATCATCTTTTTCTTGTTGCAACGTTGCATCGCGTACAAAAATATAAGGATCAAACGCATTTTTAATCATTTCATCCGCTGCCAGCAAATGTTCACGTTTGTTGATGATGCGAACGCCGGTGATGGCATAAGCATAATTCGAATCACTGAAATAGGTGTAAGGTTCCATAAACAAATCCACCAAATCACCAACGGCATTTTGCATGGTCGATGGTTGCAAAATGGGAATCACAAAATAAGCGGACGTTCTACCACCGCGCCATTTCGCCAACGTTAACCCAAAAGTTTCGACGTGTTTTGGCAGACCCCATCGAGATGCAACGTCGAACAAACCACCGACGCCAAACGTGGTGTTAATCACCAAGCGCCAAAAATCGAGCGCCATGTATTTAAAGCGGCCTTGTAAAAAATCATTACCGAAGGTCGGGATTTCATCTAAATTGTCGATGCCGTTGGTTACTCCTTTTTTCAGTGCGGGCGGAGTAACGTCACGATAAACAATCGCAATGGGGCGAATGACCAAGTGATCAATATCCGTGTTAAAAGCATACATAAAACGATTGTAACCTTCGAGCGGATCGTTGACAGGATCAGTGGGGTGCCTTGCGCAACCAGCGAATGTCAAACCCAACGACAACGCTAAAACAGACAAAATAGATTTTTTCAACATGATGCGCATCCTGCCCTTTATCGATCTTATGTCACTAGCCTAACTCAAACAGGAGTTTCGCAGCAAGCGAAACTCTCATTACGCGATGGGGGATTCATTTCGCGCGCAGCATCAATTACAGAAAGGAGTTCGCACGAAGTGCGAAACTCCTGTCAAAGTTGCTGGTTTGCAAAGCAATGCGGTAATATGCGTTATGCAAAAATTACCCATCATCAATCTGTCTGGATATCGTTTCGTTCAACTTGCAGAAAGCTGCCTGGTAGACTTGCGTGCATCCCTGCTTTCTAAAGCAACCGAACTGAAATTAAAAGGGACGATTTTGCTCAGCACCGAAGGTATTAATGCTTTTTTAGCCGGCACTCGCAACGATGCGAATGTCTTCGTTGATTTTTTGCGAACCTATCCTCAATTCTCTGATCTCTGGTTTAAAGAAAGTTTCACTGATTATCAACCCTTCAATCGCATGTTGGTGCGCATCAAAAAAGAAATTATTCCTATGCGCAATGATGCAATTAAGCCAAGCGAAAAAACCGCGCCATCGATTTCACCCGAAACGTTGCGTCAATGGTATCTTGAAAAGCGCGACATGATCGTGCTTGATACGCGCAATGAATATGAAGTGCAACTCGGCACATTTGAAAATGCCATGGATTTACATCTTGCGCATTTTCACAATTTTTCTGATGCCGTCGATTATTTGCCTGAATCCATGAAAGAAAAAACCGTTATAACTTTTTGCACGGGCGGAATTCGTTGCGAAAAAGCGGCTGAATTAATGGTGCAAAAAGGATTTAAAAATGTGTATCAATTGAGTGGCGGCATTTTAAATTACTTTGAACAGTGCGGCGGAGATTTTTACACAGGCGAATGTTTTGTCTTCGATCAACGCGTGGCGGTCGACAGCCAATTAAAAGAAACAAAAACCAAACAATGTTTCGATTGCAGAACACCACTGCCTGCGCACACCGTGAAAAATGGCGCTTGCCCGCAGTGCGGATCCCAATCAATTTCCAAAGAGGCGCGCACATGAATCTCGATTATTTAGACTTCGAACAACCCATTGCTGAACTCGAAGAAAAAATTGAAGAGCTGCGCCGCGTCAGCACCGATCAAGACATTAACATCACGGATGAGATTAACAAATTACAGCAAAAAAGTGCGGAATTAACACGATCAATTTTTGCAAAACTATCTGATCAGCAAATCGTGCAATTGGCACGCCATCCCAAAAGACCGTACACACTCGATTATATTGAAAAAATATTTACGGAATTTGATGAGCTACACGGCGATCGTCACGCATCCGCCGGTGATTCAATTGTCGGTGGATTGGCCAAGCTTGATGGAAAACCGGTGATGGTGATAGGACATCAAAAAGGACGAACAACCAAAGAAAAAGTGTCGCGCAATTTTGGCATGGCATCGCCTGAAGCATTTCGAAAAGCGTTGCGTTTGATGAAATTAGCCGAAAAATTTTCGCTACCGATTTTCACTTTCATCGACACACCGGGCGCATATCCCGGCATTACCGCCGAAGAAAAAAATCAAAGTGAAGCGATTGCGAGAAATTTATTTGAAATGGCAGAACTCAAAACACCCATCATTGCAACCGTATTAGGCGAAGGTTGTTCGGGTGGTGCATTGGCACTCGGTGTTTCTGATCGCACATTAATGCTGCAATACAGCTATTATTCGGTGATTTCTCCCGAAGGCTGCGCATCTATTTTATGGAAGAGTGCTGAAAAAGCAGCCGAAGCCGCAGAAGCGCTCAATTTAACGGCGAAACGATTGCTCTCGTTAAAATTAATTCAAGAAGTGATTGAAGAGCCGCTCGGTGGCGCCCATCGCAATCCTGGTGAAATGGCAGTTGCGTTGAAAAAAAGATTGATTGCCAACTTAACATCATTACAAGCAATCACCATTCCTGAGCTTGTCAGAGCACGCCAAAATTTTTGGATGCAAGTATAATATGCAATCCTTCTTTAACATTCTCACTACATTAACAACGCGTGACAAATTTGTAGTGGCTTACAGCGGCGGAATTGATTCGCATGCACTGCTACATGCAATGCATCACTATTTTCCAAAAAAAATAATTGCTGTACACGTGAATCATCAATTAAATTCGTTATCGCCGCAATGGGCGCTGCATTGTGAGCATACTTGTCGCGAGTTACACATTCCGTGTTACATCGAAAAAATTGATTTGCAATTGCAGCCTGGCGACAGTGTGGAAGAAAAAGCACGTGAAGCACGTTATGCGATTTTTCAAAAATACATGAATGCCGATACTGCATTATTAACCGCGCATACAATCAATGATCAAGCCGAAACTTTTTTATTGCAGGCACTGCGCGGCGCGGGGCCGGCGGGATTATCTGCCATGCCTGCCAAAAAGTTGTTGGGCGAAAGTGAACATCTGCGCCCGCTGCTTTCTTTTTCGCGCGATACAATTGAAAAATATGCAGCGGAAAATAAATTACAATGGATAGAGGATGACAGCAATGATAACACGCGATTCAACCGCAATTTTTTGCGTCACGATATTTTTCCTGTTTTAAAAAAGCGATTTCCCGCAGTATTTGAAAATTTTTTCCGCAGCACGCGATTGATTGCAAGTCAGCAACAACTACTCGATCAGCATATTACTAAAGAATTTGATGCGGTAAAAATGGATGTCGTCGAAAAAATTCACTTGCAAAAATTACGCACGCTGGAAAACGAAAAACAAAAATTAGTATTACGCGCATGGTTTCGTGAAAACAATTTGCGTATGCCCAGCGAAAAACAATTGCAACAAATTCAGCGTGATGTATTATTGGCAGGCCCTGATGCAAACCCAGTATTTTGCCTGGAAAAAAAAATACTAAAACGTTCACACGATTATTTATATTTGGTATCCCCTCATGACTGACACAGAAAATCATATTGAAATTCCACAAGATCACATTCGCAATTTTTCGATTATTGCGCACATTGATCACGGAAAATCGACCATGGCCGATCGCTTTATTCAGCAGTGCGGCGGATTAACTGAACGCGAAATGAAATCGCAAGTGCTCGACACCATGGACATTGAGCGCGAACGCGGCATCACTATTAAAGCGCAAAGCGTCACGTTATTTTATCGCGCAAAAAATGGGGAAATGTATCAACTCAATTTTATTGACACACCTGGTCACGTCGATTTTTCTTACGAAGTGTCGCGATCATTATCAGCCTGTGAAGGTGCGCTGTTAGTGGTAGATGCCGCACAAGGTGTGGAGGCGCAAACCGTTGCAACGTGTTACACCGCTCTCAATGAAAATTTAGAAGTGTTGCCAGTCTTGAACAAAATGGATTTACCACAAGCAGAACCTGAAAAAGTTAAAAAAGAAATTGAAGAAATTATTGGCATTGATGCTAAAGAAGCAATTCACGTGAGTGCCAAATCCGGCATGGGTATCACGGATTTAATCGAACAATTGATAGCGAAAATTCCAGCGCCCGCGGGCGATCGCGATGCAATATTGCAGGCATTAATCATTGATTCCTGGTTTGATAATTATTTGGGTGTTGTCTCTTTGGTGCGTGTGAAGCAAGGTGTTGTTCGCGTCGGCGATAAAATTCGCATCATGTCCACAGGCCGTGATCATTCAGTTGACGGTGTCGGAATTTTTACACCCAAGCGTCAACCATTATCCGAACTACATGCAGGTGAAGTGGGTTATGTGATTGCCAACATCAAAGATATTTTCGGTGCACCCGTCGGTGACACGATAACACTTGCGAGAAAACCAGCAGAAAAACCCTTGCCTGGCTTTAAAAAAGTAAAGCCGCAAGTCTACGCAGGAATGTTTCCCATTAGTGCTGATGATTACGAAACATTTCGCGAAGCGCTCGCGAAATTGCGTTTGAACGACGCTGCATTATTTTATGAACCTGAAAATTCGACGGCATTGGGTTCTGGTTTTCGCTGCGGATTTTTAGGATTATTGCACATGGAAATTGTGCAAGAGCGATTGGAGCGCGAATATAATATCGATCTCATCACGACCGCGCCGACCGTCGTGTACGAATTACTCATGAAAAATGGCGAAATTACTTACATCGATAATCCCAGTCAATTACCCGACATTTCAGGTATTGATGAAATGCGAGAGCCTATTGCTGATGTGAATATTTTAACGCCGCATGAATACGTCGGAAATATTATTACGCTGTGTATCGAAAGACGCGGCGTGCAAAAAAAATTATTGTATGTTGGCAGTCAAGTATCGTTGCAATATGAAATTCCGCTGAGCGAAGTCGTATCAGATTTTTTTGATCGATTGAAATCCATCAGCCGCGGTTTTGCATCACTCGATTACAGTTTTGATCATTTTTCTGAAGCCAATTTGGTGAAACTCGATATTTTGGTGAATAGTGACAAAGTCGATGCGCTCGCATCCATCGTGCATCGCGATCATGCCGAATCCAGTGGTCGCGAAATTGCTGAACGACTGCAAAAATTAATTCCGCGACAAATGTATGATGTTGCGTTGCAAGCAGCCATCGGCGGAAAAATTATTGCGCGCACGACAGTTAAAGCGCTTCGTAAAAATGTGACAGCAAAATGTTATGGGGGTGACGTCACGCGTAAGAAAAAATTATTGGAAAAACAAAAAGCCGGGAAAAAACGCATGAAACAAATTGGCAAAGTGTCAATTCCTCAAGAAGCGTTTTTATCGGTTCTTCGGAAAACAGAATGAAAAAGATATTTGACACATTGGGATACGCATTCAAAGATAAATCGTTGCTGCAATGCGCGCTCACCCATCGCAGCAAACAAAAATTAGAAAACAATGAACGATTGGAATTTTTGGGCGACGCGGTGCTAAGCTTAATTATCTCTACTGAATTATTGCACCGTCATCCACAGTTCACTGAAGGCGAGCTCAGTCGTTTGCGCGCCGCACTCGTGAAAGGCGAAACCATCGCAAAATTAGCAGTAACACTCAACATCCCTGAATTTCTCAATTTGAGTTTTGGCGAAAATCACAGTGGCGGGCGTTTGCGTGAATCCATTTTATCTGGCGCTTTTGAAGCGATCATCGGTGCGATTTATTGTGATTCTGATTTTAAAACGACACAGCAATGCGTATTAAAATGGTATGGTGATTTAATCACCGACATCGACACTTACACAGACGTGAAAGATGCAAAAACACAACTACAAGAATGGTTGCAAGCCAAAAAAATGCCGCTGCCGACCTACGCGTGCAAAATTCTTGGAAAAGCACATGAACAAACATTTGTGGTCACTTGCAAGGTAACTGGAATGCCAATGCAAACAGAGGGAAAAAGTACGAGTCGTCGCAAAGCAGAACAAATTGCCGCTAAATATTTTTTAGAAAAATTATCAACTGTATAACAGCAGTTCTCGCTCTGAAGGTTGATTAACTTAAATTTTCAGATTTGCGGTGAGATTGAATGATAATTGGACGAGAAAAGCGGAGTTGACACGTTAGTCAATGAGCATTTTCGAGTTAAATTATCATTCAATATCACCCAAAGATGAAAATTCTTTTGAGAGCGGGAGGAGTACCTTATGACAATCAAATCCGGTTACATTGCTATTATTGGCAAGCCCAATGTCGGTAAATCAACGCTCATGAATTACTTACTCGGGAAAAAAATTTCGATTGTATCGCGAAAGCCACAAACCACGCGACATCGTATTTTAGGCATTAAAACCACGGATACGACACAAATGGTTTTTGTAGACACCCCCGGTTTGCACGGCAATCAAACACGCGAAGCAAATCGCGTGATGAATCGCGTGGCGCGAATGGCGCTCTTCGAGGTCGATATTATTTTATTTTTAATTGAACCTCTGCGCTGGGATGCCGATGATGATTTGGTGTTGCAACAATTGAAACGCATTGAGAAACCGGTAATTTTAGTGATTAATAAAATTGACACGGTCAAACACAAAGAAATCTTGTTACCATTTATGGAAAATTTAGCGAAACAATTTATGTTTGAAAAAATTATTCCCATTGCAGCGAAAACAGGATTGCAAGTCGGCGAATTAGAAAGCATCATTGAAAAATTATTACCGCAGGAAGGCAATTTATTTCCGCCCGAACAATGGACGGATCGCAGCAATCAATTTATCGCATCTGAATTCGTGCGCGAACCATTGATGAAATTATTGGGCGATGAAATTCCCTACGAGCTTTCCGTGGTCACCGAAACATTCACGGAAGAAAAAAAACTCATTCGCATTTGTGCAGTCATCTATGTTCCCAAACCATCACAAAAATCGATTGTGATCGGAAAAGGCGGTAGTGTATTAAAAAAAGTGGGTACTGAAGCACGTTTTAATCTCGAGGCTTATTTTGAAAAAAAAGTGTTTTTGAAATTGTGGGTGAAAGTCGGCGCTGTGCGTGTTGAAACGCGTTAACAAAATGCCATGTAATTATGGTGCAAGAGTCCTGTTGCTGCCACGCTCCAAATCCGACGTCGTCGCCACCCCCCGATCTTCGCGATCATAGAAGTTATGATACACACAACGACTATAAATTATGTTGGCAATACAGCAAAATTTGAATGATGCGCTACTTTCCATACTCAATTTTTCGGACACCACTAACTGAGTTGCAAACATAATAAATGTAGAAAATAAACTACCAAATAATCGAGCTGATGTGCCAATAGCAAAATGATTTGATTTATTAGCAAACAAAGAAGAGTTTTTCATGCTACCGAATAGAGTGGCACCATAACCGACGTAAATGTCACCGAAAATTTGAAATAAAGATCTACCACCCTTGCTCAATGATACCGCCAATTCACATATAACCATCAAATAATACAAAAAAATTGATGCATTGATCAAACAATAGAAACTGGCAACATCACAAAAAGTGGATGGCAAATCTGATGAAAATTTACTACCCAAATCTTTTTCGCTTACAACTAACCACGCAGCCCAACCGCCACAGAACGCAGTAAAATATTTAGAAAAATATCCTATGCGTCGGCTAAAATACATCATGTTTTCAAAAGATATCTTCACGAGATATGAAGTCCGATCCTCAGAAGGCAAGTTAAAAAATCTCTCGCGAAACACATGACGAGGCGTTACCGGGTTCAGCACATTGAACCGATAACTCATCAATAACAATATAAACGTAGTTAGGTGAATACTTTGATTATCTTCTTCTGTCCATAAATATTTTTTATTCACCCCTGCATACTGAGCTAACAACGATAAGTAAAAAATCACCTGTCTCGCTATGCATGCCGTTAAAATAAAGTCGTCTGAATTTCTCACAGTGCAACTCGCTTCCAATTCCTGTTGGCGTTGTTGATTTTCAAATTTGAGCTCAACTTTTCCTTGAGCCTTATCGAGACGCAGAAAAAGTCTCTTTTCGATATTGTTATCTTTGAACGCATTCAACTGCGCTTGCTCAATATCCATGCGTATTTTCTCTTCTTGAAAAATAAGGAATTCTTCCAACTGAATAACAAAGCGTTGTTTTTTTTCTTTTAAAATAAATTTTGATACAGCCGGCACTTCATTAGAAAATGCTTTTTCTATTTGCTCACGCGTATCAGATTCTATTACCTTACTTGCTTCACGTGTTTTAGTTTCAAATTCTTGATAGGATTCAGAAAATCGAGATATCAAAAAACAGTAATCATATATTTTTTGTTTTAAAGCAATTAAAAATATTGAATCACTAAATATTCTATTGCTCAATTCTCCTGTGTATTGTGAATATAAAGCAGACAGATTAGTTAACAAATCATCTGAGCGTTCTTGAAAATCATTCTCGATCAGATTACGCTTAAATTCATTTTTCATCTCTTTGAGCATTGCTATCTGCTGCGAAGAGATAATGGAAATCATCGGCAATAAAATATTTTTAAAATAAAATTGATGTTTTCGCTCAACAAACGCTTTTTTTTCTAAGAGCAATAAGTTTTTTAAGGCTGCCGTATGATTGGAAGCAAGTAAACAAGTAACCACTTGCGCGCGTTTTTTTAAATCGCGCATTCGCAACTCAAACGCTGCTATATTTTTTGAATCAGGAAATTGAACGGAAATGATTTTTTCGCGTAATTTATTTTCAATTGTAAAATCTCTCGGAACAATCATCATCCCCCGGTTATTTTCTGGGGTGGTTGTCGAAACATTAAATATTTTTTTTAATGCCAGCTCCACACCCTCGCGCACTGCATCTGTGCCGTGATAACCGCAAATAAATACCAATGAACGCTGTTGACTGGGGCTGTAAAAATGTCTCGCATAAGCGATCGCGGTAGCGATAAATGCGGTCTCGCAATTTAATCGATGGAAATCATGCGCCACATCGGTTTCGCCAACCGCTGAAAGTGGTAACAACGGCTGAATATATCGACAAAAAGCCTCGACAGCCTCTTTTTCATGACCGCCAAAGTACAATAAACGTGTTAGATATTTATTATAAAAAAGTATTCTGTCTGGATAACCTGCTTCCACATTTTTATTGAGTTCCAGAGTAAGCTGATTAAAATAATTTTGTAACTCAATAACAGAATTAAACTTTGAATTTAAAAGTAACTGCCCCATCGCTTTGCAGCATGCTGTTTTCTCATCGTTGTAATTCTGTATGAGATCGGCCCGCGTGAGATCAGCATGAACAACCTGAAAATATTCACTCGAACAGGAGTTTCGCACTTCGTGCGAACTCCTTCCTGTAATTGATGCTGCGCGCGAAATAAATTCGCGCTTGCACTCAAGGGGGAGAATCGCGGTTCTCCCCCTTGAGAATTCCCCATCGCGTAATGAGAGTTTCGCTTGCTGCGAAACTCCTGTCGAACAAAGCAGAATCTCATTAAATAGGGCACGGAAATCAATCTGCGGATTTTTATCGCGCATAAAACATCATCTAATAATGACTTGGATGACCAGTTTAGCAAGATAGAATTAACAAAATATGAAGAGATTAGGCCCTGTGTGGTACCAAATTGAAAGCATTAATGAAACCCCAATATCTTGCTGAGCTGTTGCAATGCTGATTCAATTGGTATGCAATGAACGTCGCCATGAAATTCTTCGTGATTACCGCCGAAAATAAAATACAATTTTGCCATTGGATAATCTTTTGAAAATGTGTTCAAACCCGTCAAATCTTTTGATGAGATCGACCGCCTTCTTTTAATTTCAAAAGCAAGCAACCCCTTTTCACCATAAGCAATAAAATCCACTTCGACTTGATTGCTGGTGCGCCAATAATAAAATTCATAATTCAACTGATGATAATCATTCAGCGCAATTAAATGCTGTAAAAATAATGTTTCTAATGCCGCTCCATCTATTTCCTCAGTTAAATCTAATGGGCCTTTTGGTCGAATAGCGCGATAAACACCGACATCAAAAAAATAAAATTTTGATTGCGTGACCAATCGTCGTTTAGTGCGTTTCGAAAATACCGGCAAAAATCGACCCAATAATAAATCATTGGTCATTTCAAAATAACTGCTAACAATACGCCTTTCTATAGCAGCTTCTCGAGCAATTTCCGAATAATTCACGAGTTGCCCTTGTGAGAAACTAGCTATTTGCAGAAACCGTGAAAACTCACCAATATTTCTCAATATGCCTTCCTGTTGCACTTCTTCGCGTAGATAGGTGGCTATATAACTCGATAAATAATGCGCCGGATCATCTTCTTTAGAATACACAAAAGGCAATAATCCAAATGTCAGTGCTGTTTTTAAAGAAAATTGATCTCCTAATTCCGTGCAGGTCAGCGGATGCATAAAATATTGAAATGCGCGCCCAGCCAACAAATTCACGCCCTTTTGTCGCAATTTCCTAGCACTTGAACCCGTCAGTAAAAAACGATAATGATGTAATTCAATTAAGCGATGCACCTCATTAAGCAGCTCAGGAATTTTTTGAATTTCATCAATCACTATCCATTGTTGGCAATTTTTAGGGATGCGTTTTGCTAATGCGGATGGGTTAGCAAGTAATTCGTTATAAGGTTGCGCCTCCAATAAATCAATGTAGATAATATTGGGTAAGTGCGCTTTTATCCAAGATGTTTTTCCAGTGCCGCGAGGACCGAGCAGTAAAACGCTATGCTTGCCCTTTTCGGGTAACTGCAATAATCGCTTAAATGAAGACATATCATCGCCATACATTTATGTTAGTTGTCATGCATTATGACAAAAAAGTATGCAATTTGTCAATATCGTTGACAAATTTATGACGACAACACCCCCACCAATTGATTTGGCAAGCGATGCTCATACAAAATTGCGTAAACCTGTTCGATGATAGGAGCAGATATACCGTTTTTTTGAGCCAAGGCATGCAATTGTTTTGCGTTGTAATAACCCTCGACTGATTCACCCACTTTTTCAAGTGCTGCGATGACAGTCGCTCCCTGCCCGATCGTTAAACCGAATCGACGATTACGCGATTGATTATCGGTGCAAGTCAGCACCAAATCACCAACCCCCGCCAAACTCATCGTTGTCTCACGCAATCCACCCAGCGCCTCAGAAAATTTCGCCAATTCCGCGAGGCCGCGTGTGATAAACGCGCAACGCGTGTTAGCGCCAAAACCCATGCCATCCAACACACCAACGGCAATCGCTAATATATTTTTCACCACCGCCGCCAGTTGAACACCGATTAAATCAGTTGTTGGAAATACACTGAAAAACGGATTGTGAAATCGCGCAATCAATTCTTGTGAAAAATGCGCGTCATGAGATGCTAAACTCACTGCGGTTGGCGAACCCAATGCAACTTCTTTTGCAAAACTGGGACCCGACAATACAGCCACCGGCGTTTTTTTTGAAAGCACAGAAAACACCGTGTCATGCAAAAAACCACCCGTTTCAGGATCCAATCCTTTCGTTCCCCACACAATGCGTGGCGATGATACTGCCGATTTTACTTGTGTTAATACGTTTCGAAACGCGTGACTCGGGATGACCAAACAAATATCCGTGAGATCACGTACCGCATCAGCAAGCGTCATCTCAATCGCTAAATTCTCGGGAAAAACAATATCAGGCAAAGAAAAGGGATTATTGCGTTCTGATTTCATGACCGTCAAACGCGCTTGATCATGATCCCATAAGCGTACTGGTTGGCCATTACGCGCCAGTAAAACAGCAAGGGCTGTGCCCCATGCGCCCGCGCCCAACACAGCGATCGGTTTTTTTGACGAATCCACCTCAACCCTTATTTTTTCTTGTCGTCCGCTTTACCATCTTTTTTCTTTTTCGCTTCGTCCAATTGTTGTTGGTACAGCGCTTCGAAATTCATGGGAGCGAGATAGAGCTGCGGAAATCCTGCGCGCATCACTGCGTCCGTGATCACTTCACGTACGTAAGGATACAGTACGGTGGGACAATAACTGCCCAACATGTGCTTCAGCTGCTCTTCTTCAAAACCCTTCACCACAAAAATGCCCGCAAATTTTCCTTCCACTAAAAAAGCAACTTGTTCTTTGAGTTTAACCGTGACTGTCACAGTCAGCACCACTTCGCGCACACCATCATCCAACACTTGGCTCGCATCAGTTGCCAAATCCATGTGTAATTGCGGCTCCCATTTTTCCAAGAAAATTTTGGGTGTATTGGGGGTTTCCAATGATAAATCTTTTAGGTACAAACGTTGAATGGCAAACTCAGGGCCCTTCTTTTCTGTTGCCTGAGTGGACTTTTCTACCGGTTTTACTTGAGCCATGAGCTACTCCTCTGTTAATAATCCATCTAGCCGCTTCGCTTTTTCAAGCGCCAACAAATCATCATAACCGCCTATCAGCTTATCATTAATGAAGATCTCTGGCACCGTTCGACGACCATTGCTGCGAGCCAACATTTCTTCCAATTTGGCAGAATCCTGATCCACAGCGATTTCAGTATAGACCACTCCCTTCTGTTCCAGGAGTTTTTTTGCAGAATTGCAATAAGAACATGTTTTCTTGGAATAAATCTCGACTTTAGCCATGTTATTTTCCTTTAACGGTGGGCATATTTTCTGATTTCCATTGTTCCATGCCGCCTTTTAGCACAAACACTTTTTGAAACTGCGCATTCTTGAGTTGCAGTCCAGTGACGTGTGCCTTCAAACCCGCGGCATCCACCAATACAATCGCTCGCTCACGATCACCCGAGAGTTTTTCGAGCTGCCTCGTAAAATCAACCAGCGGCACGCTGCGCGCGCCAATGATGTGCCCTTCGCGATACGCACTTGCATCGCGCAAATCGATCACGATGGCGTTTTCATGATTCATGAGCAGGGTCGTTTGCGCCACGGTCACATATCCGCGAGCACCCTGACTCTTGGCTTCTTCAATAATCAGCCAAATCAAAACAACAACAAAACCGCCGACCAAGGGCCAATGTTTTAATGCAAAAGCTGAAATTTCGTGTAACATATCGATCCTAAAAAACATGGCAACAATAACCTAATGTAAATGACAAAACAAGTGATAGAAAAAGCAGTCGTATTATTATCCGGGGGATTGGATTCCACCACGTGTCTTGCCATCGCCAAACAAGCGGGATTTAATTGTTACGCACTGAGTATCGCGTATGGACAAAAACACAGCAGTGAATTACATTTTGCAAAAAAAATTGCGGAACAATTTCGCGTGTCGCATCGTGTCGTGACAGTCACTATCGGTGATTTTGGCGGCTCTGCATTAACCGATCAAAAAATTGCGGTGCCTGATCATCAGGGCGATAACGATATTCCTGTAACTTATGTTCCTGCGCGCAACACCGTATTTTTATCAATTGCATTAAGTTACGCGGAGGTGCTCGATGCCGACGCAATTTTTATTGGCGCGAATGCCGTCGATTATTCTGGTTATCCCGATTGTCGAAAAATATATTTTAATGCGTTTCAAACGCTCATCGATTGCGCCACTCGAACAACCATTCACGGGAAAAAAATTCGCATTGAAACACCGATTTTAACGCTCACCAAAGCAGAAATCATTCAGCTCGGCATGTCGCTCAACGTTGACTACGCGCAAACGGTTTCATGTTACAGTGCTGATGATCGTGGTCGCGCTTGCGGAAAATGCGACAGCTGTTTCTTGCGAAAAAAAGGCTTTTTAGAAGCGGGTGTTTCGGATGCAACTCGTTACTCAATAGACCTCTTGCATAACCTTGAGTAATGCGACGAGGTCACAGAAAAAATGAGTGAGAAAGCGCAGTTGACACGGAAGTCTTTGAGCATTTCGAGCGAATTTTTTCGAAGAGATCGTCCATTAATTGAGGTTATGCAAGAGTGTATTTTCAACATGACTTTTCAGAGCTAGCAAATCTGATTTTATTTTTTGATGCTGTATTACTGGAACTGAAGCGCGAATTTCGTATAATTTTTTTAAATCAACATCAACGTAAGCAATAGTATTAACTGGCTCAACAAGTTCTTGAACAACTGTTCCCCATGGCTCAACTATAATGCTGTGTCCATAAGTTTGTCGTCCGCTGGAATGTGTTCCACCTTGCGCTGCACCAACGACATAACAAAAGTTTTCTACTGCTCGACTTCTGCATAATAACTGCCAATGCGCTTCACCTGTTTTTACAGTGAATGCTGAAGGTACCGCAATAATTTCAGCACCATCATTCATCAGTTGCGTAAATAATCCTGGAAAACGGATATCATAACAAACGCTCAATCCTAGTTTTCCAACAGGTGTATCAACAACAACAATATTGTTGCCTGGTTCTGTTGTATCCGATTCTTTGTAGCTTTCAGTTTCTGAAATAGTTACATCAAATAAATGTATTTTGTCATATCTTGCAACTGCATTTCCATTATGATCATAAACAATAGACGCAGCCCTTACTTTTTTTTCATCTTCACAGGCAATAGGTATTGTTCCGCCAACAATCCATGTGTTGTGCATTTTTGCCTGTTCAGATAGAAAATTCTGAATTTTTCCAGAACCATATTTTTCTTTTACATTTACTTTGTCAGTAGGTTTTTTACCCATAATTGCAAACATCTCTGGAAGAACAACAAGTTGTGCTTGATTTCTAGCTGCTTCTGCAAGTAATCGCGCAGCGGTAGTTAAATTTTCATCAACAACATGAGAAGAACACATTTGTATCGCCGCTACTTTTTTTATAATATTTCTCATTTTTAAAATACCTATTTTTTTGATCCAAATGAAAACGGATTGTAATTAATATTCACATCATACACATCAATTCCCTCTGATTTTTTTAATTTTTTACACACAAATACATTAATAGGAGTCATAATTGCTTCAAATGCTACTTTGTATAAGTACGAAAAAATAACAAACGGCAATATTTGTGTTGTGAAACTTAAATGTCCAAACCATGCGACACTAGTTCCAACAAGTTGTAATACTGCCTCACCAATTGCAGTTGCAGTAATAAATCTCAACGGTAAATATTTTCCACCAAATTTATTTTTAAGTTTCGAGATGATGTAATCATTTACTAAATTACCAATAAAAATAGCAGCGAGCAGGGCTAATAAATGTCGAGGCAGCGCATTAAATACAGCGTTGTATGATGCATCAATATTAGTGACACCAGGAATTGGTAAGTAAGTTATCCATTTCATATACAGTACATAAAAAATTAATATAATGACGGACAGTTGAACTAATTGTCTGCTTTTTGAATACCCATACACTTCTGTTGTTATGTCTTGTATGAAAAATGATAATGGTATTGTCCATGTTCCACCTGTTAACAATATAGTGAAATGAGTCATTGGAATATGAAAAGGAAATAACCTTGCTGCAACCGTTAATGATGTAATCATTCCAGCGATGTAAATCGCTGTCAAAATATAAAAATATTTTAAGTTTTGCCCGTCCCCAGAAATTTCATTTAATAATTTTTTTTCTGACATCAATTACCTTATTGCATGTTTCGAATTTCCGATTCGCTCGCGCCGTATCCAACAGAAACGGCTTGAAATGTATCGAGAGCATATAACAATGCTTCGTTTTTAAATAATGCAATTGTTGATATCTCAATTTCTTTGTCAAGACATGGAGAGTGTAATACGGTAATTTCTTGCTTGTTCTCACCAAAATATTTTTTTGAAACTCGCAAAATAGGATCGCTTTTTACAAAACAACACAATTGTTTAAACCGCTTCATTTTTTGCCAGCCGTCACAGCTGATGTCTACAACATTGTTTCTTTCATTGTTCGCAAGCATTCCAATAATGCAGGCATCAGCAGGATGCAACTCCTTTACTAAATTTTTATCTTGTATCACTTTTTTCACAGGAATTTTTTCGACAGTTCTTTTATTTCGTACCTGTATGATTACGATGGTTTGTTTTTGTTTTTTGCAAAAGTAATATCCATCCAATTTCAAATAATATTCAAAATTACCCTGTTTTGTGGCCCAAAATCGACCATAGATATTTTTAAATTCACTAACAACATCTTTATATATTTGTGAAAGCATGATCGCGCTCCATCAAAAATCAATAATTATTTAAGTCAGATTATTTCTGGTTTGTATAACGACACCGATAATTTTGTCAGCATCCTGTAATTGAATAGTTGGAAATATATCATTAATTGCTTTTATAAATTTATATTTCCCATCAATTATCAATTGTCTAAATAATATTTCATTGCTTTTTTTAATATGAACAACCACAAAATCTCTATTTTTTTGTTCTCGTGTTGGATCGACAATGAGAATTGTATTTTCTTGAAATTGTGGCCACATTGAATCGCCTTTTACGCGCAATGCAAATTGACCCACTTCAATATTTGGATCAGTTAAAATCCAGTCAAAATGATTGTCTGGTTTTACACTTTGTAATATACGGTTCCAATTATTTACATTATCCCACTCAATAATTGGAATAGAAGTATATGAGCCAGTTAAAATCGATGATCCTGTGTGTTGGAATATCGGTTGATTTCCAAGTAGTTGATCGACGGTTACATTAAAGTACTTTGCGATTGCGTGAAGTGTAGATGCTCTTGGGTCTGGCGTTCGCCCTGATGCAATACGATTAATTGTAGCTCTCGGAACGCCAATTATTCTTCCGAGCTTAGCTTCGCTGATTCCTGCGTTGCTTAGTAACTGGTTCAAAACATTGCCAACTTCCAACACGGCTGTACTCATACAAAAACCCTTTAAAAAAGCCTTACATTATGCTTGTTACTAAGCATAATTTGGATGTTACAAAAACATTCAATATTCATTCAATGAAGAATTATATCGAATGGACTAGAAATTGCGACATAATTACTATGAAGACGTCGATATACACTCAAAGTTTTTTAAGTAATTAAAATCTTGTAGTAGGGTCTGATAATCAGCGTTCCAAACTGTAATGGCACCAGCTTTGTCGCGAAGACTTTTGCAGCGGTTTAGCACATCCCCTATCTTCACGAGCCATTTCATGTCGAATTTGCTTTTTAGCGCTGGTTTGAACAATTCAGTCACTGTTCCAGACAGAATGGGTAATATGCCACTCATGTAGTAGCAATGATAGGTTGGTTTGAGCTTAAATGGAATTTCCATTTCGATTTTAAAATCAGTGTCTTCGAATGGGATATTGAAAGCAGCGCGATACATTGGTGTTATGATAGCTCCTGCGCTCCGCGCACCAATTTCTAGAAAGACTATTTCTCCGTCAGCTTTTACAAAAATTTCATGATGGGTAATACCGGTACGATAGTTTAGCGCTGCCAATACTTTGCTGTTGAATGCCTTGAGTGCGATGGATACAGAATCCTGTTGCTCCAACGGGAGACTGACGAGAGGTTTCCCTAATTGAAAATCAAAGTTGGGGCACGATGCTTGAGAGCAAACAGAAAATAAAACCTCACCATTTTGAGTAATGGTATCGCAATGATATAGCGTGCCATTAATAAACTCCTCGACTTCATAAATCTTAACCGAAAAATTTCATTTATTGACACCGAATATCGTCATTTTCGTTTGAGCCCGGAGATCTTAAACAGGCTCTTAAGTTCCTCAACACATGCCTCATGATTTTTATGCGCATCCACCAATGCGCGATCAAGACGTAACTGCCGATCAGGATCTGATACTATATCCGCGATAAAATATTGCTGCAGATCAAATGTCTCTGGAAGTATATCTGTAGCCAAATTGATAGCGTAAGTACATGCTACCCGCTGCTCTGAAGCATTATCTGCAAACCGGCCGTAATATCTACGCAAATTATTCTCGCACAACATTGTCGTCATATTTGGATGAAATACTGAAGCGGGATACACATGATAGATGCTATTTTTACTCGCCCATAAATCCACAATGATTGCATCTTGATTCCACGCACTGGGAAAATTAATTTTGGTGTTAATGTCTCTGTTGATAACAACAAAATCATGATCAATCTCTCGAAATGAAAATATCTCGATGCGCTGTATATTGGGATGTTTTTGTTTCCATAGAAAATAGGCAATCGCTTTTGATTTTTCGGCGCAATTGCCAGCACGATAATGCAAACTTAATATAGCCACAAGCAATAAATACTGATGAGATGCATCCATATTCCGTAGTGGATCTTGTTCGGTTGTTATGGCAAAACTAATCGCCTGAGCAGTTTTATCCATTCTAATAGCTGCTTCTTTGTTTTTTACATAACAATAAACCGCTCGGTTGTTATCCGACGCGGCACACTTCACATAACTCCCGAAAAAACGAACGCGATCGACAGCCTCAACCACAAACCCAGCCGTTCTTTCCCGATCACTAAAAATATTGCGCGAACCAATCACAAACATCCTATCAACGGTTCGGCAAACCCTGGCAAGATATTTTACTAACTTAGTTGATGGCGACTGTTTTCCCATGGTCCTTTCTCATATCTCATCATATTTGTATCTCATCATATTTGATGCATTTTGACATGTGGATCTTATGAAAATATTAGGGTCTTATTATGGACTCGCCCCCTATTGTAAAGAATAACGGGTATAATCTTTTGATTATGATAACTTCACCCAAAAAACCCTTTGTGCTGATCATTCTCGATGGCTTCGGTCATCGCGAAGCCACGGCGCACAATCCCACACGCACTGCCGCAACGCCAACGCTCGATGCATTATTCACTACCCACCCCCATCTTTTTATTGAAGCGTCTGGCGAAGCGGTTGGTTTGCCGCGTGGGCAAATGGGCAACTCTGAGGTCGGGCACTTACACATTGGTGCCGGCAGAAAAGTGCCGCAAGATTTGGTGCAAATTAATAACGATATCGCTACTAAAAAATTTTTTACCAATCCAACATTGCAAAACGCCATCGAAACCGCAAAAAAAAATAACAGCGCAATACACACCATTGGATTATGGTCTCATGGCGGTGTGCATAGCCATGAAAATCATATTAATGCGATGCTAAAAATGATCGATCAACACGACATTACTCAAAATTATTTTCACGCAATCACGGATGGTCGCGACACACCACCCAAATCAGTCAATTTTTCTTCACTCACGCATGGAAAAATAATTTCTGTGATCGGACGATATTACGCCATGGATCGCGACAACCGATCGGAGCGCACACAGCAAGCAGTGGATTTATTAAAAGGTCATGCAAAATACACAGCAAATACGGCAGAAAATGCAATTCAAATGGCCTACGCGCGCGGTGAAACCGATGAATTTATTTCACCTACATTAATTACATGCGATCAACCCATTGCAATCAAACCAAATGATGTGGTGATCATGATGAATTTTCGTGCCGATCGTGCGCGGCAACTCACGCGTGCATTATTATCATTTTCATTATCTGCACTCGTCACACTCACGGAATATTTTGAGGATACGCGATTACAAGTCGCTTATCCTCAACTCAAATTAGAAAATACCTTGGGTGCTGTGTTATCAAATGCGGGGTTAACACAATTACGTTTGGCTGAAACGGAAAAATATGCGCACGTTACTTATTTTTTCAATGGCGGCGTTGAAATGCCAAACAAAAATGAAGATCGCTTATTAATTCCATCGCCAAAAGTCGCAACTTACGATTTGCAACCTGAAATGAGCGCCATCGCTGTGACCGATGCATTGGTCAATGCCATTCAAAACAAACAATATGATGTAATTATTTGTAATTATGCGAATCCGGATATGATTGGCCATACAGGCGATGAAAAAGCCGCGGAAAAAAGTTTGATCGTGATTGATGCCTGTTTGAAACGTGTTTTGGATGCGCTAGAAAAAACAGATGGTACTGCGCTAATCACTGCTGATCACGGAAATATTGAACAAATGTTTGATGAAAAAACGGGGCAGCCCCACACTGCGCACACCACCAATCTGGTGCCATTGATTTACGTTGGAAAACCCGTCAAAATCGCTGCAAAAATCGGTGCGTTAGACGATGTGGCGCCAACAATGTTACATTTAATGGGGCTTGCGATTCCAATAGACATGACAGGGAAAATTTTATTTCAATGAAATGGATTTTAATGATCATTGGTATTTTATTGTCAGCGACATCGTTCGCGCAATTACCCTCGCCTCAAAATTCCAAGCTCACCACCATCAACCAGAATATTGCTTCACTAAAAACTGATTTAAAAAAATCGCATCAAAAAAAATCACGATTACAACAAGATTTGCAACACGCCAAATCGCGCGAAAATAAAATTCAAAAACAATTGCACCTTACGCAAAATGAATTAAAGAAACGCAATAAAAAATTATCAACACTCAAACAATTATCTGCTCCGCTACAAAATGAAATCAACAGTGATCGCGAAGCGCTCAAACAACAAATTCGAGCGGCGTATTTTTACAGTCAGCAACCCTATTTAAAATTATTGCTATCCCCTGATGATCGCATACAATCGCAGCAGATGATGATGTATTTTCGATACGCTACACAAGCGCAATGGCGCGCAATGCAGCAATTAGAAACGTCAATCAATCAATATCAACAAAACCAGGCAGCGCTTCAAAAACAATATGCACATTTAATGCAAGTCAAAACGTCGCAGTTGCAACATAAAAAAGTGCTCGAAAAAACGCAAACTGAACGCCTGACACTCATTCAACAAATCAATCAGGACATTCAAACCAAACATGAAAAACTGTTGTCGCTCTTGCGCAACAAAGCCTTGCTTGAAAAAACACTGCGCCATCTGTCATCCACTTCCAATCGCGTAGCGCTCGGGCACACACCATTTTCCCTGCAGCGCGGCAAGCTCATTTGGCCAATGGCAGGCACTATTTTGCACCATTTCGGTACCCAAGTTGAAAGAAGCGAGCTAAGATGGGATGGTGTGGTCATTCGTTCTGTGGTCGGAAAACCGGTGAATACGGTAGCAACAGGCCGCGTGATCTTTGCGAAATGGCTTGCGGGTTATGGAATGATGATCATCATCAACCACGGAAATGGATTTATGACACTCTACGGCCGCAATGAAACACTCTTGAAAAAAGTCGGCGATGTCGTCAAAGCTGGCGATGCGATTGCAACCGCCGGAGAATCAGGCGGCTTTTCGCATCCAGGGCTTTACTTTTCAATCCGTCATAATGGAAAACCACTGAATCCTGAGCATTGGTGTCGATAAGGAAGTTGTATGCGGCAATTTAAATCGTGGATTTTATTTTCAGTGTGCGCGGCATTATTAGCGGTCGCCGTGTTGGGATTTTCACTCACCACACAAGAATTCGAAAAAAAATACATCAATAAAAATAATGTTTCCAGCGATGAACTATTAGAACTCAACAACACCATCAAAGCCATTCAAAAATATTACATCACCGACGTCAGCACACAAAAATTAATGGACAATGCACTGCGCGGCATGGTTTCGCAGCTGGATCCGCACTCCGATTTTTTAGACAAGCGCGCAATGGATGAACTCAACACGACGGTGTCGGGTGAATTTGCTGGGATCGGCGTTGAGCTCACCATTGAGCGCGGCATGTTACGTGTCATCAGCCCCATCGCCGATTCGCCTGCGGCGCGCGCTGGCATAAAACCGGGTGATTTGATCGTAAAAATAGATGACAAAATTATTCAAGACATGACGGTCAGCAATGCAATTAATTACATCAAGGGTACGCCAGGAACCGAAATCACTCTGACCATCATCCGAAAAGACGAGCAAAAACCCCTGAAATTAACGATGAAACGCGAGATCGTTAAAATTCAATCTGTGAAATCAAAAATGTTAGCACCAGGTTACGGCTACATTCGTCTCGCCATTTTCCAGGGTCCTGTTGAAAATAAAATGAAAGAAGCAATCACCAAACTCAAGCAAGAATCCAACGGAGAACTGAAAGGATTTATTTTGGATTTGCGCAATAACCCGGGTGGATTGTTGGACGTGAGCGCTGATGTCGTCGATTTGTTTTTAGATAAAAACGAAAAAACAAATCAGTATCACCATTTGATTGTTTACACCAAGGGCCGCATGCCAAGTTCTAATATTCGTTTTTACGCCAAGCCCGGCGATATTATTCCGAATGTGCCAATGGTGGTGTTAATTAATGGTGGGTCAGCATCAGCTTCGGAAATTGCAGCGGGCGCATTGCAAGATTATAAACGCGTGATTGTGATGGGCACTCGCAGCTTCGGAAAAGGATCGGTGCAAACCGTCATCCCCATCACCAAAAACAGCGCACTCAAGCTCACGACGGCACTCTACTACACACCTGCGGGTCGCGAAATTCAGGCGCGCGGCATTGAGCCTGATGTCATCATTCCTGACTTAACAGTCGATCCCAAAAAAATCACGGGGTTAATTGATTTTGATGAAGCGAATTATGATCGTCACATTCTTAACAGCGATCCCAATAAAATAGAACAAAAACCACGTGATGTAGACGCTCAATCTCAGGAAAAAAGTATTTCGCAACTTGCAGTCGATGATTATCAACTCTACGAAGCGTTGATGATGCTAAAAGGGTTGCATGCAATTGAGCGATGATCTAATTCCAAGCATTCCCACGCAATTTAATGCTCCCTTAATTAGCAGTTGGCTTCGATAGGGGGTAATATGTATCCCTATGCGCGCCGTTACCGAAAACAAAAACAGTCGGCATTTCTCCAACTTATTGGCGAAACCCGATATTTTTGAGTTATGCCTTGCTTTTTTGCCAGACGACATGTTGGAAATTGTATTTTCAACGTTAATACACGCAAAAATATTTACTATTCCAAGACCGCTATCCACCGCTGCAGAATCAGACCGCGGCACCGTAATGATACATCCGCAGCTCACCATAGCAATTGTGAAACGTAATAGTCTTAACACTTTTGTCCGATTGCCTCGGGTCACGCTGGAATTGATACAGCAACCCGATCTTGATGCAAGCACCCGACTACACTTGATGCTGAACAATACCGATCCCAATGATAGGTACTTGAGCTCGCTGATAAAGCAACTTATCCCGACACTGTTAGCAAAATTAAATGATGAGTATTCTGATCGCGCTGCGGCTTGCAACACACTGGTAACAATCTTGGTAACAACACAGTTATCCCCTGAAATTCGCAATCGAATCATCCCGGCATTGTTAAAAAAATTAGATGATTGGAATTCTAACATGCGTGCTGCGGCTTGCAACGCACTGGCAACCTTGCAGTTACCCCCTGAATTTCACAATCAAATCATCTCGGCATT
>MGXR01000013.1:200681-213764 GCA_001801425.1 Gammaproteobacteria bacterium RIFCSPHIGHO2_02_FULL_42_43
TCAAATCATCCCGACATTGTTAGAAAAATTAAATGATGAGAGTTTTTACGTGCGCACTGAGGCTTGCAACGCACTGGCAACCTTGCAGTTACCCCCTGAATTTCACAATCAAATCATCCCGACATTGTTAGAAAAATTAAATGATGAGAGTTTTTACGTGCGCACTGAGGCTTGCAACGCACTGGCAACCTTGCAGTTATCCCCTGAATTTCACAATCAAATCATCTCGACATTGTTAGAAAAATTAAATGCTTGGAATTCTGATGTGCGTGCTGCGGCTTGCAACGCACTGGCAACCTTGCAGTTACCTCCTGAATTTCACAATCAAATCATCCCGACATTGTTAGAAAAATTAAATGATGAGAATTTTTACGTGCGCACTGAGGCTTGCAACGCACTGGCAACCTTGCGGTTATCCCCTGAATTTCACAATCAAATCATCTCGGCATTGTTAAAAAAATTAGATGATAGGGCTTCTGATGTGCGTGCTGCGGCTTGCAACGCACTGACAACCTTGCAGTTACCCCCTGAATTTCACAATCAAATCATCCCGACATTGTTAGAAAAATTAAATGATGAGAGTTTTTACGTGCGCACTGAGGCTTGCAACGCACTGGCAACCTTGCAGTTATCCCCTGAATTTCACAATCAAATCATCTCGACATTGTTAGAAAAATTAAATGCTTGGAATTCTGATGTGCGTGCTGCGGCTTGCAACGCACTGGCAACCTTGCAGTTATCCCCTGAATTTCACAATCAAATCATCCCGACATTGTTAGAAAAATTAAATGATGAGAGTTTTTACGTGCGCACTGAGGCTTGCAAAGCACTGGCGACACTAGATATTACAGGACACTTATCGACTGAAAAAATTGAGAATATCGCTACCAATCTACTAGAGCTGGCACATTCAAATAACCATGATATCGGGAATCAAGCATTATCAGTATTATTATTACTGATGACGCACCATCCGCGTCTACTAGAAGATAAAAAAATTGCTTCGAGCAATAATGCAATTAAATTAAAAATAGCTGCTCACGCTATGCAATATGCTATTCCGTCTCTGCCTATGTTGTCGCTGTCAAAAAATCCTTTCCTCAAAGCAACTGCGGCATACAAAACAAGCCATGATGCAAAAGTCAAAAAAATCAACAGCATCACAACAGAGCTAAATACTGCACTTGAAAAATATTTTAAAGAGTCTGGACAACGCACGCCAGCATTGCAACAAAACATAAAAACACTTTTTGAAGAACTCATTGTCATCGTTTGCCTGGAAAAAAATAGATTGACAGTACCTTTTTTCCAAACGAAAAAATCGCATTCAATCACAACACACTCTGCAAAACAACTAATAAATTATTTTAAATTACCGCAATCGATACACATGCGCAACGCGTTAGCAGATATATTTTCTTTTCAATCAAGGGTAGATGGCGCTTCTCAAACAGTAAATTGGAGAGATACAACACAATTTAATGCAGCGTTAACTCAATTAATGAACCAAACGCTCGCAACAAGAACATCACAATCAGAAAACATACTCGCTTCTGTAGCATCTGTAACACCATCTTAAAAGCACGCGCGAAACGAAGTGGCGCAAGATAATAGATCACCCCATACTTGAATCTTGGAAAACGCTGGATTTTTAGGTGATCCCGCATCGAGTGCGGGACAAGCTTTTTGCGAAAAATTTATTCAAAAAGCGGAGCATACACGTCAGTATGTGAGCATTTTTGAATGGATTTTTCGCAAAAAAGCGCCAAAAATCGAGCGTTTCTCTCTACAGGGTGACCTGTTACGGAGCAAGTGCGAAAGCAACAATCACACCGCAATCGGCGCGCGAATACTGGGCTCTGCAATATAATTCAGCCATGCAAAATCTTCAAACTGATAATCAAACAAAGAACTCGGTTTTCGCAGTATTTTTAAAACAGGCAACGATTTAGGTGCACGCATTAATTGAATTTTCGCTTGCTCCATGTGATTTAAATACAAATGGCAATCACCACCCGACCAAATAAATTCACCGACATTCAAATCGCATTGCTGCGCCACCATGTGCGTTAACAACGCATACGATGCGATATTAAATGGCACACCTAAAAAAACATCGGCGGAACGCTGAATTAATTTGCACGATAATTTATTTTCAGAAACAAAAAATTGAAACAAACAATGACACGGTGGCAATGCCATCTGATCTAACTCACCGACATTCCATGCCGACACAATCAAGCGACGCGAGGTGGGATTTTTTCGAATTTGTGTGATCACTTCACTCAGCTGATCGATCACGCGACCCTCGGCAGATTGCCATGCGCGCCATTGTTTTCCATACACGGGACCTAAATCACCCTTTTCATCTGCCCATTCATTCCAAATCGACACACCATGATCATTCAAATAGTCGATGTTGGTGTCGCCATTTAAAAACCACAGCAATTCATACACGATACTTTTCGTATGTAATTTTTTCGTGGTCAGCAAAGGAAAACCGTGCGACAAATCAAAACGCATTTCGTGACTAAAAATACGCTTGGTGCCAATACCGGTGCGATCATGCGTAACCACACCGTTTTCAAATACATGTTGCAATAGTTGCAGATAAGATTGCACTTACGCACCATTAGTCGTGGACATGGGTGTTCCGGGAGCGGGCATTCTGGACTGCGCTTGTGTTGGCGCTTGCGCTGATGAATGCTGACCATTATTTCCTTGCACCACCAATTGTCTCGACGACGATTTGCACGCAGTCGGATGATTAGTCACATAACCGGATTGCGTCAACACAGAAGCAAGTAACACCGCCCAGCTAATCCAAACAACCAGAACCGTATGCGGAAAATGCGCTTGCTTCACAAAAAAGTGCGCGACAGCCAGCAAAATACCCAACACCACCGGAATTAACAGCAATGCTAACACCGATTGTACAATTTCGCCCGCTTCATCTCCCGAAAAAATAAAGCCCAAACCTCTCGCGATCACGGTATGCACGTGCGTTAAAAATTGTAACGCTGCCATCAGTTGATCTTGAAAAAAGATCGCTGCAACAGACAATCCGATCAATAACAATGCGTTTTTCAGAATCATAAAATTACTTCCTTGCTTGTTTATAGACAAAATAAAGCGAAATCATACCAGCAACAATCATGGGAAACGACAAAATTTGCCCCATCGTTACCCAATTCCACAATAAATAGCCGTATTGCGGATCCGGCTGCCGAAAGAATTCACAAAAAAATCGAAAACACCCATACCCTAACAAAAATAATGCAGACACCGCAAATCTTGGGCGAGGCTTGCGTGAGAATATCCAAAGAATGAGAAATAGCGCAACCCCTTCCAATAAAAATTCGTAAATCTCGGAGGGATGTCTCGGCAAAGGGCCTGCATCAGGATAAATCATGCCCCACGGCATGGTTGTCACGCGCCCCCATAATTCACCGTTGATAAAATTCCCCACGCGCCCCGCTGCCAACCCAATTGGCACCATAGGCGCAATAAAATCCGTCAACGCCCACACGGATTTTTTCAAATGCCGCGCATAAAAGAAAAAAGCCAAGAATACGCCGATCAATCCGCCGTGAAACGACATGCCACCATCCCATACATAAAACAAACTGAGGGGATGATGAATGAATTCAGGCAGCGCATAAAAAAGCATGTACCCAATGCGCCCGCCCAGCACAACACCCAGTGCACCGTAAAAAATTAAATCGGACACTTCGGTGGTTGTGAACCCACTGCCCGATTTTTTTGCGCGATAACAACCAAGCAACCACGCGCCCAAAAATCCCGTCAAATACATCAAGCCATACCAATGTACTTTGATGGGACCAACAGAAAAAGCGATGGGGTTGATGTGGGAGGGATAGTAAAACATATCTTAATCATGCTCCAAAAATTTCTGAAAATCAGCGTAATTTTTCAAAATTACTTTCCGCCGAGCAGGAAAACTGTCAAACAATTGCATTTGTTTTTCATTCAGTTCAGCATGATATTTTACTTCAAGCAACGTATTATTAAAAATAAAATCAATTTCAGTTTGATCTTGATACAGATAACGCGGTTGGTGCTGCTTGATTGTCATAAAAACAATATTTTCAAACAGCGCGCCTTTGTCGCGAAATCCTACAACAGCATTTCGAATACCCACATCGGTCGCATACACTTTTTTGGTCGACAATAAAATTTCATTTGTTTTTCCAAAACGCGGCATCAAATGAATCAAGTAGGTTTCTTCAAACAGCGTTAAATAGCGTTTCGCGCTATCCACTGAAATTTTTAAAATATTCGCAATCTTATTCACACTGATTTGTTTTCCAGCGTGCTCCATCAACAAAATAAAAAATTCCTTGATAACACCCGGCTGACGAATACCATGTTTTGCAATAATATCCTTGGTAATGATGTCATCCACCAAGCCCATTAAATACTCACGATCGCCATGCAACACATACTCAGGAATGCCGCCTGTTCTTAGGTATTCCAAAAAATAAGTGTCCAATAAACCACGATCCGCGAATGAAACGTGAATGTTTTTAAATAACAAATATTCTTCAAAGTTCAACGGATTGATTTCGATAATGCGTTTTCTTCCTGTTAAATAAGCGCTATCGTCTTTGAGCAGCGAACTGCTGGACGACGACACAATACATTTCACATTTTCTTTGTCATACAAATTTTTTAATTGAATTTGAAAATCATTGGCGTAAGTAATCTCATCCAGAAAAACAAAAATTTTTTCTTGAAAAGTGATTTTCATTATTTTGCGATATTCGTTAATCACATCAATAATGCTGATACTTTTTAATTGATAATCATCCATGCTGATATAAAAACAAAGTACGGGATTGATCTTTTGCTGCTGAATTAAATGACGGATCAGATATTTGATCGTGGTAGTTTTTCCCACGCGACGCAAGCCAGACAGCATAATCACATCCCGCGTCTTTAAGAGCGGATATAACGGCGCAAGGACAGTGGGACGCTCAATTGTGGCAATAACTGGCATCTCACCCAGCCACCACGGGTTGTATTGATAAAATAATTCTTTTAAATCAATTTGTTGCATATATTCGTTACTATCGTATACTTTTAGTTAATTCTATACGATAGTATCGTATAGTTCAAGCTTCCATCACATTTTTTCATCGGTGCCTAGGGTAATGATTATTTTCCACAACTCAAATTTTTCTTTTGCCAATATAATATTTAGTGTTAATATCTTTCTTTCTACAACCGGTGGAAACACCAATTTTGAATAGGTTAATTTTATGGCAAAAGAAACAGGTGTCGTTAAATGGTTTAACGATCAAAAGGGTTTTGGATTTATTACGCGTGATGCAGGTGGCGCTGATGTATTCGTACATCAAAAAGCAATCAAGGCGGAAGGGCGTCGGACATTGCAAGAAGGCAATCGCGTTCAATTTTCTGTTGTGAAGGGTGAAAAAGGCTTCCAAGCAGAAGACGTAACGGTTATTTAGTTCTTAAAATTCACTCCTGCCGATCGTGTTCGCGAGCGGCAGGAGTGAATTTAGTCTTATACCCACAGCATGTGCGCTGACACAAACAACAGAAAAATCGCAAAAATGATCTTTAATTTTTGCGGTGAAATTTGATGCGAAATTTTAGCGCCCAGCGGCGCAATCACAATACCACCGACAGATAGTCCAAGCCACGCCGGCCACAATACATACCCAATCGTCCAATGCGGTAATCCAATCACATGCATGCCAGTCATCATAAAAATGATCGCGCCAATACAAGAACTCGTGAGCGCAAATGCAATGGCCGTCACCACCGCAACACGCATGTCCACGCCACGATTCACCATAAACGGCACGGAGTATGTGCTACCGCCAATTCCCAACAATCCCGTCAAAGCACCTGTCAATGATCCTGCAGCAAAAGATCCCCATTTTCCCGGTAATTTTTTTACTACCGTGTCTTTTTGTTTTCGCACCAACGCATATGCCATCGTCAATACAAAAAGACCAAACGTCACTTGCAACACAATCGAATGAATAAAATGCGCGAGCACGCTACCAGCCAACACACCAAACAATAATCCCGCCAACATTTTTTGATACACTGCAAAAAAAACGACACCACGTTTCAGATGCGACAACAGCGATCGCACGGTGATCGGAATCATGCTGGCAAGCGAAGTACCGACTGCCACATGCATCATGAACGCCGGATTCACCGTATGATCTAAATGAAACAAAAACATGAGGCCTGGCACCATGACCAAACCGCCGCCCGCTCCTAATAAGCCAGACAACATGCCAGCACCAATACCCAACGCCAAATAAATTAAAACAGCGGTGATCAACGTTTCGTGCATGGCAAATTTCCTTCAAATTCTTTCAGCACCTGACGATACACGGCGCGCTTGAAAAAAATAATATGTTTGAGCGGCGCCCAATAATCCACCCATTGCCACGCATCAAATTCCGGATGCGTACTCATGTCCAACCGAATCGCCGACGCTTCGCACATCAATTGCAGCAAAAACCATTTTTGTTTTTGACCGATGCATTTCGATGGATCGTCGCTGCGACGAAAACGCACGGGCAATCGATAATGCAACCAATGCGGCGATTGCGCGAGCACCTTCACATCTTTTTGAAATAATCCTAACTCTTCGTGCAGCTCACGATACATCGCATCCACAACAGATTCTTGATCGTTGATGCCGCCTTGCGGAAATTGCCATGCGTTTGGCGTGCCGGTGCGCTTGGCGAGCAACACCTGCCCTTTTTCATTCGCCACAATGATTCCCACGTTCTCGCGAAAGCCTTCTTGATCAATCATCGGTCATTCCCGCCAATTCACAAGTTATCCACATTATTCCCCCAGACTTATCCCTTGAAATAGACCAAAAAACACATTATCTTGTGGTTTAAGATTTAAAAATAAACAACATATTGTGTTATTGATACTACGGAGTTCGCGCATGGAAACACCCATTAGTCAAGTCGAAAATACCCAAATCCGAATCGACGACTTGACGTTACTCATTACCAAACCAGGTCAGTTGCGCGTGATTCGCCGCGACGGTGAACTCGCGCAATACGATGATCATCGCATCATTGCCGCCATCAAAAAAGCATTTTTAGCGGTTGAAGGTGAGAATGCCGGAAATTCAGATCGTATTCAAGAAATCGCAACACAGTTGGCACGCAACATTACCGAACGTTTCAAAACACGCTGGCCTGATGGTGCAACCATCCAACTCGAATCCATTCAAGATTTAGTGGAATTAGAATTGATGCGCGCCGGCGAACATCAAGTCGCGCGTACTTATGTGTTGTATCGTGAAAAAAGACGCGAAGCACGCAAGGCGCTCGAAAATCAAGTAGTAGAAAAACCCATACACGTGATTTTAAGCGACGGCACTCGAAAAAAATTAGACAGGCATATTCTCAGTAATTTAGCAGTGGATGCATGCCAAGGATTGAATGATGTGAGTCCCACGCAAATTATTGAAGACGCGCGAAAAAATTTATTCGATGGCGTTGCCATGAATGATGTTTATAAAGCGTTAGTGATGAGCGCGCGCGCGTTAGTTGAAAACGAACCGAATTATAGTTACGTCACATCGCGTTTGTTGTTGCAAGATATTTATCGCGAAGCATTAACAGCGCTCAACGTCCCGCACGATCTTTCACAACAAACCATGCACATATTGTATCCGAAAGCGTTTGCCGCTTTTATTCAGCAAGGTATACAACACGAATTACTGAACCCCAATTTGCGTGAATTTGATTTGGAAAAATTGGGGAAAGCAATTGATGTATCTCGCGATCAGCAATTCACTTATTTGAGTATTCAAACATTATATGATCGTTATTTTATTCACCGTCATGAAAAACGCATTGAATTGCCGCAAATATTTTTTATGCGTGTGGCAATGGGGTTGGCGCATTGCGAAGGAAAGGATCGCGATGCGCGCGCAATTGAATTTTATCAATTGCTATCGAGCTTTGATTATTTATCTTCAACACCAACACTTTTTAACGCGGGAACCATGCGCCCGCAATTATCCAGTTGCTATTTAACCACAATTCCTGATTGTTTAGACGGTATCTATGGCGCGCTAAAAGATAATGCGTTGCTTTCCAAATTTGCTGGCGGACTTGGCAATGACTGGACTCCCGTGCGCGCCATGGGTGCTTATATCAAAGGCACCAATGGAAAATCATTGGGCGTTGTGCCGTTTTTAAATGTGGCGAATGCAACTGCCGTTGCGGTAAATCAAGGCGGAAAAAGAAAAGGGGCTGTGTGCGCTTATTTGGAAACGTGGCATTTAGACATTGAAGAATTTTTAGAATTGCGCAAAAACACAGGTGATGACAGGCGCCGTACACACGACATGAACACCGCCAACTGGGTCCCTGATTTATTCATGAAGCGTGTATTTAACAAAGAAAATTGGACGCTCTTTTCTCCCGATGAAACCAAAGATCTGCACGATTTATACGGCGACGCATTTGAAAAACGATATTGTGAATACGAAGAAAAAGCGCGCAAAAAAGAAATTCGCAGCAAAACACTTCCGGCAATTAATCTTTGGCGTAAAATGCTGACCATGTTGTTTGAAACGGGGCATCCGTGGATTACATTCAAAGATCCCTGCAATTTACGCTCGCCACAGCAACATATGGGCGTCATTCACAGCTCTAATTTGTGCACAGAAATCACATTAAACACGAAATCAAATGAAGAAATCGCGGTGTGCAATTTGGGCAGCATCAATCTCGTCAATCACATGAAAAACGGAAAATTAGATGCAATCAAATTGCAAAAAACCATTAAAACTGCAGTGCGCATGCTCGATAACGTGATCGACATTAATTATTACAGCGTTCCTGCCGCGAAAAATTCGAATTTAAAGCATCGCCCCATTGGATTGGGTTTGATGGGTTTTCAAGACACGCTGTATTTGCAAAATATTGCCTATGCATCCCATGAAGCGGTGGAATTTGCAGATCGTTGCATGGAAACAATTGGTTATTACGCCGTTCAAGCATCGAGTGAATTGGCAATAGAGCGTGGCACCTATGAAAGTTACAAAAATTCATTGTGGGATCAAGGAATTTTGCCGATTGATTCCATTGCGCTTCTGAAAAAAACGCGTGGTGATGAATTCTTAAAACAAAATACCAGCGCCACCATGGATTGGGATTCGCTGCGCAAACAAGTGAAGAAACATGGCATGCGTAATTCCAATGTGATGGCAATCGCACCGACTGCAACCATTTCAAATATTGCCGGTGTATCACAATCAATTGAACCCACCTATCAAAATTTATATGTGAAATCAAATTTGTCGGGTGAGTTTACTGTCGTAAACCCTTATCTCGTCCATGATCTCAAACAATGCGGACTGTGGGATCAAGTCATGATCCACGATTTGAAATATTTCAACGGCAGTGTGCAGCAAATTGATCGCATTCCCGCTGAATTAAAAATAAAATATGCGACATCATTTGAAATTGATCCAGCATGGTTAGTCGAAGCAGGATCGCGTCGACAAAAATGGATTGATCAATCACAATCTTTAAATTTATACATGGCACAACCCTCCGGAAAAAAACTGGATGAGTTGTACCGTTTAGCCTGGATTCGTGGCTTAAAAACCACGTACTATTTGCGTAGCTTGGGTGCAACGAGCACGGAAAAAGCGACCATCAGCGACGACAAACTCAATGCCGTGCAAGTCGGTATCGTTGCTCCCAAGGCCTGCGCAATTGATAACCCCGATTGTGAGGCGTGCCAATAAAAAATTCGCTCCCTACCGGTCGCGTCTAGGTCCAATATTTTGGGACATAGACACGAGCGGTAGCGAGTAAATCAATCAGAACATAGACACGAGCGGTAGCGAGTAAATCAATCAGAACATAGACACGAGCGGTAGCGAGTGAATAAACAAGGAAACACTATGTCAACAACAGCAGAACAACTTCAACCCAGAATCACCACTCCCGTCAAAGCGGTTGGCTTAGAACACGAGATGGGTGCCGCGCGCATTCACGTCGATGACAAAAAAATCATTAATTGCCGCGCAGATCTCAATCAACTCGTCCCCTTCAAATACAAATGGGCGTGGGATAAATATTTAGCGGCGTGCGCCAATCATTGGATGCCCAATGAAGTCAATATGGCAGCAGATGTGGCAATATGGAAAGATCCCAACGGATTAACTGAAGACGAACGCACCATCATCAAACGCAGCCTCGGATTTTTTGCAACCGCCGATTCATTGGTTGCAAATAATTTGGTGTTAGCAGTTTATCGCCACATTACCAACCCCGAATGTCGTCAATATTTATTGCGACAAGCATTCGAAGAAGCATTACACACACATTCTTATCAGCACATCATTGAAAGTTTGGGATTGGATGAAGCGGAAGTATTTAATATGTATCGCGAAGTACCCGCTGTTGCGAAAAAAGCGGCATGGGCGTTGCCATACACGCAAAGCCTGAATGATCCTACTTTTCACACAGGAACAATCGAAAACGATCAGCGTTTGTTACGCGATTTGATTGCATTCTATGTTGTTTTTGAATCTATTTTCTTTTATGCAGGATTTACGCAAATTTTAAGTATGGGCCGTCGCGGAAAAATGACGGGCACCTCCGAACAATTTCAATATATTTTGCGTGATGAATCGATGCATGCCAATTTCGGTATTGATGTCATCAATCAAATTAAAATTGAAAATCCAAAATTGTGGACGCCAGATTTTCAAAAACAAATCATTCACATGATTCGCGAAGGAGTGGATTTGGAATTAGATTACGCGCGCGACACCATGCCGCGTGGCATCTTGGGATTCAATGCAGATATTTTTAAAGATTATTTGCAATACATTGCCAATCGTCGATTTGTGCAATTGGGCTTGTCAGAACAATACCCCAAAGTGGAAAATCCATTTCCGTGGATGAGCGAAATGATGGATCTCAAAAAAGAGAAAAACTTTTTTGAAACGCGCGTGATTGAATATCAAACGGGTGGCGCATTATCGTGGGATGACGAGAAATAAAATGGGTGGTGCGAAACCGCTTGCTAACGCGCGCGGCTCCATATGTTGCACAAAAAACCGCTTGCTAACGCGCGCGGCTCCATATGTTGCACAAAAAACCGCTTGCTAACGCGCGCGGCTCTGAATATTATGTCACTCTATGCGCACACACAAAGCCTCTGACATCACCAAAAAACAACTCAATCAGACCGTCACACTGTGCGGCTGGGTACATCGGCGCCGCGACCATGGCGGCCTGATTTTTATCGATTTGCGCGATCGCAATCATCTGGTGCAGGTTGTGTGCAATCCTGCCAATAAAACCACATTCGACATTGCGCAAAAACTCAGAAACGAATTTGTCGTGAGCATCACAGGAATGGTGCGCGAACGCCCCGCCGGCACTATCAACAAAGAAATTGCATCAGGTGAAGTAGAAATTGATGCTGCATCCATTGAAATTTTAAATGCGTCAGATCCATTGCCATTTAATATTGACGAATACCAAGAAATCGGCGAAGAAGTCCGACTCAAATATCGCTTTCTCGATTTGCGCCGAAAAGAAATTCAAGCGAGATTACGCACGCGCGCCAAAATCACGCAGTGGATTCGCAATTTTTTAGATAATGCAGAATTTGTGGAAGTCGAAACACCGGTGCTGACGAAAACAACGCCCGAAGGCGCGCGAGATTATTTAGTGCCCAGTCGCAATTATCCTGGAAAATTTTACGCACTGCCGCAATCACCGCAACTCTTCAAACAATTATTAATGATTGCGGGAATGGATCGCTACTATCAAATCGTCAAATGTTTTCGCGATGAAGATTTACGCGCCGATCGCCAACCTGAATTCACACAATTAGACTGCGAAATGGCGTTTGTGAATGAAACCGATGTGCAACGCGTGATGGAAAAACTCATTCGCGAATTATGGAAACACATTGCAAATGCGGATTTACCGAATCCATTTCCGCGCATGACATATCACGATGCGATGCGTCGTTTTGGCTCTGACAAACCAGATCTGCGAAATCCATTGGAATTGGTCGAAATAAAAGATTTGGTCACCAACGTTGAGTTCAAAGTATTTCACGCGCCTGCCAATGACATCGATGGTCGTGTCGCTGTGTTGCGTTTACCAGGCGGCGCATCTTTATCCAGAAAACAATTGGATGATTACACACAATTCGTGGGAATTTATGGCGCTAAAGGATTGGCATATGTCAAAGTCAATGACATCGCGCAAGGCGGCGCAGGATTGCAATCGCCCATTCTAAAATTTATCCCAGAAACAGTGATGCAAGAAATTGTGAAAGTGAGCCAAGCGCAAAACGGCGATCTATTATTTTTTGGCGCGGACAAAGCAAAAATTGTCTCTGAAAGTTTGGGCGCGCTACGCGATCAATTGTGCGCGGATTTTAATTTATATACGCACGCATGGGCGCCGTTATGGGTTACTGATTTTCCAATGTATCAACAAAATAAAGAAGGGCAATGGGAACCGTTGCATCATCCGTTCACAGCGCCTACTGAAAATAATATTGATGCATTGCGCAAAAACCCCAGCGCTGCCAATTCACGCGCGTATGACATTGTCATGAATGGCTATGAAATTGGCGGTGGATCGATTCGTATTCATCGTTATGACATGCAATTAACATGTTTGGAAATTTTAAATATTGGCAAAGAAGAAGCACATCAAAAATTTGGACATTTATTATCGGCACTCAAATTGGGCGCACCGCCACACGGCGGCATTGCTTTCGGCATCGATCGCATCACCATGCTGCTCACCAACACCAAAAATATTCGCGACGTCATTGCTTTTCCAAAAACACAAACGGGCCACTGCCCGCTCACCGATGCGCCATCAGAAGCCAGTGCGCTGCAATTGCATGAGCTTGGCATCAAACGTAGCAGATCAGGCCATGCTTGAATCTAGGCGAAACCGTCAAGTTTGAGATGATTTTTGATGAAAAGTTGAGCGAGCAGCGCAGTTTACACGTTAGTAAATGAGCAGCGCAGCGAAATTTTTCATCAAA
>MGXR01000014.1 GCA_001801425.1 Gammaproteobacteria bacterium RIFCSPHIGHO2_02_FULL_42_43
GTGATCTCACCCCAGAGCAACGCACAGCGATTTACACGGTATTGAGTGCGATAGCAGTAAAAGATTTTTTTGATCATTTTCAGATGTCGAAAAATTCATATTGGAATACAGTTCAAAACAAAGACCCTATTACAATAGAAAAAATAATTGAACACGCTCTTGGAAAAAATAAACACGGTTTTTTTAAAAATGATGGCGCAGGTACGAGAAAACAACTGATTGAACGATATGGCGTGAATATAGACAGACTTCGCAAGTTAGCAACACTAACAGCAAAGATCGAATACGTTTTAATAAAAATTAATTGGCCCGATAACGCACCAGGGAAGGTTATGTCCGTATCCTGCTGTAAATTCTAGAGGGCAATAGTTTAGGCCCTATACGGATATGATATTAAACAGGAGTTTCCACTTCGTGCGAACCCTGACTTCAATGTACGCGCTACATCATCCCGCGGCAAAGACTGCGAGATCCAGAGAAAGAAAATATAAATTCTGGATTCCGGATAATCGCTACGCGATTTCCGGAATGACAATGCAGATCGAATTTATTGATTTTAAGAAACAATAGGCCCTGTCTCTAAAGTATCGACGAGCTGCAAATGATGCGGATTGGCTAAAATTTCCGTTTCACTTACGCCGATACTTTAGGGACAGGGTCCATCCGATCATCCTGATTTTGCAAAGTGGCTGGTACAACAAGGAATCGACAGTATTTCTTTAAATCCAGATACCGTTGTGTCGCGTGGTTATATATAAACAAAGAGCCGCGCGCGTCAGCGAGCGGATTTTCAATTTGGTAACACAAGACGAGCACCATGTTTCATATTTTCTTAACCTGCGTAACGTACACTGGTTAGATAATCAAGTGTTAGAAACATAATACACTGAAAAATAAGGATATTGTTAATCGGGAGGTTGCCTGATCAATGAGAATTACACTATCAAACAGCCGACAGCGTTCTCGAAAAGTGACCGCTGCCGAAGCAATAGAGATTGTTTCCAACCAGCATGCGCTGATTAAAAACATCAAAACAACTAATCCCGCTGCTGAACCTATGTTTTCCGACAGCAAAAATGGCTGGGGATTTTTGATTCGTCAATTGCAATACCCTGAAACTGTTCGCCCGGTCATAACGCTTAAGAAAAACGCTCACCGAGCCATGTATTTCGATCCCCGAATTGAAAAAGAAATAACAAGAACTATTGATCCAGTAAGGGGTGAATTCAAACCCGGGACCATATTTACCAAAAAAACAGCAACCAGTTTATTACCACCCAATGGAACAATGAAATTATTTTCCCAGCAGCATGGTGTTGCTATCCTATTTGATATCAATCGATGTCGTATAGCTGATAAATATGTTTTCGACAAAAACGTGGGGACCGATTTTCGCTGGTGGCTTGGCGATACTAAACATGAGAGACATCCAGCCACACCAATTAACGATATTAGAAATCAACATCGGAAAATAATACAAGAAAGTAGCGACACTCCAGCATGGAATGAAATTTTAGCGAGATTATCAGCAGACAGTATTATCGGTGTTGGCATCCCAATTTCTGCTCGGTTTGAAAACGAGCAAATGACAATTTCTGCTTTACTGCAACGCCTCAATGCACAATACAGATGTTTAATACTACAATATGAATTGAATGTTGAGGTGCCTATTTTCTTCATATCAGAGACGAAAGATATTCAAGAATATAGCCCCGAAAGACAATCGGTTGATCTTGATGTTGCAAATGGCTATACGGAAACAGGAGTAGAAGGAGATTTGGTGCGTGACTATTATAAAACGATTTTATCACTAACAGATAAATTAAATCAAATAAAAAAATTAATTGAAATGACTGATGCAGAAACGTTACTGAACGCCTTTTTGGATGGAATACAAAAAGATTGTTGGTGGGAAAGCATTGTCGAGCCACGCAACATCACCATACCTGTCAATCTTTTTTCTGCGATCATCCGTGATCTTACAATGCATGATCGGATAATAGAAAAAATAGAAAGGAAAAACTTCATAGAAATATTAACAAGAAAAATAATTTCGGGTAAGTTTACTGGTTTCAATGCATTGCATCTCTTAATGAAGGCACTGAACGACGCATTGGTACAAAAAAATAATTTTTATGTGCTCGAAAAGCTAGCGCGACTCATTATTAATATCATTGAAATTATGGACCCGGAAAGATTGGCAGATGCGCTACTTGAACCCGTCGCCACATCAAACCAATATGCTTTTTCAGCGCTAGAAAAAGCGTTATCGATAACAGAAACATTCAAAAAATATGCCGCTGGTGATGATGCAATCTTACGTGAAGACCTAAAACAGCGCGCTATACTCAGTGTGTTATTAAAATTAATTCTGATATTCAATAATCACTCCATTTCATCTAAGTTTAACGTGGTATCACATAAACACAAGGCTGCGTTAATATGGAAAATAAAAAATTATCTAAAGAGCCTGGAAGATATTCAGTTAATTGAAGCGGTAATAGCGCCTGGTACCTTAATATACAACATGGTTCATGTTGATAATGCAGATGGTTCGCCAGGAAAAAAATCGATTCTATCAATACCAAAAATAAAAAAAATGCGGTCACTTGCGGTAGATCTACTGAATTCAGAAAAAAAAGACATAGTGGGGGACAGTGCTCGATTATTAGAAATATCAGATGAATCTATCGTGAGAAATAATAAAGGGGAATTTTTATCTCATTATCGCGCACTAAAAACTGCCATTACAGAAAATACACAATCCACTGATGACAAAATTATTGACAAAATTGAGTACCATTATGTTCAAATATTGTTGGCGATAATAAATGATCATAATGATAACGAAGAATTAATATCAAAATTAAATGATTTTAGTGTCTTATCATTGCTCATTGCGTGTAACTATAAAATGTGTTTTTCAGTTAAAGTTGAGCGCGATGAAATCGATCTTATTACAGTAATAGAAAAAGTGCTTAAAATACTCACTCCAAATCAACTGATTTCCACCTTATCTGAAAAAAGAACACATGGCGGTTGTTGGGCAGGCGTTAATGGTTTTGTTCTGTTGATGAAGGCGCTTAACAATGCATCCTTTAAAGAAAATAACACAGCCGTGATTGAAAAAATAACCGAAACCATTCAATTACTCATCAACAAATTAACACTTGATCAACTGGCTACTGGTTTATCTGAAAAAAGCACACAAGACGATTTGGCAGGTGCTAATGGTTTTTTTCGGTTGATGAATGCGCTTAACAATGCTGCATCCTCTAAAGAAAATAACACAGCCGTGATTGAAAAAATAACCAAAACCATTCAATTACTCATCAATAAATTAACACTTGATCAACTGGCTACTGGTTTATCTGACAAAAGAACACAAGGCGATTGGGCAGGCGCTAATGGTTTTTTTCTGTTGATGAATGCGCTTAACAATGCATCCTCTAAAGAAAATAACACAGCCGTGATTGAAAAAATAACCGAAACCATTCAATTACTCATCAATAAATTAACACCTGATCAACTGGCTACTGGTTTATCTGAAAAAAGAACACAAGGCGATTGGGCAGGCGCTAATGGTTTTCTTCTGTTGATGAATGCGCTTAACAAAGCATCCTCTAAAGAAAATAACACAACCGTGATTGAAAAAATAACCGAAACCATTCAATTACTCATCAACAAATTAACGTCTGATCAACTTTTAGAAATATTATCTAGATTACAAGTAAAGTTTAGAAAATCTGTTGGTTTTAATTTCATACTTGAAATATTAGCTTATCCAGAGTTAAAAAAAATTACTGGGATACAAAATCTGTTATTTCAAATATTATTAAAATTGAATTATCATCCCATTAGTGAAGATGTTTTACAAAAATTATTTACGTTTAACGAAATTATCATGAAAAAGTTGGAAGAGTATGTCAATAAATTAAGTGATTCAGATAAGATAGAAAAATTATATGAAGAAAAAACTATATTTGACAGGTTGATTAACAAAAGAAAAAGTTGGGTGAGCGCATTTTTTAAAAATGATAAAGAACAGGAGGTGTTCAAAAAATTTATTTTAGAGCAAATTCGGCATAAAAAATCAATTTTCTTTTTAATTGGTTTATTAAATCATGAAATGAACCAAGAAAGGGTGTCGTTATCGGAAATTGCAACAATAACCACAAAACTCAACAAATTAATTGATCAATCAGATGTAAATACTTTGAGCAACACTTTTTTTGAAAAAAAATTATTAGATCTCACGCACGAAACAAATGCCATGCACGGTTTAATAACGGCATTATTTACCGCCTTGAGGAAAAATAAGTTGCATTGTGTTGAAGCGATTGCGCTAACCATTAAAAAATTACTTGAAAAGATTGACATCGACAAACTAGACACAATGGTTAATAGAAAAAGTATTCTAACGCATCTACTTTGTTTATTTCAAACACCCTGCAATACAAAAACTGACTCAATGCAAACTTTATTATTGCAATTGGCACGTCGGTTGCATGGGAGACCAATTCCGGCGGACAATAAAGCGGTGTTTTTTACCCACAAATATTCACTCAGGGAAATAGCACGTCGCGACATGAAAGATCATTGTAACTTCTAAAACCCGGTATTGCGCATCATCAAAAATTATTTACAATGCAGAGTCTTTTAAATATTTTTTAAGGAGTTTGCATTTTATGAAACGTTTGTGTTTATCTTTTTTATTTGTTATGACGATATTTGCGATGCATGGAATTTTTGCAGCACATACCGCACCTGCGCAAAAAAATCATGTGCATCATGCCACGCAAAAATTGAGCACGCAGCCAGTCGATATTAATCACGCCGATGCGGCAGCGCTTGCAACATTGAAAGGCATAGGACCTAAAAAAGCGGATACGATTGTGGCGTATCGAACAGCGCATGGCGCATTTCATTCGGTGAACGATCTTACGCACGTGAAAGGTATCGGTGCAAAAACCTTGGCGCGATTACAGGCTAAAAATCCTGGTCGACTGACTGTTAACAAATCATAAAATTTGCGGTACTCTTGGGTTGCTGGATAAGCGATCACATGAGGAATATTTCTTAATATGTTGATTTTGCTGGCATTCTAAATCGACATTGATGTTGATATATTCCCGGTGGTTGTTTGTCCAGTTTAATTTATTCACTCGCTACCGCTCGTGTCTAGGTCCCATTGATTTTCACTCGCTACCGCTCGTGTCTAGGTCCGAACTTGAATTTTACCGCTCGTGCCTGTGCTCGTATTCGTGTTCGATGTTTAAATATTTTCGTGGACATAGACACGAGCGGTAGCGAGTGAATACAATGTGCGCATGCATTTACATATTCCGTTGTCTCTCATTTTAAGCGCCTGTGTCACGATTTTTGCGACACGTGTTTGCATTTATTTATTGCGTCCCGTAGCCATGCGAATTGGTTTAATTGATACACCCGGCGGGCGAAAAATGCATGAGCAAACGATGCCACTCATTGGCGGCATCGCTATTTTTATGGGGTTTTGTTTTTCATTGCTGGGGTTGGATATTTCCTTGCGTGGCTATCGCGGATTGTTGGCAGGGAGCGCCATTTTAATTCTCATTGGCGTGATGGATGATTTTCGCGAGCTTCGTCCTCGTGTGCGGCTTATTGGGCAATGTCTCGCGGCGTTAATGTTGATTCAAACCGGGCAATTATCCATCGCGCACCTCGGTAATTTATTTTTTTTCGGCGATGTGAACCTGGGTGTTTGGTCGTTTGTGATTACGGTTTTGTTTGTGCTGTCTTTCGTGAACGCCGTGAATCTGATTGACGGTATCGATGGTTTGGCGGGCGGCGTTATTTTGGGGCAGGGGTTGTTGTTGCTGATCATTAGCAAATCATTTCATGCGATCCTCTCCGGGTACGTGTTATTATTGTTTTTAGTCGCCGTTTCTGTTTTTCTAGCTTACAATTTCCCGCTTCCTTGGCGCCGCCGAGCATTGGTTTTTTTGGGTGATGCAGGCAGTACTTTTTTGGGTTTTGTGATTGCGTGGTTTGCCGTGACGTTATCTCAAGCAACCGTGTTGCATGTGTACATGAAATATAATCCCGTCACCATTCTGTGGGTGATTGCTTTTCCCTTGTTGGATTTGCTGTCAGTCGTATTTCATCGACTGAGGACTGGCAACTCGCCGTTTTTACCGAATCGAGATCACTTGCATTTTTTGTTAATTGATTTAGGATTGTCACCTTCCATAATTTCGATATCTTTAGTCGTTTTTTCATTTTGTTTGGGATTAATTGGCATGTTATTTGCGCATGCATTGGTTTCTGAGTCTTGGCAAGCGTTGAGTTTTATTTTTCTGGCACTTTTTTATTTATCGATGACCAGTGTTTTAAAATGTAAAGTAGCGATAAAAATATGAGTCTTGTTGGTCACGTTAGAAATGTTGCTATTATTGCGCACGTCGATCACGGCAAAACGACGCTGGTCGATAAATTATTGCAACAATCTGGCACGTTCAGTGCACGCGCGCAGACAACCGAACGCATCATGGATTCCAATGATTTGGAACGTGAACGTGGCATCACGATTCTCGCTAAAAATACAGCGATTCGTTGGCATGATTATCACGTCAATATTGTGGATACGCCCGGTCACGCGGATTTTGGTGGTGAAGTGGAGCGCATTTTGTCGATGGTGGATTCCGTTTTGTTATTGGTTGATGCAGTCGATGGTCCTATGCCGCAAACGCGTTTTGTGACACAAAAAGCATTTTCCTGGGGATTAAGACCCATTGTGGTGATTAATAAAATCGATCGTGATGGCGCGCGCCCGGAATGGGTGGTAGATCAAGTCTTCGATTTATTTGTGAGTTTAGATGCAACCAACGAGCAATTAGATTTTCCAATTGTTTATACTTCTGCGTTGCTAGGTTATGCAACAGATGATCCCGCGAAAAAAACCGACAACATGAATTTATTATTTCAAACGATTATCGATAAAGTACCAGCGCCCAATGTAAATATCGATGGGCCTTTTCAAATGCAAATCAGCGCGCTCGATTATTCGTCTTATGTCGGCGCGATCGGGATTGGTCGCGTGACGCGCGGAAAAATTAAACCGAACACACCCATCACGTTAATTGATATGCACGGCAAAACTCGCAACTCGCGTATATTGCAATTATTTCAAACGATCGGTGTCGAGCGCATAGAGATTCAAGAAGCATCAGCAGGCGATATTATTTCGATGACGGGTGTGGATGGTTTGCGAATTTCGGACACGCTGTGCGATCCCGAACACGTTGAAGCGTTGCCGCCGTTAACGGTGGATGAACCGACGGTCAGCATGACATTTTGTGTTAATAATTCTCCTTTCGCTGGAAAAGAAGGGAAATATGTCACGAGCCGACAAATTGCAGAGCGATTGGAGCGCGAATTAATTGCGAATGTGGCGCTGCGTGTAAAACCAAGCGAAGCCTCTGATGAATTTTTTGTGTCGGGTCGCGGCGAATTGCATTTATCTATCCTAATTGAAAATATGCGTCGTGAAGGATATGAACTCGCCGTTTCTCGCCCCAAGGTTATTCAAAAAGAAATTGATGGTGTTTTGTCAGAACCCTATGAAAAATTAATTATTGATGTGAATGAAGCTGATCAGGGTTCCATCATGGAATATTTAGCAGAGCGTCAAGCAGATTTGCAACACATGATGCCTGATGGAAAAGGGCGCGTGCGGTTGGATTATCTAATGCCCACGCGGGGCTTAATTGGCTTTCACACCAAATTTTTAACGTTAACGTCGGGTTCTGGCGTGATGCATCACGTATTTGATCATTACGGCCCCGTCAAAACCAAAAATATTAAAGCGCGACATCGTGGTGTGTTAGTGTCAAATTGCGCTGGAACGACGCGCGCTTTTGCATTATGGAATTTGCAGGAGCGCGGCACGTTGTTTTTAAATCCGCAGACCGAAGTGTATGAAGGCATGATTGTGGGTTTACATACGCGCGAAAATGATTTAGTGGTTAATGCGACGAAAGAAAAACAATTAACGAATATGCGTGCGGCGGGCAGCGATGAAAATATTTTGTTGACACCGCCCGTGATCATGTCGCTTGAGCGCGCGCTCGCGTTTATTGATGATGATGAGTTGGTGGAAGTGACCCCCAAAACGATTCGTATGCGCAAAAAATTCTTAAAAGAAAGTGATCGTCGGCGTGCGGAAAGAGAATAAAGTCTTAAAGTAAACTTAACTTTCGTTTTTCCTATCTTTTTTTTCCCATTTTCGAGTAACATGGTCTCCTTGTGTTTTTTATTTTTGAGGAGTGCAATATATGTCGCGTCAATCACCTGAGGTGCAAGTGCCAATGCCAGCATCAAAAGTTACTCCAATTATTTTTTCTAAACTTTTTTCCGGCGACAATGCGTTAACAATGGATGACGCACAATCTTCCATCACCATGAGAAAAATACTGGAAGCGTTCGGTGCCGTTGTCATCAGTGCTACGTCTGTTTCATTTTATATTGTGACTACGCAAGGTCAAAATTTTGTGATTGTGGGAAGTGGTGTTGGCTCCAATTTTTTCTTGTCACTGTATGCGGCAGATGAGTCAATTGATTATATCAAAGAATCCATCACAGAGGGAAAGTGGGTTCAGTTGGTTGCGTCTGGTGCGGTTTCTCTTCTCTCGTCGGGTGCCCAAGGGTTAATTGCTTACCTACAATCACAAGAACGCGGCGATGCGCAATTGCTTAGCATACTGGCTAGTGTTTCTACCGTTGCTGGTATGGGCGTATTAAACATGGTCACACTGAAAATTCTGATGCCGCTTTTTGCAGCGTGGAATCTTGGTTTTAAAGCGCGCCGTTTTTTTGGAATATTACACGACGATGAAAAAACATTTGAGCAAGAAAAACGTGATGCAATCAAAGCGCTTGAGGCGGCACGTTTTTTATTATCCGCAACAGCGATTGATGCAACTGAATTTCCAACTGCGCGTCTCACTTCGACGTTGGTACGTTATTTTGGCAATGTCGCAGATGTTGCATTAAAATTCGCTTTGATGATGATATTACTGTTTTGCATTATGGTGTATACGTGCGCGACCGCTGTCGCACTTCGAAAGTATGTTCCCTTTTTGGAAAAGTCCGATGAACGTCTTAGCGTGGGTGTTGCTGGTTTGATTATGTTAGCGCCAGGATTGCTGGGTGTTATTGGTGGTTATCGTTTAGCAGAAACAATATCTTCCGTAATCTCTCGTCTTTTTCAATACGGCACTTTCCTCATTGAATTAAAATTGGGGAGATTGGGCAGATTCGTTCCATTTGCGGCGATATTTGTTGGAGCCGTGTTGGCGTCGCAGTCTGGTTTTACAACGCAAGAATTATTGCAAAGCTGCAAAGATTGTGCGATGCGCGCTATCATGTTTTCGCAATATTCACAAACAGGAGAATTTGCTTTTATTTCTTCATCCAGTTACAACGGCTATTTTTCAATTTTGGCTTTCTTGGGCATGTTTTTGGCACTCAGCCGAAAAATATTTCCCCTGAATAAAACAGAGCGGCAATATTTAGCAGTATTGTCGTGGTTGGATACAGAAATTGCTGCGATTGGAAAAATTACTTATGTGAACAAGTTGTCCAATCGTATTAACACAATTGACAGCCTGAGGAACAGAGTGTCGGAGGTGCGTAATCGACTTTGTCAGCTGAATTCCATGCGATTTTTTCCGGCGGAAAAAAGAGTGCCAGCAGATGTTGGTCAAGAGCACTCTGTGAATGCGGATCTAGAAGCAGGGGAGCGGGATACATTAGTGATTCAGCCAGCGGCGCGTCGTTTTTGTAGCATGATGTAAACAATGGTGAGGAATATGATGAAAACATATAAAATTATTTTTTTGGGTTTAATCGCTGCAATGTCAACGGCCATGCTCAGTGGCTGCGGATCAAGTGTGAACTACGTTCAACCCAATCAAGTCATGAGTCAATCCACCACCATTCAAGGGAACGAAATAAGACATGGGATGCTTTCTGCAAATTGGACCTATACCTATGTTCGATCGATCGATAATAGACCAATTTCATATTCATTTTTTACGGGCATGAGTGCGGGTTATAAAATTCGCGTGACGCCCAATATGCCGCACAAATTTACTATATTAAGTCAGTTTAACCAAAGCATGACTGATGGTGGACCTTATGAAGGTTTTGGTGATATCACCGCAACACTGAAACCAGGGCAAAACTATGTTGTCCGCTCAAAATCAAACGGCGCTAAAATTAATATGTGGATCGAAAACATGAGCGGTAAAAAAATATCGCAGATACTATCGGTTCCCTATAATGCGATGCCGCAAGATGAAACGATTATTGTGAATAATTAATTTTCGTGTTTTACGCACTTGCTCCGTGTTGCGAAGCAACACTACGCGCGCGCTTCTGATTTCAGTATTTGTAACTTTTTAAATGCGATGTTATGATGCCTTCCGCTGGATGTGCCGTTTGTGCTTTTGTTAATTTGGAGAGATGGCCGAGTGGGTGAACTGCAAAGCAGTGAACGCCAAACAGGATGTTTGGCTGGGTGCGTCTCCGAAAAGAATTATGCAGGCACATGGATGTGCCGTTTGCGCTTTTGTTAATTTGGAGAGATGGCCGAGTGGTCGAAGGCGCTCCCCTGCTAAGGGAGTATAGGGTCAAAAACCTTATCGAGGGTTCGAATCCCTCTCTCTCCGAAAGTTATTTTTTTGAAATTGCGCCCGTAGCTCAGCTGGATAGAGCACCAGGCTACGAACTTGGGGGTCGGGAGTTCGAATCTCTCCGGGCGCGTTTTGATTTATTACAAATTAAAATCTTCACCCAAATACACTTCGCGTACTTCTTGGTGCGATAAAATTTCTTGCGGCGTGCCGGCAGCGATAATGTTGCCTTCGTTCACGATGTAAGCGTGTTCACAAATATCCAGCGTTTCTCGTACATTGTGATCTGTAATGAGCACACCAATGCCGCGCTTAGCCAAATGTTTGATGATGCGTTTGATGTCAATGACAGAAATGGGATCAACACCAGCAAAAGGTTCGTCGAGCAAAATAAATTTTGGATTCATCGCAAGTGCGCGTGCAATTTCAACGCGACGCGTTTCACCGCCAGATAAACTCATCGCCGAAGTATCTCTTAAATGCGACAAATGAAATTCTGCTAACAAAAAATCCAGTTGTTCTTGCCGCTGTGTGTGCGTTAAATCATCGCGCAATTGCAAAATAGCCATGATGTTGTCAGCAACGGTTAATTTTCGAAAGATGGATTTTTCTTGTGGCAAATAACCAATGCCCAATCGCGCGCGTTGATGCATGGGCAAGCGCGTGACGTTGTGCTGATCAATGTAAATCGCGCCACGATCTGGCTGAACCAATCCCACAATCATATAAAAGCTCGTGGTTTTGCCAGCGCCATTGGGTCCCAACAATCCAACGATGCGCCCGCTTTCCACGGTCAAGGACACATCTTTTACGACTGCGCGATTTTTGTAGCGTTTCTCAAGATGTTGTGTGGAAAGTACTGGCATAATTATATTTTTTTCTGCGAAGGTTGATAGATCGCTTCAGATTGTGATTTCAATTCATATTGTCCTGTTTTGAGATTCGCTGTCAATCCAACGCCGTTTACGATGATTCCGGGGCGAAAGAGGGTGACCGGCTCTTTGGTGGTGGCTAATGACTGTTTGGGGAAAATCACGAGTTCAGTGGTTTTGATTGTAGATCTCGGTTCGTTATCGTTACGCATTTCTCGAATGAGTACGTGCCCCGTCAGCACCACGCGATCGCCTTTTTTATTGCTGATTGCTTGATCGGCGCGAATGTGCCACGGCACTTGTTTTTCACTGTACGTGACAATTTCAGGATTGTGAAAGACGATGCGATCTTCAGACTGAAATTCAACAATTTTATCTGCCGTGATTTTTGTTTTAATGTTGCCTTGCTTGTCGTATTCAACAAAATTACCGCCCGTGACAAAACTATTAATTTTAGAATCGAGTGAAATATTGAGCGCGCGTTCTGCGTGATGCAAAATTAAAAAACTGGCAACGACAAAAATAAAAATAATAACGCCATAAAAATAATACGATTTATATTTCATGATATACCGCTCATCAATGAGAATGTGATATTACCGCACTTTAATTGCTCGCGGTATATCCTGATTGAACGCAAACATGAAATGAATTCATGTTTGCTAAATCAAAGAGGCGAATCACGATTCTCCCCTTTGAAACCCCATCGCGATAAGACACTTCGAAATGCGATAAAAAAATCGCATTTCGAAGTGGGATGGGTATAACAAGTAATCACACACTTCGCGCACAGCACCATTTCCACCTTCTTTGATGGTACACCATTTTGCTATTTTTTTCGCAGCAGGGACGGCATTGGCAACCGCAATGGGCAATGCTACTTTTTCCATCACGGGAATATCTGCTACGTCATCGCCCACATAGGCCACTTGCTCGTCGGTGAATTGCAGCGTGGATAATAATGTTTGATATGCGGCCAATTTATCAGACTGTGCTAAAAAAACATGTTGAATTTGTAATTCGGCTAATCGGCGCTTGACGGCGGTTGATTCTCTGCCGGAAATGACGGCGACAATGATTCCTTTTTGCCGCAGTTGATGCAAGCCGGAACCATCTTGCACGTGAAATCCCATCATTTCTTCGGAGTTGCCGTAATAAACTTTTCCATTGGTGAGCACGCCGTCGACGTCGAGTATTAATAATTTAATTTTGTTTTTAGAACACATTGTTATCCAATTCCTGCGCGCAATAAATCGTGCATGTGTACCACGCCAACGGGTTTTTCATTATCGAGCACGACGAGTGAGGTAATTTTTCGCTGCTCCATCAGTTGCAATGCTTCAGCAGCCAAACAATTTTTAGTAATGGTGACGCTGTTTTTGGTCATGATGTCCGCTATTTTTGTTTGATGCACGTTGACGTTTTGATCGAGTGAGCGACGTAAATCACCGTCGGTAAAAATGCCGCATAATTTTCCATCAGTATCAACCACCGTCGTCATTCCCAAACTTTTTCGCGTCATTTCTAACAATGCATCTGACAACAGGCAATCGATCGTTACGACAGGCAATTGTTCACCGGTATGCATTAATTTGTCGATTTGCAATAATAATCGCCGACCTAATGCGCCGCCTGGATGATAACGCGCAAAATCATTCGCCTGAAATCCGCGCGCTTCCAAGAGTGCGAGTGCGATGGCATCGCCCATGACGAGCGCTGTGGTGGTGCTGGATGTTGGCGCTAATCCCAACGGACATGCTTCTTGATTGACACTAATATCCAAATGAATCGTCGCATATTGTGCCAAAATAGATTTCGCATTACCGGTCATCGCGATCATGGGGATATTGAGTAATTTGATAATAGGCAACAGCGTGAGTATTTCGTTGGTTTCGCCAGAATTTGAAATGGCGATGATGGTATCACCCGGTGCTAACATACCCAGATCACCATGATTAGCTTCTGCGGGATGAACGAAATAACTGGCAGTGCCTGTGCTTGCCAACGTGGCTGCAATTTTTCTTGCGATATGCCCGGATTTTCCCATGCCGATTAAAATGACGCGGCCTTTGCAGCGTAATAAATAATCGCAGGTTTTAACAAAGGATTCGCCGATGCGCAGCGACAAATTGGCGACGGCTTCCGCTTCAATACGAATGACTCGACGCGCTGTTTCGCAGAGTTTTTTATCGGCTATTTCGGTAGTTGCGGATTCTATCATCGTGGTATTATATACAGATCGACGCAAGAGCCAAAGTTTATTTGAGTATGCAAGAGGCGCTGATTGAGTTCCACCCCCATTATCACCGTCAGTAACGTTACTTTTCGCCGCGAAACGCGAGTCATTTTCGATAATATCAGTTTGTCTATTCCACGCGGAAAAATTACCGCCATCATGGGTCCGAGTGGCACCGGCAAAACCACGTTGCTGCGATTGATAGGCGGGCAGTTGCGCCCGAATGCGGGCGTGATTGAAGTGGACGGCGACAATATTCATGCATTATCGCAAAAAGAGTTGTATCGTGTGCGCAGAAAAATGGGTGTCTTGTTTCAAGAAGGTGGATTATTTACGGATCTAACTGTTTTTGAAAACGTGGCATTTCCGTTGCGCGAACATATGCAATTACCCGAAGACATGATTCGGGATTTGGTCTTGATGTGTTTGGAAGCGGTGGGTTTACGCGGTGCTGCAGAATTGCGTATCGATCAATTATCCGGCGGTATGGCGAGACGTGTTGCATTAGCGAGAGCAATTATTTTAGGTCCTAAAATGATGATGTATGATGAGCCTTTTTCGGGGCAAGATCCCATTGGTCGTGGCGTGTTGTTGCGATTGATTAAAGAATTAAATGACGCATTGGATTTAACATCGGTCGTCATTTCGCATGACGTATTGGAAACCGAAAAAATTGCGGATTACATTATTATTATTTTTCAAGGCACGGTGATTGGCGAAGGCGAACCATCGAAATTGATTGCAAGTCCTTCTGCGTCTGTGCAGCAGTTTTTGCAAGGTTCGGCAGATGGCCCCGTGACTTTCCACTATCCTGCAAGAAGTTATATAGAGGATTTGCAACTGTGATGACGAGCGTGATTCAATTGGGCCGTTTTGGCGTCGCATTTTGTTTGCGCGTTGGGCGCTCGGGTTTATTTTTACTAGGAACGTTAGTGCAACGCCCGCAATGGCGGCAAGCGTGGCCACTTTTGTCCACGCAGTTATATCGTGTGGGCATTTTGTCATTGCCGATTATTTTATTGTCCGCATTATTTATCGGCATGGTGGTGGCATTGCAAGGTTATAATACGTTGCAAAAATTTGGTGCGGAGCAAGAGCTCGGGCAATTGTTGGCACTGAGTATTGTGCGTGAGTTGGGGCCAGTTGTGAGTGCATTATTATTTGCGGGGCGCGCAGGTTCTGCATTGACAGCGGAACTGGGGTTGATGCGCGCAACGTCACAACTGAGCAGCTTAGAAATGATGGCGGTGAATCCGTTGTGGTATGTAGTCGCCCCTCGATTTTGGGCGGGATTTATTGCGTTGCCGTTGCTCACGATTTTATTTAACGTGATGGCGATTTACGGCGGGCAATTGGTGGGCGTGGATTGGTTGGGTGTGGATGGCGGTTCATTTTGGAGTAACATGCAATCCGCTGTTAATTTTCATGATGACGTGTTAAACGGAATCATCAAAAGCGTTGTGTTTGGTTTTATGGTGACTTGGGTGGCTGTGTATCAGGGCTATTATTCAGAGCCGAATGCGCGCGGCATCAGTCGTGCTACAACTAAAACGGTTGTGTATTCATCGTTGCTGGTGTTAGCGCTCGATTTTGTGTTGACCGCGGTGATGATGGGGGGTTGGTAACTTGCGTAATTATTGGTTGGAATTTTCCGTGGGAATTTTTATTGTGGTCGCGCTGTGTGGTCTTGTTTTGCTCGCCTTTAAAGTGAGTGGCCTTACTAATTTGGGCGACGGTAATACTTACGTGTTGAGCGCTGATTTTGACAACATCGGTGATTTGAAAGTGCGCGCACCGGTGACGGTGTCTGGGGTTAAAGTAGGTGCTGTGTCGGATATTAAACTCAATGGTGACACGTATCGCGCCATGGTGACGTTGTTGATCAACAACCATTATCGTAATTTGCCCGCAGATACCTCCGCGAGTATTTTAACGCAAGGGTTGCTCGGTTCTAATTATGTGAGTTTGTCGCCTGGTTTTGAAAACCAAGTGTTGGCGCCAGGTTCGCGAATTGAAACCACGCATTCCGCGATTATTCTTGAAAATTTGATCGGGCAATTAATGTTTAATTTAACTGATGATAAAAAATCTAACAAAAAGAGGACGAAAACCAATGCGTCATAAATTATTTATCAAATATTGTTTACTGGGTCTTGTGTTGATGGTAACGGTCGCTGTTGCAGCTGTATCACCGGTTACCGAATTGCAAGGTGTTGCCAATCGCATGATCTCGCAATTAGACAGCAATAAAGCGCGCCTCGGCAATATCAGCGTAATTCGTCGCATTGTAAATTCTACCTTATTGCCTCACGTTGATTTGAATCGCATGTCAGCTTCTGTCGTTGGTCGAAATTGGAGAACAGCAACACCTGCACAACAAGCACAATTCAAAAAAGAATTTTCGGATTTGGTCACGACCACTTACGCTTCTGCGCTGGCTTCTTACGACGACGATCGCGTGGAATTTCGTCCATTGCGTGAGAATGTTTCTGGCCGTCAAACCACTCGAGTTGATAGTGTCATCGTTCGCAAAAATGGCCAACGCATTCCGATCAGCTATGATGTTGCGCAAGCGGGCGGGCAATGGAAAGTGTATGACTTCAGCATTGAGCATGTGAGCATGGTGCAAAGTTATCGTTCGCAATTTGCTGGTGTATTAGCGAATGGCGGCATGCCTGCATTGTTATCTCGCTTGGCATCCCATAATCGCAATGTTGTGCGTAAATGAGCGATATTATTTCCACTCACAACGGATTTTCTTTGCAAGGAAAAGTATCTTTTGATAATGTGCTCGCTTTGCGTTTGCAGGGCGAAGCATTGATTCGGCAAAATTGCACGATTGATTTGTCACATATCGCGGGAATGGATGCCGCTATTTTTTCGCTATTGTTGTGTTGGAAGCGATGGGCCAATGCACGGCGTGTGACCGTGCATTTTATTCATGCACCCGCATCCATTAAAAAAATGAGTGTACTTTTTTCGTTGACTCAATTACTAGAAATATAAATATACCTCTCAGACTTCAAGATGCGAACTTCTAGTCTTGATAAACTAAGAGGTATGAGTTAGGTTTTAAGCGCCCAGATTGCGAGCAATTGAAACGTTTCGATTGAAAAAATGTGATGGAATGCTTACTGCATTTCGAGCATTTTTGATTGAGAAACGTTTCAAGTGCGATGCAAGATGGGATGCTTAAATTCGCATTTTGAGGTCTGAGAGGTATATGGATAAATTGGTGATTCAGGGTGGTGTCGCATTGAATGGCACCATTTTAATTTCTGGCGCAAAAAATGCGGTGCTGCCGATTTTGGCAGCAACGTTGCTCACCGATCAAAAAGTGGTGGTACATCATATTCCGCAATTGCGTGATGTTGCGACCACAATCACGTTGCTTGAAAAAATGGGTGTGCAAATTACTTCAGATGATTCTACGCGTCTCACAATAGATGCATCTCGGGTTTGCGATCTTCGCGCGCCGTATGAGCTTGTAAAAACTATGCGTGCGTCTATTTTAGTGTTAGGTCCTTTGCTCGCGCGATTTCATCGAGCGGAAGTGTCGTTGCCCGGCGGTTGTGCGATTGGTCCACGACCCGTTGATGTGCATATTGCGGGCCTGATAAAAATGGGTGCGAAAATTGACGTGACTGATGGTTATATTCACGCATCAGTTGATCATGGGTTGAAGGGCGCTGAATTGCAGTTAGGAAAAGTGACGGTCACTGGAACAGAAAACTTGATGATGGCCGCGGTGTTAGCAGATGGTATTACAGTGATTCATCAAGCAGCCAAAGAGCCCGAAGTAACCGATCTCGCCAATTTTTTAAATACCCTGGGTGCTAAAATTTCAGGAGCGGGGACGGACACGATTACTATTCAGGGTGTTGCTCGATTGCATGGGGGCGAATATCGTGTGTTGCCGGATCGCATTGAGACAGGAACGTATTTGGTGGCAGCTGCCATGACGCGCGGGAAAATTACTTTAAAAAATTCCATGCCGAGCACGCTTGGAAAAATTTTAGAAAAATTATCTGAATCGGGTGCCGTGATTGAAACAGGAGAAGATTGGGTGAGCTTGGATTCCAAAGGCAAGCGCCCGCGCGCCGTGAATATTGAAACGGCGCCTTATCCTGAAATGCCGACCGATATGCAGGCGCAATTTTTGGCATTAAACACGGTTGCTGAGGGTGAATCAACTGTAACAGAAACGGTGTTTGAAAATCGATTTATGCATGTGCCCGAATTGCAACGCATGGGGGCGAATATTCAGCTGCGAGGTAATACCGCTTTTTGTGTTGGCAAGTCGAGTTTGGTTGGCGCGCCGGTGATGGCAACGGATTTGAGAGCGTCAGCGGGATTAGTTTTAGCGGGGTTGGTTGCTGACGGTGACACCGTCGTTGATCGCGTTTATCATGTCGATCGCGGTTATGAACGCATCGAAGAAAAATTTTCGCAATTGGGCGCCAATGTTCGGCGTATACGATAACATAGAAACACTAAACAAATCGGAGCGAGATTTACATGGCTAGCACCATTGACGAATTAACCGTCGCTTACACAGAAGACGGTATTGAAACCGTGAAAGAATTGGAAAAAGTTGTATTAACCAAGGGCGCTTGGAGTACGATTATATTTCGCTTGCAAGACTGGGACAGAAAAAAAGAATGCTACGGTCCCGACAAATATTCCATTCGTCGTTATCAAAAACGCAACGGAGAATATGTGTTGCGATCCAAATTTACCATTTCCAGCAAAGATCAAGCGCAACAAATTATTGATCAGCTGTTGTTGTGGATTAAGTAACATACAGGACCTAACACCAATTCTCAATTTTCAATTCAGCAATACGCTTAAATTCTTTTTCGTTGTTTGTGACCAAGATAACACCCAAAGACAACGCATGTGCAGCGATCAGAAGATCATTGCCGCCAATAGGCTCGCCTTTTTTTTCAAGCAGGGATCTGATTTTTGCGTAATATTCAGCGACCGCGTTTGGCAAAGGTAATACGGGAATGAAGTGAGTCAACGCAGTTAATTTTTGAATGGCCTGTTGGTGCAATTGACTTTTGTATGCGCCATATAATAATTCAGAATAAGTGATAATGGACATACCAATTTCACCTGGCAATGTCTGTTCAAAACGAGTTAACACAGTCGCAGGTTTTTTCTTCGAGATATAAATACAAATATTAGTATCTAGCATATATTTTAATGACATCAGAACTTCCTTTTTTGAGGCAATGGGTCGTGCCGCCCTTCTTTCATAAAATCATCCGGTAATTCGGTTAGCAATTTAAATGCTCGCGACATATCCGATTGTGCCTTGCGAATCACTACTTCGTCATTTCGCATGAAGATAATGACGGGACCAACAGAAAAATGAAATGCATTGGGCAGGCGAACCGCCAAAGAATTTCCACTTTTAAAGACCATGGTTTTTCTAGCATCACTTAACTTTTTAGTGGACTTGGTTTTTCGCATGGGTAACACCCTCAATAATGTATATACATTAATAAGTATACACAATTATAAATGAGTTGGTTAGGCGCTCGCTACCGTGTCAGACGTTGCAAATCTCGCTGCGTGGATCCCTGTTTTTCGATCCACTCGCTACCGCTCGTGTCTATGTCCAAAATAATAATGGATCCCATTCGCTACCGCTCGTGTCTATGTCCAAAATAATAACGGACCTAGACGCGACCGGTAGGGAGCGAAGTTTTACGCACTTGGTCCGTCAAGATGATTTGCTTCGCAAATCCCGCTCACTGACGTGCGCGGCTCTTTGTTTATTGATGCGCGTGTTTCTGTGATCATTGATCACATAATGGGTTGAGTTCTCATCAACAACACCCGATGATTCCACCGTAGTGACGATTGATCGCGCGAAGCGGTGACGAGTTTTTGTTGCAATGATGCGGTGTCTGCGATCAAATTTTTTAATCCAATATTATTGCGTAGTGATATTTTCGCGCGTTGTCGAATAGACATTAATTCGGTTGGCGCTAAGCGAACGTCAACTGCACCAATCCAGAGTGTTTGATTTCCGGGTGTTAAAGTAATGTGACTGTCCCACAAATACAATTCAATAATACGTTTGCGCGCAGGAACATGTTTAATTAAAAAAAGCACCGGCGGTTGATTGTGATACAACCAAGGTAGCAGTGGTGTGTGATATTCCGCATTTAAACTAGAAAAACGTTGCAGTGCTGATTTCAGTTTGGTTTGTTTGAGCGGCGCCACCCATCCCCGTTGTTTCAATATCATTTTAATTTGTGATAGATTTCCCTGCCATTGCACATTCAATGGTTGAAATGGTTTTCCAAAACGATCATTGCGATACAGCGGCGTGTAAGTGAGTGGATGATCCCACCATGCTTGCATTGCGATAGTTTGAGCGGGCTGAACGCGTTGATATTGAATAAGACTATCTGAAAAATCTCGATATAAATAAATACTGTAAGGGTAGGCCATGCTGACAAATAATAATATCGCGGTAAAGACCGGCGGCAATCGCAATTGCCCTCTGAGGTTGGGCATGCGTCGATAACTGACGATGCAACACAAAATGACCGCGGTGCCAATTAAACTGCTGCCCAGAATGTCGGTTACCCAATGCGCGCCCACATATAATCGAGAAAATCCGACGAAAAAAACCAGCGTGCCGAATAGTGTCCACGGTATCCAGCGATATTTTTTATCGATAAGTTGCGACACAAAATAACTTAATAACAAATATACCGCAAAACTTGCGGTTGTGTGCCCGCTGGGAAAAGAAGACGTGTGCGATATCGAAACAAATCCTTGCGGACGCAGCGAATGAGAAATGTGTTTGAAAAATCTCGCGGCGACAATTGCCGCTCCTGCTCCTGCTAGAAAATGCAATCCTGCGCGCCATTGCTTTCTCAATAAAAATCCAACGCTCATGATGATGCTAATCCATATGCAAACCATGGGCGCACCCATAATGGTGAGGACGACAAAAATTTTATCCATTTCCGGTGTGCGAATGCTTTGCAATGCGTGAAAAACAGGAAAATTAATTGCGGTGAGTATGGTGTGATGCATCACATTCACCAGCAGTATTAAAAATAAAATAAAAGAAAGTATTGCGGTAAGCAGCAGTGTGAGCTGATGATGGTCTGATGGTTTTTGTTGATTGGTGATGAGGCGAATTAAAAATTTTCCGCCGTGATGTTTTGTTAAATAATGCCAGAGACGATCAGTGGTATGATTGACTAATCGCGCCAGTTGCAAGAAGAAATGTTGCACCACCCAAAAAATAAACCAAATGATTGCAAAAAATAATAATCCATACAGAAAAAATTTCGTGCCTTCGCCTTTGGGCGCTTCGACAGATAACACACCGAGCATGATGCCGGGAATGGTGTACATCAACGCCCATAGCACGGCGGATGGAATAGCAGCAACAATAAATCGCGGCCACGATAATCGCAACAAACCGGCGACGAGTGGCACCGTGCTGCGTGCAGGTCCAATAAATCTTCCAAGCACAATACTTTTTCCGCCGTGTTTTTCAAAAAATGTTTCGCCCATGGCGAGCCATTTTGGGTGTTTTCGAAAAGGCCAGATGGTGCGAATGCGCCCGTCGCAATATCGTCCCAAAATAAATCCACAACAATCGCCGATAAATGCAGCGAGTGATGTTAACCCCAATGTGAGCAGACCGGAAACGGCACCTGTTCCAATTAACACGCCAACGACAGTCATAGTGATGGTGCCTGGAATAATTGTTCCTACTACGGGCAACGATTCTGCAAACGCCACGAGAAATGCAAATAATTCGCCGAGACCCGGGCGCGCGTGAAGGTATTGTAAAATGTGTTGCAGATACTGTTCCATTACTTACTCATATTCGCTGCTTGCAAATCTGCGTGATAAGACGATCTGACCAAAGGCCCGCTCGCGACATTTAAAAATCCCAATGATTTCGCAAATTCAGCATGCTCGATAAATTCTTGCGGTGTCACATAACGATCAACCGGCAGATGAAAACGCGTGGGCTGCAAATATTGGCCGAGTGTTAACATATCCACTTGATGCGCGCGTAAATCACGCAACACCTGTTTTACCTCGTCCGCCGTTTCACCTAATCCCAACATCATGCCAGATTTCGTGGGAATGTGCGAAAAGCGTGATTTAAATGTTTTTAATAATGTCAACGAGGTTTGATAATCAGAACCGGGACGTGCTTGTTTGTATAATCGTGGTGCTGTTTCAATATTGTGATTAAAAATATCAGGCAAATGCACGCTCGTCGCATCGAGTGCGCGATCCATTCTGCCGCGATAATCTGGCACCAACGTTTCAATTTTAACGTTAGGACATTTTTCTCGAATTGCCTGAATGCACGCACTAAAATGCGATGCACCGCCGTCACGCAAATCATCCCGATCAACAGAAGTCACAACAACATATTTTAACTGCATGAGCGAAATTGTTTTCGCCAAATTTATTGGTTCTTCAGGATCGAGTGGGTCGGGGCGCCCGTGCCCCACATCGCAAAACGCACAACGTCTTGTGCACTTGTCACCCATGATCATGAATGTGGCGGTGCCATGACTGAAACATTCGTTTAAATTAGGACATGAGGCTTCTTCGCAAACGGTGTGCAAGCGATGTTCGCGCAACATATTTTTAATATGACTCACCTTGTCGCTGTGTGTTAATTTAATGCGTATCCAATCGGGTTTGCGCAATGGCGGCGCACTATTTTCAATTTTGATGGGGATGCGTGAGAGCTTATCTTTTCCGAGTGTTTTTTGCGTGGGGTCGTAAGTGCGATCGCTCATGGTGCGTATCCAAAATTATTTTTAATGTGGCTCACGAATTTGTTTTTTACTCCCATCATTGTAACATCGTTATCAAAATTTTTGATTTGCGTCATCGCCATATTTTTATATCCGCATGGATTAATGTACTGAAATGGGGTTAAATCCATATCAACATTCAAAGCAATGCCATGATAACTCGCATTTTTGCGCACGCGAAGGCCAATCGAGGCAATTTTGGCTTGATTGACGTAAACGCCCGGGGCTTTGCAATCGGATTGCGCGTCAACGCGATATTCCGCTAGCAAACCAATCAAACTTTTTTCGAGTGTGCGCACCAAATCGCGCGCAAATAATTTTTTCCGCTGCAAATCAAACAGAACATAAGCGACCAATTGTCCAGGGCCGTGATAAGTGATTTGTCCTCCGCGATCGGTTTGAACAATGGGGATATCGTGTGGATTGAGCACGTGTTCTGGTTTTCCCGCGAGCCCTTGCGTGAAAACCGGTGGATGCTCTAATAACCATAATTCATCGGGTGTGTCACTCGTACGCTCATCCGTGAAGTTACGCATTTTTTGCCAAGTAGTTTGATAATCAGCCAGTCCCAACTCGCGAATAAATAATATATTATGCATGCGCGGTATACCGCTCGCCAATGAAGATGCGATATTACCGCACTTCATCACTCGCGGTATATCCTGATTAGAACGCAAACGTGAAGTGAATTCACGTTTGCTAAATCTAAGGGGAGAATCACGATTCTCCCCTTAGAAACCCCATCGTGATGAGACACTTCAAAATGCGAAAAAAATCGCATTTTGAAGTGGAATGGGTATATTTTACGATATTACAGATCGTTTTCCCACAACAGGCGGAATAAATAAAAATGACAGAACACATGATTGGCGAAATTACTTTGTCTATTTCCAGCATTGTTTACGTGATTTGGTTTTTACCACAATTGTGGCTGAACTTTAAGCGGAAAAATACAGACGGGTTAAGTTTATGGATGCATGGTTTATTATTGTTAGGATATAGCGCTGATTTGTTATATGGATTTGGGCGTGACATGCAGTGGCAATATCGCATGGTGACAATAGTTGGTATCGCGTGCTTGTTGATTCAGCACATTCAATTTGGTCGTTACGGATTGCATTCTCGTGCGATTAAAATCAATTATTTTGGTTTAACGGTGCTGGCTTGTATTGTGTATGCGTATGCGCTGATTAATTTCACTTTGCGTCATCACTCAAAACAATATTACGATATTGCCGGATTTTTATCGGACGTATGTTGGATGACCTATCTTTTACCGCAAATTATTAAAAATTTTATGTTGAAATCAACTGCAGGCTTGAGCGTGGGATTTGTAACGATTGCGGTATTGTTAAGTATTTTGGATATTCTATCTACATTTACGTTGCATTGGGATTGGCCGAGCGTGTTAGCATCATCGGTGACTTTGGTAAAGAAAGGAGTGTTGGTATTTCAGATGGTTTATTATAGAAAACGCACTTGGTCCGCGAGTGATACTCGCTCCCCGCGTGCTTCTGAGGTCATCATATAGAAAACGTACTTGGTCCGCGAGTGATACTCGCTCCCCGCGTGCTTCTGAGGTCATCAATTAAATCGGGCACGCACATACTCGCTTGCCCTCAGAAGCACGCGTGCAGCGAAGCGGAGCAAGTGCGCAGGTGTACAACGCAACGTTTTGTTAAAATTTATGTACCAAGTTATGGTCGATAGTGGTAAATTTCCGCCGAAATGATGCACGAATTTTTATTTCTCAGGAGTTTCGCAGAACGCGAAACCCCGGTTTCTTTAGAACACAGAAAATACCAAAACATGAAAAAAATATTGCTCGGCATAACTGGTGGTATCGCTGCTTATAAAACACCTGACTTAATTAGAAAACTACTCGAAGCAAATTTTGAAGTGAGGGTAGTTCTCACTAAAAATGCTACTCAATTTGTGAGTCTTTTGACACTGAATACATTACTACCGAACAGTGTTTTTGAAACGTTACTTGAATCAGAGATGCAACACATTAAGCTTGCAAAATGGGCTGATACTATTGTCATTGCACCGGCAACAGCGAACGTAATAGCAAAACTCACTTATGGCTTCGCAGATGATTTATTAACCTGCATTTGTCTTGCAACAACAGCGCCTGTTTTTCTAGTGCCTGCGATGAATAAAGAAATGTGGCAACATCTTGCAACACAACATAATGTGAAACAATTAGAAAAACGCGGTGTGACTTTTTTAGGGCCTGACTCTGGGTCACAAGCCTGTGGTGATGTTGGTGTGGGGCGAATGTTAGAGCCCATCGATATTGTTCAGTATTTATCTGCAACAACTAACAACCCATTTCTAAAGGATATTAAAATACTGATCACCGCAGGTGCTACACGTGAAGCAATTGATCCCGCGCGTTTCATCAGCAATAAAAGCTCTGGAAAAATGGGGTATGCTTTAGCACATGAAGCTTATTTACTGGGTGCGCAAGTAACGCTGATCAGTGGAAAAACTAGTTTACAGGAGCCGCCTTGTCATCGATTTATTCAGGTTGAGAGTGCAGCCGAAATGCTAAATTCTGTCACAAAAGAAATTGCAAATCAAAATATATTCATTAGCGCCGCCGCCGTTTCTGATTTTACGGTTGCTTATGTGCCGCAACAAAAAATAAAACGAAGCAAAGAAACATTAACATTTGAATTGGTTCCAACGGTTGATATTCTGGCAACAGTTTGTGCGCAGTCGATCAAACCGTTTACCGTTGGATTTGCTGCTGAAACGGAAAATATATTTGAAAATGCAAAACAAAAACGTTTGAGAAAAGGTGCTGATCTTATTGTTGTGAATGATGTCAGCCAAGTTGATATTGGCTTTGAAAGTAATGACAATGCAGTAAGTGTTATTTCTGAAAAAGAAATTATTCATCTTAAGAAAAACTCAAAACGAAAAATAGCACAACAATTATTAAAAATAATTTTTGATCAATATCATGTGGTAATGGCGACGCACTTGGTCCGCTTACGCTCCCCGCGTGCTTCTGAGGTCATTATATAAAAAACGCACTTGGTCCGCGAGTGATACTCGCTCCCCGCGTGCTTCTGAGGTCATTATATAAAAAACGCACTTGGTCCGCTTACGCTCCCCGCGTGCTTCTGAGGTTATTAATTGAATCGGAGCCGCGAGTGTTAACGAGCGGTGCTTACAACACCATCAATATCGATTTTTCATGCGAAAGTTCTTGATACAGCGCGTCTAACTGCATTTTGGATTCTGCAAACACTGTGATGGATAGCGATAAAAAATTTTTATCTTTGCTGAATTTTTTTTCGATGTGAGCGGGATCCAATCGTGGAAAATGTTTGGTGACAATCGCCAATGCTTTTTTTTCAAAATCACCATCAGCTCTGCCCATAATTTTAAGAATAAAATCACAGGGGAAGGGGATGGCGGTTTCTTCTTTGAGGTGGCCGTTGGAGTTTTTTGTCATAAGAAATACCGCTCCCTTACGGTCGCGGCTCCGTCCCATTTATGTTACGCACTTGCTCCGTAAATAAAAATGATTTGCTTCGCAAATCTCGCTTGCTAACGCGCGCGGCTCCTTGCTATGTACGCGCACTTGCTTCTGATTTATATATATCATACAACTCCCGCATTTTTTTCCACACGGGTCCTGCAGTGCCGAGGCCGACGGATTTTTTGTCCAGCAAAACGATGGGGGATAATTCTTTGGTGGAGCCTGTGACCCAAATTTCATCGGCATTTTTTAACATATCAGGTGTAATCGTTTTTTCTTCGCAGGGTATATTATTTTTTGCAGCCAATTGCAAAATCAAATCACGCGTGACGCCTTTTAAAATGTAACGCGATAATGGCGGTGTCAGAATAATATTGTTTTTAACGATAAAAACATTGCTCGCAATGCATTCGGTAACGATACCATTGCGTATTAAAATGGCTTCATACGCACCTGCTTTTCGTGCTGCTTGCATGGCGAGAATGCTCGGCAACAAATCGATGGCTTTGATAAAACAATCGCTGCGTCTTGAGTCTTCTGCTGTGATGGCGGAATATCCTTTTTCAATTTCCGACATTGGTGTAGTTTTGGCAGACAATAAAAAACAAACGACAGTGGGGATCAGATGATCTGACCATAAATGTTGACGCGTTTCTTCCGTGCCGCGCGTGATCTGACAATACACGCTTTGTTTTTCTTGCGGGCTATTTTTTTCAATCAGAGTTTTGAAAATTGTTTTCCATTCTGACAAGCTGTGCGGATTTTTCATGTTCAATGCATACAAACTTTTTTCTAAACGATGCAGATGTTCATCGCATAAAAATAATTTTCCATGAAAAGCGGGAATGACTTCATACACGCCATCGCCAAACAAAAAGCCACGGTCCATGATGGACACTGTGGCTTTTTCTTGCGGAATAAATTGCCCGTTGAGATAAATGATAGACATTTTAAAACACCATCATCACATGATCCCAGGCGCGCGCGAATAATCCGCCCCGGGGGTTATCGGTGAGTGCTACGATCGGCGCTTCATTGATCACCGCATTATTTAATTTCACCGTGAGCATTCCCACCGTTTGCCCCGCTTGAATGGGCGCTTTGAGTGACGTGTTGATGTTAATTTGCGGTTGCAATTGCGAATAATTGCCCGCGGGAATAGTGACATAGAATGGTTGGCTCAATCCAACTGGAACCGTTTTATTTGCGCCCAACCACACACGCGGATTCGCGAGCGCTTGTTTTGCATCATACAACTTATGAGAGTGATAAAAACGAAATCCCCAATTGAGCAGCGCTTCAGAATCATCTGCGCGTGCCGCATCCGTTGGCGCACCCATCACAATGGAAATTAAACGCGTGCCGTCGCGCTCAGCGGAAGCGACTAAGCAATATCCCGCTTCTTCGGTGTGACCGGTTTTCAAACCGTCAACCGAATTGTCGCGCCACAATAAGCGATTGCGATTGGGCTGCTTAATATTGTTGTAGGTGATCCATTTTTGTTTATACCACACGTAATCTTGCGGAAAATTCGTGATGAGTGCGCGAGTGAGCAGCGCAATATCGTAAGGTGTTGTGTAATGTTGCGCATTGGGTAAGCCTGTAGAATCCATGTAATGCGTGCTCACCATATTTAATTGCTGCGCGGTTTGATTCATCATATCGACAAAAGTCGCTTCGTTGCCGCCCACAAATTGCGACAGCGCAACACAGGCATCATTACCGGATGCGACAATCACACCGTTAATTAAATCTTGCACGCTGACATCGCTGCCTTCTTGAATAAACATGCGTGATCCGCCAGTTTGCCATGCGCTTTTAGAAATATGTACTTTGTCATTCAGCGTGATTTGACCTTGTTTGATCGCTTGCGAGGTTAAATACAACGTCATGAGTTTGGTGAGACTCGCCGGCTCCATGCGTTGATGCATATTTTTATGCGCAATGATTATGCCAGTGTTGGCGTCCATCAGCACATATCCATTGGCGTTTAACACAGGCGCTGTTGGAACGATGGACGGTTTTTGCGTGGGTGCGGCGGCGACAGTAGAAGGGGATTCTGTGGCCACCAGCGTACTGCTGGCTGGGGTTGATGTTGATGTTGGTGTTGGTGCAGGGGTACTTGCAACGGCAACGCTGGATAACATCAGGGCACCTAGAATAATTTTGTATTTGGACATGCATCCTCTCCTTGAGAGCCTTAAAATTTGAGTTATCATAACCCAGTAGTTCCCGCCCTGAAGGTTGATTAACTTAAATTTTCAGATTTAGGGTGAGATTGAATGATAATTTGGTGAGAAAAGCGGAGTTGACACGTCAGTCAATGAGCATTTTCGAGACAAATTATCATTCAATATCACCCAAAGATGAAAATTCTTTATGAAAGCGGGAGAAGCTAATCATAACCTTTAAAAATCGCATTTTAAAGTGAAACTGGTATAATGCCTGCGACTTTATTTTTGCCTGGGGTTGTTATGACGATTGAAAAAACACTTTCTATCATCAAGCCGGATGCTGTTGAGAATAATGTCATTGGACAGATAGTAACGCGCTTTGAACAAGCGCAATTGAAGATTGTTGCTGCAAAAATGGTGCAGTTGTCGCGTCAGCAAGCAGAACAATTTTACGCGGTTCATCGAGAACGTCCGTTTTTTGGCGATCTCGTTAAGTTTATGACGCAAGGGCCGGTATTGATTCAGGTGTTGCAGGGCGAAAATGCCATTGCGAAAAATCGCGATATTATGGGCGCTACGAATCCAAAAGATGCGTTGCCCGGAACCATTCGCGCTGATTTTGCAGAATCCATCGACGCCAACGCGGTGCACGGATCTGATAGTGCTGCAACGGCTCGCGAAGAAATCGCTTTCTTTTTTCAACCCAGTGAGATTTTTGAACGATGAGTGATGTGCTGCAAGCCATTCGAGGAATGAACGATGTGTTGCCGGCAGAAACGCCGTATTGGCAGCAGGTTGAGTCTGTTTGTCGTGAGGTCGCGGCGCAATATGCGTATCGTGAAATTCGTTTTCCTTTGTTGGAGCAGACGGCGTTGTTTCAGCGCTCCATTGGCAGCACCACTGACATTGTTGAAAAAGAAATGTATACCTTCAACGATCGCAACGGCGATAGTTTGACGTTGCGCCCGGAAGGCACGGCGGGTTGTGTACGCGCCGGCATTGAGCATGGCTTGTTGCACAATCAAATTCAGCGATTGTGGTATATGGGCCCGATGTTTCGTCATGAACGTCCGCAAAAAGGGCGCTTGCGTCAATTTCATCAATTTGGTATCGAAGCATTGGGGCTTGCAGGTCCTGACATCGATGTCGAAATTATTTTAATCGCTAAACGGATTTTGGAGCGATTGAATTTATTGACTGGCGTGACGCTGGACATAAATACCCTGGGTTGCTCGGAAGAACGCCGTGCATATCAGCAAAAATTAGTGGATTATTTTACGGCGCATCAAAATAAATTAGACGAAGATTGCCAGCGTCGTTTAACGACGAATCCGTTGCGAATTTTGGATAGCAAAAATCCAGATATGCAATCATTAATTGCGAATGCGCCGCTTTTGACGGATTTTATTCAAGGTGATTCTAAAAAACATTTTGATCATTTGTGTGAATTATTACGCTCGCAACATATTTCATTTCACATTAATCCGCGTTTGGTGCGTGGACTCGATTATTATTGTCTTACGGCATTTGAGTGGGTGACCACGGAACTTGGTGCGCAAGGTTCAGTGTGTGGCGGTGGGCGTTATGATGGATTGGTTGAAGCGCTTGGTGGAAAAGCTGCTCCCGCAGTCGGTTTTTCCATGGGTCTTGAGCGATTGGTTTTATTAATGCAACAAAAATTTTCGTCGTCATTTTCTCCTGATTTTTACGTGATAATGGATGAAGCTGCAGAATCACATGTATTAGCGTTGTGCGAAAAAATTCGCACACAATTTCCTGCACTGCGCATTGAAATGAATGCCGGCTTTGGAAAATTTGCCACACAATTAAAACGTGCGGATAAAAGTGGTGCCGCACAAGCACTGATTGTGGGCGAAAATGAATTACGCGCGCAAACAGTGACAGTGAAAAATTTAAAAACGACGGAACAAAAAACGATTTCTGAAAAAGATTTGTTTTTATTGTTAGGCGGTCTTCGTCACCCCGCGACTTGATCGCGGGGTCCAGTCTGGATACCGCGGTCAAGCCGCGGTATGACGAGTGTTTTTTTAAAATATGCAGCGCGGCGGCGTCGCGAATTAATCGAGGTTATGAAAATGGACGGTTATATTTCTGATAAAGAACAAATGGAATCCATCAAAAAATGGTGGGACGAGACAGGAAAATATATTGCGATTGCTGTTGTGATTGGTTTGCTCATCGGATTTGCTTGGCGCTATTGGCAAAAAATTCAGCGTCACATGACAGACAATGCATCAGCAATTTATCAATCCGCATTGGTTGCAGAGACAAATCACGAAACAACAACGGCGCAAGGCGGCATTGCGATGTTGAAAAAAGATTTTTCAAATTCGCCGTATGCGAGTTTGGCTGCATTGCTGGCGGCGAAAATGGCGGTTGCGAATAATCAATTACCGCAAGCCGTTGCTGAGTTGCGTTGGGTGATGGAAAATGGCAAAGAGCCACGATTGTTGCAGATTGCACACATTCAATCCGCCAGAATTTTAATTGCAGAGAAAAAAAGTCAGGAAGCGTTAACTGAATTAAATACCGTACAAGACAAATCGTTTTTGCCGTTGATCGAATGGGTGAAAGGAGATGCCTATACGCAGTTGCACAATGCAGCCGATGCACAACGTGCGTATCAAAAAGCGTATGATGCGCTTTCCACTGTGGCACCCGCGCAAGCGTTATTACAAAAACAATTGGCACAGTAGATTATGTTACCCGTTTTCACTATCGTCGGTCGCCCCAACGTTGGCAAGTCAACGTTATTTAATTTTCTCACGCGATCACGCGCTGCCATTGTTGGCGACACGCCCGGCATTACGCGTGACCGGCACTACGCTGAAGCAGTGATGAATGATCGCTCATTTATTATTGTGGATACCGGCGGGATTGCTGAATCCGATGATCCAGAAATTGCGCAGATGACAGAAACGCAAGTGGATTTGGCGATTCAAGAATCTGATGTGATTTTATTTATTGTCGATGCGAAAGCTGGTGTTTCTCACGCGGATGCAACTATCGCTAAACGTTTGCGCCCTCATTCCGATAAAAAAATTATTTTAGTGGTGAATAAAGCGGATCGCGAATTGACAGAAATTGCGAACAGCGAATTTTACGCGTTAGGATTTAAAACTGTGTTTGCGATTTCCGCAGAAAGTGGGCGTGGCATTGAAACGATGTTTTCGCAATTGCTGCAGGATTTTCCGACAGAAAGCACTGAAGCGACTGGAAGTGAAGCGCGTACAACGATCACCATTTTGGGCCGACCCAATGTAGGCAAGTCCACTTTGATTAATCGAATACTGGGAGAAGAGCGCGTGTTGGTGTTAGATCGCCCAGGCACAACACGTGACAGTATTTCCATTCCTTTTGAGCATCATCAAAAAAAATATACCTTGATTGACACCGCCGGCATTCGTCGTCGTACCAAAGTCACAGGTCAAGTTGAAATTTTTTCGGTGATTAAAGCAATGCAGGCGATGAAAGCGGCAGACATTGTTATTTTTGTGATGGATGCGCGTGAAGGCGTGACTGATCAAGATACGCGTTTGCTTGGATTGGTTTTGCAATCCGGAAAACCGCTCATTCTTGCGTTCAATAAATGGGATAACATGGATGAAGATGCGCGTGAACATTTTAAAAATACGGTCGATCGTAAATTACCCTTTGTTGAATTTGCGAGACGATATTTTATTTCAGCAAAGCATGGTACCGGTGTCGGAAAATTGTATGATGCAACGGATGAAATTGAACAGTCGTTCAATCAAGATTTTTCAACATCAGAATTAACGCGCGTTTTGATGCAGGCAGCAGAAACACATCAACCGCCGCTCGTGAGTGGGCGACGCGTGAAATTGCGTTTTGCACATGTAGGCTCGCGTAGACCACTGTGTTTTGTCGTTCACGGAAAACAAGTAGATCATTTGCCGAGATCGTATCAACAATATCTCGTTAATTATTTTCGCGAACATTTTCACTTGACGGGTGTGCCGATTATCATCAAGGGTGTGAGTGATGAGAATCCATATGTTTAACATCGCACTTGCTCCGTGTTGCGTTGCAACACTACGCGCGTGCTTCTTATATGGACCCCGCCTGTTTCTGCAAGAAATAAATTCATTTTTAACAAATTG
>MGXR01000015.1 GCA_001801425.1 Gammaproteobacteria bacterium RIFCSPHIGHO2_02_FULL_42_43
TTATTTGGAAAAACAAAAAGAAGGTGATGATGACGTCACTCTCTATGACGCTTCCCAAATTCACGAAGCTGTTTTAGCGGTCTTAAAAAAACAAGCGAATGCACTGACTGTGCCAAAACCTGCCCCCGCCTCTGTTGCAACGCCTCCTGCTCGACAAGAACAAAGCAGTGCTAATAATCAGGCTGCATTTTTCCAACCGCCGGTAGTGGTAGCGCTCAATATGAGTGAAGCTGTAGCACCTAAACCTAAACCTAAACAAGTAGCTTTTAAATAACGAAGGTAACCATGCGATCATCACCTGAAACAACGACACGAAAAGCATTGGATGATATCGATGAGGATAGCCTGCCGTCTCGGATAACAAGCAGCAACGACACGGTGCAATCAGATTCGCCCTCAACACCTCCTAACCATCCTGCTCCCGCTGAATCAAAAAATAAAAATACAGATGAGGCATTTAAAAGATTACTGCATAAAGATGCAGTTGGTTTTTACGCCAATTTTATTGATCAAGAGCAAATGCTCACCCTCCCGACTTTAACGCACCTTATTTACAATGACATTCAACACGAGATCCTATATACATCAAAAAAAACAATCAAAAATAAGTTTCAAACATTTAAAGCAGAGTTATCTTGTGCGCTAGCATTACCCGATAGTGGGCTAACTGATGAAGCCAAAGCTTGTTTCAAACAAGATTGCACACTGATCGCGGAGCTTATTTTCTCAGCTAAAAGCAACACTAACTTCCTGAGTGACACCACAATCTTATCTACTGATATCAGACGCATTGATCGCGTTTTTCATGATTTGACGAAATACATGATGGTCGATACCGAAAAATCACTACAACTTCAAGCGGCAATACCCTCTCAAGAAACAGATCGCACTAATAGCATTAATACCGTATTACTTAATTCCCTGCGGGAATGTGATTTTCTCTGTAATACGTACAAGACGATTACTCAAAAGAAGAAAAGACAGGAAGCAAAAAAGTCCCATTCGTCACTATACAATGTAATTGAAAACTTTAAGGATTGTCTCTCAAGCCTCGCCAATTGGTTTAATCAATTGCGTCAATCAAAAAAGCATCTGCAAACAGGACCTTCATTTAGAAAGACAGGTGAAGCCTTGGTCAAATTAGCAAAAACCGTAGAAAAGGATGATCCTAAAATAACATCCAATGAAGCCAATACTGCAACTGCAACCACTGCATCAAAAAATTATATCGCTATTATTAAAACCTATTATGCTGAACTCGCCGAAAATCAAAAAAAAGAACCCTTATTTGCCGAAGACTTTCCGCTGTTCAAAAAACCATCCGCTATTACTCGCGTATTATTCACTCCTGCGCAAGCGGCTGAAGCAGCGCTTACAACACATCTTGCAGAGAGCCGAAGAGATTTGGTGTGTAACTTAAAAACTGATTTACAAAAACTAAAAGAGTTAGGCATTCACGGCTTTAACAGTATCGCATTAAATGATACTAAAAATAAAAGTGACGCAATACAATGCCACATTCAGTTTTATGAAGCATTTTCTCAAAAAATCCTGAAATTTCAAGAAAGCCTTTATCGTATTCGCATGCAATATGCATCTTATTATGAAAAACAAAAAAAAGAATGGGAACAAAAAGACCTTAAAGATAAAAACCGCTATATTACCTCCTACATAACTCAAATGGATAAACTAGACCAAGATTTATTGCAGCTGCATCAAGACAGCGCATCTTTAATGAAGGCATCGCTTGAAGAATCAGAAGCGCTTGCCAGCGATTTAAAAGTACCGAATATCGACACAGTGAAAGCCGCCAATCAATACCTACTTTCTTTTGAAAAAACAAAAGAAATATCGGGAGCGCTGACTTGGCTTGAAAATGCTTGCTTTGATTTTAAAACCATCGATCAAAATAAATTTAAAGAAGAGATGGAAGCGCGCATTAAAATGAGCAAAAAAAATATTCCTTACCGCATTGAATCCATGCATACCTTAACCGATGAAGTAATAGAAACTCTTAGAGAATTCGTGAAGACTAAAAATTTCGGAAAAATGCAAATACTGTTTCATACAGACAAACACCAAAATGAAGTACCTGAAATTAAAATAATACGCGATTATTTTTCGAAAAAACTAGCACCCACAAGAGATCAAATAAACGGTTTTTTAAGCAAGTGGGATTTAAGTCAGTACGCAAATTTAGAAAAAGAAACAACGCTGCGAGACCATGACGTGTCCTCATTGTATGAGGATGACGAAAAACTGAGTGCTCCAATTAATTCATTTGCGCTTGCATTGCATCAACGCTATGTAGAGAAATTAACGAAATACCTGGGTAATTCAAATAATCTGATCTGCAAAAATAACGGAGATAATTCAGACAATGTAAACAACCCAAGCAATACCTCCTCTTTTGCAACCAAAAAAAATATCAGAGGGGCGAAAGAAACGCCCCGCGCCTTTCAACTTTATGATACAAATATACATTCAAATATGTTCGGTAATCCTATTCCAAGAAACTCTTTTTTACGTGAAAAAGAAGAGGCGGAAAACGCTTTTCTTGAAAAGCACACAGCAAATCAACTCGCGGAAATAGAAAGGATAGAGCGGGAAATAAAAAAAGCAGAAACACGCGCTGAAACAGAAAGACAAGAAAAAGAAAAAGCACAAGCAAAAATCACAACAGCTTTGTTTTCAACTATCAAGTGTTATCATGTAGCACCATACAAAGATCAGCTGATCCCATTGCAACAATCCATGGTGAATTTATTAGCAGGAAGAGCACTTGATGCATTAACAAATGATGAGCTAACGTCTTACACTGCTTTGCAAAATACACTGGCAGAATTTCAACATAAAATAGAAAGTGATTATTTGGAAAAACAAAAAGAAGGTGATGATGACGTCACTCTCTATGACGCTTCCCAAATTCACGAAGCTGTTTTAGCGGTCTTAAAAAAACAAGCGGATGCACTGACTGTGCCAAAACCTGCCCCCGCCTCTGTTGCAACGCCTCCTGCTCGACAAGAACAAAGCAGTGCCAATAATAATCAGGCTGCATTTTTCCAACCGCCGGTAGTGGTAGCGCTCAATATGAGTGAAGCTGTGACACCTACACAAGTAACTTTTAAACAAGGATAAAATAAGGACCTAGACGCGACCGGTAGGGAGCGAAATTTATATTGATAACGTCATCGTGACATTCGCCGTGCCGACGTCAGGTAATTTTTCAGCAGAAAATTGCGTAACATCGACGTTACGCAATTTTATTAATTGATTGAGCCACTGCATTAACGCATCAAACGGCACTTTTTCAAACGTCAACGTAATTTTTTTTTGCTTGGGTTCTTGCACTTGTTTTAAATACATCGACAAATGTTGAGACGATAATGTTTTTTCAGTGAGTGTTAGCAAATCACTGTCATTGCCGCTGCCGACGACAACACCCTGCTTCTCAAATAATTGTATTTTTTGCTGTGCATTTTTTAAAAATTGCAACAATTGTCGCTGCTCCACCACGCGATGATGATAATCGGACACAGCGTCTGACAGCGGAGACCACAATAATGCGTACACTAAAAAAATAAATACCAACACGCCGCCGATTGATAACACGCGACGCTCACGCTCTGATAAATTGTCCCAATGATCTTTAATCATGTTGTTTTTTCCGATATCGTTACTTGTGCTGCGACTGAAGTGGCATCTGTTTTCAATACTTGTTGCTGCACGACAAATTGTTGCGCACGCAATTCATCCGCCCACCCACTCAACAACGATAATTTTTTAGTGGTGATCGTTAATATTAATTGTGGTTGATGATACGTCACCGTTTTTAAATGAATGTGTGGAAAATCCAATAATGTTTTTCCCGTGATAGCCAACATTCGGAAAAAAGCACTTTCTTTTTCAGCCAACTGAAAACGTTTCAGTAATTGTTCTGTTCTAAAATGTGGCTCTAACACATCGGTCGCTTTCGGAAACAATTGACGGTACGTGACCGTCACCTGCGATTGCAATTGTTTCACTTGAGATGAAAAATAAATCCATTGCCCTATTTGACTTAAAAATAAAAAGCCCACAAAAATTCCCGCTGACCGTGCTGCTATGGTCCATCTTTTTTTCAACGCAGAAGAAGGCGTTTGCGCGCGCAATTTTCCTTGCAATAAATTAAACGCGTGCGCTGAAAAAATGGAAGCGATATCAAAATACGCGCCATTTTTCGCATCTCGATAATCAACTGGAATTGAAAATTTTTCAAGGGCTGCAACATTAGCAATGGCACCATCTTGAAAACAAATAATTTGAGTGGGTTTTGTTTTTTGCTGAAGATACGTTTGCAAAAACAACGTTAAATTATCTGCTTCAATTAAAAATCCAGCGTCTGGCGCGATACGCACCCAAGCGTATTGATCTTGAAGCACGATGGTCCATGCATTCGGTTCGTATTTTATCGCTAAAAAATCAGGTAAAACGATTCGTGGAAATAAATGATGTTCGCGCCATTGCGTGAGCGCATTTTCTAATAATGATTTCTCAATCACAGCAGTGATTGTTTTGCCATCTGCTAATTGCTTCCCCGTTGCAACCAAAACGGAATCTGGATCGCTCGCCAATTGTTCTTCGAGTGCATACGGTGCTGCTTTTGCTAATTCTCCCGCGCGCATTTTCGGTAACTTCACCGATGTCATCAACACAGAATCACCGGGAATTAATACCGCCAATGGCGCATCGCGTGGCGGATGCGGAATGTCACTCAACGCATTGCAACGCTTTTGCGAAATGCACTCGCCTTTTGCATTCCATTCAAACCAATCCCAGGTTTGATTTTGATGACATTGCAATACAAACATAACGTCACTCAAATGATTGCCACACGAGAACCGCTTTCAGTGTATTATCTTTTTGTGGCGCTGTAACCAAAAGACTTTTTAATCGGGCAACGTCATCACCTGTTTTAGCGTAAGCAACGCCCAAAAAATACTGACTGCGAGTCTTTAATCCTGATAATCCAGAAATTTGAAACGGTGCTTCGCAATCAGTTTCAAATGTATCCATGCTGGTAAAGCCGCCAAACTGATCACGACAACGAATCACTGTTTCTGCTTGCGCCAACGAAAGCGATGGATTCACCGTGAGCAACACGGGTGCCGACACACCATTCACATCAATTGGAGATTGTACTGCTTGCTGAGTTGATTTTTTATCACCAGGAGTGACTGCAGGCAATTGCACGGGCAACGCGGTTATATAAGGCGCCAATGCATTATAAATTTCAGCATTGACATTAGCGACCAATCGCAGCTCGGAAGTATTCACCATCAATTGTCCCGCTGGACGATACGGCGGATGCAAAGAAAAATAATATGAATTCTGTTTGCTATCGCCCGTTAGCCACGCGGTGATCGCTTCTGCAATTTGCTGGCATTGCGCATGCGGCAATGTGGGCAGCACGGTTTGCAATAAAATCACGAATCGCGGTTGATTAGCTGGATACACTAAATCATTGAGATTAAATTTTCCTTGTTCATTTTCAATCGTACCGGTCAGTGTTGTATCACCCAATAACACGTGCGGAAATTGTGTTTGCAATTTTTCTTTGTTGGCATAACGTGTAACACTTGCCATTTCTGCTTGCTGCATGCTTTGTAAATCCAAATACAGTTGGTCAGTTGCAATCACGACACTGCTTTCGTGAATTAAAATATGTTGTGCGACCATAATGGCGATCGCAAGCACAGCGGCCAGTGCAGTAATAAAAAGTGCGCTAACCAAAGCGCTCGCGTTATGATTTTTTTTTAGGAACATTCACAATTCCTTGCGCGGGAATAGGAAAAACACCTTGCACTACCCCGCTATTTTTTAACTGCATCACAACCAACACAGCAATCGGCAAAGGTGCAACTAATTGCGTCAACACATCTGTGGATGGCCATACGGATGTTGTTTTTCCGTTGCTTTCGACAAATTGCCATTGCAAAGAGTCGACGTCATCTAATAACACTTCGCGTTCCGCGCGCATTTGCGGCGGCTCATCCAAAGCGCCCCACGTTAATCGCTTCAGCGCACCATTTTCCAATACATAACCCACGCGTTGCATATTACTTTGGCGCGACACTTGCAGCGGATTCATCACGCCCGTGCGCGTCAACTCAATTTCACCAACACCGGGCGCTAAAAAAGCAGGCTGTTGCACGCCATTGCTATCCGTGACGGGCCTGTTAATCACTTGCGAAAAATCACGGCGCATTAATGTCATCGTCATTTCTAATTGTGTTAATGCATGATCGGTTTTTTTCAATTTCGTGTGCGCGCGAATCATGGTGTGTAAACTCATCGCGGCCATAATTCCCGCGATCGCAAAAATCACGAGTGCAATTAAAATTTCAATCAATGTAAAACCGCGTTGTGATTTCATGTAGCTAAGTATCCTGTGACCACGTTCACTGTTTTATCATTCAGGCGCACTGTTACCGTAATTTGTGCACTGGCAGGCCATTGCGATGACATTTTTTCACGCGCCACCCATCGCCACTCTCGATTCATCATCCGTGTTTTTCCGCGCAAGACATCATCCGATTTAGGCATGACCAACAAACCCGTTTGCAGCTCAGACACCACATTTTCCCCAACCCAATGACTTGCGAGCGTGTTGGTAACATTGATGGCGGCGCGAACGCCGGCGTTGGTTGCTTGTATGACTGCCGCCAATGCAATCGCAATGATAAACACAGCGATCAGCACCTCAATCAACGTAAAACCAAGATTCTTTGTTCTCATAACTGCTGATTCTAACACTGGGTAGAGTATAATAAGAACTTAGACAGAAGGATCGAGCTAAAATGGTATCCACATCCACTGGGTTATCTCCATTTGCAAAGCACTTGGTGACGCAAGGGCTGCTCGCCGAAGCACAAGCACGCGAACTCACAGACCAAGCGCGAGCAGACGACACACCGCTCGCCTTATACCTTGAAAATAAAAAATGGATAGGCGCCAAAGAATTAGCTGAATCACTCGCTCGCTTTCACACACTGCCATTGTACGACCTCGACGTGCATCACATCGAAAAAATTCCATTGGAGTTTATGCCGCTTGGTATCGTTCAAAAAGGTTATGCTATTCCGCTGTTGCGCACACACGGCATTCTCTTTTTTGGTGTGTGCGATCCAGAATTAGTTGACATCAGTGAAGCGTCTTTTGCGACCGGCGCACAAGTGAAGCTTGTGATTGTTGAAGCCAATAAATTACAAACATTGGCTGGCGAATTACGCGAAGCACAAATGGTGGCAGGCCTTGAAAATATCAGCGAAAGCGCTTTAAATGCGCCAGCTGAAGCCATTTTCTCAGACGACGCAACCGCAGATAAACCCATCGTCAGTTACATCAATCAAGTGATTTCAGATGCTATCAAAATTAAAGCGTCGGATATTCATTTCGAACCGTTTGAAAACTATTTTCGCATTCGCTATCGCATTGACGGTATGTTACATGAAGTGGCTCGCCCACCTATGCATTCCGCGGGACCGCTTATTTCTCGTTTGAAAGTCTTAGCGAGCTTAGATATCGCTGAGCGTCGCGTTCCACAAGACGGGCGATTCAAAATGACTTTCGCGCAAAATAAAGTGATCGACTTTCGAATGAGCACTTGTCCCACGATTTACGGCGAAAAAGTGGTGCTGCGAATTTTAAATCCTGAAACGACGCCGCTCAACATCAGCGGAATCGGAATGGACAAAAGACAAGCTGAAATATATTTGAAAGCCGTGCATGAACCACAAGGTATTATTTTGATTACAGGACCGACAGGCAGCGGTAAAACGGTGTCGCTATATACCGCCATCAAATTACTGAACTCCATCGAAAAAAATATTTGCACCGTTGAAGATCCCATTGAAATTTATATGCCGGGTGTCAATCAAGTGCACATGAATACCAAAACAGGCCTTACTTTTGCAACCGCCATGCGCGCTTTTTTGCGGCAAGATCCAGACATTATCATGGTCGGTGAAATTCGCGATTTGGAAACGGCGGACATCGCTATCAAAGCGTCACAAACGGGTCACTTAGTATTATCCACCTTGCACACCAACGATGCACCAAGCACTGTGTCGCGTTTGGTGAATATTGGCTTGGAGCCTTACAATATTGCATCTTCATTATCGCTTGTCATTGCGCAACGACTGCTGCGAAAATTATGCAAACATTGCAAAAAAATCGATAAAATAAGCCCTGAAATTCTCCTGCAGCTTGGATTCTCCAAAGAAGAAATTCCAAAATTGGTACTTTACAAAGCTGGCGAATGCGCCAAGTGCACGCACGGTTATCACGGTCGCGAAGGCATTTTTGAAATGATGTCCGTCTCTAAAACGCTTCGTGAAATTATTGCGACTGGTGGCGATTTAGAAAAATTAACGACGCAAGCGAAAAAAGAAGGCATGGTGACACTGCATGAAGCGGGCATGGAAAAAGTCAAAGCGGGTTTAACAAGCCTTGAGGAATTAAACCGCGTTATTACAGGAGGCTAACAACATGGCAGTATTTCAAATTGGAAAATACAAAACGTTTGGCTGGAAAGGCACGAATAAATGGCAACAAAAAGCCAAAGGTTTTATCATCGCGGAAGACATCGTTGCTGCGGAAGAAGAAATAAAAAAAATGGATATCACGATTACGTTGTTGAAACCCCGTTCTTACTGGATGCTACCGAAAAAAGTCACTCAAAATATCAAAACAGCCGACATGGTTTATATCATGCGGCAATTATCTACTTTGATTAAAGCTGGCATTCCACTCGTACAATCACTCGAAATTATTTCCAATGGCGCTGATAAAATTCGATTGCGTGGCATGATGCTCAATATTCGAGACAGCGTGATTGAAGGAAAAACATTTGCGGAGTCGCTCGCCCTTTATCCAAAATTATTTAGCTCACTCATATGCGGCTTAATTTCTGCGGGTGAGCAATCTGGTACGCTAGATCGCATTGTCAATGAAATCGCAACATTTTTAGAACATCAGGAATACTTAAAAAATAGAGTAAAACGCGCACTGTATTATCCCATCACACTTTTTTCTGCTGCTATTTTAATTTGTGTTGGAATGTTATTATTTTTAGTGCCTCGATTTGAAACCATTTATAAAGGCTTTCATGCCAAGTTGCCTGCCTTTACGCAATCTTTCGTCGATTTATCTCATTTTGTAAAAAATCGATGGTACATCATCATTATTGTCGCGGTGCTCATCTGTTATGGCATCATGGAACTAAAAAAAAGATCGCCACGCGCACAATACTTTATCAGCGCCATGTCACTTCACATTATTTTGTTTGGAAAATTAATACAAAAAGCGATTATTTCTCGTGTGAGCATGACACTCGCCATCACATTATCTGCGGGAATTCCGCTGATTGATGCATTAGAACGAATCGCGGATGTCGCGGGAAATGTGATTTATCGCGACGCATTAATGCAAACACGCGAAGAAGTAATGCAAGGAAAAGCATTTGCACTATCACTTAAATCAACGCAATTATTTCCATCTATCGTCACTCAAATGATCGAAGTCGGCGAGAAATCCGGTGAATTGGATCACATGCTCACTAAGGTGGCGGAATATTATCGTGATCAAGTGAACACGGCGGTAGAAGGCTTGACCACATTGATTGAACCGCTACTTATCATTACACTGGGATTAATTATTGGCTTGTTTGTAATTGCAATGTACCTGCCCATCTTCAATTTGGGTATGGCGATCAAATAAAGGAATTGACTATGTCGTATCAGCAACGTGGATTTTCCTTAGTAGAAATCTTGATTGCACTGGTTATCCTCGCCGTACTCACCATGATGTTGATGCCAGCGTATCGCGCCTATCAATTGCACGCCGATCGCTCAGACGCATTCAAATCACTCATGGCCTTGCAAATCGCACAAGAAAAATATCGCATCGAAAATCCGACTTATGCCGCACTCGCCAGCATTTGGACGGGCTCAAGTTCTTATGATGGTCATTACACGATGGCTGTGAGCGATAATACAGCCAGCACATACACGCTCACCGCCACCGCCACTGGCGAACAAATCAATGACACTGGTTGCACTGTACTAACCCTGAGTTATTTAAATGGAACCGTCACAAAAAGTCCCAGCACCTGCTGGCAATAATCATCCATTGCATGAACTATCGCACACATTCGACAGTGTGAAAGCATTGCAAAAAGCGTATATGCCATTTGTGCGTGATGGCGGTGGCATTTTTATTCAAACGCAAAAAACATTTCACTTGGGCGATCCTGTCGCCGTCATACTCACGCTATCCCCCGAAAAACGCACCTTCAGTTTCATGAGCGAAGTGATTTGGATATCACCCAATACTGAACATGGACAAAAACCAGGAATTGGGGTGCGATGCGCCGGCCCAGAAGGTGAAGCATTTCGAGAAGCGGTAATCCAATTGTTGGGTCAAGCGAAAGAGTTGGGGCTTGAATCAGATACCATGTGACATGAATACAATTGCCACACTCCACTGTTATTTACTTCCCGCGAAAATTGATTTTTGCGCGCCCTCGTATTATACGCAACATGAAAAAGCGTATCGTTTTTGGCATCAAAACATTCAATCCGCTTTGCAAGAAGAAAAAAATGATGACGTCGCCAAACAATTGGGCAGTGATTTATTTTTTGAAAATGATGAAATGGTCGTATTATTTGACGATGAACATCCCATCGGACTTTTTATGTTTCGCTGGATTAATCGACGATTTTTGATGAACCGAGAATTATCCGCGCTCACGCATCGATTTCCGCCAAATTTATTCACTTCGCTCGCAGAGAAAAATTTATACCACATCATGCTCATGGCACACTTATCCGTGCATCCCGCGTGGCGAAAATCAGTTATTAACGCGGGTGTGTCCGATTTGCTCGTGGATTTTTCGCTCAGGCGTTTACTGGAATCCAAGGGCGACGTCCTCATCACCACCACGCGCAACAATCGCGGCACCAACACTCTCGGCTTTCGCCATGGCGCGGTCAAATATGCGAATGCTGGAAAGGTGTTGAACGTCGATAGCGATATCATCGTATTTTACCGTGATAAAGTGAAACCCATTGAGTCGTCTGCACTGCAAGCAATTGCCAATAATTTATGGCAGACTAGAAAAATAGGGATGGTAGCGCAAGGAGTGGCGTCAGCGTCAGCTGGGGCAGAATGTTAGGCTGATATGTCCGATAAACAAGTCACTTATCTACAATTCAAAGCAACCGCCGATAAATTATCGTTGATGCGTGACAACATCACCGCAGACGATGTTTACAATATATTGCATGAAATCATTACCAAAGAAGAAGCGGATACTTTTTTCGCACGATGGAAAAAAGATCACGTTTTTATTAAAAACACAGCAGAAACTAATCGATTAAACACACAGGAATTGGAGCGTGCATTATCCATCACACGCGCGACATTAGAATCCACTGCCGATGCCATTTTAATTGTTGATAAAAATGGAAACCTTGTCGATTTTAATCATAAATTTTTAGAAATGTCTGGTGTGCCCACACACGTGATTGAAAAGGGAAAAGATACTTCGGGGCTCGCTTATTTAATAACGCTACTTAAAGATCCAGAAGAATTAATCGACACCATGATGCGCCTCACCAAACACCCCGAAGAAGGCGGCAATCTCAATGATGTCTATTTCAAAGATGGCAGAATTTTAGAACGATATTCGCAACCACATCGCTTCGGCAACGAAATTGTCGGGCGTGTATGGAGTTTTCGTGATGTCACTGAAAAAAGAAAACAGGAAGCGTCACTGCGATTATCCAACCGCGCCATCAGTGCTAGCACACACGGAATTATGATTATTGAAAATAACAAAAACTTTACGATTACGCATTTAAATACCGCCGCAATACAATTGCTTGGCATTCGCGAAGAACAAATTATGCATCAATCTTTTTTAACAGCCATCGAGGGATTTTCGAATGCGTCCAGTCAGTTTTTGGAAATCTTAAAAAAGAAATTTAAAGGGGAATTAACACTGCAATATTACGTCGCTGAAAAATTATTTTGGTTGGAAATTAAAATTGATCCGGTGTACGAAAAAGAAAGTCAACGCGTGTCCCACTTTGTCGCCATCATTAACGACATCACCAAGCGCATTGAGCTCGAAAATATTCTGAAATATAAAGCGGTGCACGATACATTGACAGGGCTACCCAACAAAAATTATTTGGAAGACACATTACGACATCGTATTCAATCTACGATTCAAAAAGACGAAAAATTCGCGTTGCTATTTATTGACATTGATCGTTTTAAAAATGTGAATGACACGCTAGGGCATCGCGTTGGCGATGAATTATTGTGTCTCTTCAGCAAACGATTGCAGAACATGCTGCGCAAAGATGACGTGATTGCGCGCATCGGCGGTGATGAATTTATTGTTTATATCCATAGAATAAATGAGTTAGAAGGATTAACGGACATCACCGATCGCCTATTAGAAACCTGTCGTCGAAAATTTAACTACGGCAAACATGAATTTAATATTACTGCTAGCATGGGTATCGTCTTTTTCCCCGATTGCGGACATGATCCAGACACCTTAATTCGCAATGCTGATATTGCGATGTATAAAGCCAAACAAAGCGGGCGAAATCAATCGTGCATGTATAATCGTTTACTCAATCAAACCATGTCTCGTCGCGTACAAATTGAAAATGAATTATATAATGCCGTTCAAAATAATGAATTGGAATTATATTATCAACCCATCTACAACATCAAAACCAATTCTTTTTTAAAAGCAGAAGCATTGCTGCGATGGAAAAATAAAAACTTAGGATTTGTTTCTCCGCTAGAATTTATTGGTGTTGCAGAAGACATTGGTATGATGAATCAGATTGGTCAATGGATCATCTGCACTGCAACACAACAAATCGATCAATGGAAAAACACTCCGTTGTCTGGCATGATGTTGAATGTCAATGTGTCCGCCAAACAATTACTGGATCCTCTATTCACGCAAAATTTAAAAGACTTGATTCAAAAAAATGAAAAATTGCCAGAAAAAATGATGATGGAAATTACTGAAAGTTTTTTCCTATCGGGCGAAAGAGTATTGGATACATTGGGACAAGTATCCAATTTGGGTGTTAAAATTACCATTGACGATTTTGGTACAGGATATTCGAATTTGAATTATTTGCATCGTCTGCATGTGTCAAGTCTAAAAATCGATAAAACATTTATTGACCAAATTGAGCAAGAAATATTTAATGATTCTGTGATTCTCGCAATTATTGCTATTGGAAAGCGCATGGGGTTTAATGTGGTGGCAGAAGGAGTGGAAACCAAAAAACAGTACGAATTTTTGTCCAAAAATCACTGCGATGAAATTCAAGGGTATTACTTTTCAAAACCATTGCCGCTAGCCGAATTTGAAAAATTTATGCTGCAACAATACGCAAAGGAATAAACTATGGAAGCCATGATTCATGTTGAAAAATTCTTAACGGAACAGCAAAAAAAACAAACGCCCGCGTTTCATTTATCTGTTGATGCGACCAACACTAAAACCATTCTCACCATTCAAGCGCTCCCTCAAAAATCATCTGGTGAAATTACACTGCAAAAATTCTCTGATAGTGAATACGCGAAAAAAACTACACTGACGTCATCGCAATCTAATCAATATGCGCTAATCAGCGCGCCGCGTTGCAAAGATGCAGCACTTGCCCCCTTATTGTGTTATTTTGCTTTGCGTCAAGCGCGACTGTGGGGCTGCTTGCATGTACTAACGGAAGAAACCCTGCCAGCATTTTTTGCATTGTCACCCGTGTCAACACTGCCTCGCTTTTCTTCACAAAAAATTTCGAGCGCTATTTTTCATGCTTATCAACAATGCGATGCAGCACAACGCGCATTTATTCAGCCATATTTTATTCGCGAAGTGATGGAAACATTTCAAGGATGGTTGAATTCTTTTTTTCACGGCAGTTGGTTTAACGCGGTGGCGTCAGAATCCATCACGCAAACACAATACATCGCGACTTTATTTCACGCGCATCAATTTGTGCGTTATACAACACGGCTTGCCGCGCGATGCGTGACGTTATGTGACAATCGCGAATTGCGCAATCATTATCTGCATCACTTGAAAGGCGAAATTAATCACGAATTAATTATTGAATCGGATTTAAAAGCGCTGAAAGCCGATGTCGCTTATTTATTAAATGACGATGTTCCCAATGCAATCAGCTCTGAATTTATGGTGGTGCAAGAAGCGGTGACTGCCTATCGGCAAGATCCTGTTCTCATGCTCGCTTGCCCTTTTGCAGCAGAGGGAATGACAGCCAATATTTCGCATGATTTTGTGGATCATTTGCATGCCGCAATTCAATCTTGGGGAATCGCAGCACCCGCCGAATCCGTTTCGCGCTTTTTAACATCACACATGAAAACCGATGGCGGTGATGATGGTCATTGGATCAATGTCATTGCGCGCATCGATCAGTTTGTTCATACGGAAAAACAACTGCAAGCATTTTTAACAATATTTCACCTGGCAACCAACGGCTATTCGCGTGGATTGAATGCGTGTATTGATGATTTTGCATTATAATTTTTTACTCTGTACACGACAAAAAAAATACCGCGTCATTCCGGAAATTTTTGTACTCAAAAATTATCCGGAATCCAGTGTTTTTCTCCTGGATCCCGGATAATTGCTAGCGCAATTTCCGGGATGACGAGTGCTTTTTAAATTTTGTCGCGCACAGAGAATTTTTTATGAAAAATAACTTATTGCCAGCATCAACAGCGTTGAGCCTTGTCTACGGACTGTGCTGCGAGCATTACAAATCAGCGCCGGTGATCGCCGCAAAAGTGCTAAGCACTTTCTTGTTGGCTTATCACAGCCATCTTTATCACCCCAATCCGCTGATGACAAAAGCATTGCTCGCACATTGTTGTGGTGATTTGATTATCGAATTATCGCCTCACGCAGTTTTGTGCGCAATTCCCGCTTTTTTGGTCGGGCATTTGCTGTATCTTTGGCAATTGAAAAATTCGATTATTCTTGCAAAAGAAATCAATGCAACAAAATATGTAGCACTGAGCAGTATTGCAGTTTACAGCGCCTACTTCACGCAACTACTTGCATCACATACCACGGGCGTTGTGCAAGGTGCAGTATTATTTTATTGCGCGGCATTAACGACACTGCTTGCAATGACAGTATTACAAAAACAAAATTCAACTGCGTTATTTTTATCGGCCGCGTTATATATCGCGTCCGATACACTCATTGGCGTCAATCAATTTGTCGGAAAAATTCCCGGCAGTAATTATGCTACGTGGGGGATGTATTATGCTGGGCAACGATGTTTGAAGCAGTTGTTTGAAACACGTACCGACGATATCGCTCCAACACAGTAGGCGATTTGTCTAACGATTCAAGTTTGATGAGATAAGAAAAATAATGATTGGCGTTTTGGTCGTCGCCTTTTTCATGACTGAGCCTTGCTAAACTCAACAACGTAAATGGCAAATTGGGATTGTTGGACAACGCTTTGTGAAAATATTGATAAGCAAGCGTGTTGTCTTTTTTCATCAAAGAGCAGATGCCCGCGTTTTCATAAGCTTCGGCAATATTGACATACGAAGGATTACTCACCGCAGCGTTGAATTGCTGTAAACCTGCATCATAACGACCCATGCGACACAAAAACGCACCATAATCATTTTTGGCAGCGCCGGAATGTGGATCGACTGCAATAGCCTTCAAATAATATTTCTCAGCATTCACCTTGTCGTCTGTTTTTTCCAGATAATAAGCCATGCTATACCAGCTAACGGCGATGTGAGGATCGTCTTGAATCGCTGTGAGCAAACGTTCTCTGCTCACGGGATACATATTTTTATCAAGGTAGGCCAACCCCAAGCGCGCATTGGTCATCGCCGCTTGTTCATTGTCTTTTGCAAAAATAATTGTGCTCAAAAAAATAATACAAAAACAAACAAACGATAAATAAAATTTCATATTACACCTGCTGATTACATCATGATTTGTCGGCTAATACGCGGATGATAAATCACTGGGCCTTTGAATAATATGCGGGGTTAGGAAAATGAGCAACTCATTATCATCACTGCTCGTAACAGTATTTTTAAATAAATTGCCAAGCAACGGAATCTGCCCCAAAAATGGAATACGACGCACCACATTGCCTTTTTCGCGACGATAGACACCACCCAATACCACCGTTTGATGATTATTGAGTAATACGCGTGATTCTTCTTCTTCGATAATAATAGGAACCGCAGAACCGCCGCCTGATAAAGCAATGGTTGTTCCCTTGCGATTGTTACTGACCTTCAGCGACAACATCACGCGATTGTCGGGTGTGATTTGCGGCGTCACTTCTAATTTCAACACAGCATCTTTAAATTCAACGGCTGTCGCACCACTAGACGTTGCACTTTGATAAGGGATTTCTTCACCCGTTTGAATATACGCTTTTTGTTGATTAGAAGTGATCAAGCGCGGCGATGAAATCACATCTAGATCATTTTGCTCTTCGAGTGCCGACAATTCCAAATCAATGAAGTTCGATCCAATTTGTGATACCGCCAAACCAATGCTGCCCGGCGCTGTGGTGGATCCAAAAATAGCGCCTGATGCTCTATCATCAAAATTTAATCGATTTTCGAGCGATAGATCGGAATAGTCCGTGCCATTGGCCATTTGATTGGCACCCGTTAAAGTACCGGTGATATGTGATGGTTTAGTCAAACCAAAACGCACACCTAATTGCCTTTCAAAACGACGACGAATACTAACGATTCTCGCTTCAATCAACACTTGTTTGACGGGGTGATCGAGCTGATGCACTAACTTTTCAATCGTGTCGACATGCGTTGGTGTATCTCGCACCCACACCGAATTGGTGCGCGTATCAACATTGGTTGAGCCGCGAGAAGACAACAACGAAAAATTTTTCGACGATAAAATATTTTGAATGTCGGCGCCATCCGCGTAATTCAAATGAATAATTCTGTCGACGAGCGGCACAAGATCGCTGATTTTTTGATGCGCTTGCATTTCATCGATTTGTTGCTTCAATAAATCATCGATAGAAGCAATGTAAACCACATTACCCACGCGACGCTCGCCCAAATTTTGTGATTTCAAAATCACATCCAGGGCTTCCGTCCAAGGTACGTTAACTAAGTGAATAGACATGTCGCCATTCACATTGTCATCAATCACGAAATTTAATTTGGTGAATTGTGCGATCAACTGCAGCAATTCGCGAACTTTGATGTTGGTGAAATTTAAAGAAATGGGTTCGATTTTTTTCCCTGCAGCATAATGCGCAATCGGCGCATTATTATTTTGCTCCATCGTGGGCACGCGAATGCTGGTGGGTTCGAACGCGGGAGAAGGCGACGCTGCATAACCGATACCTATGCAAAGCGCCAAACCAATGACGATAACGCGAATGGTTCGATTCATTTCGCTGGCTCCTGCTGCTGCAAACGCATCACCATTTCTTGATCCTTCATCTCATTGCTTTGAGTGGCGCTGGTAGATAACTTAAATATTACCTGATTTTCCATAACACGTGTTAACAGCGCATGTTGAAGCCCAACGCGAGCGCCCTCTTCCACGCGATACACTTTGCCATCCGTCGCTCTAAACACAGCCCAACGTTGATCGTGATGCATAATGACACCAACCAATTTCAAACTATCGAGCGCGATGTTGCGAAGTAGAGTGTCCGGATGCTGTGTGTCGCGTTGAACCAATACAGGTATCTCAAATGGATCGCGTTGATTGTCACCCTGATAAATCACAGGCGTAATAATTTGCGCAGCTTCCACTTTTCTTTGTTTGGCCAAAGCTCCTTTTTCTAACTGTGCCACCAACTGATTCACATCTTGCTCAGCAGAATGCTGTTTACAACCCGATAAATCACCGAGTAACAACACAAAAATACTCATTAACATCCACGACACGTATTTCATAATGCCACATCCGCCGAAATCGGTAACGCATAATACAGGGTTGCTGTAAATTCCAACGATAAAACATTTTTTTGATCTTTCGTTTGCTTGATCACGAATTCATTCACAGTAACCACCGCGTTTGATAAATTAGCAACGCCACTTAAAAAATCACCAAGCTCATGATATTTTCCCACCACGGAAACTTTAACGGGAATGTAAGAAAAATAAGTACCTGGCACTGATTTTTCCGGTTTGAAATAAATAAATTTTAATCCCTTGGCGCTGCCAAGCTTGGTAATTTCCGCCAGCAATTGCGCCACGTGTGATTCCGATGGAAAATTTTTCAAAATTTCTTGATACTGTTTTTGCATCGTCGGCAAATTGTCTGAAACAGATTTTAAATTCGCGTATAGCTGGATTTCTTTTGATAATTGCGCTTCTAATTCTTCTTTTTGCTTACTGATTTGCGTTTCCTGGGAACGCGCTTGTTGTTGTAAAATGAGAGAGCCAAATCCAAAAATCAAAAAAAATAAAATGACGGAAAACACAGCCTTCGCAACAGTTGGCAATAATAATATTCGCATCATTAGCGATTTTTTTTCAACGACAGTTCGACGCATCACTCACTCACCTTTCAATATTTTTTGCGTATTCGCATCCTTCTCGCGATCATGCTGTTGAATCGCTTTGATCGGATTGTTTATTTTTATTTTTTCTGCTGTCGGAAGAACAGGAGCAGTCTTAATCACAGCGCTGGGGGAAAAAGACAACTTAAGATCGAACTGCGTTGTCACCAATTCATTGCCCTCAGTTTTTTCTACTTTTTGCAGCGAAATTACTTTTAATGTTTTTGATGCTTCGATCGAATACATAAATTGCGAAATTTGCAAATTGGAGCTAGCATCGCCGTTGATTTCCACTGAATCATCTTTTCTCGATAAATTTGTTAAATAAATCCCTTTTGGCGTTAACACAGTAATTTCGTTTAACAAACGCACGGTGTCGTAACGATTCAATAATAACGTTCGCAATTCTTGCGAGCGCTCTAGCAATTCTTTTTGTTTTCCTTCTGATGACATGTACAATTTTACTTTTAAAAAAGTTGTTTCTTTGGCTTGTGCCAATGCTTTTGCATAACTTTTCAAATAACTCGATTCTGTAAAAAAAAGAGAATAAACAAAATAAAGTGTGCCGCAAGCAACAGCGACAGTCGTTAGCGTGATAACGGAAAACATTTTTCGATTGGCCGCCAGTCGATCCTGGCGCCAGGGCAACAAATTTATCTTCATAACGGCGTCCCGCGCATTGCTAAACCACAACTGACTGCAAAGGCAGGCCCCAATTTTAAATAACGATTCGCGTCTAGCCGCGAATCAAATGACAGTTTTTCTAATGGATTGACTACCACAACAGACATACCCAATGTTTTTTCAACGCTCGTCATGAGATCAGGAATCAAAGCACATCGACCCATCATGGCAACGCATTCGATGGTAAAACCACTGTGTTCAGAATAGAAAAGTTGTAACAGTCGATGAATAGACAACGCGGCTTGTGATTTTTGCTCTTCAGTAAGCGTGTTGGCCGACGTGCCGTCACCGGCGATATATTGTTTGACAATAGAAGTCAGTGCATCGTCCGTATATAACTGACGATTGTAATAAATCCCTTTTCGCTGGTGCATCACAACCAGCGTCAAACTGTGCGGATTAAAGTGCATGCACGCCACATATTTTTCTTCATGACCGGCAGGCAATTGCGGCGCAATCAGCGGATAAACGCGCTCAATGGCATAATAATTGACGTCAACCGTTCTCGTGATTAATCCAGCGCCTTTCAACGCATCTAATCTCGGCATCACATCTTCTTTGCGCGCAATCACAATCACTAGCATGTATCGTTTGACGCCCTCTTCGCCATACGCCATTTGCACATAATCTAGAAATAAATTTTTCGCAAGTTCTGGAAATGCTTTATGCGCTTCATGCCAAGCACGAACCTCCACCGCATCATCATCTAGCACCATATCTATCGGCACTTCTTTAATCACCACTTTGGATCCAGAAATAGCAATCGCCGCATTGCGCAATGACTCTTTTGTTCGCTGCAGCATTTGTTGCATGGCGGTGGTTAATTGCGCTTGACTGATGATTCGACCTTCCGTGATCGTATTAGGCGGCAGCAATGCAGCATCGATGTTAGTGATGCGCAAAGCGCCCAACGTACTACGCAAGCGAATGGTTAAAAGGGATGTGTCATCAAAATCGATTCCGAGAAGTGCGCCGTAAACATCTCCCGGTTCTTTGAATCTGCTTTGAAAATACCGCCACTGATTCGCGATCGACGGGACCAGCGTATTCCACTCCAAACGATCCATGATCGACGAAACCATCGACTTCCATTCCATGTGCATCGATCCCTGCTATAATTTAATCATGGCTACTTGAAATTGTACCGTGCAAGGGGTGTGCGATGCTACCGTGGCGTTGTCGACAACGAGGCTTTACCATCACTGAGATTATGATTGTTGTTGTGATGCTCGCCATTTTAGGCATCATCTTCACTCCCGCTTACATTTATTACTTCTCACAAAATCGCTTGAAATCCGCGGCAGAAAAACTATACAGCGAAATTCTGCTGGCGAGAACCGAAGCGATTAAAACCAATTCAGATATCAATATCATATTTACCACCGGCGCCAATTGGTGCTTTGGAACCACAACAGCTTCTAGCTGCAATTGCAACATACCCAACGATTGCCTATTGGGCCAAACCAGCAGCAGTGAATTTACCGGTGTCACGATGCCATCGGCCGGGTTTCCCAGCGGTAAATTAACCTTCGATGGTGCGCGCGCAGTAGCATCCGCTGTGGGAAGCGTTACTTTTACGAGTAGCACCGGCGAATCCATCATCGTTAATGTGAATCGTCTGGGCACGCCAAGCATTTGCTCCAATGACTTAGGGGATTATGGATCATGTTAATGCGGTGCAAACAAAACGGGCTCACTATTTTAGAAATGTTAATTACGCTCGCAATCAGTACTATCATCGCTGCCGCAGTGCTCACATTATTTTCGCAAACGCTATTCAGCAGCAATCGTGTCATAGAATTAGGTAGGCTAGATGGCGAATTAAATGCAGCGATGGATGTGATCGAAAGCGACGTGCAACGTTCGGGATACTGGGCGAACGCACACACAAGCGAGGTCAACCCATTCGATGTTATCACCATCAATCCCGCGCAAGATTGCATTTTAATCTCGTATGATAGAAACAGTGATGGCACATTACCTGGGGTCGGCAGCGGCACGGACGACGAACGTTATGGTTTTCGCAAAATGGGGGACACATTGCAATACCGTCCCGCGAGCGGACCCTTTGATTGCAGTGCAGCCACTACCGATTGGGACAATATCACGGATCCCAGTGTCATCACGATTACGAGTTTTGTCGTCACACAAAATAATGTGTCGGTCGATATTGACGGCAGCGGCTCAGGCACCGATACCACACAATTTCGCAACATCACCATCAGCATCACCGGCAATTTGACACACGATGCAAATGTCACTAGAACCATTTCTCGAACCATTAGGGTGTATAACAACAAATATGCAGCATAATCAAAAAAAACAATACGGTAGCGCAATTATTGAAGTGTTAATCGCGGCTTTTATTTTTGCGGGCGCTTTGTGGGGATTTATTGAATTTCAAACGAATCTTTTGCGCGAACGCAACTTAATCAAAGAAAGAACGGAAGCGTTGACGCTGATCGAAAATAAAATGCGTTATTTTCGCAGTTATACCGTGCTAACCACTACTCCCGGTCAATTGGCTTATAGTGATATTGTCACGTGCGCTGCAGCGTGCAGCGGTGGTACCAGCAAATATCCCATGACATGGACGGTCACCGATCAAACCGCACCAACACGAAAAAGCGTGCAAATCTCTGTCACGTGGACAGACAATCAAAACGCACCGCACACGGTTACAATGAATAGCATTATTGCTAGTATTGATCCTAGTTCTCAGGGAAAAGTGTCACAGGGATTATAAATGCGCAGAGGAATGTTGCTATTTTTTTTGTTGCTCGCGACACTGCCTGGTTTCGCGCAAATTTATCGGTACACCGATTCAAAAGGAATCGCCACTTATTCTGATCAACCACATCCACAAGCAGAAGTTGTCGATTTATCCGCCACAGCCGTTTCCGTTTCCACCAAAACAACACCGACAACAACCGGTCCGATGAGTGCTACACAAAATCTTATGGCCACTATTTCTAAAGACCTCACCAACTCAAGCTACACAGAATTTTCTATTCAATTATCCAAAGACGAAGATGGAAAACCCAACGAAGAAACTTTTTGGAATCCAGAAAATTTGCCCATCGTTTTGCAAATCAAGCCAGATTTACAAGCGCCCGATCTCGTGCAATATTTTTTTGATGGAAAACCACTCGATAAACCAACTAAACAATTAAGTTATCAAATTCCAAAAGTCATCACTACATCTAATGGAACACAACAAGAATTATTAACGCGCGGCGAGCATACCATTAGTGCCGTGTTATTAAATAACAGCATGGTTCCCTTAAAAACAACACCCATTGTCACTGTTTTCATCCATTACGGAACAACGCAACAACAACAGCAACAGTGAGAGAATCAATGGATATTACAGAATTATTGCGACAAGTTGTTACAGAAAAATGTTCAGACTTGCATTTATCTACCGGCGAAAAACCCATCGTACGAAAATTAAATCAATTACGTCGTCTGGATTATCCAGTACTCACCAATGACACCATAAAAAAAATGGTGCGCGGTATCACAACAGAAGAGCAGTGGAAAACACTTGAAAATGATTTAGAGTTAGATTTCGGTTATGCAATTCCAGATGTTTCGCGCTTTCGGGTTAATGCATTTTATCAATCACGTGGTTTGAGCGCTGCATTTCGCACACTGTCACTTCATATTCCGACACTCGACGACATGCATTTAACCAATCCTGTTTTCAAAAGTATTTGCGACATGGAAGACGGTCTGGTGTTAATTACTGGGGTCACCGGATCCGGGAAAAGTACGACACTCGCAGCCCTAATTGATCACATCAATCATGGAAAAAATTCTCACGAACATATTTTAACGATAGAAGATCCTATTGAATATCAATTCCAAAATGCTAATTGTTTAATTCAGCAACGCGAAGTGGGAAAAGATACCAAAACATTTCAGGCGGCGCTGCGCGCTGCATTACGAGAAGATCCCGACACAATCATGATCGGTGAAATGCGAGATTTGGAAACGATACAGCTGGCATTAACTGCTGCAGAAACTGGCCACTTGGTTTTTGGCACCATGCACACCAATTCTGCTGCACACGCTATTGATCGTATCATCGACGTCTTTCCGGGAAATGAAAAAGACATGGTGCGCGCAATGCTAGCCGAAGCATTACGTGCCGTAGTCGCACAACGATTATTCAAAACACCCAACGAAACTATTTACCCAGCGCATGAAATTTTAATTTGCACTGACGCCATTCGTAATTTAATTCGCGAACACAAAATCGCGCAAATTTATTCCGCAATTCAAACGGGCCGACAATACGGCATGATTACGATGGAACAGCATATCGCCGATTTACTCGAAGCTGGCATCATTCAACCGAAAACAAATGTCAAGGAAGAAGAGTAAGCAAGCGTCCGTGCCAGCTTAAACCAGGCAATGTCTGACACGAGACTTATAAAACAAAACTCGGGCACGACGAAGTCAACTCCACCCAGCCTCTCAACTTATTGCAAAAAATATCAGGATTATCTGCGTTGCTAAAAATAAGTGTTCCGTCACGGTGTTTTATCACGTTGGCAAAAGCGATGCGCGCCAACTGCGATGCAGGAGTTAAAAAATAAAAGGATAAATCAGACATTGAGCTCCAAGATCATCTGTGACAGTATAATTGCAAGAAGATGTTTTTATCATTAAGGAGAATGGTAATGACCAAGCAATTAGAGTTTGGCGTTATCGGCTTAGGTCGTATGGGTGGTGGCTTGGCACACAAAGGCCTAAATGAAGGCCTGAAAGGCGACTCCATTCGTCGGCATAAAAAATATTTAGAATCTGGCGTTCATTTTCTTGATATTGGCACCAGCGGTGGTGTGGCTGTTGAAAAAGATGGTGCCTGCTTCATGCTAGGCGGCGATACATCGGTTGTTACACAAGTGGAGCCTGTATTGCTAAAAATCGCAATGGCAGGCGGTTATGTGCACGCAGGCCCTCCAGGCGCCGGTCATTTTGTGAAATTAGTGCATAACGGCATTAATTACGGTATGGCAGAAGCGGTTGCAGAGGGTGTTGCATTGCTCGAATCTGCTCCTTTGAATATCGATGTTGCCAAAACATTGGAAGCCTATCGTTACGGCACTGTTATTCGCGGTTTCTTTATGGATACGGTTGCTAAAGGTTATAAAGAAAATAAAGGCATTGGTAAAATTGATAGCTATGTTGATGACACCGGTGAAGTGAATTGGTTGATCGATGATGCCCTGCATATGGAAGTGGCAATACCATCAATTACGGCCGCTGTATTTCAATGTATTATTTCGCGTGACAGCAATAAATATGCTTTTAAAACGGTTGCAATGACGCGACATATTTATGGCGGTCATGCTTATGGTCATTCAAAAGTATCTGCTGCTGAACATTATCAAGGACGTGAAGGCGAATATTATTACAATGGGATTGATCCGAATACGATTGTGCATAAAAAAGAAGATTGAGTGATGAAAAATCCAGATATAATCCGCTGTGTTTGGGATGAGCCTTGTATTTTAGGTGAAGCACCCATTTGGCACCCATTTGAAAAGGTGTTGTATTGGGTGGATATTTTAAAACCGAAATTACATCGTCTTGATGTGAAAAATAATGCACATCAATCGTGGACAATGCCAAGCGATATCGCTTGCATTTCACCTCTTAAAAATAGTGGATTAATTGCTGCATTTAAGGATGGCGTTGCGATTTTAAATCCTGTTTCAAATCACGTAACTTATCTCGACAATCTGCCTAAAGACTTATCTGAACAGAGTGTTTTTAATGATGGGCACTGTGACCGGCAGGGACGTTTTTGGATAGGTTCAAAAAATCCTGGTGAAGTGGCAGCTGTTGATCCTCTCAGTATAAAATCTGCCGGCGAAATTTATCGATTCGACATGAAAAATAAATTAGTGAAGCAAGCGGGTGATTTTATTGTTACGAATGGCTTGGTTTTTAGTTTAGATTCGAAATATTTCTTCGTTGCGAATTCACCGAAGCGCATTATTTATCGTTATGAGTTTGACAGTGAAACAGGCGCGATTTACAACCCCATTGTTTTTGCAAAAATTGCGGATGATGCCGGTGTGCCCGATGGTATGACGTTTGATGCGCAAGGGTATTTGTGGAACTGTCATTTTGGCGGTTGGCGTATCACGCGTTATTCACCGGATGGAAAAATAGATCGCGTGATTAAAATGCCCGTTGGATATCCGACGAGTTGTTGTTTAGGGGGCCCTGATTTAAAAACATTATTTATTACCTCCGCAAAAAGAGATGTCACCGAATCAGAATTAATAAATCAGCCAAAAGCTGGCGCGCTTTTTGCAATTGATGTTGATGTGCCAGGTGTTGCGGAGTCTTGTTTTTTAGAGAGTTGATTATACCGAGATTGTCATGAAATTATATAAAACAACTGAAGGCGCACTTTTCTGTATCGACACTGTTTTTTATCGTGCACCCGAACAAAATTGGGATGCATTACTGGCTCACGATGATTTGTATTCCTTCCTTTCAAAAAGCACTGCGTCATTAAAACCATTAACTGGCTTTTCATTAAAAGAATCCACTGTACTTGCACCCATTCAATCCCAAGAAGTGTGGGGTGCTGGTGTGACCTATTCTCGAAGCAAAAGTGCTCGCATGGAAGAATCACCGGGAGGTGCTAATTTTTATGACAAAATCTATGATGCAAAAAGACCGGAATTATTTTTTAAATCAACGCCGCATCGTGTTATTGGTACAGGCCATGCTGTACGTATTCGAAAAGATTCAGTTTGGAATGTGCCTGAACCTGAACTCACGCTTGTTGTTACGCCAAATGGAAAAATCATTGGTTACACAGTCGGAAATGATATGGGTTCGCGCTCGATAGAAGCGGAAAATCCCCTCTATTTACCGCAAGCAAAAATTTATGATCAATGTTGTGCATTGGGGCCTTGTATTTTGTTAACTGAAAAACCATTGTCTGGTGATGCAATAATTCATCTTAAAATTCTTCGCAATAATGCAGTTTCTTTTGATGGCACCGTTTCCTTTTCACAAATGAAAAGAGACCCAAAAGACCTGGTAGCTTATTTGTTTCGAGACAATAGTTTTCCCGCGGGTTGTTTTTTAATGACAGGAACCGGTTTAGTGCCACCGAATGATTTTACGCTGCAAATCGGAGATGAAATTCAAATTACGATTGATGGTATTGGTACGCTAAATAATTCTGTAAAGTAAAAGGGATTCTAACATGTCGGCACTTAACGGAAAAAATTTTATCGGCAATGAACGTTCTGAAGGCAATGGAAAAACATTTCATGCGATTAATCCTGCTACAAGTGAAGCATTAGACTGTGAATTTTTCAAATCTTCATCTGGCGATATTGATAAAGCGTTAACACTCGCCACAACAGCATTTGAAATTTATCGTCAAAAATCGCCTAAAGAAATCAGCGCATTTATTCGTTGTATTGCCGATGAAATGACAGCGCTTGGCGATGATTTTATTACAAGAGTCTCTGATGAAACAGGATTGCCAAAACCCAGAATTCAGGGTGAAAAAGAACGTACCATTAATCAGCTGTTGATGTTTGCGCGTTTGGTTGAAGAGGGTTCTTGGGTAAATGCTTCCATCGATCTCGCTGATCCGAATCGTCAGCCAATGCCAAAACCCGATTTGCGACGCATGTATGTTCCAATAGGCCCTGTCGTTGTTTTTGGTGCAAGTAATTTTCCGCTGGCATTTTCGGTTGCTGGAGGAGACACCGCTTCTGCTTTTGCTGCTGGAAATTCTGTGATTGTAAAAGCGCATCAGTCCCATCCAGGCACTTCTGAATATGTTGCTTCTGCGATTATTCGTGCTGTGAAAGTATGCAATATGCCCAACGGACTTTTTTCAATGTTACATGAGGCCGGCACTGAAACCGGTATGGGTTTAGTAAAGCATCCTGCAACTAAGGCAGTGGGTTTTACGGGATCATTGAGCGGTGGGCGCGCATTATTTAATGCAGCAGCGAGTAGGCCAGAACCTATTCCTGTTTATGCAGAAATGGGTAGTATTAATCCCGTATTTTTATTGCCTGGTGCAATGGCAGAACGTGCTGATAAAATTGCTGACGCATTTCATCAATCTGTCACATTAGGCGGTGGTCAATTTTGCACGAATCCAGGAATGGTTTTTGGATTAGAAAATAAAGATCTTAAACAATTTTTAAATAGCTTAGAAAAAAAAATATTAGAAACGCCTCCTGTTACGATGTTAAATAGCGGTATTCAAAAAGCTTTTATTCAAGGGATTAATAAACTGAGTGATTTTTCTGGTGTGAATAAATTAGCAAGCATGCAAGATCAAGCAGATAATAATAAAACACAAGGTGGTGCAACTATTTTTACAACGAATTCTAAAACGCTTTTAGAAAACGAGGCAATTAAAAATGAAGTTTTTGGTGCATGCAGTGTCATTGTTAGCTGTGAATCAAAGACGCGTCTTGAAGAAATTGCGCGTAATTTAGAAGGCCAATTATGTGCTTCTGTGCATGGCACAGAAAAAGATTTTGAAGAATATGCTGATTTATTAAGTATTCTGCGTACGAAAGTCGGTCGAATAATTATTAATGGTTTTTCAACGAGCGCTGAAGTCTGCGCTTCGATTGTTCACGGCGGCCCTTATCCAGCAACAACAAGCGCACACATGACATCGATTGGAACATTGGCGATTGAACGTTTTGTTCGCCCCATTTGTTTTCAAAACTTTCCGCAAAACACACTGCCAGATCAATTGAAAGATACCAATCCCATGGGAATTTGGCGAAAGGTAAATGATGAATTCATGAGATCAGTAATTAAAAATAAATAAAGGGAAAGGTGATGAGTATTAAAATAACCGGTGTAACCGCTAGAGATATTCGTTTTCCAACTTCAAAAAATCTCGATGGTTCTGATGCGATGAATAAAGATCCCGATTATTCTGCAGCCTATGTGACATTGCATACCGATCAAAAAGGTTTGCAAGGCGATGGCATGACTTTCACTATCGGTCGCGGTAATGAAGTTTGCGTTGCTGCAATAAATTCATTAGCCCCTTTAATTATTGATCACACACTCGAAGAATTTACCAAGGACATGGGCACGTTTTGGCACTACATCACTCATGACAGTCAAATACGTTGGATTGGGCCGGAAAAAGGCGCCATTCATATGGCAACAGGTGCAATTGTGAATGCCGTCTGGGATTTATGGGCAAAGGTAGAAGGTAAGCCCGTTTGGCAATTGGTTGTCGATATGACGCCAGAAGAATTAATCCACTGTCTCGACTTTACGTATTTAACCGATGTGTTAACCAAAGAAGAAGCGCTGAAAATGCTACAAAAACAAGCGCCAACTAAAGCGAAACGCAAACAAGAAATGCTTGATAAAGGCTATCCAGCGTATACCACCTCCGCTGGTTGGCTAGGTTATTCTGATGAAAAATTAAAACGTTTATGCAAAGAAGCCATCGATGAAGGTTGGAATCATATTAAATTAAAAGTGGGTGGCAGTTTAATAGATGATAAGCGACGTTGTGGCATTGTGCGCGAAGTCATTGGCTCGGATCGTAAATTAATGTTGGATGCAAATCAAAGATGGGATGTGCCAGAAGCCATTGCTTGGATGCAAGGATTACAAGAATTTAATCCTTGGTTTATCGAAGAACCAACAAGTCCTGATGATGTCTTAGGTCATAAAAAAATACGTGAAGCCATCAAGCCAATTGGAGTTGCAACAGGTGAACAATGTCAAAATCGTATTATGTTCAAACAATTTCTTGAATCCGGTGCGATTGATATTTGTCAAATCGACAGTTGTCGAGTCGGTGGTGTGAATGAAGTCATCACCATTTTATTGATGGCTGCAAAATTTAATATTCCGGTTTGTCCGCATGCCGGTGGTGTTGGTTTATGCGAATACGTGCAGCATTTATCATTGATCGATTTTATCTGCATTTCAGGTTCAACAGAAAATCGCGTATTAGAATATGTTGATCACTTGCACGAACATTTTGTTGACCCAGTCACAATGAAAAGCGGACATTATATGCCGCCAACAAAACCCGGTTATAGCATTACGATGTATCCAGCTTCATTGGATGCTTTCGAATTTCCGAATGGCAAGGAGTGGCGTTAAGGATCATGATGTTTGAAAAAAATCTGAGTGATCTTGTGGTGCAAATTCTGGTAGACGCTGGCGTAAAACGTGCGTACGGCGTTCCAGGTGATGCAACCGATTTAATACTAGCGTCGATTCACAAGCGCAAAGATATTGATTTTTTTCTCACCCGCCACGAAGAAGGCGCGGGATTTATGGCGTCTGCTGCAAGCAAGCTCACGGGTGAATTGGGTGTGGTGCTTACGGCGCAAGGTCCTGGTGCTGCGCACATGTTGAATGCCATGTACGATGCAAAATTAGATAAGGTGCCGATGCTGGTCATTACCGGACAAGTAGAAAGTGCCATGATCGGCACGAATACGGTTCAAGAAATTAATCAAATTTTGTTATTTGAAGACGTGGCTTGTTTTAATCGTGAAGTGCGTTCGGCTAATAATCTTGTCGATGTGTTGCAATTAGCCATTCAAACGGCCTATGTTAAAAAAGGCGTTGCACATGTTTCAATTGCAACCGATGTTTTGCGAAAGTCCATGATAAAGTATGTTTCCAATACGGCGGCCTATCATTTGCCACATCATTTAATTCCAGACGATCAGATACTGCAAAAAGCAGCAGACATTTTAAATAGCAAAAAAAATGTAACAATATTGTATGGCGGTGGTTGTTTGCATGCACGTGAAGAATTGCTGGCAGTCGCAGAAATTTTATCAGCGCCGATCGTGCATACAGTTCGCTCAAAAGACATTATTGACAATAATCATCCGCATTATGCTGGCGGAATAGGTTTTAAAGGTTCAAAAAACGGCTGTCATTTTGTAAAAGATTGCGATGCGTTATTAATTGTAGGGTGTAGTTTTGCATGGCGACAATTTTATCCAAGTGCTGTGCCGATTATTCAAATTGACAATGATCCTTCAAAAATTGGTATCCGTTGTAATTTAGAAATTGGATTATTGGGAGATGCAAAAAAGTCATTGAAATTGTTGGCGTCAAAATTACAGAAAAAATCAGAGTCGACATTTTTAAAAGAAGCGCAAGCGTCGCACATAAAAGCCATTGAAACATTAGACAAACAAGCCATGTTAAAAAATGACGCGCATTTGGTTGAATCCCCTATGCTCACCTACATTATTAGCAAATATTTATCGGAAGATGCCGTTGTAACCGTTGATGCAGGCACTGTTTCTGTTTGGGCGAATAATTGGTTACGTTTAAATGGCAAGCAACGTTTAATTGGATCAACTGAATTAGGTACGATGGGCTATGGTATGCCGGCAGCACTAGGGTGCCAAGTTGCGATGCCTAATCGACAAGTGGTTGCTTTATGTGGTGATGGTGGATTTCAAATGACGATGGCGGATTTCTCAACCGCCGTTAAATACAATTTACCGATTACGGTTGTGATTTATAATAATTTCGCTTATCGCTTTATTGAGCTTGAGCAAATGCATGAAGGCGTTGCATTGTGTTATACGAAGCTCAACAATCCCGATTATGCAAAATTAGCGGAGACGTTTGGCGGTGTTGGTTTTACGGTTACCAAACCCAGTGAAATTGAACCGGCAATTCAACAAGCATTTGCATCAAAAAAACCTGCTATTGTGGATGTTCATGTTGATCCCAATGAATTAATTAAACCAACGCACCTGACGCTTTCAATGATTAGTCATTTTATTGAAAGCACAATGAAATCAAAGTTAGCAAAGAGTAATGACCAGTATTGAAATATGAACTAAAAACATGCGTATTTTTTTGGATGTAAAAAATGAATTTAAACACGCAAGCCATTTTTAACAAATCTACCATGGGAAATATTTTTAGGAATACATTAGGGTCTTATATGGACTCGCCCCTATTGTAAAGAATAACGTCTTGTTAAATCGAAAATGGTAAAGATTGCGGTCATATATCCGGCATCTCAGTGCATGACTGGTGCCTTAATGAAATTCGCGCGTTTCCTCCTTATCTGTTGGCGGCTTTTTTAAAGCCAAGGCCCTAATCAGGCTCTGAAAACGCTGGTCTCACCTATTTGTCATTAACGTGATTTTATTCCTCGCAATTCCGGTGAGTTTTTTAAAAAATAATTTTTTATTTTTATTAAGCTGCTTTTCGATAAGTTTCACCGCTTAACAAAAGCGCCATTGCAATTCTCGCATTTTTATTCGCCAAAGCCACCGCGGCACGATTCATGCCTCGCTCATTGACGAGTCTCTGTATCCAACGACTACGCGCATCTTTTTTATTACTTGCGCGCACCACAACCGATCTGGCGCCATGGATCAACATTCGACGAGTAAATTCATCACCTCGTTTACTGATCCCAAGTAATTTTTGAGTATCTCCGCTAGAGTATTGTTTTGGAACTAATCCAAGAAATGCGGCAAAATGCCTACCATTTTTAAAACCAGAACCATTACCCGCTGCCGTTATTAATGCGGCTGCAGAAATTAAACCAACTCCTTCGATTTCTAGCAACCGCTGACAACGCTCATCTTTTTTTATTAACGATTGCAGTGACTTTTTTATTCCGCAATTCAAACGGGCCGACAATATGGCATGATTACGATGGAACAGCATATCACCGATTTACTCGAAGCTGGCATCATTCAACCGAAAGCAGATGCTAAGAATGAGACGGAAGAAGAATTCTGATGCAAATAATATGGAACACACTCGCTACCGCTCGTGTCTGTGTCCAAAATAACTAGACGCGAGCGGTAGCGAGCGAAGTTTCACGCACTTGCTTCGCTGCGCTGCGCGCGAAATGAATTCGCGTGTCTGTGTCCGTCGTAAACGTGTGAGATATCCCTATACGCTTAGTGAGTCAACGCTGCTTTTTTGGCAACATCTTCAGTCAGCCCGCGTAATTTATTTATTCCCTTTTTTTCTAAAAATAATCCTACTCGTCCAGCGCTATAATTAACAAGTGCAGCGACAACACCGATTCGCATCATTTCTAAACCTGTATTGACGAAAAACGCCGCTGTATTGCCGGATATTTTTGCCGATTGCTCCGAGCAACCAGCTTTTTGCAAAAGATTACTAATAATCATTGCAATGACTGAGTTATGTCGAAGTAATCGTTTTACCACGGGGGAAAAGCCATTTTGTGCTGCGAAAAACAGTGCTGTAACTCCAGTCTTGGATCTTAATATGGGATCTGCACCCGCTTGAAGCAATATATTTACTATGGCCAAGTCACCAACATATGCAGCAAGCATCAACGCAGAAAAACCTTCGTTATCCTGCGCATCAATCAAGATATTTTTTTCTTGAAGTAATCGTTTTACGACATCAACTCTTTTTTTATGAGCAGCAAAAATTAATAGCGTTCCGCCTAATCTCGTTCTGTAATTAACATCTATATTCTGAGACAATAAAAAATTAATACCGTCTAACTTATCTTGTGAAATAAAAACTGTAGCAGGTGACCCTGCACCAGCCGACATATTAAGATCAACTTTATTTTCAATTAAATAGTTCCACAACTCCGGGACATTGTCATTACGCGCCATTCTTTGTGCCGCAATATACGGTAAATTTTCGCCATCTAATGAAAAATTTGATGGATGAATACCCCTTTGCTCTAAATAGGTCTTAATATAGGCTGCATTATTATCAGTTGATGTATGCAAATAAGCTGTCACAACGCCATACAGCTCTAGTTGTTGTTCTGTTATATTTATTTCTAGCGTATCTAATTCAAGTGATATAAAAGAGACATCAAATGTTTTTAATGCTGCATAGTAATCAAGTAATTTTTGATCGATATGAGATCTAATTCCATGAGGCGAATTGAATACTGTTTCAGGCAATAATGCGCGATACATAAATAAACTTTTTTCAGTTAATCGAGCAATCGCTGTTTCTTCAGGAGATTCACAAAGAATATGTGCAAACTCCACCATTGGATCAAAACAGTTGCGCGTAATTCCAGCAAGCATATCGTTATATATAATATGATAAAAAGTGAAAGTATTTTCAGGCCCGTGTGTTATTAATGTTGAACCTACCGGAAGATGCTCAACCGCATGAATAGCGCGCCCACCGAAACAACTCCAGACGTGCACTTGCAGCCCATTCAAATTTTTATTTTTTGCAAAATGCTGAGTAATATACGTGAATAAAAGATCGGTGCTGGTAAACTTATCCTGCGTTAAAACACTTTCAGAAAGTAAGGGTAACAAGGGTATTTTAACAAAATGTTTTTTTTCATCAGTACCACGCGCACCATGTGCGTCAATATCAATACGCGTACGTGGACCGATTGCATTTTCTATCATCCCATAATCAGAGGATGTCGTAATAATTGCTACTTTTTTACCAGCATTTTTCAACTCAGTGAATTTTTTTATAATAGGATCGTCATTAATATCGGGCCCCAGAATAAAAATAAAATCAAATGGTGTTGTATGATCTATTTCAACGGTTAAATTTCGCATATTAAATTATCTTGATGCAATAGTGAAAATCGCAGCAAAATTCTATCAGGAACCAGAATAAAAATGGTCTTTTTTTACCATATAATGGAACCTTAAGGTGAGTTACTTAAACAAATTAAAGCGAAAATGGAACACACTCGCTACCGCTCGTGTCTGTGTCCAAAATAACTAGACGCGAGCGGTAGCGAGCGAAGTTTCACGCACTTGCTTCGCTGCGCTGCGCGCGAAATGAATTCGCGCTTGCACTCAAGGGGGAGAACCGCGATTCCCCCTCTTGAGAATTCTCCATCGCGTAATGAGAGTTTCGCTTGCTGCGAAACTCCTGCTTGCCTGACGCGGGACGTGACTAACATTTGAGATCGCATGGCAATTTATAGGCGAAAATTTTTTTGCTCTTTTGTCAAAAAATCCTGAAGCTCATGCTGTTTTAAAAAAACCAAATCTTTTTGAATCACTGTTGAAATTAATTTCTCAACATTTTTGTTGAGATGTTGCGTTAACTCCCCATGCGTTTTTGGCGAAGCAATCACGGTCAATTCGTTAAATTTTTGCTGCTTCCTTGCTTCATCTAACATATGACTGATTTCAACCATAAACTGATTGATTTTAATCTGCTTAGGATCTGTTTGCTGTGCGTAGGCGCCATGACCGCCACCATTGCTTTGATAACGACCCGGACCATCAGAAACCAAATCAGAATCTTTTTCACGATTTTCCGGATGATGAATTTCCTGAATCAGTGTTAACTGTTGATCTTTTTTTGAAAAAGAAAAAATTCGACATTGATTTGAGTTGAGCAGCAAAATCCAATACATAATTACCCTTAATTATTGCGCCAACTGCTGTAACCGAATGCTGGCTAATTGCGCAGCTGTCGAGCCCGGATAACTTTTCTTGATTTTTATGAATTCTGCGCGCGCTTTATCTGTTTCGCCGGTCGCTGCATGAATCATCGCAATCTTTAATTGCGCGTCAGGTACTTTATTAGAGCTTGGGTATTGCGTCACAATCATTTCAAATTCTGATTGCGCTGCATCATATTTTTGATTCATCAATGCAATTTCACCCAGCCAAAAATGCGCGTTCACTGCAAACTGACCTTTGGGATAATTCACTAAGTATTGCTTAAATGCCGCATCAGCATGATCAAAATGTTTTTGCGACAGTAACTGAAAAGCTTTGCCATAAGCACCTGCATCATCAGAAGAAACAGGAGCAAATGAAGTTTTAGCGGTGGATGAAGATATGTCTGAAGCGGCAGCGCTGGCCTGTGATTTTGAGCCAATGCGTTGCGATAAATCTTGATAAAAATCTTTTTGCTGCGTTTTCAGTGTCTCTAATTCATGTCGCGCCACTTCCAACTTGCCTTGCAACTCCGACACTTTTTGCTGCAAATCACTCACTTGCTGTGGCAAATTCATTTGCGTTAAATTCGACATTTGTTGTTGAACATGTGACAAACGATCATCCACAGAACCACCCGTTGATTGCCATTCTTGTTGCGGAACTGCGGCAGGCGACTCGGATTGAGCGGAAGATCCAGTTGATTGAGATGCAGACGTCGGCTGCGAGGCGGGCGTTGCCGTAGTTGAAGGAGTGTTCGTCACTGGCTGCCAACCAGAATTGTCGCTGCCAGTTGTGCCGCTCGACGTGGCACTACTTGAATCCGCTTGCGCATTGGCAACATCTTGATTGATGTCAACCACCGGCGCTTCATCTGCAAACACCGCAAACGAACCAGACAACAAGCCAATCAGTAAAACTAAACCCGCCTTGTGCATAACGTTAGCCCTTTTGCTTTAAGAGTTCCCGCTGAGAATAAAATTTTCATCTTTGGATGATCTTGAACGATAATTTATTTCGAAAATGCTCATTGACTGACGCGTCAACTGCGCTTTTCTCAACAAATTATCGTTCAATCTCATCTCAAATCTGAAAATTTAAGTTAATCAACCCTCAGAGCGGAAACTACTGTTTTTGTTTATAAATAAAATTCACGCGGCGATTGAGCGCCCAAGCATGCTCATCATTACCAGCAACTGCCGGATTTTCTTTTCCGTAGCTCACCATTTGGATCTGCGATGGACGCACGCCATCTTGTTCCATGATGCGACCAACGCTTTGATCACGTCGCCAACCCAAGCCCACATTATATTCTCGGCTGCCGCGATTGTCTGTATTTCCTTCCAACCGCACACGCGCTGCTTGGTGAGAGGCTAAATAATTCGATTGTGTTGTCAGCGCTTGCATGTCACTGGAGCTTAAACCGCTTTTATCAAAACCAAAGTAATACGTTTGATTCGAAGGTGCCTTCAAAGAATTGGTCGCAAATCCTTCGGAGTTGGTTGCATAACCCGCGCCACCTTGCATGCCATACGATTCCGCGCCTTGAGAGCCAGAACCGCTGTTTGCAGAAGACGGTTTCTTCGAGCAAGAAGTTAATGCCAAGCTGCACACTGCAAGTGCAACCACTGATAAAGTAACGATCCGTTTTTTCATCATACAAACCTCAAATTAATTTACAAATAGGGTGACCAAGATGGATCCTGCACATCCCCCGCTTCCGAAGGCAGTCGCAACTTAACACGTCCATCCAAAGACACGAGACCCAACACCGAACGACCATCCATTCGTGTTCCGTATAATATCATTTTTCCGTTCGGCGCTACACTAGGGGAATCATCTGATCCAGAATTCGTCAGCACCGTCAGCCGCCCCGACGATAAATCTTGTTTAGCGATATTAAAATTTCCATTGTCACGATGCATCATCACGAGCGTATGATCTTGTGGTGTCAAACACGCACGCGCATTGTAATCACCATCAAATGTCACGCGCTCAGTCTCCCCTGTTGCGAAATTATAACGATAAATTTGCAAACCACCGGCGCGATCAGAACTAAAAAATAATGTGTTACCGTTGCGAGACCACACGGGCTCAGTATTAATCGAATAATCGTTAGTAATTTGCGTTAATTTTTTGGTGGCAAGATTCATCACATAGATATTCGGATTGCCGTTTAACGTTAACACCAACGCCATCCGATGACCATTCGGCGAAAATGCCGGCGCGCCGTTAATGCCTGGAAATCTCGATAATAATTCGCGCGCCCCCGTCGCTAAATTTTGCAAATAAATCGCGGCCTGATGATTTTCAAATGACACATATGCCAAAAAACGACCGTTTGGCATCCACGTAGGCGACATCATGGGCTCACTCGACGTTAATAATACTTGTGGATGAAATCCATCTTGATCGGCCACTACCAGCTGATATCGCGTAGTGCCATTTTGAACGCGTTGCGCCAATACATACGCAATTTTCGTGTTAAAAATGCCGCGCACGCCCGTTAATTTTTCGTAAATTAAATCACTGATGTGATGCGCCAGTCCGCGCAACGCACTTTGCGACGCCGAAAAACTATCATTCAATAAAATAGCGGAGGCTGCGCCTTGATTCATGTTCGCATACAGATCGATGAGCTGAAATGAAACCACATAATGATCGCCCTCTTGCTGCACTCGGCCAGTCACAATGTCGCTCGCCCCTTGTTTTCGCCAATAGCTGGTATCGACAGATGATTGAATAGGAAGGAGTGCAAGCTTACCAAGCGGTTTTATTAAAAATTGTCCGCTATTCTGCAAATCCGTACTAATCACTTGTGAAATTGTTGTATTTCCCGGCACATTGTTTGCTTGATCCTGAAACGGAACAATGATGATGGGAATTGCGGCATTCACGCCTTGCGTTAATTCGATGCGAAGCGCTGCATGCGCCGTGGAGAATAAAAACAAAAATGCAAAAAAATATTTTGAAATGGAACGCATAAAAACTCCGAATCAATTGCGTAAAATGCTACGCTTTTTTATAATGAAAACAATACCGATCATCCAATATTCATATAGCCTTTCGGGCTCAACGTTAAAATCAATTGGCGAAAATGATCAAACTGATCAGACTCTGTCGGCACAGGCAGCGGGGACGACTGCACAATCGCGGTTTTCGCTGATTGATCAAGTGCTGCATCACCACTGCTTTTCACTAAATTTATCGATAAAATCACACCGCCTGGCGCGACACTGACTGAATAAACACATTGCAATTGATCATTCACCGTAGGAATTCTCCAATTAGATTGAATGAGCGATAAAATTTCTGCTTTATATTTATCAATCACGCCTTGATTTTCTTGTGTTTGCACTTGCAACAATTCTTTTTTCTCACTTTGCAATTGCTGCTGCACTAATGCTTGTTGCAATTTTTTTTGCGCTGCTAATAATTTTTTTTGTTTTTCTTTTTCTGCTAATGCTTTTTGTGTTGCGGCAATTTTAGCTTGCTCAATTCTTTGTGCTTGTAATTTTTTCAACTGAATTTCTTCTTTTATTTTCAACGCCAAAGCAATTTTCGCTTGTTTTTCTGCTACTAATTTTTCGGCTGCTTCGTGCTGCGCTTTTTCTATTGCATGCACTTGTGTGCTCACAGCAATTTCTGAAACCGCGTTAACTTGAATCACTTTCGCTGAATTTTGCAAGGCGGCTGGATAGCGAAACTGCGTGGGCGCAAAGCTCAACACCAAAACAAGCACAAGCACCGCATGTAACGCAATGGCAGCAAACAAAGGCTTGCGATAGAAAGGTGTGTTTTTCATCATACTCATTGAATTTTACGCAACGTCTGTTGATAATGAAACGAGAAGCGCAAAGGAGTCAATATGCTGTCCGGTTTACTCACCTATCACCCAGTCAACACCCCGATCAGACTACTTTCCCAATGTCATCAGAAAAATCCTGAATTGCAATTTCTAGTATGTGAGAATAGCGACCCCAGTCTGCTGACCGTGTATTATATCGATACCAATGGTCTTGCGCATCAATTTGACGTGCATGAACATCCTGGAAACAATGGCTCCGTTGAAAAACTCATTATCGATTTACTGATGACCATGCCACACGATCTGTCACACTGCCCTTACCACCCCAATCAACCCGACAAAATTACGCAGTGGTATCGAGACATTATTAAAAAGCACCAAGCTGTCTTGGACCCTGCGGAAGTTATCACCGCAATCAAACAAGTTGCTGCCGGCAAACGTGGAAGCTTCTGGAAAAGATTGATGCCCGTCACCCCGCGAGCGACGCGTCACCAGACAACTCCATCTGTCTAATCCTCGAAAATGTACGCGCTCTTAGAAGCTGTTTGGTTAAACTACTATCATGGCCATCATGCGTTGATTTTTTGCGCTCCGATGCTCATTTACTGAAATGTAATGCGCTTCGGTGCTCAAAAATCAACGCATTCTGGCGCATGCTAGCGTTTAACCAAACAGCTTCTTAGCTTCGTCGAGTAATCTATTACATCAACTGGTTGACAGTTCTCGTTGATCGGAGGTAGGATTGTCTGTACATCAACCGACATTGATATCTTGAAAGCCCTAAGCCCCTCGACGATGCTAATATGCATTTTCTGCTTAGGCGAATAAAAACCCCGCGAAAGCGGGGTTTTTTTTGAGACATGTTTTTCTCTGAGTTGCGCAGGCTTACATCATTCCACCCATGCCGCCCATTCCACCCATGCCGCCGCCTTCGCCGCCGCCATGGCCATGTTCTTCTTTCTTCGGTAACTCAGTCACCATGCATTCGGTCGTGATCATGAGTCCTGCGATGGACGCCGCATTTTGTAATGCAGTGCGGGTCACTTTGGTGGGATCCAAAATTCCCATCTCAATCATGTCACCGAATTCGTTGGTCGCTGCGTTGTAACCAAAACTGTCGGATTTGCTTTCAATCACTTTCGCCAAAATCACAGGTGCTTCTTCGCCTGCGTTTCTAACGATTTGACGCAAAGGCGCTTGCATTGCGCGTCGCGCAATTTCAACACCGACACGTTGATCTTCGTTATCGACTTTCACTTTACTAATCGCGCGTGATGCACGAATCAGTGCGACACCGCCGCCAGGAACCACGCCTTCTTCAACCGCCGCACGAGTTGCGTGCAATGCATCTTCAACGCGCGCTTTCCTTTCTTTCATTTCGATTTCGGTTGCGGCACCCACTTTGATTACGGCAACACCGCCAGCCAATTTTGCCAAACGTTCTTGCAGTTTTTCACGATCATAGTCAGAAGTGGTGTCATCAATTTCACGACGGATCAGCTCGATGCGACCCTTGATTTCTTTGCTGTCACCTGCGCCACCGATAATGGTTGTATTTTCCTTGGTAACCACCACGCGTTTTGCGGAGCCTAAATCATTCAAGGAAGCGCTTTCGAGCGTCAAGCCCACTTCTTCGGAAATCACTTTCGCACCAGACAATGTCGCGATATCTTGCAACATCGCTTTGCGACGATCACCAAAACCAGGTGCTTTAACACCAGCAACTTTTACAATGCCACGAATGGTATTCACCACTAATGTTGCCAATGCTTCGCCTTCGATATCTTCAGCAATAATCAATAACGGTTTGCCGGATTTTGCGACAGCTTCTAACACGGGCAGCATTTCTCGAATATTACTGATCTTTTTATCCACCAATAAAATATAGGGCGCTTCTAATTCCGCGCTCATGCTTTGCTGATTGTTGATGAAGTAAGGAGATAGATAACCACGGTCAAATTGCATTCCTTCCACCACAGACAATTCGTTTTCTAAACCAGAACCATCTTCGACTGTGATAACGCCTTCTTTACCCACTTTTTCCATCGCTTGCGCAATGAGTTTTCCAATGATGTCATCCGAATTTGCAGAAATCGTGCCGACTTGCGCGATTGCTTTATTGTCTGTGCAGGGCTTGGAAATCAATTTCAATTCTTCCACCACCGCAATAACCGCTTTTTCGATACCCCGTTTTAAATCCATGGGGTTCATGCCAGCTGCGACTGAACGAATGCCTTCGCTCAAAATCGCTTCTGCTAACACAGTTGCAGTCGTTGTGCCGTCGCCAGCTAAATCTGATGTTTGAGACGCCACTTCTTTCACCATTTGCGCGCCCATGTTTTCAAACTTATCAGCCAATTCGATTTCTTTGGCAACACTCACACCGTCTTTGGTGATGGTGGGTGCGCCAAAAGATTTATCTAGCACCACATTGCGACCACGCGGCCCCAACGTTACTTTTACGGCACCAGCTAATTTACTTACACCGCTTGCCATCGCATGCAGTGCTTCAGATCCAAATCGTAATTCTTTTGCAGACATTGTTATAACCTCTTGTTGTTATTTTTACTTTTCGATAATTCCCATGATGTCTTCTTCGCGCATCACGATGAGTTCTTGGCCTTCAATTTTGATTTCGGTGCCAGAATATTTTCCAAACACCACGGTGTCGCCTTTTTTAACAGCCAACGGTACTACTTTTCCGTCCGTCAACATTTTTCCAGCGCCAATTGCCATCACGGTACCGCGGACTGGTTTTTCCGCTGCGGTATCTGGGATAACAATGCCACCGGCAGATGTACGTTCTTCATCTAATCGCTTGATTACCACGCGATCGTGTAATGGTCTAATATTCACTTTTCTATCTCCTCAACTTAAAAATAATGCCAAATGGGTTCGGGGTCACAAGCATACTCGCTAATGCACCCGATGAGCAAGAAGTATGGGCGGTTTATAAAAATTCAAGCGGCGCTTCAAGAAAATCGCTCAGAAGCTGCCTGATTAAACTACTATCATGACCATAATGCGCCGATTTTTTGCGCTCCGATGCTCATTTACTGAAATGTAAACTGCGCTTCGGTGCTCAAAAATCAACGCATTCTGGCGCATGCTAGCGTTTAACCAGACAGCTTCTTATTTTAATTTAAAATCGCATTCCAATGGATTTTGCAAATAACCAAAAGCATTTTGCAATGTTTCTTTCAATTTCCACGGTGGATTAACCAATAAAAGTCCGCACGAAGACAGCTGATTTTCACTCTCAGCGGAGCGCAATGTACATTCCACAATGACACGTGATTTGGCAAGTAACGTCACTACGCCATAAAATTGCTGCACATACTTGCGATTTTTAATGGGGTACCAAATCATGATCGGCGCATTTTTCCAATGCGATAATATTTTTGAAACACTTGCGACAATACTTTCAAACTCATCTTTTTTTTCAAACGGCGGATCAATCAATACCATGCCGCGTTTTAATTTTGGCGGCAAAAAAGCTTTCAAACCCAAATAACCATCGAGATGATGAATTGCCACTTGCTTATCTTTTCCCATATTATTTTTCAGTGTGACCACATCTTCACGATGCAATTCACACAAAATCATTTGATCGTGATCGCGCAATAATTCGCGCGCAAAAATAGGGGACCCGGGATAATACCGAAAATCAAGCGCATTATATTTTTTCACAATCGCAAGATAATTTTGCACCACCGTTGGCATACCATTTTTTTCGGCCAACAATAATTTGACAACGCCATTTTTGTATTCACATTTTTTTTGCGCAGCTTCAGCATGCAAGTCGTACAACCCTATTCCTGCGTGCGTATCCAAAAAACAAAAGGGTGTTTCTTTTTGCGCGAGTTTTTCGAGCAATGCAATCAGAGCGATGTGTTTAACGACATCGGCAAAACTTCCAGCATGATAAAAGTGGCGATAGTTCATAATAGTGATATCAAATCAGAACCGCGAGTGTTAACAAGCGGATAATACAGGGCATTTTAAAATGCAATAAAAATCGCGTTTTGAAATGGAATTGGTATAATATGACATTATTTCTCTAACTGTCGAGGGATTTGTGAAAAACACCTATCAAACTGAACGCGAACTCAACGTCGATGGAAAAACCTATCACTATTTCAGCCTGCCCGCACTGGCTGAAAAACATTTTCCAGGGATTCGTCAATTGCCCTTTTCGCTGAAAATTCTCTTGGAAAATCAGCTCAGAAATGAAGATGGTGAAGTCACGACTGCTAAAGACATCAGCGCGTTTTCTGATTGGCTTTCTCAAAAACATTCAGATCACGAAATTGCGTATCGCCCTGCGCGCGTTTTAATGCAGGATTTTACGGGTGTTCCCGCAGTGGTGGATTTAGCAGCGATGCGAAATGCCATGCAAGATTTAAAAGGCGATGCTGACAAAATTAATCCGCTATGTCCCGTGGATTTAATCATTGATCACTCCGTGCAAGTCGATCAATACGGAAACGATCATTCATTTGCCGCTAACGTGAAAATTGAAATGGATCGCAACCACGAGCGTTACACATTTTTAAAATGGGGCCAAAAAACATTTGCAGATTTTCAAGTGGTGCCGCCCGGCACTGGCATTTGCCATCAAGTAAATTTGGAATATTTAGGTCACGTGGTGCGTTCACAAAATAAAAAACAAAAAAATTATGCATTTCCCGACACACTCGTTGGCACTGACAGCCACACCACCATGATTAATGGTTTGGGAATTTTAGGTTGGGGTGTCGGCGGCATTGAAGCAGAAGCAGCGATGCTCGGCCAACCCGTTTCGATGTTAATTCCCGACGTCGTTGGTTTTCGCTTAGACGGAAAATTAAAAGAAGGAATCACCGCGACCGATTTGGTATTAACTGTCACCAACATGCTGCGACAAAAAGGGGTTGTTGGAAAATTTGTTGAATTTTATGGGCCCGGATTAAAACATTTGCCGCTCGCCGATCGCGCAACGATTGCAAATATGTCGCCAGAGTATGGCGCGACATGCGGATTATTTCCCATCGACGATGAAACCATTAAATATTTAACGCTCACCAATCGCGATGAAAACACCATTGCGCTCGTGAAAGCTTACGCGCAAACACAAGGCATGTGGCACGATGAACACAGCGTTGAGCCTGTATTTTCCGATACATTGCAATTAAATTTATCGGATGTGGTGCCGAGCGTTGCGGGCCCAAAACGTCCGCAAGATCGCGTCGCTATCACTGCATTGCCGCAAACTGTTAAACAAATATTTGAAACAAATAAAATTGATGGTGCTAAAAAATATCCGACCGATGCCGGATTTGACTTGCATCATGGAGATCTTGTAATTGCTGCAATTACAAGCTGCACCAACACTTCCAATCCATCCGTTATGCTCGCTGCAGGATTGCTCGCGAAAAAAGCGGTGGAAAAAGGATTGTCCGCAAAACCGTGGGTTAAATCATCGCTCGCCCCCGGATCAAAAGTCGTCACTGATTATTTAAAAAAAGCAGATTTAACAAAATATTTAGATCAATTGGGATTTTATTTGGTGGGTTATGGATGCACCACTTGCATCGGTAATTCTGGCCCACTCAATGAACCTATCAGCAACACCATCAATAAAAATCAATTGACGGTTTGCGCTGTGTTATCAGGAAATCGTAATTTCGAAGGCCGCATTCATCCGCAAGTGCGCGCAAATTGGTTGGCATCGCCCCCGCTCGTTGTCGCTTACGCATTAGCTGGCACGATGAATATTGATCTCTCGCGCGATCCCATTGGCGAAAATAATCACGGTGAAAAAATTTATTTAAAAGATATTTGGCCGACATCTGCGGAAATTTCTGCGGCGCAACTAAATGTTGAACGCAGCATGTTCACCAAAGAATACAGCGAAATTTTTGATGGCGACAGCACGTGGCAATCTATCCAAATGAAAGCGACAGAAACATATCATTGGGATCCCAAATCAACTTACGTAAAATTGCCGCCGTATTTTGATCACATGAAAACAACACTAGATGCACCAAAAGATATTTGCAACGCGCGTGTTTTAGCGATTTTTGGCGACAGCGTGACAACCGATCACATTTCACCCGCGGGTTCCATCAAACCGGATAGTCCTGCCGGAAATTATTTGAAAGCACATGGAGTTGCTGTTGCTGATTTTAATTCTTATGGTTCGCGTCGCGGCAATCACGAAATCATGATGCGCGGCACATTTGCTAATATTCGCATTCGCAATGAAATGTTAACGGATGTCGAAGGTGGTTTTACACTGCATTTTCCAGACAAAAAACAATTGTCGATTTACGACGCGGCGATGGAATATCAAAAAACAAAAACACCTTTAGTGATTTTTGCTGGCGCTGAATATGGCAGCGGATCATCGCGCGACTGGGCAGCCAAGGGAACATTATTACTTGGCGTGAAAGCCGTTATTGCAGAAAGTTTCGAACGTATTCACCGTTCTAATTTGATTGGCATGGGGGTGTTGCCATTGGAATTTATAAACGGCATTAATCGAAAAACACTCAAGCTCGATGGCGCTGAAATAATTTCCATCGACGGTATTGCGAACGACTTAACACCCGGAAAAAAATTGCCGTTGCACATCACGCGCGCGGATGGGAAAAAAGAAACGATAGAGGTGCGCTGTCGCATCGATACGAAAAACGAATTAACGTATTACCTAAATGGCGGAATTCTACAAACGGTGTTGCGTGGGTTATTGTAATATTAAATCGGGCTCGGCGGTCTTATTATTCGTTGCGGGTCATTATCACTGCTTGTTTTAGGTGCCTTTTCATAAGGCGGCAACGGAAAAAAATAAGGTGGTGGTGGTAGTGGTGATAGATAAGAAGGTTTCTGAGGATGTTTTAGTAGTTCTTTTATCTCAGCGTTCTTCGCATTTATCTCCCAAAAAGTATCCTGCCTGCGTTGCATGTTCAAAAATAAGTTCCGCAACGCCGAAACAATTTCGGTAGGAATCCCCTGTGATGTTGGCGATATAGGTCTTCTTAGAGTTCCTATCTCTGAAATTATTTGCAGCTTTTTTAATAAAAACGTGGACTGACGACTGAGTTGGGGGCTCTGCTGAATCTTGAGCTCCAATAGCACAATAATCTCCACTAATAGGGAGGATATCACCTCAAACTTTTCATTGATCTTGGTGGAAGCGAAAACCGCCGTGTACAACGCATTCAATGCGTCCGTCAACTCTTTGTCATCTGTCAACGTACCCCACAATCCTAGACTATCTGTTCTCATTTACAATCCACCTAATGATAATATTTTACCCATTATGAAACATAACTGCCCTGTTCCACAATCTAAAAATACTTAACGAAAAATTAACGTCGATGCAATATCGCGTGTTATTCTCAAGCCATGCGAAAAAAACTGCTGATCACAATTCTCGTTTATTTGCTCTGCCTGGTAAGCACCTTCGCAAGATCTCATATCGCACCACTATCACCCGATCAAGCATTTCAATTTTCAGCAACCGCCAAAGATTATCAAACCATTTTGTTGCAATGGAAAATTGCACCGCATTATTATTTATATCAAAAAGATTTTCGTTTCCATGTCATTAAACCTGAAAAAACGAAACTTGGCGATCCCATTTATCCCGCCGATACAATGACGCTCAACACATCACTTGGCAATTTCATCGTCTACAAAAATAATCTCGTGATTCCCGTGCCGATCATTGACGCCGCGCATAATAATATCACCGTGCAAGTGCATTATCAGGGCTGCTCACAATCCGGTTATTGTTATCCGCCCATCAGTAAAATTGTGGTCATGAATTTAAACGGAAATTATGGACAGCCTGTGTTTGGATTGAGTATCGACGTCGCGCCCGAAAACATTTCCGCATCCGCGCCATCACATTCATTTTTTTTCACGCTAATGAGTTTTTTTGGATTTGGTATTTTGTTGTCGTTCACACCCTGCATACTTCCCATGATTCCAATTTTATCGAGCATTATTATCGGACGACGGCAATTAACTCGCCCCCAAGCATTTTTATTATCGCTTTTTTATGTGCTCGGCATGGCAATCACTTATGCGGTGGCGGGCATTGTGTTTGGTTTTGTGGGAAGTAATTTATCAGCGGTGTTTCAAAATACGTGGGTCATCATCAGTTTCAGTGCGATTTTTGTCGTGATGGCTTTATCTTTATTTGGTTTATTTGAATTGCAATTGCCCGCCAAGCTGCAATCACTGATCAGCAATCAAAGTCATCATCAAAAAAATGGAACTTATTTTGGCGTGTTTGTCATGGGGATATTATCCACGCTGATTGTGTCGCCATGTGTAACGCCACCTTTGGTGGTTGCACTGGGATGGATTACGCAGCAAGGAGATATCGCTCTCGGCGGCGCCGCGTTATTTGTGCTGGGATTGGGAATGGGAGTGCCGTTATTATTGATTGGCGCGATAGGTGCGCATTGGTTGCCGAAAGCAGGGCGATGGATGAACGTCATTAAATACACGGTGGGTGTGTTATTGCTTGCCGTTGCATTCTCACTGCTGCTACGTGCTTTTCATTTTTCATCCACCTCCCAATTGAATTTTCAATCCGTGCAATCAGTAGAAATGGTGGAAACTGCTTTGCAACAAGCTCACAAAAAACCGGTGATGCTCGACTTCTACGCCGACTGGTGCATCGCCTGCAAAGAATTAGAAACGTTTACGTTCAGCGATCCTGCCGTCAAAAGCGCATTATCGCATTATGTGTTGCTCAGAGCCGATGTCACTAAAAACACACCGAAAGACCAACTGCTCGAGCAACACTTCGGCGTGATCGCGCCACCCACGATCCTATTCTTTAAAAATCAAGCGGAAATTCAAAATTCGCGCCTAATCGGGTACACCAATAAAAAACGGTTCTTGCAGCATCTTACACAAATCGGTCAATAACTTGCCAGCATCTGCAGAGATCTAGACAACATCGTGCGACTACGGCAGAATACGCCATGGCAAAAATATTGACTATTCACGGACCGAACTTGAACCTACTGGGCACGCGAGAACCCAAGGTGTATGGGTACGAGCGGCTCGAGGATATCAATAAGTTACTGCTTGAGCAAGCCCGGGAATTGGGTCACCTACTCATCTCTTTTCAAAGCAATGCTGAGCACGAGCTCATTGCCCGCATTCATCAAGCGCTGTATGAACAGATGGATATGATACTCATCAATCCCGCAGCTTTCACACATACCAGCATCGCACTACGCGACGCCTTGCTCTCAGTGAAAATTCCTTGTATTGAAATCCATTTAAGCAATATTTTTGCGCGCGAATCGTTTCGCCATCATTCTTTTTTCAGTGATATCGCCGTCGGTGTGATCACGGGTTTTAGTGCCAATAGTTATCGATTGGCGCTGCTCGCAGCACATGATTATTTAGCAAAACAGGGGGTTTCAGCGTGGACACGCGAAAAATTAGAAAGTTAATTGAGCTCGTGAAAGAAACGGGCATCGGCGAACTGGAAGTCAAATCAGGCGATGATTGTGTTCGCATTAATTGCCAACTCATTGCAGGCAATGCAACACCCGTCATCGCTGCAACAACGCCTGCGACAGCGACAGCACCCGCATCTACTGCTTCTGAAAAAAAACCCAAACATACTGAAGGTCATACGTTAAAATCCCCCATGGTCGGCACAATTTATTTATCCTCAGCACCAGGAACGCCGCCTTTCGTGAGTGTCGGTCAAAAAGTAAAAGTGGGTGATACATTGTGTTTGATTGAAGCGATGAAAATGTTTAACAAAATTGAAGCGGACAAGGCAGGCACCATCAGTGCGCGTTTGGTGGAAAACGAGCAACCCGTGGAATACGATCAACCATTATTTATTATCGAACCTTAATACTGGAATATAAAACACATGTTTAAAAAAGTGTTGATTGCCAATCGCGGCGAAATCGCTTTGCGCATTCACCGCGCATGCAAAGAATTAGGCATTAAAACGGTGGCAATTTATTCAACCGCCGATCAAGATTTAATGCACGTGCGCTTAGCAGATGAATCCGTTTGCATTGGCCCCGCAAGTTCCGCGCAAAGTTATTTGAATATTCCCGCGGTGATTAGCGCTGCAGAAATTGCACACGTGGATGCGATTCATCCAGGTTATGGTTTTCTCGCAGAAAATGCAGATTTTGCGGAACGTGTCGAACAAAGTGGATTTGTATTTATCGGACCAAAATCAGATACGATTAAATTAATGGGAAACAAAGTTTCTGCGATTCACACCATGAAAAAAGCAGGTGTGCCCTGCATTCCTGGTTCTGACGGCGCACTGACGAATGATCATGAGCATAATTTAAAAATTGCCAAACGTATTGGTTTTCCCGTGATTATTAAGGCATCGGGTGGTGGTGGTGGACGCGGCATGCGCGTCGTACACAACGAAGAAGAATTACAAAACGCCATTGCGATGACTAAAACAGAGGCGGCAGCGGCATTTGGCACCGACGAAGTTTACATGGAAAAATTTTTAGAAAATCCGCGCCACATTGAAATTCAAGTGTTGGGCGATGGTCAAGGTAATGCGATTCATTTAGGTGAACGTGATTGTTCTATGCAACGTCGTCATCAAAAAATTCTGGAAGAAGCGCCAGCGCCTGGCATTACGCAAGCGCAACGCAGTAAAATTGGTGACGTATGCGTGAAAGCATGCATCAACATTCATTATCGCGGTGCCGGCACATTTGAATTTTTATATGAAAATGGTGAATTTTATTTTATTGAAATGAATACGCGCGTACAGGTGGAACATCCCGTTACTGAAATGGTAACCGGTGTCGACATTGTGAAATCACAAATTCGCATCGCGAACGGGCAAAAATTATTATTCAAACAAGAAGACATTGAATGGCATGGTCATGCAATCGAATGTCGCATCAACGCCGAAGATCCTTACACTTTTTTGCCCTGCCCCGGCACGATCGCGGTGTATCATCCACCAGGCGGCATGGGCGTTCGCATCGATTCGCATATTTATACCGGATATAAAGTGCCGCCGTATTATGATTCACTGATTGGAAAATTAATCGTACACGCCATGACGCGCGACAATGCGCTCGCGCGCATGCAAAATGCATTAGAAGAAACTGTCATCGAGGGAATCAAAACCAACATTCCGCTACATCAAGAATTAATGGACGATTTGCATTTCAAAAAAGGCGCGCAAAATATTCATTATCTTGAACATAAGTTAAAGTTGAAAATATAACGTGTCGACATTGCCTTGTTTTTCTGCGCTACCGCTTCTATGCGCATGGTTGGACACGGACGCGAGACACCTGACACTCGGACATAGACGCGACCAGTAGGGAGCGAATTACTCAGGTTCCGTATAACTTGCATTATTTAAAATACATGTTTTTATATAAAATAGTACTTTAAAAGAGTCTAGTTTTGTTATATTCTTGTATTATACAGAAGTTAAGTTTTCAGGTACCCTAATGATAAAATTAATGCAAAGCCTCTTGGAGGAGTTTCACGATAAGTTGCATGCTTTTCAGGAAGGCATAACACGAGAAGTCACTTTTCCAAATGCACCGAACAAAATCATGGTGGCCATCGGCATGCGCAGAACAGGTAAAACCTATTTTTTGTTTCAAACAATAAAACAATTGCTTGAAAATAAAATACCCCTTTCTCGAATCCTATACGTCAATTTTGAAGATGATCGTTTATATCCGTTGACACAGGATAAATTGGGAAAACTAATCGATGCGTTTTATACGATTTATCCTGATAATCACGATAATTTATCCTATTTATTTTTAGATGAAATTCACAATGTCGACAATTGGGCTGTAACAGTAAGGCGGTTTTTCGACAGCAAAAAAGTGCGCATTTATCTGTCAGGATCATCATCAAAATTACTCGGCACTGAAATTGCAACATCGCTACGTGGTAGATCTCTAGCAACAGAAATTTGGCCATTGAATTTTTCGGAATTTTTACAGTGTGGAGTAGAAAAAAATATTATTAAAAAACCATTTGGAAAAAAAGGCGCAGATAAATTATCTAAAATATTTCAAGCTTACCTAAATCAAGGTGGTTTTCCAGAAATTATCCACAATGAAGTCAGCGATCAAATGAGCATATTACAAGAATATGTTAATGTTGTTATTTTAAAGGATATCATCGAGCGTCATAAAATTACGAATATCGCTTTGATCCGTTATTTAATTAAAATTATTTTGATGAATCCCGCCACTCATTTTTCAACAAATAAACTATTCAACGACCTCAAAAGTCAGGGTTACGCATTAAGCAGAGTAACCATTCATGAATATTTGAGTTATATTGAAGAAGCCTATTTGGCATTCATGATTCCGCTCTATTCAAAATCAACGCGAAAAGCACAAACCAACTCAAAAAAAATATACGCAATTGATACAGGTTTGGTTAATGCTTATAACTTAAGTTTCCACAAAAATTGGGGGCATAATTTTGAAAATTTTATTTTCTTAAATTTAAAAAGACAGCAACACGAGATTTACTATTATTTAACCGAAAATAGAAACGAAGTGGATTTTTTCACCAAGAGTCGGGATGGAAAATTAAATCTTTACCAGGTGGCATGGGATGTGGATGACCCAAAAACGCTGGAACGTGAAATGCGGGCATTACACGAAGCCGAACACGAATTAGGCATTAAAGGTAAATTAATTACGCCTGAAAATTATCTCACTGATTTTGTAAGCGATCGCCTATAAATAAAAATCCTGGACGTCGACAGTAACAGGTCGATCCCACCCAGACGCGACCGGGTGGGAGCGTTGTGCAATATTCACATTATTCATATGAAAAATGTGATATAATTCACATTATTCATACGAAAAATGTGATAAAAACTCATGAAACGTAATATATTCAATAAGTTACAAAATTGGCGGCATTCGACGTCACGCAAGCCCCTTATTTTACAGGGAGCACGACAAGTTGGTAAAACCTACATTCTAGAGTCCTTTGCAAAAGCCGAATTTAAACATTACGCCTACATCAATTTCGAGCAAGACGATCGCGCCAAACAAATTTTTGAGCGGGATTTAAAGCCGGAAAGAATTATCAAAGCGCTCGAATTGCATCTAGAAATAAAAATAATCGCAAACAATACGTTGATTTTTTTTGACGAAATCCAAGCGTGTCCCAACGCATTAAACAGCTTGAAATATTTTTGCGAACAAGCGAGCGAGTATTTTATTGCAGCGGCCGGATCATTGCTGGGAATTAAATTATCAAACGATAAGGGATTTCCCGTTGGTAAAGTCAATTTTTTAGAATTACACCCCATGTCATTTTTTGAATTTCTGCAAGCGCTGGGTAAAACGCAATTATCACAACATTTAATTGAATTAAATAAATTTGAACCGCTCAATACCGCGATTCACGATAACTTATGTGATCTATTAAAAATATATTTATATGTGGGCGGCATGCCGGAAGCCGTAAAAACATATATTGAAAAAGAAGATTTTTTTGCTGTGCGACAAGTGCAGGAAGAAATTATCAAAGCGTATTTACTGGATTTTGCAAAACATGCGCCCAACAATCAAATCATGAAAATCACCGGGATTTGGAATTCATTACCAGATCAGCTTGCCAAGGAAAATAAAAAATTTGTTTTTTCTATTTTAAAATCAGGAGCACGCGCACGTGAATATGAGATTGCGTTGCAATGGTTAATGGATGCGGGATTAATTTATATTTCATATAATATCACCACACCTAAATTACCGTTAAAAGCATATTTAGATCACAATGCATTTAAAATATATTGTCTGGATGTTGGTATACTGGGTGCATTATCTGATCTCGATGCAAAAATTATTTTAGAAAAAAATACATTATTTACAGAATTTAAAGGTGCTCTAACAGAAAATGTCGCGGCGCAATTATTGAAATGTGCTGGCATTAAACAATTATTTTATTGGACAAGCGCGCATACTGCGGAAGTAGATTTTATTGTGCCATTTGAAAATACTATTTTACCGCTTGAAATTAAATCCGGTACGTCAACCAAACAAAAAAGTTTAATGGTGTATGATGTGAAATACCAGCCCACTATCTTGAATCGCGCGAGTTTATTGAATCTCAAGCAAGACGGGAAATTATGCAATTATCCATTGTATCTGCTAGAAAAATTTCCGATTCGCTCGTAACTGCGAGTGTTGACGAGCGAATTATTTAGGTTGAGGTGCATCACCGTCCCGCGATCAAATCGCGGTCAGCGCCTGGAATAATTATTTATTTTTTATGCTCGCAGACACCTGTGTTTTCAACAAAAAAATCGTTTCTTTTCGAAGATGTGATTTAGCCCAATTTTTTTGCTTTTCATCCAGTAATTCACCAATGCCTGACAAAATACCTCTATCCGTTTTTTTTTCTAAAATAGCGATACACAGTGATACGGCTTTTTGATAAGTTGTTTTGGTTTGTTGCTCAACAATAATTTTATTCATGGGAAAATTGTTTTTTAGAAAAAACCATACATCATAGATATCACGATTGGTTTTTCCTTGGCGCTCAATCAGCGCAACCAACTTATTGGCAAATACATCTTCCTGATTCATGATAAGCATGGGAATGCCCAAATAATTTTCTACGTGGTACTGGGAACCAAACTGTCGTTTAGAAATTTCAACTTTAATATTTTGCAATCCACGACGATAAGATAAAAGAAAAAACAAAGTATATCGTTTATCGTAAAATTCTTTTATATCACCATATTGGTTTAAAATTATTTTTATCTTTTCAAAAACAATATGTGCAGATGCTTCGTCCAACAAATCAAAGTCCAGATCCACTGAAAAACGCCCAAGATGATAAAATAAAAAAGCCGCAGTTTCACCTTTGAAACCTAATAATGGACCTAATGAAATATCACTGTAAATGTCTTTTAATATCTGCAATAACAGATTTTTATGCATTGAAATATTAAGCATGATGACTCTCTTCGAAATAACGTGTTAATCGTTTTTCCATATTTTTATTCTCATACAACGGTAACATTTCAAAACATTTGTCCCAATTAATACTATTGAGATTATCAAAATAATATTCTTTATTTAGATAAATCGTGTCTAACAATGCCCTCTCCTTATCAGCAATAAAATAATAATCATATTGTGAAACACCTGTCCTATTGGTGAGTATGGAGTGTTTTATTTTTTTAAAAGAAAAATGATGATGATCGCAGTAAATTTCGCGACTCAAATAAGAAGCAACGAAAATTTTCCGATACGTCTGAAATACAACACCTGTCTGTACTAATACGGTTTCAAAACTAACATAGGCCGGTGTATATATTTTTGTTGCAAATTCCAATGCGCTATAGTTTTCATCTTTTGCGTAAAAACCTTTTCGAATTGAATACAGCGCGCCTGTTTTAACATAGTAATGAATTTTAGAGCGGAGCGAAGCGGCATCCGTCAACCCTAAACGCAGCGCAAGCTCTTTGAACGTAAACACAGTGTTGGGGGCTCGAAGCATGGTTTGCAGGACATTAGAATTCATAGTTTGAACCAAACATTGTTATATTTATCACTATTAGTTCAAATTATAGAAAACGGGGCTGTGTTTGTCAAGACTTTTCTCGAAACCGCGAGTGTTAACAAGCGGTTATCACAATACTTCAAACAAATTCTTCGAATTTTTAAGTTCGGGAATCAGTTCGGTGGTTTGACCAATTTGATATTGATTGCTGAGTTCATAAATTAATTTTAATATGGCGTAATCTTCGATGGCAAAACCAACAGAATCGAATAACGTAATTTCGGTATCATTTTCGCGGCCTTTTTTACGACCTGAAACAATTTCCCATAATTCCGCGTAAATTTTATCATCGCCACCTAATGATTGTATTTCACCTTCCGCTTTCGATTGTGGAAAATATTCGACGACAATTTTTGTTTTCGACAAAATGGCTTTGTCTAATTCTGTTTTGCCAGGACAATCACCGCCGATGCTATTCATGTGCAAGCCCGGATAAATCATATCTGCTTGCAACACATTGGCTTTTTTTTTGCTGGCGGTCGCGGTTGTGATAATGTCCACATCCACGACGACACTCGCTGCATCATCACACGGAATCAACTTCAGCTTTTTTTTCAAATTATTTTGAAATTTTTGCATGGCAGCAGGATCAATATCAAAATATTTTACCGTGTCAACATTAAAAAAAGATTTTTGCGCCATGATTTGAAATTCCGATTGCGCACCCGTACCAATAATCCCGACGGTCTTAACATTTTTCTTCGCGAGATATTTTGCGGCAAGTGTTGAAGTGGCAGCTGTTCGAAACGCTGTCAACAATGTCATTTCAGAAATCATGAGCGGATAACCCGTCTCGACATCTGCTAACATGCCCACGCCAACCACGGTTAATTTATTGCGATCAATATTGGCGGGATGACCGTTCACATATTTAAATGCATAATATTGTTCATCGCAAATTGGCATTAATTCAATGACGCCGTTTTTCACATGCACCGCGTGACGCGGTGATTTTTCAAATTCAGACCAACGTGCATATGTTTTCTCTAACTCGGCAATTAATAATTGAAAAAATTTTTCAATGCTGATTTTATGAATGAGTGTTTTAACATTGGCGATCGTGATGAGTTTCATATCCAATCTCGAGGTTGTAAAAAAAATTCTGTTAGCCGCGCTTCTTCAGAACCCATTTCTGGTTTCCAATCATAAATCCAATGTACCACGGGTGGCAACGATACCAAGATCGATTCGATTCTTCCACCAAATTGCAAACCAAATAAAGTACCGCGATCGTAAACCAAATTAAATTCTGCGTAACGTCCGCGACGGTAGTACTGAAAATCACGATGCTTTTGCGCAAATGCATGCGATTTTCTTTTTTCGACAATCGGCAAATACGCGTCAATAAAACTGTCGCCCACTTTTTTTAACAATGAAAAACAATGATCAAAAGACACCGCGTTTAAATCATCAAAAAACAATCCGCCAATGCCGCGTTGCTCATTGCGATGTTTGATATAAAAATAATCGTCGGCCCATTTTTTATAACGCGAATAATAATCAGGATTAATCGCATCGCATGCTTTTTTTGCGCTGCGATGCCAATGCGCGCAATCGTCTTCAAATCCATAGTATGGTGTTAAATCGTATCCACCGCCAACCCACCAAACATGTTCGCCGTTTTTTTTCGTCGCTTGAAAATAACGCACATTCAAATGCGCGGTTGGCACAAACGGATTGCGCGGATGCATCACCACAGAAACACCCATTGCTTCAAACACACTGCCCGCTAACTCAGGGCGTTTGACGCTCGCAATCGCGGGCAATGTCTCACCCGTCACATGCGAAAAATTCACACCGCCTTTTTCAAAAGTATCCCCTGCAATCGCGCAAGTAATTCCGTTTTTCCAAGTATCTTTTTGAAATCGCGCACCCACTTCTTGCGATTCTAATGCGGTACAAATACGTTTCTGTAATTCAAGTAGATAATTTTTCACCATAGTGACACTTTTACACATCCCGCCAACCAACGCTCAATACATATTTTACCAATGGGTCCAGAATCGTGTAATAACCCTCTGAGTTAACATATATAGTCTTTTAATATTATGAAATCAATCGGTTAGAATTGCCAGAAAAGCTATACCTATTAGCAGCTATAATATTGTTGGTTTCTCTCGTATATCAATAGGGCGTAATAATGCGTAACTCTCAAAGTGATCATGTGTATCTCAGAGCGATTCAAGGTTTTTCCTCGGGTGGTTCAGCATTGGATTGTTTAAAGGAAATTGGGTCGATAGCGCAACATGCAAATTTTAATAGATCTGGAACGGTAATAGGAAACCACGAGGTTTCATATTATCCAACTGGATTTATTATTCAATGCCCTGAAGACAATTTAAAAACTATATCTTTGTATGACGCCGGAACTGGATTTCGCGATAAAGAAGGTACAAGAAACGAATCACAAGAAACAAAGTTTTTTTCGTCAGTTGGAGAAATGAAAAGCGCTCTCCCCCCGCTGACTGAGTGCACTCACAGAGAAAACAACCTTCCGCCAGGGGTAAGAATATATAATGAAATTGAGTTTAAAGAAATATCAAAAGATATGGTGGCTGCAATTTATTACACGAGTGTGACACCCGCAGGTATAATAGAATCAGGGTTTGAATTAATTGACAATGAATTAAAAGCAATCGCTCTACAACATGCATGTTGTCGAGAGTTCACTAAAGAAAATATCCCTATATTATTTTACGACCCACAAAAAAATACCTTATCCGTTATTGCAGAAAAAATAGTAAATCCTAATTCCTTACTTGAAAAATGGGTAGATGCCGTTCGTTCACAAGTATTTTTTAGTCCTGAATCTCAAAAGAGTGATCTTTTATATCTATGCAAGATGTTTAATCTTGATTCGTCCCCTTATTTATCCAGATTATATAGTGGTCAGTTGGAGCCGAATATAAATTATGAGCCAACATATGCATTAAATTCATACCGGGTCTGCTCTAAATATAACAGTAAAGTTGTTGTTGATAGAGCAGTTGATATCGTGAGTCGCAATGAAAATAACAGATGGGCGTTAAATAACGTGCTTTTTAAGTTCCCTGATTTACGTAGTTATGCGGAAGAAAGGGTTAAAGCAAACCAAATGCAGCAGAGAGCAGTTCAAGACAATGCGTTAAATGCGATTCAATTTAACGCGAACATTGCATTTACAGCGGAATTTTTCAGCGAAAAACAACGCGTGTCGGCACACAAAGAATCCCAAAAAGCCTCTGCAGATAAAGCAAACACCAAAAAAATGTAAAGCACGGAAATTCATGGTCGTTTTGGTAAGCGATAAAAAAACATCTCTTTAATTTATCACGATCTTTGGCGTATTGAACAAGCATTTAGGATATCAAAGACGGATCTAAAAACCCGTCCGATCTTTCACTATGCACATGATGCAATACAAGCACACGTTTTGCCGTGTTTTATGGCACTGATGATAGGAAAATTTATTGAAATTAAAACTGGATTATCATTGCAGCGCGCACGAGACATTCTTTGGAATGTTCATGAGGTTCATATTCAAGATGCTTTAACCAAAAACAAATTCACATTGAAAACTAATTTAGACGAATACAATAACAGCGGGCTTTCACGGATTCTAAAAACGCACCAAATGGCAGAAGTCAGGAGGCGTATCCAAGCGCAAGCGTGGTGGGAAAGTGATTCATAGGATACTTCGATTTCTTACAAGTTGTAAGATACTAATAGCGGGATTGCAAGCAAAGATTACGCCGGGGCCTTTTCTTTCAACCCGAGCTCTTGCAATCGCTCTATCCAATAACTTTTTGCTGTGTAACGATCCGACAAACGCACCGCTTCATGTGGATGCAAAAACAGCGGCATGGATAAACGAGATTGCTTCGCGGCTTCTCCAGTCGGGTTTAACACGCGATGCGAAGTGGAAGGATAATAGTATCCGCTGCATTCTTGCAACATATCGCCCACATTCACAATAATCCATCCCGGATTAATCGGTACATCAATCCAATTGCCACGCGCATCTTTTACTTGCAGCCCCTCTGCAGTTGCTGCAGGCAACAAGGTTAACAAATTAATGTCTTCATGTGCAGCGGCACGCATCGCGCCTTCGGGCTCCAAACCAGTCAACGGCGGGTAATGAATCAAACGAAATAAAGTATGCTCGCTATGTTGAATCATGCTCGACAATGACATGGAAAATCTTTTTTGCACTTCAGCGGGCGAATATTTCTCAACCCAATCCAATAATGTGCTCGCCATGCTGGATAATTCTCTCGCCAACATTTGGGTGGTTTGCAAACAAGAAACGGGGCAACGCCCCCCTGGATAATAATGATAAAATTCTTTCAAATCTTTAACGCTGTAACCCTTGGCGGTTTCTGACAATGCTTTGGAAATAAAACCGTCGTGTCGCTCAGGATCAAACGGATATTGCGATTTTTCTGCATCCGATTGAAAAAACGCGCCCCATACTTGATACGCGCGATCAATTAACGCAGGTGAGATAGGATGATGCGACACCACCGCAAAACCAATTTCTTTTAATCCTTGCGTGAATTCTTGCGCTGCATTGTTAGAACGAAAATCAACGACACGAATCGACATGAAAACCTCCTTGTATTTAAATTACTTCCCTATATTTTTACTACCCGCTTCACAAACGGTATCGACAGTTTTCGTTTTTCAATCAGAGACGCTTGATCTAATTTTTCTAATGCTAAAAATAAATCGTGTGTATCTCGCGAATGATGATGCATTAAATAATGCGCCACTTCATCTGTCAATGAGAATCCACGTAATTGCGCGCGCAATTGCAATGCTTTTATTTTTTCGGCATCCGATAATTTTTTAATTTCCAAAACCAACGCTGATGCAAAACGAGATTGTAAATCACGCAGCGTCATGGATAATTGCTGCGGCGGTTTTTTAGCACTCATCAATAATTTCACGCCATGATCACGCGCGCGATTGTAAAAATGAAACAACGTTTCTGCTTGCGAAACATTTCTTGCAATCACATCCACGTCATCCAAGCAAACCACGGCTTGTTTTTCCAACGAATCAAACATATTTTTTGAAAATGGCACTGCGCTCAATGGAAAGTAAAAAAAAGAGATTCTTTTTTCTGAAAAAGCGTGGCAGGCCGCTTGTAATAAATGTGTTTTTCCAACCCCATTTTCCCCGTAACAAAAAATAACGGGGTCATGATTGAAATTGACAAAATTTTTCAACGTCGCAATCGTTTGAACATGAGCGCCCGCGTAAAAATTATCAAAAATGGCATCATCATGCAGTGATAAACGAAGCGGTATCTGCATTACGTTGTTAATCTCGTCCAAAAATATTGTAATGTGTTAGTTTGCGCAGCAGGCACTCCTGCGGTCACGATTGGCGAAAACGCAGAATCAGCAGACAATGTTTTTTGAAAAGCGTCAATCGTACCCGTAATGTCTACTGCCAATGTAATCTGATCTGCATTCATGCCAACGACGGAAACAGAGCGTACATCATTTTTGCTGCGCACATCACGCACCACGCTCACAAAATCCGGCATCGTTTTCACACCATTGAGGACAAGCGTCACACTCGAGCGCGCACCTTGCTCTACAGTCATCGCAAGTTGTTGTTGCATCACTTGCAACAATTGATAAACAGCCGACACCGTCATGTTTTCCGGTGTATTACCTGTCGTCGTCCATTGAAATGTTTTTCCATTCAACGAATATACCCAGTTGATTTGAGTGACTTGATTATTTTGTGAAATAAAATGCGCAGCCAACACAGAAGTAACGCCGTAGCGCGCACCCAATTGCGTCATCACAGAACCGGGCAGTGCGGCATTGTTGTCCGGGGGAATGATATTTTCATCCGCCAAATCCATCACAGGAAAAATAACGGAGATGCCATCCGCTTTGGCAGTTTGTTGAAATGTGTTTTGCAATGCGTTGTCGTGAAAATCCAAATAGACTAACGTGAGTGGTCTGTCTTTTCGCCAAACAACTTGACCACTTTTTCGCAATAATTCACTTAAACCACCCTGATCAAAAGTCATAGTTAGCTGCAACGCGCCGGGTGAAGCGGGATCATTTGCATAACTATAATTCTGAATCCACGCGCTCGCACTAGAAACTGCTGTCTGGATTGAAGGCAGTGCCATGATTTGCGGATTACCGCTCATTTGTAACACCACCGTTGTAAGCCCTTGCTGGAAAGCATGCTGCAATGCGGATGCAGAGCGGTCGGGAACAGAAATCGTCGTCGTGTTGATCGGGGCCGCAATCAGCGACGAACACACCATCCACATAACCACTATCGCCAATATTTTTCGCATAACTGCCCCGCCTTTTGAATGCTATTGTAACAAAGCGCGCCCGAACCCAAAAGAAGACACGTGAACGAGCTTCCCCAATGACACAAACCTGTTATAATCGATCGAGAGTTGGTGAAAATTTCACCTACTTTATGCACTCCACATTGGTAGGAGATCATCATGGTTAAGTCGGAACTGATAGCGCAAATTGCAAATAAGCAAAGTCATTTATCCATTAAAGATATTGAACTGGGCGTCAATCATTTGATTGACTGTATGAGTAATAAATTGGGTGATGGGCACCGCATTGAAATTCGTGGGTTCGGTAGTTTTTGTTTGCATTATCGCCCTTCACGTAAAGCGCATAATCCTAAAACAGGCGCGCGTGTTTTCACTGCAGCAAAATATACACCACACTTCAAACCAGGAAAAGATCTTCGTGATCGTGTCAACGAAAGTCGCGCGAAACATCCGATTAAAGACGAAACCGGAAGCGATGACTAAGTTGATTCACTCGCTACCGCTCGTGTCTGTAACAAAACCCATTCGCCTCAAAAAAGACGCCGATCGTCGCATTAAAGCGGGTCATCGCTGGATATTTAGTAACGATATCGATACAAGCGCAACTCCGCTCAAACAATATCAACCCGGTGAATGGGTTGTCATTGAAAACGCCATGCAAAATCCCATCGCGATTGGCTACATTAATCCTCATTGCTTGCTCTGCATTCGCGTGATCACACGCAATGTCAAAAATAAAATAGACACTGAATTCTTTGCAAAAAAAATGCAACACGCAAAAGAGAAACGCGAACTGATATACCAAGAACCATTTTACCGCGCTGTATTTGGCGATAGTGATCAACTATCCGGAGTCGTGATCGATCGATTTGATGATGTGATTGTTTTGCAAATCAACACTGCTGGTATGGAAAATCAAAAAACACATTTAATTGATGCGATTGAAAAGATATTTCGCCCCCAAGCTATTTATTTAAAATGCGATAGCGCAGAAAGAACACTGGAAGGTTTAGAACATTATCAGGAAGCAGTCAAAGGGCCAGCGCCAGACAACATCACCATCCGAGAAAATCACTGTGTTTTTCAAGCACCGTTAACCACAGGACAAAAAACAGGCTGGTTTTACGACCACCGCGACAATCGCCAACGCATCGCTCATTACTGCAAAGGAAAACGTGTGCTGGATGTATTTAGTTATTGCGGTGCATTTGCAATTCCATGCAAAAAAGCCGGCGCCACCGAAGTCATCGCAATTGATCGCGCACAATCGGCACTCGACTTTGTTTTAAAAAATGCAGCAGCAAATGCATTAACCAACATTAGCACACACTGTGGCGACGCAGAAAAAATATTAATTGAATTACATAATCAAAAAGAATTATTTGATGTGGTGATTTTAGATCCACCCGCGCTCATCAAACGCAAAAAAGATCAATCTGCTGGAGAAAAAATGTATCAACGGTTAAATGAATTGGCATTACAATTGTTGCGTAAAAATGGCATTTTGTTTTCTGCATCATGTTCCATGCATTTATCTGCAGAAGATTTGCAAAATGGTATTCGCCGCGCTGGCATTCAAACAAAAAGATCATTATCTATTTTGGAGCAATGTCATCAAGCCGCAGATCATCCTGTGCATCCTGCGATTGCAGAAACAAATTATCTGAAAGGATTTATCGTGCATGCACAATAGAAGGCTCTAAGGAGAGAACCATGTGTGTTTACAATACGACAGAACGTTATGGGTTAGTATCTAAATTATTTCACTGGATTATTGCGTTATTGGTTTTAGTGATGCTGTGCGTCGGCGCTAGCTTTCAGTATCTCCAAAGCAGTCATTTCACCAGCACTTTAGTATTCATACATAAATCGACTGGTGTAACTATTTTGGGATTGATGGTATTACGCTTGCTGTGGCGATGGATAAATCCCGTGCCGCAATTTCCTGAAACCATGCCAACTTGGGAAAAATTGATCGCGCGATTCGTGCATTATTTATTTTATGTTGTGATTATCATCATGCCCATCACAGGTATTGTGATGAGCGCTGCGGCGGGTTACTCCGTCCCCTTTTGGTGGATAAATAATTTGCCTTTGTCATTTATCACTAAAAATGAATCGCTGTCACACTTTATGCAAAACTGGCATGAGTATGTGGCATGGATGATTGTTGGTTTATATGTGTTACACACACTCGCCGCGTTGAAACATCACTTCAAAGATCATGACAATATTTTAAAACGGATGTGGCTCTAAGTTCGCGACGGAACTATGCTCGAATAAGTGTAATTTTAACGCACAAGCATGATGGAAGTATTAAGAAGTATTTTATTAATTCCTAGGGGGTTGTGAGGATTGTACTGGTTGTATTTCGACTTTATATAATTTTTCAAATGCTGCAATTTCCTTACGAATTTTACCAAGCTCACCGTTTGTAGCAGTCGCTGTTTCTGATAGCTCTGAAGAAACAGTAATTGCTTTGCGGGGTGTTGCTTTAACTTGCGCTAACATTTCATCAATACGTTTGATAAATTGGTTTGTTTCGATTAATTTTGAACTCGCCGAGTAAGCATTTCCACCTATTCGACCCAAAAAAGTTCCGTAAGTAAATTCTGTTTCACCTCTCACTTCATACAGATCTTTCCGATATTCCAATTTTGCTTTTATTATTTCCAGCGCGATTATTTTTGCATCTCCAACAGTTTTTTCTTTGTCAACAACTTTAAATTTCGCAAACAATAATTTTGCTTCTCTTTTTTCTTTTAAATTACTGTCAGTCTTTTCCGGATTTTTTTTGTTAACACAAAATCTCAAGTCATCTTTAGTTTCATTGCATGCTTTTGTTACGTTATCATCAATATTATTTAAGTCTGGTAATTTTGAAACATATGCTTTGAGAACGTTAGCGACAGGATTTGTTAAGAATTCATTTTTTAACCTAACTACTTCTTCTCTTAAACGATGATATAATTTCAATGATGGATCTTGTGGTGAATCTATACTTTCACGACATAATTTAGAATGTTTATAAAGTTTTTTCTTATCATCATCTATTTTTTTTACAAAATTATTGGCTTTTATTAAAAAATCTTTATGAGATTCTAACGCATCAATTACTGCTTTATTTTTGGTACAAATATCCCGAATTTTTTCTTGATTTTCATGTGAAAGAAAGTCTAGATTTTCAGATTGTTCTTTATATCCTCTAATTAAAGACAGCTTGTCGAGTTTTAAAATCTCCTCCACTTGATTCTCAAACACATCTACAAAAATTTCTTCTAATCTTTTTATTCTCTCATGAATATCTTCCGGAACATCTGTTAAAAGTTTTAATTTATCTTTTATAAGTAAAAAGGTTGTGCGGCCATACGACAGACTACCAAAACTCTCTAATGTATCAAGCAACTTTCCTGTAACTCGTATTACAGTGCTCTGATCACTTGTATTGCCTAACGTCTTGAGACAATCCTCATAAGATTCTGAAGTGGCTTTTTTTTCTTCTGATTTGATTTTTATATCGAGCTCTTGAGGTCCAGTTAGGTCGGTAATATCATCTCTGCCTTCGCTGGCATCCTGTCCAGCGCTATCTTCTTGTATTTGAAACGTAACTTTTTTCTTTTTTTTTGGAGGTATGGTAGGGCTCAACTCATTGTCTTTACGCATTATTCTGCACCCCACCACTTCTCTTTTTTTTAAAATTCATATCAGAGATTATAGTTCAAAAACCTGATGGAAATCTTAAAATCAGCCATTTGATCAGCCATTTGATTTGTGGTGATATCACCCCACTTCCCCTGGCACGGGGGAGATGAAATTGGGGGATTTTTATTACTAGATCCCGCGGTCTTCGCCGCGGGATGACGTAGTGCGTACGCTGAAGTGGGAACAACACACTTGCGCTACATAAAAATGATTTGCTTCGCAAATCTCGCTTACTGACGTGCGCGGCTCCTTGCTTATTGATGCGCGTGCTTGTATTGGCAATAACGCGCGCGGCTCAGATTCAGTGTGAAGTGTGAGCGTGAGGATTTATATTCAAGTTAGCGGGGCCACGAGTATTAACGAGCAGTTGTAATTTTAAATCCCGCAATCGCCGAATCGCCGAATAATATTTTCGCTTCTGCCAACACCGGCGCAGATTGATACGCTTCTACCAATTCTTTTATTTTTTTCGTATTTTTATCTGCGGCACGCGCAACGATGATATTCATGTAAGGCGAATCCGTCGACTCTTCAAGCAATGCTTTCGCAGGAGAAAGACCCGCGGGCAATGCGTAGTTGGTATTGATCGCAGCGATCGTGACATCATCCAACACACGCGGCAATTGAGCGGCATCGAGTGCCGTCAATTTTAATTTTTTTGGATTACCAACGACATCTTCAATCGTGGCATTGATGGTAATATTGGGTTTCAATGTAATCAATCCCGCTTTTTGCAGCAACAACAACGCACGCGCTTCGTTACTCGGATCATTGGGAATGGCAATTTCATCGCCTTCTTTCACATCCGTCAATGATTTAATTTTTTGAGAATACAAACCCATGGGATACAAAAATGTGTCGCCAACGGGGACTAAAGAATATCCGCGCGCCTTAATTTGCGACAACAAAAATGGATAATGCTGAAAAGCATTTACATCAATTTCTTTGTCTTCCAATGCTTGATTAGGCATGTTGTAGTCGGTGAACGCGATGACTTTAACGTGCAAACCAAATTCTTTTTTCGCAACTGCTTTCGCCACATCCATTAATTGTGTTTCAGGGCCTGCGATCGTGCCAACACGCACTACGTTGGATTTATCTTTATGTGAGCAGGCTGTCACAATGAATAATGACAAAACACACAAAACAGCAACGCATTTTTTAAACATGGTTTTTTCTCCTGGAAATAATCTTATCTCCGATCCACTGCAAACACTGTACCATGATAATCAAAATGATAACCGTTGCAACCATTGTGCGAATTTCAAATCGTTCATAACCATATTCTATGGCTACATTACCCAATCCACCGCCGCCAATTGCACCTGCCATCGCAGAATAACCTACCAATGTAATTGCAGTTAATGTGATCGCTCGAATAATTGAGGCGCTCGCTTCTGGAATTAATACTTTTCTCACGGTTTGAACAGTAGAAGCGCCCATCGCCATCGCCGCTTCAATCAAACCAACCGGCACTTCATTAATCGCACTTTCTGTTAACCGCGCAAAAAAAGGAATGGCGCTGACCGCAAGCGGCACCATCGCAGCAACCGTGCCAATCGATGTACCCACAATCCATCGCGTGAACGGCGTGATCGCAACCAATAAAATAATAAATGGAATCGAGCGTATCACATTCACGATTATTCCCAGCGATTGATGCAGTGCTGGTTTTTGAAATAACTGCGGATTGCGCGTGATAAATAAAATAACACCGAGTGGCAAACCGATTATCACGGCAATGCAACACGACACCACAACCATTTCGATGGTTTGCCACGTTGCTTGTGTCAGCAATGTTATTTTATCGGCCCACATAACCCATCACCTGAATCAGTACACCTTTTTTTTCTAAAAATAATTTGGCTTGCTCGAAAACATTTTCCTGGTACTCAACGCTGAGCAACATCGATCCAATTAATTCATTGCGTAAATATTCGATGTGCGCTTCCAAAATGCTCATGCGCAATTTTGTTTCGCGCATAAATTCATTGATCACGGGTTCTAATGTGGCATGACCCAAAAAAGTGAGGCGCAAAATAATTTGCGAATCGGTAAATGGTTGCGATTGCAATTGCGATCGCAATTGTTCCGGCAATTCTGCTTTCAATACCGATTGTGTCAAGCGTTTGGCAATATCAGTTTGAGGATGCTTGAATAAATCAACCACCGTGGCGCATTCCACAATTTCACCTTCATCAATCACGGCGACACGATCTGCGATGGATTTTACGACATGCATTTCATGGGTGATACATAAAATTGATAATTTCAATTCTTGGTTAAGTGTGCGAACAAGTGACAAAATTTCTTCTGTGGTTTCAGGATCGAGTGCTGAAGTCATTTCATCACACAACAACACGCGCGGATGCGTTGCCAATGCGCGCGCGATGGCCACGCGCTGCTTTTGCCCACCGCTTAATTCACACGGATATTTGTGTTGAAATGCAGACAATCCCACTTTTTCCAACAATGACGTGACTATGTTTTTTATTTCTACACGGGATTTTTGCAGTAATTCCAGGGGCAGCGCAACATTGTCAAATGCGGTTCGTGTTTCTAATAAATTAAAATGCTGAAACACCATGCCAATCTGATGTCGCACTTGGCGCAACGCTTTTTTGTCAAGCGACATTAAATCGACGCCATTCACAATCACAGAACCGCTACTCGGACGCTCCAATAAATTCACGCAGCGAATTAACGTGCTTTTGCCAGCGCCACTTTTTCCAATCACGCCCACGATCTCGCCCGCATTTACTTGCAAATGAATATTTTTAAGTGCATGCAATGTGTGTGTTTTGGTTTGATACGTTTTATTTAGGTGAGAAAGATTGATCATGTCGCTACGTCACTGGTAATGTCACACCACGCTGCCCTTGATATTTTCCCTTTCGATCAGCATAGGACGTTTCGCATATTTCATCTGATTCCAAAAATAACATTTGCGCCACACCTTCGTTCGCATAAATTTTTGCAGGAAGATTGGTGGTGTTAGAAAACTCCAACGTCACATGCCCCTCCCATTCTGGCTCAAGCGGCGTCACATTCACAATAATACCACAACGCGCGTAAGTTGATTTCCCCAAACAAATGGTCAACACATTACGGGGAATTTTGAAATACTCCACCGTACGTGCCAAGGCAAATGAGTTGGGTGGAATGATACACACATCCGATATCACATCCACAAAACTACTCGCATCAAAATTTTTGGGATCCACAATGGCGGAATTAATATTGGTAAACACTTTAAATTCGCGCGCGCAACGCACATCGTAGCCGTAGCTGCTCGTACCATACGACACAATTTTTCCCTGCGAATTTTCACGCACTTGCGTTGACTCAAATGGCGTAATCATTTCTCGGTCGACAGCCATGCGGCGAATCCATTTATCCGACTTAATGCTCACATCAAACTCCTCGCAATGCTTTCATAAATTTTGGCGACGGCGCTATCGGGTTCTGCTAAAACAATGGGTTTTCCCAAATCGCTACATTCCCGAATTTTTAAATGCAAAGGCAATTTTCCAAGCAGCGCAACCTCATATTTTTTTGCCAGTGTTTGTGCACCATCTACTCCAAAAATCGGCGTGGATACGCCACAAAAATCGCAATGATACTCACTCATATTTTCAATCACGCCCAAAATAGGCACCTGCACTTTTTGAAACATCACCAAGCCTCTTTCAGCATCTAAAAGTGCCATTGACTGCGGTGTGGTCACGATAATCGCGCCATTTAACGGCGTTTTCTGCGATAACGTCAGTTGCACATCGCCCGTACCCGGCGGCATATCAATTAATAAATAATCGAGATTATCCCACGCGGTGTGATATAACATTTGTTGCAACGCTTTAACCACCATCGGCCCACGCCACACCATGGGCGTTTCATCATTCACCAAATATCCCATCGACATGGTTTGCAATCCATAACGAATCACAGGGGAAAATTGATCTTGATCAACCAAATCTGGCTTTGAGGAATCGCCTAACAAATGCGGCTGATTGGGCCCATAAATATCGGCATCCAATACACCCACGCGTTTACCCAATCGCTGCAATGCCAGTGCTAAATTAACTGTCGTCGTTGATTTGCCAACGCCACCTTTGCCCGACGCAATGGCGACGATGTGTTGAATACCTGGAATGGAAAATGGCGTTGCTCGCATAAGCCCGAAATCGTAGCACAAATGATTATGAATAAGTATGATGGGTGGTTATGAAGCAACGCAACATTCTCATCACTTCGGCCTTGCCCTATGCCAACGGTGAAATTCATTTGGGGCATTTGATCGAAACGATACAAACCGACATTTGGGCGCGTTTTCAGCGCTTGCGCGGCCACACGTGTTATTACATTTGCGGCTCCGATGCGCATGGCACCGCCATCATGCTCGCCGCAGAAAAAAGAAATACAACACCCGAAAAAATGGTGGAGGAAATACGTCGCGATCATCTCGCGGATTATCAACAATTTTATATTCACTTTGATGAATTTTACACGACACATTCGCCTGAAAATCGCGCGTTGTCAGAAGCGGTGTATGAACAATTAAAAAAAAATCACGACATCATCACTAAAACCATCACGCAATATTACGATCCCGAAAAAGAATTATTTTTAGCGGATCGTTTTATTCGCGGTGAGTGCCCCCACTGTGGCGCCAAAGATCAATACGGAGATAATTGCGAGGTGTGTGGCAAAACGTATGACGCAACTGAATTGAAAAATCCACATTCAGCCATCACCGGCAGCGTTCCCATTCTCAAAGACTCCGAACACTATTTTTTTGATCTCAATCATTACGTCGATTTTTTAAAAACATGGGTGCAATCGGACGTGTTGCAAAGTCCCATTGCCAATAAATTACAAGAATGGTTTAAGGCCGGCTTGCAGCCGTGGAATATTTCGCGCGATGCGCCTTATTTCGGTTTCGCCATACCAGATCATCCCAATAAATATTTTTATGTGTGGCTGGATGCGCCCATCGGTTATATGGCGAGCTTCCAGCATTTTTGTGAAAAAAACAAATTAAATTTTGATGCCTATTGGAAAAGTGACACAACTGAACTTTATCACGTGATTGGAAAAGATATTATTAGTTTTCACACGTTATTTTGGCCGGCAATGCTCAAAAGTGCTGGCTATCGCTTACCAAATAAAATTATAGTACATGGATTTGTGACGGTGAACGGCGAAAAAATGTCGAAGTCGCGTGGCACTTTTATCACCGCTAAAACATTTTCAGAAAATATTGCACCGGAATATTTGCGTTATTATTATGCTGCAAAATTAAGCGCGCAAATTGAAGATATTGATTTTAATTCCGCTGATTTTGTCGCACGCGTAAATTCGGACTTGGTGGGAAAATATGTGAATTTGGCCAGTCGCGCAGCAGGATTTATCACAAAAAAATTCAACGGACAATTGAGTACCACACTACACGATACCGCATTATTTGATTTATTTGTGGATGCTGAAAAAATCATCGCGCAGCATTACGAACAATTTAACTTTCAGCAAGCGGTTCGCGACATCATGGCGCTTGCTGACAAAGCGAATCAATATGTCGATCATCACAAACCATGGAGTTTGGCAAAAGAAGCAGGAAAAGAAGATGAAGTTCAACTCGTTTGCACGCAAGCGCTCAATTTATTTCGAGTGTTGACAGTCTACTTAAAACCAATTTTGCCCATGACCGCCAAAAAAGTGGAAACATTTTTGAATATTGCGCCGCTCACTTGGAAAGACGCTGCCGCACCACTTCTGAATCACACGATTCACACTTTCGAACCACTCATGCAACGCGTGACTGATGAACAAATCCAATCATTTTAATCCCGATTATTTTGAAAACATGCGGCACCAAATCCCGCCGGTGCGCGCTGTGATTCGTGAATCAGAATGTATCGGCTGCATGAAATGTATTCATGCCTGTCCCATTGACGCTATCATTGGTGCACCAAAATTAATGCACACCGTGATTGCAGATGTGTGCATCGGATGTGAATTATGTGTGACACCTTGCCCTGTTGATTGCATTGATTTAATTCCAGCAATTCCGCGATCCTCGTTGGAAAAAAAACAATGGATCGCTCAATCGCGCGAACGATTTCAACAACACACACAGCGTTTGCAACACGACGCACACGAGAAAAAAGAGGGGTTGGATAAAAAATCGGTGGCGGAGCGAAAAAAAATGATTGAAAATATTATGGCGCGACGAAAAAAATGAACAGAGTGAATCAGATTTTTTTAACACTCTCGCGTTTAAATCCAACCCCCACCACCGAATTGCATTTTCACTCCCATTTTGAATTACTGATCGCGGTAATTTTATCCGCGCAAGCAACTGATGTGAGTGTCAATAAAGCAACAGCAAAACTATTTCCAATTGCAAACACACCTGAAAAAATTGCAGCACTTGGTGTGCCCGGATTAAAAAAATATATTAAAACGATTGGATTATATAATTCAAAAGCGAAACACATCATACACACTTGCCAGTTACTGATTGAAAAATTTCATTCCAAAGTGCCCAATGATCGCGATGCATTGGAAAGTTTGCCCGGTGTCGGGCGAAAAACGGCTAACGTCATTTTAAACACCGCATTTCAGCAAGCAACCATTGCCGTTGACACGCACATTTTTCGAGTGGCTAATCGCACGGGGCTTGCGAAAGCGAAAACACCTCTGGGTGTCGAAAAAAAACTGATGCAGGTGATCCCCAAAAAATATCTCAAAGATGCGCATCATTGGCTGGTCTTGCACGGTCGCTACATCTGTACAGCACGAAATCCAAAATGCACACAATGCCCCATTTCTCAGTGGTGTGATTACATTCAATTGTGCTAAAATTTCGTGAATTTCTGATCAAGGGGATTTCATTATGAAAAAAATCATCGCGGTTGTATTGTCTTTCGGATTGATAACAACGGCATTCGCGAATCTGCCAACGCCGACCCCCACGATTGAGTCGCTCAATTCCATCGTTGCCGTTGTTAACAATGAAGTGGTAACGCAAAATGAATTCGACGCCGCGTTGCTCGAAGCCAAACAACAATTGGCCGCTTCTCAAAATCCCAATGCAATTGATAATGACAAATTAAAACAAATGGTGTTGCAACAACTTATCGATCAAAAATTACAATTGCAAATCGCCAAACGTGCCGGTATCACAGTAAGTGATGCGCAAGTCACACAAGGAATCACTCACCTAGCATCCATGAATAAACTGACGTTGTCACAATTAAAAGAAAAATTAGAAAAAGATCACGTGCCCTTCGATCAATATCGTGCGCTCATTCGTCGACAATTGATGGTACATCAAGCGCAGGAATCAGCAGTCGGCTCAACAGTGCATGTCACACAAGCAGATCTTGATCGTGTGCAAGCGATGTATCAAGCACAAATGGGCGCGCAACAACAATATGATGTGATCGATGTGTTATCGCCTGATAAAATGGCCGCTCAAAAAATCGTAGCGCAATTAAAAAATGGGGCAGACATTCAAGCAGTCGCTCCAGATAATATTAACGAGCTCGGTTGGAAAAGTGCCAACGAATTACCCACTGTATTTTTACAACAACTCAAACAAATGAAACCAGGAGATGTTGCAGGCCCCATCGTTGCAGCCAACGGTTATCACGTCATCAAATTGGTTGGCGTGCGCGGCAACAATGCAAAAACATTGTCTCACGCTGAATTGCAAAATTATGCGTTCAACATGAAAATGCAAAAAGCCGTTGCAAAATGGGTCGAAAAATTACGTAGCACCGCATACATCAACACGACTCCGCGCACGTGAAATCACTCGTCATCACCATCGGCGAACCCGCTGGCATTGGCCCTGATATCATCGTCAAATTATTTTCAACGCACCCACAATTATTTTCAAATGAAAAAATTGTGGTGATCGGCAATAAAAAATTATTGCAAGAACGCGCAACCACTGCGATCGACGCATTATCTGTGATTGATTTTCCGCTCCATGCAACCGTCATTCCCGGAAAATGTGATATCAGAAATTCTGCTTTTGTGATGAAAGTATTAACGTGCGCTGCAGAAAAAGCGATGAAAAATGAAATAGCGGGAATCGTCACCGCCCCCATTCACAAAGCGATTTTAAATGACGCGGGATTTTCCATCGCGGGGCACACCGATTTTTTTTCAACGGTCACCAGAAATAAAACCGTGATGATGTTGATGACGCCGCAATTAAAAGTCGCATTGTTTTCAGATCATCTGCCGCTTCGCGAAGTGCCGTTGTCGTTAACGCCAGAAAAATTATCAGCTTGTATTCGCATTATTTTGCATGATTTAAAAAACCGTTTTCAAATCGCACAGCCGCGCGTACTCGTGTGCGGATTAAATCCTCATGCCGGTGAGCACGGTTATTTGGGAACAGAAGAGCGTGATATCATGATTCCCGTGATTCGCGCATTTCAACAAGAAAATTTTTTAGTCTCAGGACCTGTCGGCGCTGATATCGCTTTCACTGAATCAATGCGAAAAAATGTCGACGTCATTTTAACGATGTATCACGATCAAGGACTGCCCGTCATCAAATATGCTGGATTTCACGAAGCAATTAATGTCACCCTGGGCTTACCTTTTATACGCACATCCGTTGATCATGGAACCGCGCTCGATATTGCCGGCACTGACAAAGCAGATGTTACGAGTTTATATCACGCAATAATCACTGCGAAAAAAATGTATGCCACATCAACCACGTAAACGTTTCGGTCAACATTTCCTAAAAGATGAATCAGTGCTACGCGCAATCGTGAGTGCGTTGACACTGCAGAAAAACGACACGGTGATTGAAATTGGCCCGGGATTGGGCGCATTAACAACCGTATTGTTGCAACACCTGAATCATTTAACTGTGATTGAATTAGATCGCGATCTGATTAAAACGTTGCATAACACTTTCGATCAACGTGTGACAATTTATAATGAAGACGCATTGCAATTTGATTTTCAATCATTGTCGCAAGCAAAACATGATTTAAGAATTGTCGGTAACTTACCTTACAATATTTCAACGCCATTATTATTTCATTTGTTTTCGCAACGTCATGTGATTCGTGATATGCATTTTATGCTGCAAAAAGAAGTGGTGCTGCGATTAACAGCAGAAGTGGGAAGTGCGGATTACGGGCGCTTGAGCGTCATGTCACAATATTTTTGCGACAATACGTATTTGTTTACAGTGGGGCCTCATGCATTTCAACCAGCGCCCTCAGTGGACTCAGCCGTGATTCGCTTAACACCGAAAAGCGTACTGCCGTTGACAACGCCCGTATTTCAAATTTTCTCCGATGTCGTTAAAGAAGCGTTTAATTATCGCCGAAAAACTTTACTCAATAGCCTAAAGCGATTGTTAGACCCCGAGACACTCAAAATCGCAGGAATTAACCCCGGCGCGCGTGCACAGGAGCTCACGGTTGCAGAATATTGTCGCATTGCCAAGGCGATTTCGTTAAAATAGTAGAAATGGAGATTGAGTATGGCCGTCAAAAAAATATATAAACATGTGTTAGTCGCTGTGGATTTATCAAAGCACAGCGAAAAAATCGTCGCACGCGCTAGCCAAATTGCCACAGCAAATCGCGCCAAACTCAGCATCGTGCACACACTCCAACACGCGCCCATTGCTTACGGTGGCGAATTTTCCATCCCCATTGATGTTGAATTTAATCAAACCATGCAAAAACAAGCGAAAAAACATCTCTGCAAAATTGCCAAGAAATATCACATCACTGATCGTTTTCAATTTTTAGAAAATGGCTCGGTGCACACAGCAGTCAATCAAGTTGCCAAAAAAATGAAGGCGGATTTGATTGTGATCGGTGCGCATGAGCATCACGGTCTTGGCATGTTTTTGGGTTCGCAAGCCAATGCGATTTTGCATGGCGCCACACGCGATGTATTAGTCGTTCGATTATAAATGAGGGGATGAGTAGTTCCCGCTCTGAAAGTTGATTAACTTAAATTTTCAGATTTGAGGTGAGATTGAATGATAATTTGGCGAGAAAAGCGGAGTTGACACGTCAGTCAATGAGCATTTTCGAGTTAAATTATCATTCAATATCACCCAAAGATGAAAATTTTTTTGAAAATAGAAAAAGATGAGGAAATGATATGAGTGATGCGATGAATGATAAATCCACGCTAGAAGTAACGTTAGTGCGCTCTTTAATTTCAGAACAAAGATCCATGCGTCGCTGGAAAAATATTCGCTTTTTCACCTGGATTATTTTTTTTCTGATTGCATTATTAACATTACTTCTGCCACCCGTAATGCATGAACCGCGTGAAGATGGATTTGGAAAACCTTATATTTCATTGCTGCATTTAGATGGCACCATCATGCCAGACAAGTCATTTTCAGCAGAAAAAGTCATCCCGGAATTAATTGCCGCTTTCAAAGATAAAGGATCGAAAGGAGTTGTGCTGCTGATTAATTCTCCGGGTGGTAGCCCCGTGCAAGCATCTATTATTCACGACAAAATTATTCAACTGAAAAATAAATATCACAAACAAGTGATTGTAGTTGGTGAGGACACGTTAGCATCCGGCGCTTATTTGGTTGCCACCGCAGCAGACAAAATTTTTGTAAACAAAGATACAGTCGCGGGATCCATCGGTGTCATCATGGAAGGATTTGGTTTTGAAAATGCGATTGCCAAAATTGGCGTCACGCGTCGCGTATTTACCGCAGGCGATAACAAAGATCGTTTGGATGCATTCACCGCGATGAAACCCGCTGACAAAGAAAAAATCGATAAAATTCTAGATGCCGTGCACGATGATTTTATCAACGATGTGAAAGAAGGTCGCGGCAATAGATTGACGGGAGATCCTAAAGAATTATTTTCTGGAGATTTTTGGACAGGAACACAAGCAGTTAAATTGGGATTGGCGGATGGCACTGCAACGGTGTGGCAAGCCATGCAATCGACCTTTAACACATCCCATTACCGCGACTACACGCCGCGTCCTTCGTTTTGGGAATCGGTTGCGAAAGATGTTGCGATGGAAATGCATTTGCCGATCGGCGTGAAGCTGCAGGCGATATTAAAATAACGCACTTGCTTCACAATGCTGCGCATTGTTGCGCGCGTGCTTCTGATGTTTTGTGTTAACCCACAGAAGCGCGCGCGAAGTGTGGCGAAGCTACACGGAGCAAGTGCGTGGAAAAAGTTAAGGATCGCGCCAAGATGAAGATGCCAGTTGCGGGAGTTATTTCATGCACGATCCTAAGTACCGCTCAATCTGACTGCAAAGATAATACGGCAAATTCAATAATTGAAATTCTTTTCCGCTGGGTGTCTTTAATGTGTCACGCTGAATTTTCCCGGCGTACAAACGAATTGCTGTTCCATGATTAGCAGTTTCCATAAATTGCATCAGAGATCTTAAGCGACCTGTTGCAGCCGATTTTACTTCAATCGGAATTAAATATTTTTCAAAAGGAATCACATAATCCACTTCTGCTGATGATTGTGATTTTTCTCTCACCCAAAATTTAAGAGGCTGCTGTATTCTTGGATGCACCGTTAATAATTCTTGCCCCACCATATTTTCAATCATTCTTCCATTGTAAATCGCGTTTAAATCGGTCACGTTAAAATAGTATTGTTGCAATCCTGCTGCGTGATTAACGATACCAATATCTAAAAATTGCAAACGCGGCGATTTTTTATGATCTGTTTCTGCAGGTGGTGTGGTTTGCGTTGTTGGATACAGTAATTTAATCAGCATTGCTTTTTCAAGTAAGCGCAACGCTTCGCTCATTTCACGTGACTGATAACTGGATTGTCCAAAACCATGAAAATGAATACGAATACCTGCGGATAACGGTGCATGAGCAATCGCATGTCGAATGATGGGCACACTATTTTTATTGGGCGCGTATTTTTCTACGTCGTCCATAAATCCAATCATTAATTCTTCGTAAATAAAATTGCTATCGATAATACTTTTATTTTTCAAAAATGCTTTTACTGCAGCAGGCATTCCACCCACTAACGCATACTGATGAAATAAATGTAATAATTTTTGATGCGCGAAATCAGGGCATGGATGTTGTTGTAGCATGGTTAATGCTTCTGATTCATTGGCTGCCGATAAATATTCCGCAAAAGAAAGTGGGTACATAAATAAATATTCAACACGCCCCACGGGAAAGCTCAAATGCTTATCAATCACGGTTTCTAATAACGATCCCGCAGCAACCACATGAATGTCATTTCTTTTTTCAAAAAAATATCGCAAATAATTCGCAGCGCTGGGGCAGCTTTGAATTTCATCGATAAATAATAATACTGTTTCCTGTTGCTGCGTGGGTTTTTTGAGATGAAAACGAATAGCTTGAATCAATTCATCAATTGAAAAGTCTTGCTCAAATAAATCACGATCTGCTTTGATATCAAGATTCAGCGCTAAAAAACAGGTGTAGTATTTTGAAAAAATTTCTACCGCCGTTGTTTTACCCACTTGTCTCGCACCCCGTAAAATTAATGGCTTTCGATCCGATTTTTGGGACCAATCTGTAAGTGATTGATTAATAATTCGATTAAACATTGTATTGTCTATTTTTTCACAGAATAAGGGTATTTTATGTCAAAATATGTCACAAAACAAGGGTATTTCGTGATAAAAAACGCACCGATTTCCATCAGCGCCTGGAATATGTTAGCGAAAAACTAGGCTCGGTTTGAGGCGCGGGAGGAAACATTGGATTGCTCGTTTCTTTGCCGTCTTCAGTCGCGTAATCCCAATCTGCATTCGCCGCAACCTCTTCCCAATCCGATAGATTGGATGCACGCACAGGTTCTACACTCACACAGAGTGGCCATTGACAATCATCCGCTTTCTTCGTTTGACGGGAATTCAAGAGAGTTTCCCAACCATTTAATTTACGTTGAAGATACGCTACAAAATCTTCGTTACGCAATAAAGCAATTAAAATAATCACAGCGCCTTTAGGTGTGCCGGATAATAATGCTGAAAAATCTAACACCGATTTACTGCGCTTCTTGACAAAACTGGTCGCTTCTACTGCGCCTGTTTGCACACTACCAAAGCCGCCAATTGCATTGATTGCTTTAATGAGACGTGACACATTCAGCCGTGTCATTTGCTGAAAAACCGCAACAACAGGCGACAGCACATTCAAGAAAAATCCCGCGGCAAGCGCGCTATTTTGGATTGGCAAAAAATACAGTTCGTAGGTTTCTGCAATCGTGCTCCCCAATAAAATATATTTTCTAGCGCGCAAAATGGCATTGCATTGTTCAACCACTTTTCTCAGCGTTGCCGGCCAATACAATTTCAAAATAGAATCATTGGCTAACAATTCTAAATCACGATACATGCGCGGCAATACAATACTCAGCAATTGTTGCGTTCGACGATGCTTGTAAAAATTTTTTATTTTGATAATGCGTTGCTGACACGCCATCTGATACTCTGGATTATTTTTCGCTACAGATGCCATGTGATCCAGCCAGCGAATCAAACCAGGAATCAGTAAATCAACAATGCATCCAACAATCGCGCGCACAACACTGAGCGGCTCGTATGCGCTATATGTGGCTTTCGCCACTGCCGGCGGAAAATGCATGTGATTCGTAAGCGCTATGAAATACAACAATGTCACCGCATTAACGTAACGATGCATATCACTGCGCGTCACACCAGGAATTGCTGTAAATGCCGACGCTACTATTTGCGTCGTCATATAGTGCCAAAATCCAATCGCTGCCAACAATCCGGGGTATTGCAAAAAATATTCGGCACGATGCCGATCACACAAACGTTCTTCCGGCACTGGGTGATTGGCCAATCGATATTCCACAATGACTTGTGCGCTCAGCAATGCACGCAACACAGTCGCCACAGTCACACCCACCCACGGTATCCATTCCATCATCCACAACATAAAAAGTTGCACGATGTAAACAAGTAGTGTGCGAATTTCACCTTTAATTAATCGCGCCGTGGTACACGACTTACAAATATTTTCTTGAGGTAATTTTCTAAATTGCTGCGCATGTTTGAAAGCGTCTGAGTACCCCAACTGCAAAATAGAAGTGTGCGCAAACAATCTTAAGTACTGACGACGAACGACAGTCATCGCCACGAAACCGACCACATAAAAATACGCAAGGTCAGTTAGCGATGAATCTTCTGTTTCATTTTTGGATGTAACAAGATAACTATAAACCGCTTGTGTTAGCGCGATTGGCAGTAAGTCCTGTAATACAATCCGGAAGGTGTTGGAAAAAATGGGCGGCGCTTCGGCATGCGAAATCGTCCTTCCCAGAAAAGACGGCACGGCACCAAAAATACGTTGCGTGTGGCACCACGAAAGCCATGCCAACTGCGTACATTGTTGTTGAATTTCCTGACGCATCGGTACTTTCCATCCATTCTTACCATAATACACGGTAATTTAGCCCCTTGTCAGCGTCTGCAACGTACAGTAAATAAGACATAACTGATTGATTTTTCGAATATACAACTAAAAATAAAATGGAAAATGCACCAACTGTAACCTATGCTGGAGGTATCAAGGTTGATAAAGCGTGGTATACGGACGGGATACCGAAAAATGAACGGGGGATATTGATATGAAAAACAAAAGAAAATCGCGCGGGTTCTTCATCGTGGAAGTGTTGATAGTACTCGTGATCGCAGCGGTTTTAACACTGATCTTTCTACCTAACCTGCAACAATACGTCAATCGGGCGAAATTTGCAGATGTGGGCAGACAGGCTGCTGCGTTAAAGCCCGCTGTAGAGTTGTGCATCCACTCAAATAGCCCAATGTCTACAACGGGATGTAGTGGTAACGCTAAGGGAATACCTGCTGATAATGCTGCATTAAACAAAGGTTCAGTTAAGGGATATGCGGTAGCAGCTGGGATAATTACAGTGACCGGAGATGGTGCTAAGCTCGGCACTGCCACAGATCCAAACCTCACGTTAACGCCTGCGGTTGATGCTACAACCGGTACGGTAACATGGACAAAGAGTGGTACTTGCGAAGGAGCTGGTCTGTGCTAATCGGATCTTTGAAATGGATTTTATCAAGAGCCTCAACTGAGGCTCTTTTTTTATTCACTCGCTACCGCTCCATTCCCCTGCACGCTCAACACAAATTGCTGTTTGTCTCCCGACAATTTCACAGAAAATGCTGTCACAGAACCGTTCGGTAAAAATAAAATAGTGGGCACTGCTGCTGTTTTATTTTTCTCATCAAAATGCGCAATCGATAACACATGCACGTGAAAGACATTATGAAATGCTGTCGGGTTTGACAAACTACGCGCCGCCAAGCGATGCCAAGTGCCTTGCGTTTGATTCCACGGCAATTGATATTGATAAAATTGATAACCGTTTGCGTTAATTCCCAATCCCAATGCCGTCGATGTCAAAATGGATTGTTGATGTGCGGCTTGAATCGCACGCGAAAAAGTATTGATGATCATTTTTTCTCGACGCCCGCGACCAAATTGCCCAAAAGCAAGCACCGTCACTGCGGTGATAATCGCAATAATAACGAGAACAACAAGAATTTCGATTAAAGTAAAACCCGATGAGCGAACGCGCGATCTACTGCTCAACATCCCAATTTCCAATGGGTTGTTTCGGATTAGTATCTGGCGGGCCATCTGACCAAATATCAATGCTACCGTGTTTTCCTGGACGCAGATAATGATACGGTTGTTGCCAAGGATCGAGCGGAATCTTTTTCAAATATCCACCGGAAGTCCAATTACTCGGCACCGGCGAACTATCAGGCTTTTTCACGAGTGCAGCAATACCTTGACTCGTCGACGGATAAAAACCATTATCCAATTTGTATAACGCCATCGCATTTTGTATCGACAAAATATCTTGTTGCACTGCAGTCAAGCGCGCTTGCTCGGGGCGTTGCAAAATACGCGGAACAATAATTGCCGCTAAAATAGCAATGATCATAACCACCACCATCACTTCAATCAACGTAAACGCACGCGATTTTATTTTCATTGAATGCATCATATTCTTTTCCTCACGACACTTGATCCAGCGCAAATATCGGCAACATAATTGCCAAAACGATATATAATACGATACCACCCATTACAATAATCATGAAGGGTTCAAACAACGTCAACACGGTTTGAATTAACCCCTCCACATCTTTTTCCAAATAATTGGCGGATTTTTCCAACATCGCATCGATTTGCCCGCTTGCTTCACCACTTGCCACTAAATGAATAAACATCGGCGCGAAAAAATTTGTTTTGTGCAGCGCGATATGAATCGGACTTCCTTCGCGCACTTTCACAATCGCCTCTTCAATTTTTTCCGACATGGGAATAGGTTTTACCAATTGACACGCCGCCTGCATGGCTTCCAAAATCGGCACGGATGCCGCATTTAAAATACCGAGCGTTCGACCAAATCGAGCACCATTAATCGTTCTAACTGCGCGACCCAACACCGGCAGTTTCAAAATGAGCAGTTGCACTTTGCGACGAAATGATTTTTGCCTAAGCATTCGCATCCAGACGATGATAAAAATAATAATTGCAATCAACACATACCAGCCTTGGTGCTGCACAAATTCACTGATGTCAATTAAAATTTTGGTGGAGAGTGGTAACACCTGATTGGTTTGACTAAACACCGCAATAATTTTTGGCACGACATAAATCAACAAAAATACGACGATACTAATAGAAACACACATCATCATGATGGGATAAATCATCGCTTGTTTTATTTTCTGACGAATGTAATGTTGTTTTTCGGTATATTCCGCCAATTGTTCTAACACTAAATCTAATTTTCCTGAACGCTCACCTGCCGCAACCGTTGTGCGATATAATGCAGGAAATGCGCCGGGGAAATCTTGCATGCCATCAGCCAACGAATAACCTTCCAACACTTTTGCGCGCACACCCAATAAAATTTCTTTCGCGGCTTGTTTTTCTGCCTGTTCTGAAACAGCCGTCAACACTTCATCTACCGGAATACCGGCGTGCAATAGTGTCGCCATTTGTCTTGTTACAAGCGATAAATCCGATGGGGATAATTTTCGAGAATGAAATTGAAATAATGATTTTTTTTGCGTGGTGGTTTCCGATTTTTTTTCAGAAATAATATCAACAGTGAGCGGCGTTAATTGTTTATCGCGTAATTGTTGACGAACGTTGCGCGCAGAATCACCTTCGGCAACGCCTTTGATGCGTTTGCCTTGGGGGTTTAGGGCGGTGTATTGAAATGCGGTCATAATCAGTCCTCTGCAGTGACGCGCAGTACCTCTTCGAGTGTTGTCTCACCCAGCATCACTTTTCGAAAACCATCTTGGCGCATGCTGTCGGAAAATTGTCGTGCGTGCGCTTCCATGTCTGCTTCGCTGTCATTGCGATGAATCATGGCATGTAATTTTTCATCGATGGCAACCACTTCATAAATACTGGTGCGACCACGATAACCGGTTTGTCCACACTGATCACAGCCGACTGGAAAATAAATATCAACTGGTGCATTCAAATCAGCAACGCATAATATTTTTTTCATGGCATCATCCGCTGTTTCTTTTCGTTTGCACTGCGAACACAGCACGCGTACCAACCGTTGTGCTGCAACGCCGATAATGGTTGAAGCTAATAAAAAAGATTCCGCTCCCATATCACGCAGCCGCGCAATCGCACCAATTGCGGTATTGGTGTGCAATGTCGATAACACCAAATGTCCCGTTAAACTCGCCTGAATCGCCATCTCCACCGTTTCCAAATCACGAATTTCACCAACCATCACAATATCGGGATCTTGACGCAAAATCGCACGCAACCCACGCGCAAACGTCATGCCAATTTTGGTATTCACCTGCGTTTGCCCGATACCCGGCAAATAATATTCGATGGGATCTTCTACGGTTAAAATATTGCGAGACACGTCATTTAATGCCGTTAAAATAGCGTATAGCGTTGTTGTTTTGCCAGAACCCGTCGGTCCCGTCATTAATAAAATACCGTGCGGCCTTTCAATTAATTTTTTGGTTACTGCTAATGTTTTTTCGCTCATGCCTAATTTGGTTAAATCTAATGGAGCAGACGCTTGATCCAATAATCGCAACACAATGCGTTCGCCATGCTGTGTTGGAATTGTTGAAACCCGCACATCCACCGAACGCCCTGCAATTTTTAATGAAATGCGTCCGTCTTGCGGTAAACGTTTTTCAGCAATATCCAATTTTGACATGACTTTCACGCGCGACGTTAGTAGCGGCGCCAACGCGCGCGGCGGCTCCAACACTTCGCGCAACACACCGTCAATGCGAAATCGCACCGCCAATTTTTCATTAAATGTTTCAAAATGAATATCGGATGCGGATTGTTTGATTGCTTGCGTTAAAATCGCATTGATTAAGCGAATCACCGGCGCATCATTTTCAGTTTCCAATAAATCGGTGGTTTTTGGCATCGATGCCATCATGGTTTGCAAATCAACATCTTCTTCAATGTTGCTCATCGCTGCCATCGCAGAAGAAGTGGTTGTTTCATAGGCGCGCGAAAGCAGCGCTTCAAAATCATTGCTAGAAACTAAAATAAATCGCAACGGTTTTTGAAAAAAGCGGCGCAATTCAATCAACGTTTCTGGCGTGACGGAATCCAAATAACAAATTTCTGCTTGATTTTTATCTTCAGATTTTAAAAATACGCGATGACGTTTGGCAAATTGAAACGGTAAGCGGCGTGCTGAATGAATTTCTGTGTTCATACTTATTCACGTGCAGGTGGTGGCAATTCCATGCTGGCAACAGGGCCTGGTAATTTCACCGTTGTTTTTTGAATTTCTGGCAGCATGGGCATTTTGATTTGCGAAGCAGGCGTCGTCGCTACTTGGATTTCGCGATGACGAATATATTTATAACGGTTCATCGTTTGCGCTTTGGCAAGCGATTTCGACATGATGATGGGGCGAATAAATACCATCAAACTTTTCTTTCGCATCGTGTGCGTATCATAGCGGAACAAATGCCCCAAGATTGGAATATCGCCTAAAATAGGCAGTTTTTGCACGGTTTTTTCATCTTCATTATCAATCAATCCACCCAACACCAAAATATCGCCACTGTGCACTAACACGGACGTATTGATCTTGCTCTTATTCAAAATCGGATTGCCGGTGCTGCTGCCAGAAGCCACCGAATCATCTTCTTGTTTCAACATTAATTGAATCATGTTGTTGGGGCTGATGTGCGGTGTCACATTTAAACTGAGTGCTACGTCGGTGCGTTCGTAGACGTTATACGGAGAAATAGAGCTGTCGGTTACGCCGGGTGTTGCATTCACCCCCTGATACGATCGATTAAATACTCCTAAATTTTGTCCATCGGAAATTAATGCTTTTTGATTATTTAATACAACGACGGATGGCGTTGACAATACATCGGCAGAACCATTCGTTTTTAACGCATGCAACAACGCAACCAAATTATTACTCGGCAAAAATCCAATGCCATTGCTGTGATTCAATTGCATCGCAAACACATTGTTGGAACTCATCAACAAAGAACTGGATGTGTTGGATGTGTCAGTCGTTGTAAAACTAGAGGGTGCTGCAGACGGATTCACCAAATTATCACTTGGCGTTCCCCACACAATACCCAATTTATTCAGCACATTTTCATCAATTTTCACGATGATGGCTTCAACCAATACTTCCTGCGGATGATGATCTAATTCTTGAATGACGCGTTTCAAACTACTCAACATCGATCGAGGCGCATGCATCACGATTGCGTTATCACTTTCTTCAGCTTGCACCGAAATATCACCACTGCCACCCAATGCGGTTGAGCTTGTGCTCGCATTGCTATTTTTTCCATCGCTTGTTGCAGATTGCGCAGCACTGCTCATGCCCGATGCAATTTTTGCTAATATCGGCGCTAATTTTTTCGCGGATAAATAATTAAGTGACACCACTTGTGTATCATCACCGCCCGCGCCGGGTTGATCCAATTTGCGAATTAAATTGCGCATCATTAATTGATTCGCTAAATTACCGCTCAATAAAATACTATTGTCTTCTTCGTCAGCAGATAACACGGCATTTTGCGCACCGGGTTGCACACCGGCTGCATTTTGTAATTTTTGAATAACGCCCACCACTCTTTTCGCATTCGCAAATTGCAAATGCACCACGGCAACCGGTGTTGCGTTCGCGACATCCATTTGACGCGTGAGTTTAGCTAATCGCTCGATGTTGCTCGCACTGCCCGCTAAAATCAGCGAATTCGATGGCATGTAAGCAGTAACACTGGCGGTTAGTGACATCAAGGGGCGCAGCACCGGAACCAATTCCATTGCGGATATGTGACTCACGGGAATAATGCGAACCACCACTTCATCGCCCTCACCCGGATTTTTGCCCGTCGCGATCTGCCGCGATTCAATATTCGCGTCAGCCGCTGGCACAATTTTCGTGACATCGCCCGCTGGTATCGCCGAAAAATGCAACAATTGCAGCATCGACAGAAATACTTGCTTTAACTCATCCGATGTCATGGGTTTTTGTGAAATCAGCGTAATTTTGCCTTGCACGCGCGGATCAACCAGAAATGTTTGGCCAGTTAATAGTGAAACAGTTTGAATAACAGCTCGAATATCGGCGTCTTTGAGATTCCAAGTTTGCAACATTGAAATAGGTGGTGGAGCAACAGTGGTGGGTGGTGGTACGACAGCAGCTTGAATTGGCGCGGAAGAAACGGTGACAGCAAAGCATGCAGTTGCAGCAACAGTCGCAAGACAAAATGTTAATTTGGCGATCCGAGCGAAACGCATGTCATCCCTCAGCACATCACGTGAGTACTTAGTCTAACATGCCAGAAATTTCTGGCGAACAAAAAATTTTCATCTTTGGCCGATCTTGAACGATAATTCATTTCGAAAATGCTCATTGACTGTCGTGTCAACTGCGCTTTTCTCAATGAATTATCGTCCAACCTCGGCCCAAATCTGAAAATTTGAGTCAACCAAAGCATTCGCCGGGAATTGCTGCTAACATGCAATAAAAAATCAGCCCATACTTACACGCACGCTTCTTCTTTGTATTGCGCCAATGACGCCAGCGAATTAAGCTTAGCGCGATTCAGTAACACGGCTTGTGCTGTTGCCACATTTTCTGCTTTACCACGCCACGCATCCAAGCAAGGTTCTTGCAACGCACGCGCGTATGAAAAACTCAAATGCCACGGCAAGGGACCTGCCGCATTCATCGCTTGCAAATGTTGTGTCGCTTGCACCGGCGTTTGACCGCCCGATAAAAAATTAATCGTGGGCACTGCAGCTGGCACCGTGCGTTTTAATACACGCAACGTTGCTTGCGCCACTGCATCGACACTCGATTGCTTCGCGCATTTTTTTCCGGCAATCACCATACTCGGTTTTAAAACGATATATTCCACGACTACGCTATATTTGCGCAGTGCTTTAAATACTTTAATCAATACTTTTTCGCTCACTTTTTCACATTGTTCAATCGTGTGCGCACCATCAATTAAAATTTCAGGTTCGATAATCGGCACGATGCCGTTGTCTTGACACAATTGTGCGTAACGCGCTAAACCAATTGCGTTGAATGAATTGACACCCTTGAATGGCGAATGTTCTCCAACCGAATACACCGCGCGCCATTTGGCAAAACGCGCACCCTGCGATTTATATTTTTGCAAACGTTCTGCTAATCCATCCAATCCTTGCGTGACCTGCTCTGGGTTTGTCGAACTCCACGGCGTTAACCCTTTGTCAACTTTGATGCCGGGCACGATGCCCACTTTTTTCAACCAATCAGGAAATAAAACACCGGTATCCGTTTTTTGCGAGAGCGTTTCTTCAAATAAAATCACGCCGCTGATGTATTTATTCAAATCCGGCGTTGTGAGCAACAGATTTCGATATGCACGACGATTTTCTTCGCTAGATTCAACCCCAACCGCTTGCAAACGTTTGGTGATCGTCGCCGCACTCTCATCCGCCGCCAAAAGACCTTTTCCGCGCGCAGTTAATTCCGTCATCGTTAGTTGTAATTCGTTTAACATGCTCATGATTTTTCCCTCGAGGTTTTTCAAAACTGGGGAAATCATAGCACAAAAGATAAATCGTTTAAAAAAATCTGGATGGAGATTTTGCGGCAGTTCCCGCTCTGAAGGTTGATTAACTTAAATTTTCAGATTTAGGGTGAGGTTGAATGATAATTTGTTGAGAAAAGCGCAGTTGACACGCCAGTCAATGAGCATTTTCGAAACAAATTATCATTCAAGATCACCCAAAGATGAAAATTCTTTTGAAAGCGGGAGGAGCTGGAGATTTTGCGGCTCCTTGTGCGTACTATAGACAATCAGTTGATCTGAATGGTTGTATGGAGAATTAATTTTCCGCTATTTGTCGCGCCAGGATCAATTGCAACGATTGAAATCGCGTAACTCGTGTCAGGGGTAGTTTGCAAATTATTCAATGTTGCCGTAGTCGTTCCTTCATTAACATAAATTGTTTCGCTATGTGTGATCGGTAAAATGGTGGCGGTATAAGTAATATTCTTCGAATAATCGCCGTTTGGTGACGACCAACTCAGCGTACCTCCATTATTACTACTATTCCACTGCATTGATGTGCGTTTACTAGTAAACTTTCCCCGCGTCAGCGTTGTTTTAGGGGTTAAAAATGAAAAAAGTGAAAAACAAGTCAGATCGTTGTTCGCGTTAACAATAAACTGCCCAGAATATCCCTGATTATATTTAAGCGTCGTCCCCAACGTGCCAACAAGAGCAGCGTAACAAGCGCCAGTGGGTATCTTCCGTGGCAACAATGCGGTACTAGCGCTAGTTGAAAAATTTTGTTGGGGAACGGAACCTTGAGCGCCGCTGATTAAACCACAAGGAGTAGCACCCATCTGAGATGCGACATACACCTTTTTTCCAGTTTGATAGGCAACGGCAGGAGCTGTGCACTGAGGAATAGCATATGCACTTTCCATCAAAGCAAATTCAACCAAGCCAGTAAACAGCGCTACATAAAATGATCGCCACATAAACAAAACTCCCCGACTATACTCATTTCATTTCAAAATGCGATTTCTTTCAGTAAAAATTCAGACTACCTTAAAAGGTGCCACTGG
>MGXR01000016.1 GCA_001801425.1 Gammaproteobacteria bacterium RIFCSPHIGHO2_02_FULL_42_43
CAGTGAGCGTAGTTTTACCATGATCGACGTGACCGATGGTGCCGACGTTGACGTGTTCTTTATCTCGGACGAATTTTTCTTTTGACATGACTTACCCCTTTTTTATCGAATAATATTAGTATTAGCGTTTATCTCTATCTGCGTTTTTCTTAATAATTGCCTCAGCAATGCTAGCCGGCGCTTCAGCATACTTCAAAAATTCCATTGTGTAAGTCGCGCGACCTTGGCTCATTGAGCGAACATCGGTTGCGTACCCAAACATTTCTGCCAAAGGCACTTCAGCGTCTACAATCTTGCCAGACGGACCTTCATCCATCCCTTGAATAACACCGCGACGACGATTGAGGTCACCAACAACATCACCCATGTAATCTTCTGGCGTGACCACTTCTACTTTCATGATTGGTTCAAGCAACACGGCGCCCGCCTTCTTCGCCGCATCCTTAAAGCACATGGAACCTGCAATTTTAAACGCCATCTCGCTAGAGTCAACATCGTGATAAGAACCATCGAACAATGCGACCTTGACGTCGACCACAGGATACCCTGCTATGACACCATTTTCCATTTGTTCTTTAATTCCTTTTTCAACAGCGGGAATGTACTCTCTGGGAATAGCGCCACCAACGACTTCATTCACGAATTCAAAACCTTCACCCAGCGGTTTAGGCTCGATGCGCAACCAAACGTGACCGTATTGACCACGACCACCGGTTTGACGAATGTATTTTCCTTCTTGCTCCACTTGTTTTTTGATTGTTTCGCGATAAGCAACTTGCGGTTTACCTACGTTCGCTTCGACTTTAAATTCGCGCAACATACGATCGACAATAATTTCAAGGTGAAGTTCACCCATTCCTGAAATAATGGTTTGACCCGTTTCTTCATCGGTGTGCACACGAAACGAAGGGTCTTCTTGCGCTAATTTTCCCAGCGCCACGCCCATTTTTTCTTGATCCACTTTTGTTTTTGGCTCAACTGCAACAGAAATAACCGGTTCAGGAAATTCCATGCGCTCCAATGTGATCACTTTATCAATGTCACACAACGTGTCACCCGTAGTAACATTTTTCATGCCAACTAATGCCACAATATCGCCAGAATAAATTTCTTTGAGTTCTTCTCGCGTGTTCGCGTGCATTTGCAAAATACGGCCGATACGTTCTTTTTTGTCTTTCACTGGGTTAAAAACAGAATCGCCTGTTTTTGCAGCACCCGAATACGCGCGCACAAAAGTTAATGTTCCCACAAATGGATCTGTCATAATTTTAAACGCCAACGCTGAAAATGGCGCAGCGTCATCGGCTTTGCGTGAATCTTCAGCACCTTTTTCGCTGACGCCCATAATTGGCGGGACATCATTAGGCGATGGCAAAAATTCCACTACCGCATCTAACACGGCCTGAACGCCTTTATTTTTAAATGCTGAGCCGCAAAAAACAGGAACGATTTCATTTTTTAATGTGCGCGCGCGAATGCCTTGCTTGATTTCTTCGACAGTTAATTCACCTGTCTCTAAATATTTTCCCATCAATGCATCATTGGATTCTGCAGCAGCTTCAATCATTTTTTCTCGCCACATTTTGCAATCAGCCTGCATGTCTGCGGGTATGTCTTTTAATTCATAGGTCATGCCTGAATCTGCTTCGTTCCAAAAAATTGCTTTCATGCGAATTAAATCGACGACCCCTTTGAATTCTTCTTCTGCGCCAATGGGCAATTGCATCACGACAGGATTGCCGCGCAACCGTTTTTCAATTTGCCCAACCACGCGCAAAAAATTTGCACCAGAGCGATCCATTTTATTAACGAATGCCAATCTCGGTACGTGATATTTATTTGCTTGACGCCACACCGTTTCACTTTGCGGCTCAACACCACCGACAGAACAAAACACACCCACGGCACCATCTAGCACACGTAATGAACGTTCTACTTCAATAGTGAAATCGACGTGACCAGGTGTATCAATGATATTGATGCGATATTTGGGAAACTGTTTATCCATGCCTTGCCAATAGCAAGTGGTTGCGGCGGAAGTAATGGTGATGCCGCGCTCTTGTTCCTGCTCCATCCAATCCATGACGGCACTGCCTTCATGCACTTCACCCATTTTGTGGGACACGCCGGTGTAATACAAAATACGTTCTGTTGTCGTCGTTTTACCTGCATCGATGTGAGCTATGATGCCAATGTTGCGTGTTTGTTGTAATGGGGTTGCTCTTGGCATATATCATTACCACCGATAATGCGCGAACGCTTGGTTGGCTTTCGCCATGCGATGCACATCTTCACGTTTTTTCACAGCGCCGCCACGCCCCTCGATCGCGTCTAGAATTTCATTTCCCAAACGAATCACCATTGTTTTTTCATTGCGACTATTCGCGTATTCCACGAGCCAGCGCATGGCCAATGTGGAACGTCTCGCAGCGCGAATTTCAACGGGTACTTGATAAGTGGAACCCCCAACGCGACGAGATTTCACTTCGACCGTTGGCATTACATTTTCGATGGCTGACTTGAATGCGTTCAGCGCAGCAGTGCGTGACAGTTCGTCTGTGCGAATATCGCCCGTTGGTTTTGCGGCTGCGCTAGCGCTTTTTGCATTTGCACTTTCGCCACTTTCTTCATCGCGATTTTCAGTGGCCACTGTGAGCTTGTTTGCTTTTTTAAGTTGTTTCACTACATGATCCAATGCGCCATACACCGCTTTTTCAGCAACGGATTTTTTTCCTTCACGCATCACCGTGTTTACAAATTTTGCGAGAATTTTGCTTTTAAAAAGCGGATCCGGCAGAATTTCTCTTTTTGGGGCAGCTTTACGTCTTGCCATTGTCTCGTTCTCCAATATGCACTTTTAAATATCGCTTGCTTATAAATATCGCTTGCTTACGCGCATGCTTCTTTTTTACTTAGACGCACTTGCTCCGCTATCGCTTTGCGCGTGCTTCTTTGCTTTTTATTACCGCTTGCTTACGCGCGCGGCTCTTTGCTCATTTATGCACTTGCTTACGCACGTGCTTCTGCGCTATCTATTCTTTAGGTCGTTTCGCACCATATTTCGAGCGACCACGTTTGCGACCTGCAACACCCGCGATATCCAAACTACCGCGCACTACGTGATAACGCACACCGGGTAAATCCTTTACACGACCACCACGAATCAACACGACGGAGTGTTCTTGCAAGTTGTGACCTTCACCACCAATGTAAGCGGTAACTTCACTACCATTGGTGACACGGACCCGCGCAACTTTACGCAATGCGGAGTTCGGTTTTTTCGGTGTGGTGGTGTACACGCGCGTGCACACACCACGACGCTGTGGACAACCAGCTAACGCTGGTACATTCGTTTTTTGAACCCGCATGCGACGCGGTTTTCTCACCAGCTGATTAATTCTCGCCATTTTTTCTCCAAAAAAATAATCGCGTTCAAAATTCGCGGATCGGGAATTCTAAAGAAACCGAGCCATGCGTGTCAAGCAAGTTTTGCTGAAATTTCAGTAAAATACGTAAAATACATACAGAACGCACCTGGTTCACGAGCGAACGACTCTCATTTTCCATGTGCTTCTTACAATGCTCCTGTTTCCTTTTCAGAAGACTTGAGCGCTTCACTCAAGGCTTGCTCCACTTCTATTGCAGTCACGGTCTTAGTAATTTCTGCTTCTGTCGGCTCCGCCAAAACTGCTTGCCTTTTCATACGACGTTTTTCGTGATAAGCATAACCTGTTCCTGCTGGAATCAGACGACCCACGATGACGTTTTCTTTTAAACCACGCAATTCATCTCGTTTTCCAGCAACAGAAGCGCCCGTTAACACGCGCGTTGTTTCCTGGAATGATGCTGCCGAAATAAAAGATTCCGTTGCTAAGGATGCTTTAGTGATGCCGAGCAACAGGGGCAAATAAGTCGCGCGCAATTTATTTTCTCTTGCGATTTTCGCATTCACCAATCTAAGCTCAATATATTCTATTTGCTCACCTTTCAAAAACCCTGAATCATTCGGCTCAAGTATCATTACCTTGCGCAGCATTTGTCGCACAATCACTTCGATGTGTTTGTCGTTGATCTTTACGCCTTGCAAACGATACACATCTTGCACTTCATTGACGATATAATTCGCAAGCGCACTCACGCCGAGCAAACGCAAAATATCGTGTGGATCAATCGGGCCGTCAGCAATCACTTCACCTCTTTCAACCGATTCACCCTCGAATACGTTGACGCGACGCCATTTGGGAATCAACGCTTCAAATGTAGAACCATCCGACGCAGTAATCACCAAGCGACCTTTGTCTTTGGTTTCTTTACCAAAGCTCACAACACCTGAGATTTCAGCGAGAATCGCAGCATCTTTGGGTTTGCGTGCTTCAAACAAATCAGCCACGCGGGGCAAACCACCAGTGATGTCACGCGTTTTTGATGTTTCTTGCGGAATACGCGCAATCACATCACCGACAGACACGTCAGCGCCATCTTCTTTTCCAAGGAATGTGCCTTCAGGCAAATAATATTGTGCAGGCACTTTCCCGCCGGCGAGCGTAATGTCATCGCCTTTTTTGTCCACCAGTTTCACCATCGCGCGCATTTCGCGACCGCTTGGCCCGCGTTGCTTGGAACCAGCGACCACGATGCTACTTAAGCCAGTTAATTCGTCGGTTTGACGTTTCATCGTCACACCATCCACCAAATCCACGAATTGAATTTTTCCACCCACTTCAGTGACGATGGGGTGAGTGTGCGGATCCCACTGCGCGACAATTTGTCCCGCTTTTACTTTACCAGCATCGACGACAGATAACGTCGCGCCGTAAGGCAATTTATATTGTTCGCGTTCAACACCAGATGCTTCATCATAAATAATTAATTCACCGGAGCGCGACACAGTGACCAATTGACCAGCGCTGTTTTGCACCGTTTTCATGTTGCTTAATTTCACAACACCATCCGTTTTTACTTGCACGTTGCTCGTTGCTGTCGCACGAGATGCCGCACCACCGATATGGAAGGTACGCATGGTTAATTGTGTGCCGGGTTCACCGATGGATTGCGCTGCCACAACACCGACGGCTTCGCCCACATTCACCAAATGCCCGCGTGCCAAATCACGACCATAACAACTTGCGCAAACACCGTAAGTCGCATCACACATGATGGCGGAACGCACCATCACGCGATCAACACTATGTTGTTCAAGTAACTCAGCGGATTGTTCATCGATCAACGTGCCTTCAGGAAATAATACTTCGCCCGTTTTAGGATCTTTGACGGATTCAGCCAACACACGGCCCAATACACGTTCTTTCAACGGCTCAACAATATCACCGCCTTCAATGTGTGGCTTCATTTCGAGACCTTGTTTCGTGCCGCAATCAATATCGGTGATGACGAGATCTTGCGCCACATCCACCAAACGACGTGTTAAATAACCGGAGTTCGCCGTTTTCAATGCAGTATCTGCTAACCCTTTGCGCGCACCGTGTGTTGAAATAAAATATTGCAACACGTTTAGCCCTTCACGGAAATTTGCAGTGATTGGCGTTTCAATAATGGTGCTGTCGGGTTTCGACATCAAACCCCGCATACCAGACAACTGACGAATTTGTGCGGCAGAGCCCCGCGCACCAGAATCAGACATCATGTAAATTGAATTGAATGAGGTTTGCTGAACGAGATTACCCTTCGCATCTTTTACCGCTTCCGTTGCCAATTTTTCCATCATCGCTTTGGCAACTTGTTCATTCGCATGCGACCAAATATCGATGACTTTATTGTAACGTTCACCTTGCGTGACCAAACCAGAAGCGAATTGTTTTTCAATTTCGCGCACTTCATCTTCTGCTTCCGAAATTAATTTTTGCTTGCTTGCAGGAACAACCAAATCATTAATGCCGATGGAAATACCCGAATATGTTGCATAACGATAGCCGGTATACATCAATTGATCTGCAAAAATAACGGTTTCTTTCAATCCCAAATTACGGTAGCTGACATCAAGCAAACGCGACACCGCTTTTTTCGTCATCGCTTTGTTGATGAGATCAAACACCAAGCCTTTGGGAACGACGCGCCACAACAACACGCGACCAACCGTCGTATCCACAATCATGGTTTTTTCGCCAGTTGTTTTTGTTTTGGGATCAAATTTCACTTCAAAAATGCGCGCTTTTATTTTCGCTTGCAAATCAACGTGACCACTTTCATACGCACGAATCACTTCATCTGCGTCCGCAAAAACCATGCCTTCGCCTTTCGCATTCACGCAATCACGTGTCATGTAATACAAACCGAGGACAACGTCTTGCGTCGGCACAATCACGGGATCACCATTCGCTGGATGCAACACGTTGTTCGTTGACATCATCAATGAACGCGCTTCCAATTGTGCTTCCAATGTTAATGGAACGTGCACAGCCATTTGATCACCGTCAAAGTCGGCGTTATATGCGGTACAAACGAGTGGATGCAATTGAATCGCTTTGCCTTCCACTAAAATGGGTTCAAATGCTTGAATACCCAGACGGTGCAGTGTCGGTGCGCGATTGAGAAGCACGGGATGCTCGCGAATCACTTCTTCGAGAATATCCCACACTTCTGGTACTTCCATTTCCACCATTTTCTTCGCTGCTTTGATGGTGGTCGCCAAATCGCGGCGTTGTAATTTGCTATAAATAAATGGTTTAAATAATTCTAGCGCCATTTTTTTCGGCAAACCGCATTGATGCAATTTCAAGCTGGGGCCAACAACGATCACAGAACGGCCAGAATAATCGACGCGTTTACCCAATAAATTTTGACGAAAACGTCCAGATTTACCCTTGATCATATCCGCCAATGATTTCAGCGGACGTTTGTTCGATCCCAAAATTGCGCGACCGCGACGGCCATTATCTAGCAATGCATCCACCGCTTCTTGCAGCATTCTTTTTTCGTTGCGAACAATAATGTCGGGCGCATTTAATTCTAACAAACGCTTCAATCGATTATTGCGATTGATGACACGACGATATAAATCATTTAAATCGGATGTCGCAAAACGACCGCCATCCAGCGGAACCAGCGGACGCAAATCGGCGGGCAACACCGGCAACACATCCATGATCATCCACTCGGGACGATTGCCAGATATTTTGAATGCAGACAACACTTTTAATCGCTTCGTAATTTTTTTAATTTTCGTTTCTGAAGTAGTTTTGGGTAATTCTTCGTGAAGCGCCGTAATTTGTTCGTCCAGATGAATGCGTTGCAATAATTTTTTAACCGCTTCAGCGCCCATCAACGCTTCAAATTCATCGCCGTATTCTTCCAATGCATCCAAATACGCTTCTTCTGTGAGTAATTGACCGACAGTTAAATTTGTCGCACCTGCTTCGGTAATGACGTAGGCTTCGAAATATAAAACGCGTTCAATGTCGCGCAGTGGCATATCTAAAATGGCGCCGATACGAGATGGCAATGATTTGAGATACCAGATGTGCGCTACGGGGCAAGACAATTCGATATGACCCATGCGTTCGCGACGCACTTTCGCGAGCGTCACTTCAACACCGCATTTTTCGCAAACAACACCGCGATGTTTTAAACGTTTGTATTTTCCGCACAAGCATTCGTAATCTTTGATTGGCCCGAAAATTTTCGCACAAAATAATCCATCACGCTCCGGTTTGAACGTACGATAGTTAATTGTTTCGGGTTTTCGCACTTCACCGTACGACCACGCGCGAATTTCTTCCGGCGACGCCAATTTAATGCGTAACGCATCAAACTCCGTCGAGCGTCTAGATCTTGCTTGTCTTAATAAGTTTTTTGCTACATTTAAAATATTCAAAGTAGTACCCTCGCGACATCACAACTATTCGGATTCCAAATCAATATCAATACAAAGCGATCGAATTTCTTTGACCAACACGTTAAACGATTCTGGCATACCAGCATCCATGCGATGATCGCCATCCACAATGTTTTTATACATGCGTGTACGGCCATTCACATCGTCGGATTTCACCGTCAACATTTCTTGCAGTGTGTAAGCAGCACCGTAAGCTTCGAGCGCCCACACTTCCATTTCCCCGAATCGTTGACCACCAAATTGCGCCTTACCACCGAGCGGTTGTTGTGTTACCAAACTATACGAACCCGTAGAACGCGCATGCATCTTATCATCTACCAAATGATTTAATTTCAGCATATACATGTAGCCAACAGTCACCGGACGTGAAAATTGTCTTCCAGTGCGGCCATCGTACAAAATGGTTTGTCCCGATTCCGGTAACTCCGCCATCTTCAATAAATTTTTAATTTCTGTTTCGCTCGCGCCATCAAATACGGGTGTTGCAACCGGTACGCCTTCTTTTAAATTGTGCGCCAATTCCATCACTTCTTTATCGGACAATGCATCAACGTTAAGTTTTTGGCTGAGGCTCGTGTTATACACAACTGACAAATAATCACGAATCGATTTAATTGATGCTTGATGTTTCAGCAACGCGCCGATTTTATAACCCATGCCTTTCGCTGCCCAACCCAAGTGAGTTTCTAACACCTGACCGACGTTCATACGAGAGGGAACGCCGAGCGGATTCAGCACGATATCCACTGGTGTACCATCTTCCAAGTGTGGCATATCTTCTACGGGCACAATCGTAGAAATAACGCCTTTGTTTCCGTGACGACCTGCCATTTTATCGCCAGGCTGAATACGACGCTTCACCGCCAAATACACTTTCACAATTTTAATCACGCCGGGCGCTAAATCATCGCCCTGCGTCAACTTATTGCGCATGGATTTTAATTTCGCATCGCGTTCTTTGTGTAACAATTCGTATTGTTGATGCGACGCTTCTAATCGTTGGTTGGTTTTATCATCTTTGCAGCGAATCGAAAACCATTTGTCACGCGACAGTAATTTCAAATATGTTTCCGTGACTTTCGATCCTGCTTTTAATTTATCAGGACCGCCATCGACCACTTTGTCGATCAATAATTTTTCGAGCGAAAGAAATAATGCGTCTTCGCGGATGCGCAATTCCGCATCCAAATCTTTTTGCACTTGCACCAATTGTTCTTCTTCCACTTGCATCGCACGCGCATCTTTTTTCACGCCGTCGCGCGTAAACACGCGCACGTCGATGACGGTGCCATTCACACCAGGCGGCACACGCAACGAAGAATCCTTAACGTCTGACGCTTTTTCGCCGAAAATCGCGCGCAATAGTTTTTCTTCTGGCGTTAATTGTGTTTCGCCTTTGGGCGTCACTTTACCAACCAAAATATCGCCAGGATTCACTTCGGCACCGATATAAACGATACCGGACTCATCCAATTTCGATAGCGCACCTTCGCCCACATTGGGAATATCTGCGGTGACTTCTTCAGCGCCTAATTTGGTGTCGCGAGAAATACACGTCAAATCTTGAATGTGAATGGAAGTAAAGCGATCATCTATTACTAATTTTTCAGAAATTAAAATGGAATCTTCAAAGTTGTAACCATTCCACGGCATAAATGCAACCATGAGATTTTGGCCCAACGATAATTCACCCAAATCAGTAGATGGACCGTCGGCCAATACGTCACTTTTTTGCACGTGATCACCGACGTTAACAATCGGACGCTGATTGATACACGTGTTTTGATTGGAGCGCGTGTATTTCGTGAGATTGTAAATGTCGATACCAATGTCTTCATTGTCACGCAATGCTTTTGCATCAGCGCGCACAACGATGCGAGATGCATCGACCGCTTCAACAACACCGGGGCGTTTCGCTGCAACCGTCACACCAGAATCCACGGCAACCAAACGTTCCATTCCGGTTCCAACCAACGGTTTTTCAGGACAAATCGTCGGCACTGCTTGACGTTGCATGTTAGAGCCCATCAACGCACGGTTAGCATCATCATGTTCCAAAAATGGAATCAATGCTGCGGCAACCGACACAATTTGTCGCGGAGAAACGTCCATGAAATTCACGCGATCGGGTGTAGTCAATGTAAATTCGCCTTTGTGACGAGCGGAAATCAGTTGATCCAACAAACGACCATTGGCATCCATGTTGGTATTCGCTTGTGCAATATAAAAATCGCCTTCTTCGATGGCAGACAAATATTCTAGTTCATTGGTGACACAACCATCCGTCACGCGACGATACGGTGTTTCTAAAAATCCATATTGATTGGTACGCGCGTACACGGACAACGAATTAATTAAACCAATGTTCGGACCTTCTGGTGTTTCGATGGGGCAAACGCGACCGTAATGCGTAGGATGCACGTCACGCACTTCAAACCCTGCGCGTTCACGCGTCAAACCACCAGGCCCAAGGGCAGAAACGCGACGTTTATGGGTCACTTCAGACAATGGATTATTTTGATCCATGAATTGTGACAACTGACTGGATCCAAAAAATTCTTTGATCGCCGCAGTCACGGGTTTTGAGTTCACCAAATCTTGCGGCATTAATACGTCGATGTCCGCCAAACTTAGGCGATCTTTAACAGCACGTTCAACGCGCACCAATCCCACGCGGAATTGATTTTCAGTCATTTCACCCACGCTGCGCACGCGACGATTTCCCAAGTGATCGATATCATCGACATCACCTTGACCATCACGAATACTAACCAACACGCGCAACACAGCAACAATATCTTCTTTAGATAATGTGCCAAGGCCCGTTAAATCTTTTCTGCCCACGCGACGATTGAATTTCATGCGACCAACGGCAGACAAATCGTAACGATCTGATGCGAAAAATAAACTTTCAAATAAACTTTCCGCGGAATCTTTGGTGGGCGGTTCACCGGGACGCATGATGCGATAAATTTCGATGAGCGCATCTAATTTTGATGTCGCTGTATCTAATTTTAACGTATCAGAAATGTAAGCACCGCGTTCGATTTCGTTAATGTATAACGTGTCGATCGCAGATACTTTGGCGTCATGCAATTTTTTCAATAAATCAGCGGTGATTTCTTGATTAGCTTCTGCAATCACTTCACCCGTTTCTTTATCCACAATTGTTTTTGCTAAACGACGGCCCAACAAATATTCTGGCGTTACTTCCAGTGTTTTAATACCAGTTTGTTCGATGCGGCGAATGTGTCGCGCCGAAATGCGGCGATTCGCTTCAACAATTACGCCACCTTTTTCATCGAGAATATCCATCGCTGCCACTTCACCGCGCAAACGGCTGGGCACCAATTCCAAAATAATTTTATCTTTTTCAAAACGAAATAAGTTAGCTTCGTAAAACAGTGCGAGAATTTCTTCGGGCTGATATCCCAGTGCACGCAAAATTACTGTGGCCGGCAATTTGCGGCGACGATCAATGCGCACAAACATACAATCTTTAGGATCAAATTCAAAATCTAACCATGAGCCGCGATAAGGAATGATGCGCGCGGAATACAATAATTTCCCGGAAGAATGCGTTTTACCTTTATCGTGCTCGAAAAACACGCCGGGTGAGCGATGCAATTGTGATACCACAACGCGCTCAACGCCATTGATAACCAAGCTTCCCGTTTCTGTCATTAAGGGAACTTCGCCCATGTAAACGTCTTGTTCTTTAATAGATTTGATGACGGTTTGATCTTTTGCTGCTTCTTTATCAAAAATTACTAACCGCATTTTCACTTTCATGGGGGATGCGAATGTCAGCCCACGCAATTTGCATTCTTTGACATCAAACAACGGCTCGCCCAAATCATAGGACACATATTCGATACGCGCGTTGCCAGAATAACTTTCAATGGGAAAAACGGATTTAAATGCAGCGTGCAAACCGATATCAGCGCGCTTCTCGATGGAAATATTCGCCTGTAAAAATTGTTCGTACGAATCAATTTGAATGCCCAATAAATAAGGCGTCTCCATCACTTCAGGTTGGCTGTCGCCAAGACGCAATCTGACTCGTTTTTTTTCGGATCCCGATGTCACTGTATAACGTTCGTTCTGCTCACGCGCTCGTTTCGTTGCCATCTTAAAATGCCCTCGTACGTTTTCGTGTCATTTTCAAAAAAACAAAATCCCGGGCGCTACAAATCGTAGCCCGGGATATTTTTTGCGTGACTATTTTATTTCGACGGTCGCACCTGCGTCCGTTAATTTCTTCTTAACGTCTTCCGCTTCTGCTTTTGCAACACTTTCCTTCACAGTGGCTGGGACAGCTTCCACCATATCTTTCGCTTCCTTCAATCCAAGGCCTGTCACCGCGCGAATCACTTTGATCACTTCGATCTTGTTCGCGCCGAAGCTTGTCATAATAACATTAAATTCAGTTTTTTCCTCTGCTGCTGCTGCACCACCCGCTGTTGCAGGACCTGCAACGGCAACAGCTGCTGCCGCAGAAACACCAAATTTTTCTTCCATCGCACTCACTAAATCGCAAACATCCATCACACTCATGTTTGCAACGGCTTCCAATATTTGATCTTTTGTAATTTGAGTCATGATCTTCTTACCTCTTTAAAATTTAAATACTACTAAGCTGCTTTTTTCTTTTGCTCTGCCACGGCATGGAACACACGCGCTGTTTGTGCGGCGGGTTCGTTCAACGTGCGCACGAATTTGGTGATGGGTGCTTTCAATACCACAACCAAACGTGTCAATGCTTCTTCGCGTGTCGGCAAGCTTGCCACTGCTTTCAATTGTGTCGGTGGTAACAGTTGGCCACCCAGTGCCAACCCACGCACCGTCAGTTGTTCTGCAAATTCGAAGTCGCGAAACAAACGAGCGGCAGCACCTGGCTCTGATTGCGAAAAACAAATCAGTACCGGCCCCACTAACACATCAGAAAGGCAAGCAAACTCCGTGTTTTGCAATGCTCTGCGCGCAAGTGTGTTGCGATAAACGCCCACTTTCACGCCCGCTTTGCGACCTGTTTTCCGTAATGCATTCATCGCAGAAACCGTAAGCCCACGATAATCTGCAACAACTGCTGACAGAGCGCCGCTTGCAACCGTTGACAATTGCTCAACAATCACTTTTTTATCTTCTAAATTTAACACAGCTATCTTCCCGTTCTTAGAGCCTGTTATTTTGCTTTTCACGAACGGCTGCATGCCCTCTTTTTCCGCTCGAAAATGAACCATCCCTGGTTCGGTCCCTCGCCTATCCTGGCGCTACTCGCTACAAAAGAGGGCAATGCATCCATTCTTGAAAAGCCTAAGAATTGCCTATTTTCATTACACATAAAATTGAAAAATAGTTGTAATATTTTTCAATTCCCCCTCGATGCGGGCAATCTAAATTGCGACACACCGTCTGCGTAGGCAAAAAAATTAAGCGTGCACTTCACGCGCCTACGGTCTTCGACGGCAACATAACTTGCCGCGAAATTTTTTAAAAATCGTTATTCCAGTGATGCTAAATCAATGGCAACACCGGGTCCCATGGTTGATGAAATCGATATTTTCTTTAAATAAATTCCTTTGGCGCTGGCAGGTTTTACTTTTCTCAAATCAGCCAACAGTGCGTTGATATTTTGTTTTAACGCATCCGCTTTGAAACTCGCTTTGCCAACAACGCAATGCACAATGCCACCTTTGTCTGAACGATAGCGCACTTGACCACTTTTCGCATTTTTCACCGCAGTAGCCACGTCATTACTCACCGTTCCCACTTTGGGATTCGGCATTAATCCTTTTGGCCCTAAAATTTGGCCCAATTGACCAACGATACGCATCGCATCGGGTGTGGCAATAATAACATCCGCTGAAAAATCGCCGGATTTTACTTTTTCTGCTAAATCTTCGAAGCCCACGATATCAGCGCCTGCGGCTTTCGCGGCGTCTGCTTGATTGGCTTGCGCAAATACCGCAACTTTGACGGATTTTCCTGTGCCATTGGGCAACACGGTAGCACCGCGCACAGCTTGCTCTGATTTCGATGCGTCGATACCCAGCACCGCAACAAAATCGATGGTCTCATCAAATTTTGCGCTCGCACATTCTTTTACGAGTGTGATCGCTTCCAAAGCGGGATACTGTTTTCCGGGGGTAACCTTCGCGCGCAATGGTTTTTGTTTTTTGGATTGTTTACTCACGAGCCTTCACTCCTTCCACATCAATACCCATACTACGTGCAGTGCCTGCGATCGTGCGAACAGCGGCTTCAAGATCAGCTGCAGTCAAATCAGGCTCTTTTATTTTTGCAATTTCTTCTAATTGTTTGCGCGTTGCTTTACCCACTTTTTGCGTGTTCGGTGTCGCGCTGCCACTTTTTCCACCCAGCACAATTTTACTTAATAACACGGATGCAGGTGGTGTTTTGGTGATAAACGTAAAACTGCGATCCGCATAGACGGTAATCACGGCAGGAATAGGCAAACCTTTTTCCATGGTTTGCGTTCTTGCGTTAAACGCTTTGCAAAATTCCATGATATTCACACCATGTTGACCCAATGCTGGACCAACAGGCGGCGCCGGATTGGCTTCACCTGCTTTTACTTGCAGCTTGATGAGCGCTGATATTTGTTTTGTCGGTTTAGCCACTTTTATTTCTCCTCATTTAACTTTAGTAAAATGATTTGCTTCGCAAATCCCGCTCGTTAACACGCGCGGCTCAGATCTTTTTTTATTACCGCTCGTTAACACGCGCGGCTCAGATCTTTATTTTATTACCGCTCGTTAACACTCGCGGCTCAGATCTTTTTTATTATCGCTTGCTTACGCGCGCGGCTCTCTGTTGGATTTATGATTTTTCAACCTGGCTGAATTCGAGCTCAACTGGTGTCGAGCGCCCAAAAATCGACACGGAAACCCGCAACCGACTTTTTTCATAATTCACATCTTCCACAACGCCATTAAAATCAGTAAACGGCCCATCGATCACACGAATCACTTCGCCAGGCTCAAATAAAACTTTTGGTTTTGGCTTGCTCTCACCTTCTTCAACACGGCGCAAAATCGCAGCTGCTTCACGATCGGTGATCGGCGCTGGCTTTTCTGCGGTGCCGCCAATAAATCCCAATACGCGCGGAACACTTTTGACGAGATGCCACGTGTCGTTATCCATTTCCATTTGAACCAACACGTAACCCGGAAAAAATTTGCGTTCGCTTTTGCGCTTTTGCCCGCCCTTCATTTCAACCACTTCTTCAGTGGGAACAATAATTTCTCCAAAGCGATGTTCCGCTTTTTTCAAGCGAATGCGTTCGCCCAACGCTTTCACTACATAATTTTCAAAACCGGAATAAGCGTGAATGACATACCATCGTTTTGCGCTTTTTTCTTCAGTCATTTGATCCTCTAGCCTTGACCTGTCAACCAAGCAACCAATTCAAAAAATATTCTGTCTATTCCCCATAAAATCAGGGCTGCTACAACCACCATCGCAACAACAATCAGCGTGGTTTGCGTGGTCTCATGCCGCGTCGGCCAAACCACTTTGCGCATTTCATTGCGCGCACCTTTCATAAACGACCAGGCCAATTGACCTTTGGCAGTTCGCGATGCAGTAAAAAGCGCAGCGATTAACAAAATAACGCCAGCTGCCGCGCGCAGTGCTAATGCAACATCATCAAAATATGAATTGGCAATGATACCACCAAAAATAAATAAAAAAACAATTATCCACTTGAATGTGTCAAATTGTGATGTCTGTGTTTCATTCTCTCGACTCATGCGATTCCCCTGAATGCGCGCTTGTACTCTTCAAACAGGCCAGGAGGGATTCGAACCCACGACCTACGGTTTTGGAGACCGCCGCTCTACCAACTGAGCTACTGACCTAAACACAAGAACCGCTTGCTTACGCGCGCGGCTCAGATCTTTTTTATTACCGCTTGCTTACGCGCGCGGCTCAGATCTTTTGTTATTACCGCTCGTTAACACTCGCGGCTCAGACGCGCTTGCTGTCGCGCGTGCTTCTTTGGTTATTGAATAATCTTCGCCACTACGCCAGCGCCGACAGTCCTGCCGCCTTCGCGGATAGCAAAACGTAAACCTTCTTCCATTGCCACAGGGCAAATGAGTTCAACCACCATTTTGATGTTGTCGCCTGGCATTACCATTTCGACTCCGGCGGGTAATTCGCATGCGCCGGTAACGTCAGTAGTTCTGAAGTAGAATTGAGGACGATAGCCTTTGAAGA
>MGXR01000017.1 GCA_001801425.1 Gammaproteobacteria bacterium RIFCSPHIGHO2_02_FULL_42_43
ATACCGCTCGCCAATGAAGATGCGATATTACCGCACTTCATCACTCGCGGTATATCCTGATTAGAACGCAAACGTGAAGTGAATTCACGTTTGCTAAATGTATGGTCTCGTCACGATGCTACGTGAATTGTCACTGGTTTGTGTCATAATCTAGCGCGAGAGTAAAACAAAAATCGGAAATTTGAAAAAAGAAAGAGCTTGTTTAAGATCTTCGGGCTCAAGCGAAAATGATGATATTCGAGTGGAAATAAATGAAAATTTAAGGTTAATATTCTTTAATCTTGACCGAAAATTTTCATTTATTTATACCGAATAGCGTCATTTGCAGCGAGTCAGGAGATTTTAAACAAGCTCTAAGGATGCGATCATGTTTTCAGTTAAAAAAACAGTACTCGGTTTTTTAGTTTTATTACCAACTTTATCATTTGCACTTGGAGACTTAGCACATAATTATGTTGCCGAAGGTGCGGCAACAGAAATACAAACATCATCGACCGATGATGCGTTGAAAAGTGTGCTCACCACTTATCGTAATGATTATTTAGTGGGCTCTGATTATCCAGACACAGGTTACATTCACGGATTTAATTACGGCGAAGATTCGCATTGGCCTTATTTTGTGAATGCATTTTCCGATTATTTAAAACAATCCTGTAGCAATCCCACGAGTGCGAGCGCGCAAACTCACTGCGATCAAATGACAGCATTTTTATTGGGCGTTGCAACGCATGTCCGCTCTGACATCGTTTCACATTGGACGTATTATAATTTTGTGGCATTACATGATTTCGGATCCAGTGATCACGATGCGTGGGAAAAAGCGCATAGCGCGATGGATCCTGCGAGTGATTTTTATGTGATCGTGCGTAAAGGTATTTATGATCATCCCGTGGTGTGGTGGGTTCCTGTCAATGATCTTGTAACAATTTATGCAACTATGAAAAAAAATAATATAATTACGGATGTAGTGACTGCAGATGAAATTATACAAGCCAACGCGATTTATTATGTGGCAACGGGATTAAGTGAAGATACGATCGCTTATCCAGCTTATACGTATGACACTTTGTATCATATTCCTTGGGGAATCGCGCATTTGGATGATCCGGATCCGCAATACGGCGCTTTTCCAGAAATGATTCGGCAATCTGCGACTTATGTGCAAACAGTGTGGGGTAATCTGCATGGCCAAGAAAAAACGTGGACGTATGTGCCAAAAAAAATGGACATCGACACAACAACAATTCAAATGGCGACACTCGTCAAACAATCTCTCGATGAAAAATTAATTACCATCACACCTGAAAAAGATCAGCGAGGTGATGTGATTTTTACACCAAGCTCATTGCAATTTACCTCTGTGAACGCGCAGGAAAAATTTAAAAGCAGGCTAAATGCATTGCAAATTAAGATGCAAAAAATTGCCTACTCTACCACACATGTCCAAGATCATTATTAATGATTCATTTCAGACCTGACGAAAGTCATCCCAGGCGCTGGCGGAAGTCAGTGCGTTTTTTACATACTTCCCAACCCGTATATTAATTAAAAAAATTGGCGCGTATAATTTTGATAAAAATAAATGGGACGGCAGGTTTATGACAAATATTTTACTTTTCGAATCACAACATGTTCGTCGAATTTGGAACGACAATGATCAGAAATGGTACTTTTCCATACAGGATGTGCTATTCGTTCTCACGGATAGTTCCGATATAAAACAATACATTAAAAAAATGAGAAATCGAGATTCAGAACTAAATTCCAACTGGGGTACAATTTGTACCTTAGTTGAAATGGGGGCTACGGATGGGAAAAAACGTAAAATTCAAGCAGCGACAACTGAGGGGTTATTTCGCATTATTCAATCAGTCACCTCCTCTAAAGCCGAGCCCTTCAAACGCTGGCTTGCCAAGGTAGGTTACGAACGCATTGAAGTAGAAACATTAAGTTCATGATTATCGTATAGGGGTTTGTCACTATGAGTAGATTAGAAGATCGTTTACCACCTAAAAATACATCATCAAACTGGTATTTAGTATCATCATTACATGATGTGCTTGGAAATATTTTATCGTTTATCGAAGACTTCCAAGAAAAATTTTCATTGCATATGACATTGCAGCACTATGATGACAGTGTTTTTTTTGAAGCTATTAAACTATTGCCAGAAGGAATTTTGCAAAGCGCCTTGTGTCGTTTATCCAGCACCAATCCATTTGCGCTTCGTGTTTTAAAAAACCCATTTTACCATGCAACTCAAGGTCAAGTTGCGTTAAAAATAAAGTACATTAATGGACTACTAACACAATACAATACGCTAGATGAAAATACGCAATTAATTTATTCGAAAAATGCACATGAAAAATTTTATTTTAAATCACTTATTGATCGTATACAAAATTCAATGCGTGATATCGTCTATTTACCATGGAAATCAAAAATACTGTATGGCGCATTGATTATTACAGCCATTTTATCCGCAATCATTTCTTTGTATTACTTTATTACTCGATTTGGTGAAAAAAAATTGTTGCCCATTTTGGCAGATCAATTAATCACAAAGATTACAGCGAGCATTAATGGTACGGCGCGCGCAGGGATTTTTCAAGATACGCAGATATCACATCTTGCATATAATACTGATTGCATCGCTTATACCGAGTATTGGAAAAATGCATTGATTTGTTACAACACTGGATGGGATTTTCCACCTAATATTCCTGGTTGGTGTAATGGCGATCCTTTTATATATTATGGAGTTTCATTGTGGGGTTACCTATTTCATGGTGATTACTTCATGACTAGTACAGATATTTTAGGAAGTATGCATCAAGACATGATTGGTGGAGACTTTCAATTTCCATCAGATTTGCTCTGGAATGATGTGGTGGGTCAAGAACTACTGAATAATACTCAAGATTCTTTTTTGCTCGATGCATTTATTGATGCTAATTACAATCTCAGTTCTTTTTTAATTAATTCACTATTATTACAATGCAATATTTTTATCAGCAATTCGACACTATGTGAAAGCGCGAAAGCCATTACCATTTACAATTATTCAGCTTCGTATAATAACAGTATTGAACAGATTTTGCTGTCCAATCAGAACACCGACATTGATTTTTGGATCGCTGGTCCTGCTTTACTCAATGCATTTAATTTAACGCTGACTTGCGCTATTGGTCAAAATCAATATCGTCGCATTATTATTCCAGAGGCAATTGCCGGCGCGTTCTTAGGCTTCTCTGTTGCTGCGCTTGCGGTATTGAAAATAACACAAGCAACACCTTGTTTTAATAACACACCAGAATTATCCGACGCAAAAACAATTGGTAAGATTGCGCATTCGCTTATGCGATTTGCATATGGAAAACAAAGACAAGAACGGCAACGCGTTGGTCAAGTACGATCGATGCAACGCGAAGTACATTCAGGTGTACCAGGTCCATGTTGATAAAAATTTGCTTGATGGCATCCATAAAAAACCTCATTGACAATCATGACATGTTGATGCAAAATAGGACTTCAACTCCTATTTTTAAATAATTATTATGTATCAAAGAGTTATAAAACAACATTTACTGCGTCTAGCGACACAATATCCCATTGTCACCATGACCGGCCCAAGACAATCAGGCAAGACAACGCTCTGCCAAGCCGCTTTCCCGGATTACCGTTATATCAATTTGGAAACGCTCAGCACACGTGAATTTGCAAATAATGATCCATTGGGATTTCTATCTGGCATCAAAGGCGGTGTCATTTTAGATGAAATACAACGTGCACCCCAATTACCATCTTATATTCAGTCCATCGTGGATAAAGAAAATGTACCGGGGCGTTTTATTTTAACAGGTTCACAACAGTTTGAGATAACACAAACGATCAATCAATCGCTCGCTGGCAGAACCGCTTTGCTCAAGCTACTGCCGCTAGCTTATTCAGAATTATATGAAAAAAAATCTTCTTCGGCATTGGCTGATGTACTTTATGCGGGATTTTATCCAAGAATTTTTGATAAAAATTTAAATCCAACGGAAGCATTATCATTTTATCTTTCAACTTATGTTGAGCGAGATATTCGCTCATTAATTCACTTGAAAAATTTAACTACATTTGAACGTTTTTTAAAAATTTGCGCCACTCAAATTGGACAATTGCTTAACTATACAGCCATTGCAAATGATTGTGGCATCGATCAAAAAACTGTAAAAGAATGGTTATCCGTACTTGAAGCCAGTTACATTATTTTTCAAATTCAACCGCATTATCAACATTTTCGAAAACGTTTAACGAAATCGAACAAACTGTATTTTTACGACGTAGGATTGACTAGCTATTTACTCGGAATAGAAAATCCACAGCATTTAGAAACTCATCCACTCAAAGGATTATTATTTGAAAATTTCATCGTGGGAGAATTACTTAAAAATCGATTCAATCACGTCAAGAACAATAATATTTATTTTTATCGTGATCATGCTGGAAATGAAGTCGATATAATACTCGATTATGGCAACGAATTATATTCGATAGAAATAAAATCAGCGGCCACCATCCATTCAGATTTTCTAAAGGGGCTTAACTTTTACCAGCACTTAGCCGGCAAAAAAAACACGAAACGCTTTATTGTTTACGCGGGCGCTATCAGTGAAGAAATGAATGGTATTAAAATATATCGCTATCAAGATATAGCGCGATTGTTTTTAGATTTATGACACACCCTGCATTCGATTCAACTCATCCAGCGTACCAATATTGTGCCAACTGCCTGAATAATGCTGACCCGTTGCGATTTTTTGTTGAATGGTCCGCGTAAAAATATCCGCTAATGGAAAAATTGTTCTCGTTTCCTCGACAAAAATATCAGGATGCAGGACGGCAATATTGGCATAAGTGAAACGTTTCCCGCGTAACGTTAACAAATCATTCATCAAACCAAAATCTCCATTCGGATGAAAATCAGGATTATTTACCAACACCAGATGGGCGCCGCGCACACGACGCTGCAGCAATGTTTGCAATGGAAAATCCGTCCAAATATCAGCACTCATCACCAAAAAAGATTCGCGACCCAGCAATGGCAGTGCCTGCAAAATTCCGCCACCTGTATCCAATAAAATTTTTTCAACGGAATAATGAATATGCAAACCAAATCGCGAACCATCGCCGCAATATTGCATCATTTTTTGAGCCAAATGATGCACATTAATCACCACTTCCTGAATGCCTGCATCGCGCAATTGAGAAAAAATATGCTCGATCAATGTCGTATTTCCAATGGAAATAAGCGGCTTTGGTGTATGATCGGTCAGGGGGCGAAGGCGTTCACCACGACCCGCGGCAAGTAACATTGCTTTCATAAAAATTGTTTCAACACAGTCAATTCAGAGTAAGAATCGCAAACTTCTCGCACATACTGCAGCACACGCGGAACATCATTTAAAAATTGATGCTTTTCGTCACGCAAAGACAATCGTGAAAAAATTCCCAGGCATTTTAAATGACGTTGTAATCCCATCCAATCAAACCACTGTTGAAATGTAGCGAAATTGACACGATTGATACGCCCAGCACGCTTGCATTGTCGATAGTAATCATGCACCCACCGCTCACCTTTTTTTTCAGGCCAACGCACATAGCAATCACGTAGCAAAGAAACGCAATCGTAAGTAATTGGGCCCCACACCGCATCTTGAAAATCCAACACACCCAACGCACCATCATCACATACCATTAAATTTCTCGAATGAAAATCGCGATGCACAAAAATAGAAGGCTGCGACAGCGCAGAATCAATGAGACGCTGATAAATATCACGCAACATCTTTTCTTGCGCTGCAGTTAACTGCCATTGTTTATTTTTAATTAAATACCATTGAAAAAAAATATCGAATTCTTTCCAATACAAATCCGCGTTAAAAAAAGGTAACTCGTAATGAGGAATATATTCGTGCGTTTGCAGCCTATTTAAAACGCGAAAAGCAGTGTTATAATAACGATTCACATTGTCGGGCGTTAACACCTGCAATAGCTGCCGATCTCCAAAATCTGACAACAACACAAATCCCGTTTGTGTGTCTGCCGAAAAAATAAAAGGAAATCGCACGCCGGAAAATTGCAATGCTTTTGCAATTGCGAGATAGGACATGCAGGATTCACGGCTTGGCGGCGCATCCATCACAATATAAGATTCGTTTTGTATGCGCACGCGAAAATAGCGACGAAAACTCGCATCCCCTGCTAACGGTTGAATAGAATACGCTTGGCGAGAAAAAACGACTGATAACCAATTTTGTAATTCAGATAATCGCTCATCAACCGCAACAGCATACTCTGACATAATCTACTCATTCAGCAAGTTCGCATTTTGAAGCAAAATAAGTATAATACAGGGGTTTTGCACTACGCGAAACGCTCAAATTGCGTGCTCAGGGATATGATAAAAAAAATTATTGTTGTTTTATTGTGCATCGCAACCCTCACGCCGAGTCGCGCAGCAAGCACGATTGCCGATATTTTAGGTTGGCACAAAAGCAAAACGCCTTGCCAGCACATTTGCGGCGGTTATTTTGAAGAACCTGCCGCAATCACTGCAGTGCCGCAGCCACCCGCTTATCAAACTGTCCCTGTCGTCATCACCGCCAAAGGTCCTGTTATTTTTCGCACCAACGGAACATCGGTGCTGCAAAATCAAGTGCTCATTCGTCAACCTGGGCGCATGATTACCGCAGACAAAGCGATCGTGTTTCACAATCGCAAAACTGGAAAAATTGTCGACATTCAACTCATCGGCAATGTACGATTACGCGAAGCAGGAAAATTGGTGGCGGGAAATACCGCGGATTACAACGTCCAAAAAAATGAAGTCATTATTCATCACGCAGTGTTTCACATTGCGGGGCAACACAAAATTATTGCCGTCACCGAGCCATTTGATGCGTGGGGAAAAGCACAAAAAGCAAATCGAGAACCCAATGGTAATTTATCATTAGAAGATGCCACTTTTTCCACTTGCTCGCCCGAAAATCCAGTGTGGACAGTGTCCGCTTCGCATTTGCAGCTCGATACCATCAAAGAAAAAGGGGTAGCCAGAAATATTGTGCTGCGCTTCTATCATGTGCCAATTCTCTATTCCCCTTATTATTCTTTTTCACTCAATGCACGCAGAAAATCAGGATTTTTAGCGCCGTCGTTTGGTTATACAGCCGATCACGGATTTTATATGACGCAGCCATTTTATTGGAATATGGCGCCCAATTACGATTTATTATTAACGCCACAATGGTATTCGTTGCGTGGCTTGCAAACCAACGGTTTGTTTCGTTACCTCACACCACATTCCAATGGTGATTGGTATTTGAGTTTTCTGCCAAACGACAAAGAATTTTCGCAGTATCGGCAAGATACACTCAGTAAATATGCATCGACAGTGCCTGACCAAAACTTATCGCCTTACATCAATGCACTAAATACTAACGATAACGATCGCGCCTTTATCGATTTAAAAAACGACATCACATTCAATCATCGATGGAATGCAAAAGTGTATGCACGGTATGCAAGCGACCCATATTTTGCTGAAGATTTTCCGTCTTTATTTTTGGAACAAAATAGCGATCAATTGCCAAGCTACGCGGAAGTGAATTACAGCGGTTTGCACTGGACTGATACTTTCTTGGTGCAATCCTATCAAACGCTACATCCCATCGACCAATATTTAACGCCGGCGCAAAACCAATACACACGTTTACCGGAATTAAATTTTAATGCCGCTTATCCGCAATTTATTCCCGATTATAATTTCAATATGTCGGGGCAATTCGTGCGATTTGTATATCGCAGCGCTTACTATCCTTTCACCTATGAGCGACCTGTGGGCAATCGCATGCATTTGCAACCCAGCATCAGCCGGCCATTCGATTGGGCGTCGGGATATGTGACACCCACGCTCACGCTCGACAGCACGCAATATTTTTCGCGCTTGTCTACAACAGGCTCTACCATTCCTCGTCAAGAATATGATGTCAATCGTGCATTACCTATTTTTGATATTGATACAGGGTGGTATTTTGATCGCTTCATTGATTTTCGACATCATCACTACATTCAAACCATCGAGCCTCGATTATTTTATTTGTACGTGCCTTATTTAAATCAAGACGAATACCCTAATTTTGATACGCAACTGCTTCCCTTTTCTGCATCAAATTTATTTTCGCTCAATCAATTCACGGGATATGATCGTTTGCAAAATGCTAATCAAATTAGTTTGGGATTAATGAGTAATATTATTAATGCATCAAATGCAACAAATATCTTGTCAGCAGAAATGGGTTTCATTGGATACATGGAAGATCAAAAAGTATGTTTGCTGCAAAATTGCAAACGCATACCGCAATCGATTTCTCCCATCACCGGCGAGCTCACTTGGCATCCTAATCCATCTTGGGCCTTCACCGGGCAAGCGGCGTGGGATACTGCATTAAAACAAGTAAACAATGCGCAAGTCGGTACGCAATATCAATTTCAAAACAAAGAAATCGCAACACTCTCTTATGAATTCACACATGGAAATCCCGACACACCATTTGATTCATTGGGATTCAGCACCAACTCATCTTTAATCACGGCAGGATTGATGTGGCCACTCACGTCGCATTGGCAAGTATTTGGTTATGATTATTATGATTTGACTCATCATCACGCCGTCAATCAATACACAGGGCTTTCTTACGATACCTGCTGCTGGGCATTCCGCGTGATCATGGCAACCGCTTACACCGGCGCTTTCCAAATCAACAATGGCCAGACTCTGCAAAACCAATATGACACAACGTACTACATTCAGTTTTTATTAAAAGGACTGGGTACAGCGGGCAATCGCGAAGCGAAATCCATGCTCACGGCCACATTACCAGGATTTGAAGATACGTTTTCTAATAATGCGCAAAACACGTATAATCAACATTTCTAGAATCTGTTTACAATAAACAAACCCTAACATCAGGGATGAATGTTATGAATCAGTCATTTTCTTTGCAGCGCAGTCTATTATTTTTTATTTTCACATTATCCGGTGTTGCGGGTTTAATTTACGAGCTCATCTGGACAAATTATTTAAAATTATTTTTAGGGCATGCAGCGTACGCACAAACGTTGGTGCTGATGATTTTTATGGGCGGCATGGCGATTGGCGCTTGGATTGCTGGGCAAACTACGGCGCGTATTAAACGCCTGTTTCTGGCTTACATTATCGTAGAAATTTTTATTGGCATCGCGGGTATTGCGTTTGACCCTTTATTTCGGGCATTTTTGCACGCATCTTACACTTCCGTCATCCCTAACTTGCATCAACCCATTTACATCGAATTATACAAATGGGGCGTCTCCAGCCTCATCATTCTGCCGCAATCTATTTTGCTTGGCATGACATTTCCGTGGATGAGTGCTGCCATTATGCGCCGCTTTCCAGAAATGCCGGGGTCAATTTTAGCGATGCTGTATTTTACCAATAGTTTTGGCGCTGCTGTCGGTGTGTTGATTTGCGGATTTGGGCTTATCCCCACATTTGGTTTTCCAGGAACGATCACCATCGGCGCATTGTTTAATTTTTTGATTGCAATTTTCACTTGGCTTTGTACGAGCACGCCGTATCACATTGTGCCTGAAATTCCCACGCCAACCACCATAGTCACTTTTTCAAGCACCGATGCAAAACGAAATTTACATACGTTGCTCATCTCTATTGCATTTTTCACGGGGCTTGCATCGTTCATGTATGAAATTGGCTGGATACGATTGCTCACATTGGTGTTGGGCGCTGCAACACATTCTTTTGAATTAATGCTGTCTAGTTTTATTTTAGGAATTGCGTTGGGCGGTTTATTTATCAAATTCAAAATTGATCAATTGAAACACCCGTTGTATTTTTTAAGTGGTGCGCAATTGCTGAAAGGATTATTTGCACTGTTAAGCTTGCTTGCATACGGACAAGCGTTTCATCTCATGCAATTTTTTATGCAAGCACTGACGCGCTCAGAATCCGGTTATTTTTTATTTAATTTATCCAGCTACAGTATTGCGATGATGATCATGTTGCCAACCACATTTTGCGCGGGTATCACGCTGCCCTTAATCACTCGCATTTTATTTGTCAAAAATCAAAATGAAAAAATGATTGGGCAAGTGTATGCGAGCAACACCATTGGCGCTATCGTGGGAATTTATCTTGCGATTCATTGGATCATGCCGCTCTTGTCATTAAAAATGGTAATTGTTTCTGGTGCTTTGGTTGATATTATTTTGGGAATTGTTTTGTGCAGCAGTAGTGTCGCAGAGAAAAAAATCATGGGCATGCTATTTTCTAGCGTTGCGATGATCGCTATTTTATTTTTCACTTTTTTATTTCAGCTGAATCCCGTTCAAATGGCTTCCGGTGTATTTAGAACTGGGAATGCAAACGCTCTGGGCACGGTTATCTTTAAAAAAGATGGCGAAACTTCAACGGTGACAGTTGTTGAAAAAAACTTACCAAATCAGTTGAGACAATTGATTATCGCAACCAATGGAAAACCCGACGCAAGCTTAACTATTGGTGGCACCTCGGATGATGAAAATACGCAAATCCTCATGGGAGCTTTACCTGCTTCCGTTGCGCCTCACGCCACCACTGCCGCAGTCATTGGTTTTGGCTCCGGCATGAGCAGTGAAACATTGTTGCAATTTCCCAATATTAAAAATGTGGACACCATCGATATCGAAAGAGCGATGGTCGAAGGCGCTAAAACTTTTTTACCTTACAATAAAGATGTGTATGGATCTGCGCGCAGTCAAATTCACATTCAAGACGCGAAAATATTTTTTGCTAACACACACAAACAATACGACATCATTGTCTCTGAGCCTTCCAACCCTTGGGTCAGCGGCGTTGCCAGTCTTTTTACTGATGAATTTTACGAACAAATCACGCGTCATCTCACGACACATGGAATATTTTGCCAATGGTTGCAAGGATATGAAATCAATTGGCCGCTCATCATGTCGATATTAAAAGCCTTCGATGCGCATTTCACTTACTACAGCATTTACGCTGCAAATAACGGGGATTTATTAATTTTGGGTAGCAATGACAAACTCATCGCCACGCCAAATAATTTTATTTTTTCTATTCCAGCCATGAAAACTTTATTGCATAAAGTGCAAGTCAATGACATGCAAGATTTGTATATTCGTTATTTGGCTAGTGAACGCGTGTTACATTCTTACATTGTCAATTACGCGGTACCCGTCAATTCAGATTTCTATCCCATCGTGGATTTGTACGCAGTGCAATCACGTTACATGCAACAAAATGTTTTAAATTTTGGATGGCTGGGTTTCTTATTGCCATTTGATATTTTTAATCCCACTTATCCCAGAATTGATGCGAAAAAAATCTCGTTGAGCGCTGCACTCATGCAATCCGATCTTGCCAATACCGCATTACTTTATCGCAATGCCATCATAGATCCCAAAAAAATCTCTACCATTCCCGATCAACGGGCGCAATGGATTGTGCGCACCTTGAATCCAGAGTCGCTCACTTGCATCACCAATGAAAATAAAACCACGTGGATACAAAGTTTGTATTCTGTAGGGCTTCTAACCAGTGTTTATTTAACTCCCGATGAAGCAACACCGCTATGGAAAACCATTGAAGCAAAAGCGTGTGTCAATACGTTGCCCGCCGATGCACGCAACTGGTTACAATTATTTGAAGCAATCAATGCGCGCAATATTGCTATCATGCGCGAAAAAGCCAATATATTACTGCTGCAATCCACCAACAATCCAAGTCAAATTCCTTATTTGACGGCAGTAGCAATGATAGCAGATCTCGCTGATCACGATACGTCCGCGGCACAAACAACCTACGCACTTTACGCACCAAAAATAAATGCTTATTTTAACACCAATCCCATCGCTGCAAATCAATTTGCGTTGTCTCTGAAGGTGTTGCATTCGTTGGCGTTAAAAAAAACGTAACGTAACAAATCATTTTAAAAATCTCGGAATTTGTCCAATCAAATATAGTGGTAGCGATAACAACGTGTATTGAATTTTTTTGTCTTCATGCTTCACAGAAACCAGTGTTTCACTGGGTACATCAGAGTTGATGCGTAAAGCAAGAGACAATTTTTTCAATCCCATGAAATAATGTAATGATTTTAGACTACCTGTCGCGCCTGCTTTCACTTCAATCGGAATAATTTTATTGTGATGCTGTATCACATAATCAATTTCAGCACTGGCATTTTTTTCTTCACGGGCCCAATAAAACAATTCTGGTTGAACGTAAAATGGAAAAATCGTTCTGAGCAATTGCCCTGTTATTTGCTCTGTTAAACCACCCGAATGAATCAAAGTTAATTCACTTGCGTTTAACATCTCATGCAAATCAACACCCAACATTGCATTACATAACCCAACATCCAATACAATTTCTTTAAAATATTTTTCTTTTACGGTTGCCGCAATGGGCACGCCACTGGCGTTGACACAGCGGACTGAGTGACATAGGCGAGCTTTATGCAGTAATTCTAGCGCATTTTTAATGCTGCTCGATTGCACAGATGAATTGACATGGCTATAAATAAATTTTTCACCCAACATTTTGGGAACCGATAATAATGTCTCCTCTAAACGCGCCACTTCAAGACGTCCATGATATTTTGAAAAATCATCACGATACGTCGTTAATACATTTTGATGTATACGATTGATCGATGACCAATCTCGTTTTGTAATCCAATTCGATACAGCAGCAGGCAATCCGCCGACAAATAAATACTCTCTAAATTGCGTCAGCAGCTGTTTATGCAGCGCAAGGGGTACTTTATGAGAAAAATTAATTGTCTGTAAATAATCAAAAGCAGTCTGCTCATCTTGCGCTAATAAAAATTCCTCAAATGAAACCGGCTCCAGATGTAAATAATCAATACGTCCCACTGGCATGCTGAATTCGTGTTTTGCTAATACAAATTCAAGCAACGAACCTGCTGCAATAACCGGTAACTCAGGCAAATTTTCTGCAAACCAGCGCAATTTTGCTAATATTTCTGGCGCAGCTTGAATTTCATCTAGAAACAATAAGCTCTTTGCCACATCAATAGGGCGTCGATTTTTAACACTGAGTTGTAGTAAAATTTCCGCCGGATCATTGGACTCAAATAGTGTTGCGATTGCTGGCGTTTCTTCAAAATTAATTTCAAGTAATGTTTTCCCAATCGTTTTGGCAAATTCACGCACAAGCCATGTTTTTCCAACTTGTCTTGCACCGCGTATGACAAGCGGTTTTCGATCATGGTTTTTAATCCATTGATTTTTAAGATAAGTTATGGCGAGACGCCGCATGAATAACACCTCTATGTTATTATAAGTATAATCTATTTTAATATTAAATCAATAAAATACCGTTGTGTTTACATGATTAACTTATTAAAGGAGGATGGTGTTATATGCGGCAGGAATATGCCGTCGATGAGGACAAAAAAGAATCTGAAATGATTCGTGAATTAATCGACATTGGCATTACCTATAAAGATGCGAAGAAAAATCCAGAAAAACAGCTATCTGCTTTTGAAGAAGAGGTGTTGAAAAAACTATGCTCACTCACAGCGGCATCAAACAAGATAATCACCAACCAATACAACCTTAAAGATTCACCCTATAAAACGATGCAGGAACTGGTCGATTCAATTAAAGAATCCGCTTCCATTGAATTCAATAAATTTAAAGAACGGTTCGAGTGATAGCGGCAATAACTTCTCTCACAGACTGTTTTAGAAGCATGTAGTTATATTTTATGTTCAAAATATATTTTTATTAGATATAAAAATAAATCAAAATATAACCATAACTTGAAAAATTGATATTTTAAGTGCATAATATCTATATATGAAAAATATTATGCATACAAACAATAATGAAATTTTAAAGACGTTAGGCCCGGCATCAGCTCGCTTAGTAGCAACACTTTATGCTAATAACCGTCCTATCTTCCATTTCCAAGAAGCAGCGGAAATTTTGGGTGGACGAACACCCGCTGCCAACGCACTTTCTCAACTGATTCATAACGGGATAGCAACACGCTTAAAATCTGGAACGTTCAGCCTCGTTCCTTTTGAGCTGGGTTTTGAGCGCGAATATTTAGGAAACCCATATGTTGTCGCACGCGAATTAATATTAAGCGGGCATGGGTCTAAAACTAAATATTACCTTTCTTATGGTTCTGCTTTTGATCACCATCAAATGGTAACGCAACCACAGTTAGATATTTATATAAGCTCCCCCAGAATGATGCGATCGCGAACCATTTTGGGATCGCTGTTTCGATTTGTGCGCTGTAAAAAGAACGATCTTTTTGGCATCGAAGAAGTGTGGGTCGATAAAAATGAAAAGGTTTGCGTGAGTGACTTGGAGCGCACACTGATAGACGGTTTAAAGCAGCCAGGCTATTGCGGTGGATTTTCGGAAGTGGCTAAAGCATTTTCAATCAAGCATGATGCGATTGATCCACAAAAAATAATCGACTACGCAATCAAACTTGACGTGGGTGCTGTGAATCGCAGGCTCGGATATTTAATGGAACTTTACAATATCGGCTCGCGCATTCACTGGGAGTTTCTGCAAACAACATTGACAGCGACGTATCAATTGCTTGATCCAGAACTGCCAGCGGAAGGTCATCATACTGCCAAATGGCGATTACGATTAAATATCTCGTCCGAAGAATTGCGGGCACTCAGAGGAACATAACAAATGATTTTACAAAGTCAGATTTCCAAATTGTCCAATCGCTTGCTGAAAGAACAAGGTGGCAGACGCATACCTGAAAGTGTATTGGAACGCGATTATTGCATCGCTTGGTTTTTGGTTGGGCTGTCACGCACACCACTGCGCGGTTAAGCAACAATTTTTCTGTAAATTCCATTAATCACACCCATACTACTTTTTGTTAAAAATTAAATTACATTTAAATAAATTTTTCCAGCAATCCATTCTTCAGAAATTTCCATCAAAATTGCCGTGACCAATCGTTCACAGGATTCTGGATTTGGAAAAATTCTGACAACCTTTGTGCGACGACGAATTTCTGCGTTAACACGTTCTGCAATATTGGATGTTCTCAAGCTATCTTCTGAAAATGAACCACCTTCAAAGAAATCAAGATTATGAAACTCATCACACTCAACATCTGGGGTGGACATGTTCGCGAATTAATAGTCTTCATATAACGGACAATTGGTCGCCTTCTAATGGACGATTAGTCGTGATATTACGGGCGATTAGACGCACTTCGGGTTAGACACTGCCCATTGGATATTGGTGTTACTTCAGATTTAATCAAGCGTGTTTGACAACATAAATCAGGTGAAATTAGGGGATTTTTATACTGGGTCCCGCGGTCTTCGTCGCGGGATGACGTAGTGCGTACGCTGAAGTCAGGAAAAAATACAATGGTCTTTTTTCCTTATGGCATCAACATGTCCGACACAGATACGCCTCAAAACTTAAGATACTGTTAATTACACAATTAACATTATGTATCAATTCAAAAACAGGTAAAATCTAACCCGCTTAACTATTTAAATTTTGAGGCGTCATGAGACAACGAAGAAGTGCAATACGCGAATATAAAAAGCTATTGGATTCCGCTAAACGCGAAATAGATGGTCTTAGTATTCAATCACAACCAACGTTTACACAGGTTTTCAACTTGCGTAAAAAAATAGAAGGAATAAACAAAATCCACGCCTTATACAGTGAGGAAGTTAAATTCATTATAACCGCGACCGAAAAGGCGCTGCATGCTCATTCCAAAAAATTCTCATTACATCCATCCGAAGAATCGAAAACGCTCTGTGAAAATTTAAAAAATATCTTAAATGATGCCGGCAAGAAAAATTTTTCCGCAGTAACGTTAAAGACTTTGAAAAAAACAGTGGATGACATTTTAAAGACGATCGAATCTGTTAAAGAAGGTTCTAATTTAGAAACAGTCTTGGAAGAAGCGGGGCTTTTTTCTGATGATCTTGATAATCTTCAAGCGGAAATCAAGGGATGCATTATAACTTTTTCCATCGCTGAGTCCACATTAGCGCATATAGAAGATCGCATCAAAGCAAAAATAGTGGACGCTGAGCGAAAAGCAAGAGAGGCAAGGGAAGAAAATGAAGAAGCGCTACAAAGAAGAGTCGAACAAAGTGAAATGCGACGACCCATCATCCTCAATCAGTGTTTAGAACGGCAACGACAAATATTAGCTTCTCAAATAGATATATTGAAACGTATTGAAGCTGTAATAACGCAATATGATCGTTGGGCTAAATACAAACCTTCATTTTTTCTCTCTGAATCCAATGTCATTATCACTGAATTAAAGTCGAGCGTTGACGGTATACAAAATAATATCAACGATAATCGCACAGATGATTTTGATCGAAAGTGTAAAGACATTTTTCATGTGATGCTGCGCGTAAAAAGCGATACTCAATTGGCGGTGTTTTTACGAAATGCAATGCTGCTGAACGCAGACAATACTCCATCGACAACGTTTGAAAAATACCAACAAGAACATGATGCTGAGCGGCAATTGCATTCTGTGAATGGCGAATCGCAACCGGCACCTATCGCAGTTATTAGCTCTGCAGCACTTTTTCAATCAGTCCCATCTTCCATCTCGCTGATTAATATTGCTGAAGAGTTTCCTGACACACTTCTGAAAACGTATCACCCCACCCTGCAAGCATATATTAAAATATTTGATGGAAAACCAAAATTTTCAGACCAATATGCAGTCATCGAAGCTTCATTAAAAAAAGATGATGCAAAAGAGTTGAAAAACTATATTTGCCCAATTAGTCTTGAAATTACAAATATACCAGTTCGCGTTTTCGGAAAGGTTTATGATTTATTGTCACTAAAAAACTTAGGAAAAGATGACAATAATCAATTTAGTGATCCACAGACTCGTTATCAATTTTCTGAAAGAGATATACAGTTAGATCGCGAAGCTTCAGAAAAGATTAATGTCGTTTTGCAAAAATACGAAAAACATTTGCGTCACGGAGGATCGTCAGTACAAAACAATTCGCGATGCGCGGTGATGTGAATTTATAGCACCGCCACTAAACTCAACACAATCACGAGCGTACCAATTAAAAACATCATGACGCGCACCGGAAAAATTCTTACGAGATAGCCAGCCAAGGGTGCTGCAACAATACCGCCCAATAATAATCCGCCGACAATATTCCACGTAATATATTTCAGTGCGACAAAAAAAACAAAGGACTGACACAACGTCACAAAAAATTCGGCGAGATTGCTAGAGCCCACCACATGACGCGGCGAAACACCCAGCGCTACCAGCGATGAAGTGACAATCGTGCCCCAGCCGCCGCCTGTAATAGCATCCAAAAATGCGCCGAAAAATCCGAGCGGCGCTACCGCATGCCGATGATGCTTATGTGCTTTTTTTTGTGATCGATAACGCCACGCGCGATACAAAATAAAAAATCCCGTTAATATTAAATAAATCAAAATAATAATTCGAACAAGGTGCGACGGACTTTTAGTTAATACATAAGCGCCCAGAGCGCCACCCATCATGCCAGGAATCGCCAAGCGAATCAGTATGCGACGATCGATATTGTCGAAAAACGCATGCGAAATACCAGAAACACCAGTCGTAAATATTTCAGAAAAATGTATGCTAGCGCTCGCAATTAAGGGCGACACACCAAAATTCAAAAGCATGGTCATGCTAATGACGCCGTATGCCATTCCCAATGCGCCATCGACTAGCTGCGCAAAAAACCCAATGCCTACAAAAAACCAAAAATGCTCCATATCACTCAACTATTTTTATTATCTCTGACATCCACTGTCATTGCGGGCAATAATTTATAAAAATCGAAACGCACGGTGTTTTTATTGGGTGGGTTTTGTAACGCCGTCTGTTTTGTGGAAGATGATGGTGACTGAATCGGTTTTAATGGAGAAGCATTGCCATGACGGTGCACTGTTTGGTAAAGAGAAAAAAAGAAAAAACCGGCGGCACAGAACAACAATAAAAACATCAACCATCCGACATAGGGCGTTTTGCGTTTCGCAGACATTGATTTTTTCGCGTAATCCCTCACATAGACTCCAATGCGCTCACACCCAACCACATTAAACCATTTTTGAGCACAAACTGCGATGCCTGAGCGAGGCAAAGACGAGCGTTACGCAAAGGTGCTTCGTCTACGATAAATTTATGCGCGTTGTAATACGTATGGAAATAATGCGCAAATTCCTGCAGAAAATGCGCTAAACGATGTGGCGCATATTGCGTTCCTGCTTGTACAATGACATTCTGAAATTCAGCGATCGCGGCAATTAATTTTTTTTCATCATCTGTCGATAACAAACTTAAATTTGACAAACCAACGACTTCATCAAACACATAATTTTTTTCTGCCAATTGGCGCCACACACTGCAAATTCTCGCGTGCGCATATTGAATGTAATACACCGGATTTTCATTCGACGTTGATTTTGCCAATTCCAAATCAAAATCCAAATGCTGTTCCGGCTTTCGCATTACATAAAAGAAGCGCGCGGCATCATTACCCACTTCTTTTCGTAAATCACGCAACGTCACAAATTCACCGGAGCGCGTCGACATGGAAATTTTTTCGGTACCGCGATATAAAATGGCAAATTGCACCAGTAAAATTTTCAACCGATCAGGATTTTTTCCTAAACCCTTTAAAAATGCTTTGATTCTTGGCAAATAACCATGATGATCAGCACCAAACACATCGATGATTTCATCATAACCTTGATCATATTTATATGTGTGATATGCAACATCGGATGCAAAATAAGTCGGGACGCCATTTTTACGCACCAACACGCGGTCTTTTTCGTCGCCAAATTCTGTGGCGCGAAACCACAACGCACCTTCTTTTTCGTACGTAAATCCCTTTTTTTTCAGCGTATCGATTCCTTTTTGCAACCAACCTTTTTCAAACAAACTACTTTCGGTAAACCAGGCATCGTACACAACACCAAATTCTTCCAAATCATTTTTAATATCAGCGGTTACTTCATCGACACCAAATTGACGCACAATTTCAAATTGCGCAGCCCCTAATTCTGCCGCAATATTTTCAATCAATTGATCTACAAAAATATCTTTATTTTCTTCGTTATCTAAAATAGTGGGAAATATTGTTTGCACATTTTCAACAGGTATCAAAAATTTCTTGCCATGCATTTCTAAAAATTTTTTCGCAATATCGATGACATAATCGCCGCGATACGCATTGCTGGGGATGACGATGCGACATCCCAATAATTCTGCATAACGCAACCAAATGCTCGCCCCCAAAATCCGCATTTGACGACCCGCATCATTCACATAATATTCACGATGCACATCGCACCCAATCACGGATAATAAATTCGCAACGCAAGCACCATAAGCAGCACCACGACCATGCCCAACATGCAACGGGCCGGTTGGATTTGCGGACACATATTCCATATGAATGCGTTTATGATTACCAATATTTGCGCGCCCAAACGCTTCTTTTTTTGCCAATGCCTCGCGAATAATTCCATGTTCGCTATTTTTGACGAGAAAAAAATTAATAAATCCTGGGCCCGCAATTTCAATTTTTTCAATGATGGAAGATTTCGGAATGTGTGCTACTATTTTCTCTGCTAATTCACGTGGTTTTAATCCTGCGGGCTTTGCGAGCAACATTGCAATATTCGTTGCAAAATCGCCGTGCGTTTCGTCTTTGGTGCGCGATAACTGAATCGTATTATCTGCTACTGATAATGACAATGCGGACAATGACTGTTGGATCAGCGTAAGTAATTTTTCTTTCATAAAAAAACCGCTCGCTCACGCGCGCGGCTCCGATTATATATAAAATACTTACCCGCGAATTACTTCACCAGTTAACACATCGCGAATTTCAGTCGGTCGCATGCGACCGCCCAACTCACCTTCCAGCACATAATCCACTGTATCGCTCAACGTTAATTGAATGGTACGCACATCACGCGCCGGTGGATCACCACTTTTATTGCAGCTCGTTGAAATAATCGGGCCATCAAACCCTTCGCACAATGCTTTTGCAATAGGGTGCGCTGTCACGCGAACTGCAACCGAATGATGATTACCGCGAATCCAAAAAGGCACTTCCTTGCTCGCTGGAAAAAGCCACGTCGTCGGACCCGGCCACGTGTCAAAAACACGGGATAACAAATCTGGGCGAGGGTAAATCACGAGCGGCTCCAATTGTTCCCACGTGGCAGCAATTAAAATAAATCCTTTGTCCATCGCACGATGTTTAATCTGCAAAATACGAGAAACCGCATCGACGTTGCTGGGATCGCAACCCAATCCAAAAACCGCTTCCGTGGGATAAGCAATTACTTTTCCGTCCTTGAGATAACGCACGGCGTCGATTATCTGGTGCGATTTTAAAATTTCCATATTGATTCACTCGCTAATGCGCGCGGCTCAGATTTTTTTTATTCCCGCTTGCTTACGCGCGCAGCTCAGATCTTTTTTATTACCGCTTGCTTACGCGCGCGGCTCTTTTTTTATATATCCACATTCTTTTTGCGGACACATTTTTTCGTCACCCTTACGCTTGGTTGTCTTCAACATCATCATCGGCCAATGACACTTTGGACAAGGCTCGCTGACAGGCGGATACCACAATGCATAATCACACTCTGGATATCTTGAACAAGAATAAAATATTTTTCCGCGGCGCGAGCGACGCTTTAAAATATGGCCTTCTTTGCATTTAGGACAAGCGACCGCGGTATCTTCCGGTTTTTCTAACGGCTCGATGTATTTGCATTTAGGATAACCGCTGCAGCCGATGAATTTTCCATAACGACCATGGCGAATAATTAATGGCGACTGACAATCAGGGCAAACGCGCCCCGCAACTAACTCTGCATCCGCTTTCGCTTGCGCTTCATTTTCCGCTAAATTGCGTGTGTAATCGCATTCGGGATAAGCGGTGCAACCAATAAACCGCCCGCGTTTGCCCAATCGTATTGATAAATCTTTTCCGCATTTGGGGCATTGCTCATCCATTTTTTCTTGTGTCACATCGCTGCGCTTCACATTTTCTTGTACGTCTTCTACCTTTTCAATAAATGGTTTCCAAAAAGTTTCCAACACCGGAATCCATTCTATTTCGCCGCAAGCAACGGCATCTAATTCATTTTCCAAATTTGCTGTGAAATTATAATCAACATACATCGTAAAATATTGTGTTAAAAAACGATTCACAATGCGGCCCACATCGGTTGGTTTAAATCGTTTGCTATCCATCTCGACATATTCACGATATTTCAATGTCGCGATAATGGAAGCATAAGTAGAAGGACGACCAATACCAAATTCTTCCAACGCTTTCACTAAACTCGCTTCCGTAAAACGTGGTGGTGGTTCTGTGAAATGTTGTTCGCCAGTAATCGCTTCGACAGGAACAGTTTGCCCTTCTTCCAGCGGCGGTAACATTTTTTCTGCTTCTTCATCCGAAATTTTTTGGTCGTCTACGTCTTCTTGATAGACCGCGATAAAACCCGGATCCACAATCGTTGATCCATTTGCACGAAAAACGCTGTCTTTTACGACAAAATCAACCGCAACGGTATCGAGCGTTGCTTCGATCATTTGACACGCCACCGCACGCTTCCAAATCAAATCGTATAATTTAAATTGCTCGGGCGTTAAATACGATTTGATGTCTTGCGGAATTCGAAAAGCAGATGTCGGACGAATTGCTTCATGCGCTTCTTGTGCATTTTTCGCTTTGGTTTTATAGGTGCGCACTTCAGCCGGCACATTTTTTTTGCCATACCGTTGTGCAATGCATTCGCGAATTTCTGCAATCGCTTCATTGGCAAGCGTCACCGAATCAGTGCGCATATACGTAATCAAACCAACAGAACCATCACCAACATCTATCCCTTCATACAATTGTTGCGCTACTTGCATGGTACGTTGCGCAGAAAATCCCAATTTACGCGATGCTTCTTGTTGCAGTGTTGATGTGGTGAAAGGTGCTGCAGGATAACGTTTGCGTTCTTTTTTAGTAATTTTTGATACGGTCAATTTTCCATTAGCTGCTTTAGTTAACACATCACAAATTGATTTTGATTTTTTGGCGTCGGTGATAGAAAATTGTTCTAATTTTTCATTTTGATAATGCGTTAGTCGCGCGGTGAACGGCTGCTCTTTGGAAGATAACGCTGCGTGAACAGTCCAATATTCTTGCGTGATAAATTTTTCAATTTCTGCTTCGCGCTCGACAATCAGTCGCAACGCAGGACTCTGCACACGTCCCGCGGACAAACCGGGACGAATTTTTCGCCACAACAAAGGTGATATCCGAAACCCCACCAAATAATCGAGTGCGCGACGCGCTTGCTGCGCATGCACCAAATCCATAGAAATATCGCGAGGTGATTCTAATGCATGTTGCACGGCATTTTTAGTGATTTGGTGAAACACGATGCGCGAAACGGTTTTACCTTTCAGCGCTTTTTTCTCTTTTAAAATTTGCTGCAAATGCCACGCAATCGCTTCCCCTTCACGATCCGGATCAGGCGCTAAATAAAGGCCGTCGCATTTCGCTAATGCTTTTCGAATGGCTTCGACATGCTTTTCATTTTTCTCAATGATTTGATATTTCATTTTGAAATTATCATCGGGATCGACGGCGCCTTCTTTCGGCACCAAATCAGAGACGTGACCATAACACGCCATCACTTGAAAATTTTTCCCTAAATATTTCTGAATGGTTTTGGCTTTTGCAGGAGATTCGACGATGACCAAATATTTTGACATCTTAATGAACCGTGTTAAATAAATCCGACAACACCAAGGATTCCATGTTGGCTAACGCTTCTTGAGAATCTGGCAAATTAAATAAAACCATCATGGTCACCCATTTCAATAAATGCAAATCAACACCGTCTTGCAACAATTCGATCGCTTGATGAATCACAATTTCGCGCGTACGCGGCGATAAAATACCTTGATTTTCCAACGCGATGATAAAATTGCGACACTCTAAATCCAATAGTTGAGATTCTGCTTCAGTAAACACACGAAAAGAATATTCGGATGGCGTGGTTTCTTGCACGACGAACTCAGACAAAAGATGCAGCCAACGAAACGCACGGCCAATTTGGTGTGCGTGAAATCCAGCAGATTTTAATTCATCAATTAACTGCATGTCCGTCAAATCCACATCAATCTCATTTTCTGTAAAGTGGTGATAGAGATACATCAAAACGCTCAACACCGATTCTTCTTCTTTCATTCTAATCTCTCATATCCACCAAAATATCGCCGCAACACATTTTTCAATTCCAATTGCAGCAAAATTGTCGACACCAATGGCGCAGGTAGTTTACAGCGCGCACAAATTTGGTCAACTGTTGTCGCGGTATCATCGATACAGGCTAGCACCTGCTGCTCTGCCCGATCAAGCGGTACTGATGACTTAACTGATTGAATGAATGGAAAGTCTTCTGTTGTTAATTCAACTCCACTCAATTCATTCAAGACATCTTGCGCGCTCATCACACACTTCGCCCCCTGCTGAATCAGCGACAAACAGCCTGTCGCCATAGCATTTCGGGGCGAACCCGGAATCGCAAACACGTCTCGATTTTGCTCCAAAGCATACTGAGTGGTGATGAGCGAGCCACTTTTCAAGGCCGCTTCAACCACCAAAGTGCCGACACTCAATCCGCTGATGATACGATTACGCCTTGGAAAATTTCTGGCTTCCGGCGAAATCTGCAACGGAAATTCAGACACGAGCGCGCCTTGTGCTGCGATTTTTAAAGCAAGTGTTTGATGACGTTTGGGGTAAATGTGATACAAACCGCTGCCCAATACGGCGATCGTTTTCCCATTGCCATGCAAAGCCCCTTCGTGACTCGCGCCATCAATTCCAATCGCCATTCCGCTCGTCACGCATAATCCTGCTTTTGCAAACGCACGCGCGAATTCAAATGCCATTTCTAATCCAGTATGTGATGGATTGCGACTCCCGACCATTGCAATTTGCGGCTGCAATAATAAATTTTTATCGCCTTTCACAAATAACACGACGGGCGCTTGGCTAATTTCTTTGAGCAATGCAGGATAATGCAGATCGGGATAAATAATAATGTGTTGATCACGTTCGGTGATCCACTGCAGCGATTGTTCTATCCATTTTTTATTAGGGTTTTTGAGTATTTTTATTTGCTCATCATTCAATGAAAAATTTTTTAATTCGCGCGGATGCGCGCGACAAATATTTTTTGCCGTTTCAAAATACGCTAATAATTTTTGAATGCGCACGATGCCCGCATCCGGCAATTGCGTGAGTGTCAGCCATTCGTATAAATCATCTTTTGTATCCATTTTGGCAGTGTAATCGATTATGATCAAAATGGAATACAGTATTGTGCACTTTCATTGACATTGTTCACAAACTCTTCTACCGTATCAACTCAGCAAAATTCATGCGTTTTAATTATTTTTAGAGGTGCAGAAAGTTATGAGAAGTACACCATCACCAGTAGAAAATCCAAATCAACAAGCGCCGGGCGCTGCAGTTGCAATTCGAGTGGATGAAGAAAAACCAGGACGGTTAAATTCATCTGATTTATTACGTTCATTTGATACAGATGATCGTGATCCTGCAGCGCATCTCACGACGCCAGTTGTTAGCGATAACAACGCAACCAAAGTGGATGAGTTGATAGCTCTGCCGGCGCAACAACTAATTCATGAAGGCGTGCAGTCACCGACACCAACACAAGCTGGATCACTCAACGCTGATCCTAATGCTAATCGCGCAAGCACGGAAACTGAAATCTTCCACTCTGAAGTAATTCCTGTTGATCCCAATCCTGTTGGGAATGAAGGTAGTACTGGAGTTCCTGTTGATCTCGATGTTACTCAGAATCAAGAACAAAACCCCAACTGCCTAACAAAAGCCGCAAATTTCTTATTTGCGCCATTGGCAGCTGTCGCTCGCACCGCGAGAAAATATCCGCATTCTGCAGCGTATTTTACTCTTCTAACGGTAGCAACCGCCGGTGAAATAACGGCATGTTTTGGAAAAACGGGAACAACGCTAGAAGAAAAATGCGACGCAGCAAATGCTGCTATGAACAGACCGGAATACCGCGGCACACTGCCCTTTGTGACAGCGGCAGTCGGGTTTTCCGCGTGGAGTATTGTTGCATTATTTAATACTCAAATTTGCAAAGAGCCCAGCCAAGGCCGTTATGCGCCGGTACTTCAGAACCCTTCTTAACCTATCTTGAAATCCCCTTAAAACACGCCGGCTCTCCTGCTGGCGCCTGGGATTGAAATCCCCCCGCTCCACCCCCATCTGCAAACAATGTTCTAAATTGCGAGGTTAGCCATGGAACAGTACAGAGGCACCACGATTTTGTCGGTTCGGCGCAATGGAAAAGTTGTGATCGGCGGCGATGGGCAGGTGTCGATGGGTAACACCATCATGAAAGGCAATGCCAAAAAAGTCCGGCGCTTATATAACAATCAAGTGATCGCGGGATTTGCGGGTGGCACGGCAGACGCTTTTACGTTATTCGAACGCTTTGAAGGAAAACTCGAAAAACATCAAGGTAATTTGGTGCGCGCGGCAGTTGAGCTCGCGAAAGATTGGCGCACCGATAAAATTTTGCGACGCTTGGAAGCATTACTCACGGTTGCCAACAAAGAAGCGTCTTTAATTTTAACCGGCAATGGTGACGTGATTGAACCGGAGCGCGGCATTATGGCCATCGGCTCTGGCGGACAATACGCACAATCAGCAGCTGTGGCGCTCATGGAAAATACCGAGCTGTCCGCGCGCGAAATTGTCGAAAAAGGCCTGAAAATCGCATCAGAAATTTGTGTCTACACCAACGATCACTTCACCATTGAAGAAATCACCGAGTAATTATCATGTCCACATCATTAAATGAAACACTCACTCCCAAAGAAATTGTATTTGAACTTGATAAATATATTATCGGGCAAGCAGAAGCGAAACGCGCGGTTGCAATTGCGCTGCGTAATCGCTGGAGACGCATGCAATTGGATGAGGGCTTGCGTGCTGAAATCACGCCAAAAAATATTTTAATGATTGGGCCAACGGGTGTCGGCAAAACTGAAATTGCAAGACGCTTAGCGCATTTGGCGGGTGCGCCTTTTATTAAAGTAGAAGCGACTAAATTTACGGAAGTGGGTTACGTCGGTCGCGATGTGGATTCCATTATTCGTGATTTGGTCGACATTGCAGTCAAGATGATGCGCGAAAAAGCACGTGAAAAAATTGAAACTCAAGCAAAAGAATTGGCGGAGGAACGCGTTCTGGATGCGCTGCTACCAAGCAAACCCCGCGGACAATTTGAAAATCAACCTGAAGAAGCATCAACACAAGAAAAAGCAGATTCAGCGACACGCCAACTCTATCGCAAAAAATTAAAAGCAGGCGAATTGGATGACAAAGAAATTGATATTGATGTGGCGATGGCTGCCAACGTTGAAATCATGGGCCCGCCCGGCATGGAAGAAATGACAGGGCAATTGCAAAACATGATTGAAAATTTAAGTAATCGACGCAGTAAATCGCGCCGCATGAAAGTGAAAAAAGCGATGAAATTTTTGCAAGACGATGAAGCGTCAAAATTAATCAACGAAGAAGAAATCCGAGCGCAGGCACTCGACAATGTTCAGCAAAACGGCATTGTTTTTCTCGATGAAATTGACAAAATTTGCAAACGCTCAGAGCATGGCGGTGATGTGTCGCGCGAAGGCGTGCAACGAGATTTGTTGCCGCTCGTTGAAGGTTGCGCTGTCACAACCAAATACGGCATGGTGAAAACCGATCACGTTTTATTTATCGCATCTGGCGCGTTTCATTTAACAAAGCCGTCTGACTTGGTGCCTGAATTACAAGGTCGTTTTCCTATTCGCGTGGAATTAAAGCCACTGAAAACCGCCGAATTTATTCGCATTTTGACAGAGCCCAATGCATCACTCACCGAACAATATTCAGCGCTGATGAGCACTGAAGGATTCACTTTAAAATTTGCGAAAGATGGCATCAAGCGCATCGCAGAAATTGCAACGCTCGTGAATGAAAAAGCAGAAAACATTGGCGCACGCCGCTTGCACACCGTGCTTGAAAAATTACTCGATGAAATCTCTTTCGACGCCACCGAAAAATCCGGCAATGAATTTACGATCAATGCAAAATACGTTGATCAGCAATTGGTGGAATTGGCGGAAGATGAAGATCTCAGTCGGTCGATTTTGTAATTTTATTATTTCAAATGCATATTAACATTTTCCAATAGTGATTTAACTTCCGCAGTTAAAAAATCTAAAAACTTTATTTGTTTTAAGGTGCGCTCTTGCGCTGCAGAAGGTATAAAGCGATGCATTTCATCAAAAAATAATTTACTGTGAATAATATTTTCCGCATTCTTTAAAAATTGATTCAATTTTTCCAGATATTTTTTTTCACCATAATCATTTATTTTCTTGCGCACATAACTCATATTCACAGTTGCATTTCTGTGTTTTAACCAGTGCAAATCCCAAATATCTCGATGACGAATGTGTTTTGCGCAGCTAACCAGCGAAACTAATTTATCTGCCATAATCTCATCCAATGATTCAGTTATAATCAATGCGTCACTATAGCCGTCCGGTAAAAAATCATAATGATTTTGTAATGCGTGCGGTTCTCTTGAATAAGCGGGGATATTAATCACTTCGATTTTAATTTTTTGTTTTGGTAAATCTTTTCTCTCGGGCGATGTCGTGACATTCAGCTGCCAACGGTTGACAACAATCCCAGTATTTTCGGAGATAATTTCTATTGCTTTGGGTTCCTTTACGATAACTTCTAAATCATAACGCTCACCCATGTAATACTCGAGACATCTTTTCATTTTTATCAAATCTGATTTTTGAAAATTTTTTCCACCAGCAAAATACAAATCCTCGCTAAAACGTTCTGCTCCATAACAAAGACGTAAAGCAGTTCCACCTTGAAAAGTGAGATGACTTAAAAAATTTTCTTTGTCTAAAATAAATAAAATATCATGATGTAATAATTCTTTTTCAATTACGGGTCGCATATGCAAAAAACCGTCTGCTTGCATTGCGCGATCCACCAAATCTTCAAACACAGCTTTATCAATCATCTTCCATTTCCTCAATAATAATTAAATTTAAATTTCGACCCACGCGCTTTAAATCGCGTAGGGCTGTTTTTTTGGTTGCAATACGAAGCGGTTTTTTTTTGACAAACACTGTGTTTTTTAAAATATTCGTTGTTGATCTTTTGGTATGCGTCATTTCAATAACGCCATAAGGCGTTTGATACACACCTTCGCGACCCGTGGTCATGACGGTAAGACGATCCATTGGAATTTGAGAAATCACACCATACTCAGACAATACAGATTCTAAACTGACATAATTATACTCACCTAACCGCAACGCCTTTGCGATATGCTCAATCACATAGTGATCAAAACAATTTGCGTTAACGTTAACATAAATTCCACGGCACGCGCGTTGCAAAATATTCGCTCTCACCAAGCGACCCAGACCTTCCGAAAAAGTTTTTGGACTATCTTGTGGGAATAATTTTTCAAGATCATGCTTCGTAAAAACAAAGCGCCCTTTTCTACCCCATATTCTCATCACTTGTATTGCTTGATCTTTGTTCATATGTTTTATTTAAGTATACATAAAAACTATGTATTAATAGTATAAGTGTATACTTAATAAATAACAAGCTGCTCCTACGCTCATCCATTATGCTGTCGCTATCACTCTACTCAAGCTCGGTAATGCATGTAACCACTTGCACTCACTCATGCATGCTTGGTCGATTCATCATCTTTCTTTTCTGAAGTAACTGTATCACCGCTTACGTCATGCGGTTCCCCATCTGCTTTGGTGACTTCTACCCAATCTTTATGTGCTTTAGAATCAGCGACCTCTAATTTTGAACTTAGCAATTCAGAATCAATTCCAAGGGTTTTTATAAAATGTAGCGTCTGCGCCGAGGCACCGTTGTAAGCTTGATTAGCTCGCCCCTGTAATGTCACATAAATATCCTCAAAAGAATTAGGCTTGTTATCCATTCCAAAAATCTCATTCGCTCTGTTTTGACTACCGCCGTTTCTAATGTATAGCGCTTTCACAGGCGCTACCAAAGATTGAAAATTTTTTGTTTCCAATACATTATCAAGTAGCATCGTTGTTGCAATACCGCGATTTAGGTTGTATGGCTTATCCACCCCCCATTCAATCAGTTTCTCTGTATTTTCCGCAATTTTGTTGCTGCTTGTGTTGTCTGGATCGCGAATTCTTTCGTTGTGTGAATCGCGAATTTGAGATACTTTACGAATGCCATGCTTTGATATATCTTGGAGTAATTCACTTAAACCCCCCGTGGTAAATACCGTTTTCTGTATCAACATCTTAATATTGTCAGATAACTGGCTATTTTCACGCAATACCGCCGCTTTCATTGCATTAAGATTTTTAGTTTCTTGAGTCAGCTTTTGTGGCACCTGTTGCTTTCTAAGCTGTTTAAAGTCGGCAATTTCAGCGGCAAAAGTGGCCTTTTTCTCTGAGTTAGGCTCAACTGCCTCGAATTTGCCCTTGAAATCAATTCCCTGTCTCATTTTTTTAACTGGAGTGGTTTCCTTCGCTACTGGTTTTTCTTCTTGTTTTTTTTGTTCTTCTGGCATAGGCACCTCAACGTAACTATCTATGTGAAGCAGGTCCTTTACTCCCTAGGTCCTTTACCCCCTTCACCTTCGCGATCTCTATCCTCTGCTGCAGGAGGTTTCGGTTTTGCAACTCCCCTATTCCACGCAGTTTCCACTAATCCTGGTTTTACTGTTTGACGCACATCCAGATATCGTTCAAATAATTTTTCGGTATCGGATTTTCCAATGGTCGATGCAAAAGCGCGTGGGTAGTCGGTTCTAATCTGGTTTGCACTGTGAAGCGTTTGGTTGTTGTGCTGCAAATCATGCATCATGATTTTGGAAACATCCATTTTTTGTCTCCACATATCGATATTTTTGTCGCTCGGTTTCGCGTTTATTATCTTCTTTGCTAAATCTTGCACCTGTTTTTGTAAATTTTCATACAATTTCATCCCGGCATGGCTTAAAGTCGCAAGTCCCGGTGCAATCTCATTTTGACCAATCGTATCGAAGCCCGTCATCGTTCCTTCATCAGTTGATTCGGATAGTATTTCGAATTTTTCCACATGGTTTTCCCAGAAATTTGCAAATTGCTCCACTATTATGTTAATAGGCTTTGATTGCGTTATTTCATTTTTAATGTCACTCATAAATCCCTTCAGACAATCAGAATCCAGACAATCAGATATGTCTCCCGGCGATTCCATTTCTGCTTTATTCTCAGATTCCATTTCTGCTTTATTCTCATCAATTTTTTTCACCAAAAAATCAGTCACTGACTTGAAAAGCGAAGCCAAGTCACCTTCGGACAATTCTCGACGTTCTAAAAATTCTTTATTAAAAAATGGATAAGCGATGCCAGAAATTTCTCTATCGGGACAACTGAGATCATCCACTTCGATCCAATACGACGTTTTACCATGAGGCTTTGCCTCTTTAACAACAGACACTGCAAACTCACGCGATCTACTTTCTGCTAACACTGTTTTGACCGTTGAATCAGTCCATGCGGGTTTTGCAGAAAAAGAATCTTCACTACGCTTCATGTTAGGTGCGTGAGTTTCTGGATTGTGCTTGCGAGGCGCAGATACTGGTTGAGTCCTTGATAACATTGTTTGACGCATTTTCTCATTAGTTAATATTTCATAGGCATTTTGAACTGCCTTGAATTGCTCTTCAAAACCCGAGTGTTTATCAGGATGATATTGCAACGCCTGCTGGTGATATTGCCTTTTAACATCGCTGAGTGGGGTAGATGAATTAACCCCAAGCACCCCGCAAGCCCAGTTCCATTTTTCTTGATCCGACATATCTGCGCGCATATCACACCTCGTCATTTATATTTGGCGCATTGCAACTAGAAGTAAGTATAGACCACAAATATTAAGGCTTTTTTATCAATGGGTTAGATGCACATATCCATCTATCGCGCCGGCTGCAACTAGCGCTTCTGAATGAAGCATTGCGGCCCAACCTGTTTCTCCTTATCATGTCCCTCATGAAAAAATCCGATCAACAGAGTAAAACCCACTTCGGTTATGAAACCGTTGAAACCGCTGAAAAAGCGGAACGAGTTGCGAAAATATTTCATTCTGTTGCTAAAAAATATGATCTGATGAATGATTTGATGTCGCTCGGCACGCATCGTTTGTGGAAAAAAATTGCGATTGATTTATTACGCGTGCGACCCAATCATTGCGTGCTCGATCTCGCGGGCGGCACCGGCGATTTAACATTGGCTATTCACAAAAAATTAAATGCTTCCGGAAAAATTATTTTATCGGATATCAATGAAACGATGCTATCCACCGGAAAAAAAAGATTATTGGATCAAGGTGTTTTTAAAAATGTTTCATTAGTATTAGCGAATGCCGAAACTTTACCCTTTGAAAATAATTATTTTGATCGCGTGATCATTGGATTTGGACTTCGCAACGTGACAGATAAAGATGCGGCATTAAAATCCATGCATCGCGTATTAAAGCCAGGCGGGCTTGCGTTAATTTTAGAATTTTCAAAGCCAATCTTGCCGGGATTAAAACCCATTTACGATGCGTATTCTTTTAGCATACTACCCTGGCTTGGAAAAACATTATTGAATGATGAAAAAAGTTATCGCTATTTAGCAGAATCCATTCGCATGCATCCTGATCAAGCAGCATTAAAAAATATGATGGAAAATGCGGGCTTTGAGGATGTGAACATGCATAATTTATCGGGTGGCATTGTGGCAATTCATCGGGGATATAAATTTTAGTATGTTTCAAACAATCGCTGCAATTCTGTCCATGGCAATGCCGTAATCCGATCAGAAATTTTATAACGATGTGGCGAACGACAAACAATAAACCCCTCTTGTGCTTCGCTATATTCCCCGATAAATTTCTCCAAATGCCTTGCGTCAGATGCATTGGGTTTGTCCGTCCATTTCACTTCAATCGGAATGTAGTGTTGCGCAATATCAAGTACAAAATCAATTTCAGCGCCGGCAGTATCTCGCCAATAACGAATTTTTGTTTTCTGGGGAACTAATTGCGCATGATGAATAAGCTCATTACCAACATAATGCTCAAACAAATCACCCAATATTTTTTGAGGTAATTTGATGCCTTCATTTGCGCAAACACGTCGCACACCTAAATCAAAAAATAAATATTTCGGTGATTTTATTAAGCGCCGTTTAGTTTGTGTGTGCGTGATAGGATCTACACGCGTAGCGATCAAACAATCTTCTAAAATTTGATAATAGCTCGCGATTGTAGTGTCCGATACGCCGATATCTTGAGACAACCTGGTAAAATTCACTTGCTTTCCAGACTCACCTGCAGCAACCTCAAGAAAACGCGTAAAATCTCCCACGTTTCTAACTAATGCCTCAGCGCGAATTTCATCCTCTAAATAAGTGCTCACATAAGAAATCAAATCGACTTCTTTATCATCAGTATTGGTTTCGGTAATAATGCCGGGCAAACTGCCATATAACAGAAACGCTTCTAACGTAATCGTGTTTTTTAATTCAGTATACAATAGCGGTGTCATTGTTAATGCAACCACACGACCCGGCAATAAATTTAATTCTGTGCCTGATTTCAGTTTCCGCGCTGAAGATCCCGTTAGTATCCAGTGCGCTCGTTGTTCATCAATGAGGTTTTGCACAATATCCATGACGCGCGGAATTTTTTGCACCTCATCGATAAAAATCAAAGGGCGAGTATCTTTTGATGAAAAAGTATTGAGCCGCTCTATTAATTCCTTTTCAAGCAAGCCAGGATCTTTTTCGTAACGTTGGCGCGTTTCTACTTTTGCAAACGAATACGAAATGTCGGGATGTATTTGTTCTTTAACCAGGGTCGTTTTACCTGTCTGACGGGGACCCAGCAACAAAATACTCTTGCCGCGCTCCAACGCACGACGAATAGGTTTTTCGATGAAGCGATGTATATAAACACTCATAAACCGAATTATCAATGTATTTTCAGTTCATGTCAAGAAAAAACAACAATTTTTCGAAGAAGGCGCCGATTAATCAATAAGTTGCAATTATGCATTTGCTAGTAACAAACGTGAATTCATTTCACGTTTGCGTTTCAATCAGGATATACCGCGAGTGATGAAGTGCGGTAATATCGCATCTTCATTGGCGAACGGTATAGTAACCAACCCACCCCTTATGATGTGCCACAAACCATATAAGCGATTAAATCATGCGCGCATTACTACCCTTGCTTGGAAAAACAATTAACGCGGCACTGCGGCATGATGCTCGCGCACAACAAAAACTTGCGACGATGAATAACAAAATAATTTCGATTCGCTGTGTGGATTGGAAAATAAACGCAACATTATCTATTAACCATTCGAAAATTTTTATAACAAAAAACATGCAGGAAAAATACGACGCTGAAATAAAAGGCACTGCATCGAATTTTATTTCATTATTTTTAAAAGGTGCTGACAGTGCGGCATTGTTTCAACATCCCATTGAAATCAGTGGCGATATGCAATTAATTGAAGTGTGGCGCGATATGATGATGCAGCTGGATATCGATTGGGAAGAACCATTATCGCAAGTGACAGGTGATGTGATGGCGCATCACATTGGCCAATCGCTTAGAAAAATAAAAAAAGAAATGCGAAATACTAGCGCAACATTGCAATGGCAAACACAAGAATATCTGCATTATGAATTAAAAGCGTTGCCCACTAAAAAACAAGTTGAAAAATTATATGCGGCTATCGCGACACTTAGAAACGATGTAGACAGATTGGTTTTGAAATCATGATATTCGTTGAACTCTACCGCATCTCGCAAATATTTTCCGTGTTAATGCAAAATGCGGTGAATCGTCGTGTGATTCCGAAAAAAAATCGGCGATTGCGTGCGCTCAGTTTTCTCAATCCGTTCAGTTTCATCAATCGTCATTACACGCGCGGAGAAGCCATTCGCATTACGCTCGAAAAATTAGGACCAATTTATGTTAAGTTTGGGCAATTATTATCGACACGTTCTGATATGATTCCTGACGATATCATCAAAGAATTAGAAAAATTACAAGATCGTGTGCCACCTTTTGATGGCGATCTGGCAGTGCAATTGGTTGAATCTGCTTTCCAAAAAAAAATCCACGTACTGTATTTAGATTTTGATAAAAAACCATTGGCATCAGCATCCATTGCGCAAGTGCATGCAGCGACTTTGAAAACAGGCGAATCGGTGATTGTTAAAATTCTTCGCCCCCGTATTTTAAAAACCATTCGTCACGATATGGCAGTATTGAAATTGTGCGCCACGTTGATAGAACGATTATGGAAACACGGTAAACGATTGCGGGCCGTGTCACTGGTAAAGGAATTTGAAAAAACCACGAAAGATGAACTTGACTTGATGCGTGAAGCGGCCAATGCATCGCAATTACGCCGCAATTTTTCTAATTCACAACAAATGTACGTGCCCAAAGTGTATTGGGAAAATACTTGCGAAACCGTCATGACGATGGAACGAATTTATGGCGTACAAATATCTGACATCGCTGCATTAAAACAAAGTAGTGTGAATTTAAAAAAATTATCAGAATATGGCGTTGAAATTTTTTTCACTCAAGTATTTCGCGATGCATTTTTTCATGCGGACATGCATCCCGGCAATTTATTTATTGATGTGAGTGATCCCGAGAATCCGCGATATTTGGGTGTGGATTTTGGCATTATGGGAACGCTTTCGCCCAAAGATCAGCAATATTTGGCACAAAATATTTTGGCATTTTTGTCACGTGACTATCGGCGTGTTGCGCAATTACATATTGATTCAGGATGGGTGTCATGCGATACGCGCGTGGATGAATTTGAATCGGCAATTCGCACGGTATGCGAACCCATTTTTGAAAAACCGTTATCACATATTTCATTTGGGCATTTGTTATTGAAATTATTTCAAACGGCGGAACGTTTTCACATGACTGTTCAACCGCAACTGATGTTGCTGCAAAAAACATTATTTTATATCGAAAGTTTGGGCAGGAAATTGTACCCCGATCTCGATATTTGGGAAACGGCAAAACCATTGATGACACGATGGATGCGCGAGCAACGCAGCCCACGAACGCTGCTCAAAAAGTTATGGCGCGATTTTCCGGAAAATATGGATAAATTGATTCAGTTGCCGGGGTTGTTGTTTGATTTATTGAATAAGGATAATGATGAATGTGAATAGGTTGGACTTTCGCACTTCGCACGAAGTTCTGTAAACAACGAAAATAAGTGAAAAGTGCATATTTTAACTAGTTATTTTATGCATTATATGCATATAATTACAGGATAACGGGGGAAACCATGCGAAGACAGATTTACGATTACTTGCTGAGATGGAAAACGGCACCATCAAGAATGCCATTACTGGTGCGCGGAGCTCGACAAATCGGCAAAACGTATGTTATCGAATCATTTGCAAAAAAGGAATTTGTGGAATATTTGATTGTAAATTTTGAAGTACAACCAGAATATAAAGCATGCTTCTCAACGCTGGATCCTAAAATCATTCTTGAACGCTTGGAGATATTATCGAAAAAAAATCTGGCACCTGAGAAAACATTATTATTTTTAGATGAAATACAAGAATGTCCAAAAGCAATTCAAGCATTACGTTATTTTAAAGAGCGGTATCCTGCGCTTCATGTGATTGGCGCTGGATCGCTGTTGGAATTCACATTAAACGAAGCGGAATTTCGCATGCCGGTTGGGCGCGTGGAATTTTTATATATGTACCCGTTAAATTTTAGTGAATTTTTAAATGCGTTGGGGCACGAAAAATTAATTCGACATTTATCACAAGCGAGTATTACAACCAGTATTGATCCTGTTGCGCATGAACAGTTGCTAACACTTTTGAAATTATTTTTTGTGTTGGGAGGCATGCCGGCGGTGGTACAAACCTATATTCATGGTGAATCACTGCTGCGTTGCCAGGAGATACAAGCATTTCTATTAAATACCTATCGTAACGATTTCGGAAAATATGCTAGCTTGGCTAATCAACAACATTGTCGTCGTATTTTTGAAAAATCACCTTCGTTAATTGCACAACATTTTAAATATAGTGATATTGATCCTGATGTGCAAAGTCGATCTTTAAAAGCAGCGTTACATTTATTAATACAAGCAGGTTTGCTTTTGCCGGTATACGAGACAAAAGCTACCGCATTGCCGTTAAATGCCGCGATCAATGAGAAAAAATTCAAATTATTATTTGTTGATATCGGTTTTGTGCATTTTAGCATGCAACTAAATGCGACTATTCTCATGCAAGATAACATATTATTTCTGAATGATGGCGCACTTGCGGAGCAGTTTGTGGGGCAAGAACTCATTGCAACGCAACCTAATTTTCATGAACCCGCTTTGTATTTCTGGCAACAAAATCAACGTAATGATTCTGCAGAAGTGGATTATATTATGCAATATCAGCAACACATTTTACCAATTGAAGTGAAAGCGGGAAAAACGGGGCGTTTGCGCTCATTGCATTCATTTATGAACACACATAAAAGCACTATCGGAATTAAAATATCGCAAGAACCCCTGCATTTTGATGGAAAAATATTATCGTTACCGTTCTACATGATTTCTGAATTAAATCGAATAATTCATTTATGTGATGTATGAATCCCATTCGCAAAAAATCACCTAAAAATCCAGCGTTTTCCAAGATTCAAGTATGGGGTGATCTATTACCGAATTACTGAATCGCTTTCCGATAATAAACCAATGCTGCTTCATGCTGGCCCAATCTTTCCAATGCTTCTGCGAGCGCGCCATACGCTTCACTTGAGGGACGCAGCTGAATGGATTTTTCGGCAAGGCTTTTCGCTTTGCCGGGAACGTTGGCGTAAGAATATAATTTTGATAACGTTAACAATAAGATCGCGTCCTGATCGTGTTTTTTAAGCCAATGTTCGGCTGTTTTAATACGTGCTGCGATGTCACTCGCTTCACTTGCGCTGCATTTCGAATAATATAACAACAATGCAGAAAACCATGTTTTTTTCAAACAAATTTCTATCCATTGTTTTGAAAGACCAAATAACGATTTTTCATCGCAATAACGCAAATAACAGGTTGCAACGTTTGGTGTGCATCGCATCGCGCGCGACAATTGATTCCAGTATTTTTCAAATGACTCGAAAGATTTATTTTCCAAAAAAGAATTGAGCTCATGAATGGCGGTCGCTTGCGATAACGCCAGCAATGCAGCGCGCAATCTCCGCCATCGCAGATAACGTTTCCTCAATCCAAAAATATTGTTCAGCACGCGTATCAAAAAATATAATAAAATAAATGCGGCTACTAGAACGGCCATTGCTGCCCAAAAACTCGTTGCTACCATCCAATGCTGATATGTCACCACAACATATCCTGAATCTTGGTGCACCCAATATCCAATCCCCACTGCGATAAATAAAATAAAAAATAATGCGAATAATATTTTCATACGCTATGTCTCAACGCCGACAGATTCGGCTGGCGCTTTACGTGATTTTTTGGGTGATGACGCAGCGGGTGGGGATTGAGGTGCGATGGTTGCATCAGGCACGGTAACTTTTTGCGGCAATAATTGCGGCTGCAATGGAGATATCGGTGAATCAATATTTATTTTTTGCAAATCAGTCAATGTTTGCAAAATAGGTTTCATCTGATCGGATAAAGCAAAGTATTGCGCAAGCCATTGCGATACCATTTTCAAACTGGATTGATAAACCACCACATCATGATTGAGTAACGCCCATTGCGCCATATTGATTTGCATCAACATATTTTGTTTAATCATCGATGCTGCATCGGGTGATACGAACGGCACACCAGTTTGATCGAGATGACGGATGATAAAAATACTTTTTAGTCCAGACAATTCATGGGAAAAACGTTCTTTCCACGTTGATGCTTGATTATTATTTTCTGCTGCATTTTTTACAGTAGTGATCGTGGGCAATGAAGATAACTCAGCAATGGCTGCAGACACACCCGATAATTTCAAAAAAATTTCATTGGTGCCGGCCAATGCAGCTGCTGTCGAATGTTGCAGTTGCTTTTCCACGGCCGCATCTCGGGTTGCAATGCTCGCGCGAATATTTTTTTCAAACGCATGCACCGTTTGAAATAAATCATACACGGCAACGCAAGCGCCGAGCGCAATAATCAACGACAAGATTGCCAATATCGCGGTACCAATCGCACGTTTGGGTTTCGGTGCTGGTAAATTTTCAGAAACAGTTGGATTTTCTATTGCTGTCATATTATATCTTCATTTTTCTCGCAATGGCTGCATTGGTCGCATTATCGGCAAGCATCACGGTTTGAAAGCCTTCTCTTTTCGCTCTGTTCTCCATCTCTTCACTAATAACACACACTGCTTTTTGCAGCAACCAGCTGCGATGTGTTGGGCCAGAAAATAATTGCAAACACTGCGTCATGTTTTCATCGCTGGTTAAAATAATTGTGTCAATCGCGGCACTCTGCAATCGCGGAAATTCCACTCCCATATCGTAACTCATGGCGACACGACGATAACAATAAATTGGAGTCACTTGCGCTGCACGTTTTTCCAATGCATCACTCAGTAACAATTTTGGATTTTCTCCGGAGACAATGGCAATTTTTCTTTCTTGAATGTGTTGCAGTATGGGCAATGCCAATATTCCAACGCTGCTAAATTTTTCTGGCACAATACATTCTTTGACACCCTTATTTTCCAATGCGTTTCGGGTGGCGCTACCTACTGCAATCACCACGGCATGCTTTGGAAAAGGATGTACGCGTAAAAAAAATTGTTCGACAGCATTTTGGCTCGTAAAAATAAAATAATCGAAAGCGCGAGATTCGACAGAATCAAAATCAATGGGGATAATTTTCAACAATGGAAAATGGATGACGCGATTGCCGTGAAATTCAAGCAATGACGACAATTCATGTGACTGTGTTTCACTGCGCGTATTTAAAATGGTTTTCACTTTTTTCGCTCCATAATGGGCCAAGTAGAAAACGCTGGCGTCTCATATGGATGTGCTTGCAGCAATGCGCGAATCACCGCATCAAGCACTTTTTCTTCGCAAACCATTTCGACCAAATATTCCGGTTCTTTGCAAACCTTGTTTTTTTCACCTTGAAATGGATGGCTGTTTTCAAGCGGGCGATATTGCCCTTCGCCTTTGGTTTGCCAACAACAGCGATCATAATTACCAATTTTACCCGCACCTTGATCAAACAACGCATTTTTTACTGTCTCTAAGTGCGATTCGGGTACATAAAAAGTTATCTTATGCATAAGGCTCTAATAAATTCTTTGCGCCATCCGCCAATAATTTTTCTGCTGCTACTTTTCCAATGTCGAGCGCATCTTTGCTGTCACCAACTTGATAAACATTTATTATTTTTTTTCCATCTATACTGCCCACCATTGCATGCAAATGCAATTGATTTTGCTGAAGATAAGCGTGCGCGCCAATGGGCGAATGACAATCGCCTTGGAGCACGCGATTGACCGAGCGTTCCGCCTGCACACACAATGCTGTCGCTTCATGATTTATTTTTTGCAACATCAACTGAATCTCTTCGTCTGCTTCGCGACATTCAACACCAATCGCGCCTTGTCCGATGGCGGGCGTAAATGTTTCTACGGAAAAATAAGATTGAATACGCGCAATCATACCCAATCGTTTTACGCCGGCGGCTGCTAAAATTACCGCATCAAATTCCCCGTCTGCTACTTTTTGAAGACGCGTATCCACATTGCCCCGCAATAATTGAATTGACACGTCAGGGCGCAACGCACGAATCAAACATTCACGTCGTGGACTACCGGTTCCCACGAGCGCATTCGCAGGCAGATCAGACAAATAGGTGTAATGATTAGAAATAAAAACATCACGCGCATCTTCGCGCTCTAAAATAGCGGCGAGCGTTAATCCTTTTTCATCATACACAGACATATCTTTAATGCTATGCACCGCCATATCTGCTTTTTTTTGCAAAACCGCTGCTTGAATTTTTTTAACAAACAATGATTTTCCACCAATATTGTTGAGCGCATCGATTTGATTCTCATCACCCTCTGTGGATAGCTCAATCAATGTGATTGTTAATTTTGGAAATTGTTTTTCTAATTGCGTTTTCACAAAATTCGCTTGCCATAATGCAAGTTTACTTTTGCGTGTCGCAATCGTTAATTTTTGCATGACAAGGTTCGCTGTAAAAAAGAATCTTTCTGTAACCAAATCTCATTCAGCCATTGCTGCATATTGGCGCGAAATTCTCGATCATTGTAATAATCACCAATCAAATTTGACGTGATAGGTAACACTTCATAACGCACAACCACACGATCAAAACGCCCACAAACAAATTCCCAAACACTGGGTGTTTTTCCAGGATAGGCAATGGTCACATTCACAATGCCTGCCAATATATCGTGTAACTCTTGAATGGTTGTTGCGATACCGCCGGTGTGCGGCTTGAGTAAATGCAGAAAAGGCGACTGCTGCCTTTCTTTTTTGGCTTCCGTAAAACGTGTACCTTCTAAAAAATTAATGAGCGTCACCGGAAATTCACGCAAGCGCTGACATGCTTTTTTGGTGGTCTCAAGATCTTTGCCTTTGAGCTTGGGATTTTTGCGAATTTCGGCGTGCGAGTGACGAGACATAAATGGATAATGCAATACATAACATGCGAGACCCGCCAACGGCAATTGCCACAACAATTCTTTTTTCATGAAAAATTTGAGCGGCGGAATGTGATGCACAAATACTTTCTTTAAGACTAAAATATCTATCCACGAACGATGATTGGACATCATTACATACCATCGATTAGGATCAAGCTCGCCCGTTCCCAATACATCCCAGTGATTTTTGGTGGAGATCATCATAATCCATGCATTCGTCTGCGCATAAATCATCGGCATTTTTTGCAACACATGTTCTTGCATCATTCGCCTGCCAGAGCGAAGCGGAATTAAAAAATAAACCGCCGCAAAAAATAAAACGGCAGTAGCAGTCACGATGAGATTCACAAGGTAAAGTAGTAAAGACAGTAGCCCTTTGAGGATAACCATTATTTTTTTAATTCTTCTGCTTCTTTATAGATATTGGTGATCACTTTTTTCATGCGAATGTTGAATGGGCAACTGCTTTGATCAAAAGGCAAATCGGCCTCGGTACGCGCACGGCAATTGTAGACACCTCTTTTGCTGTGGCGCCATTTCCCGCCTGTAGGTTGATAGGTTAACGTATCAAACACCAATTTTACGGATAAAGATTGCTGCGTTTTCTGTTTACCCTCTTCAGTAAAATTTTGCACGGATTGATAAATACAAGTAACTTGACCAATATTTTCACCAACCCATTGTGCACCTAAAAATTGAGTGAGTTGATTGGCAAATGACAAGTGATAACTTTTCCAGCGGCCATAAGCTGCCGGCGCTTGCCAATTTTTCTTCACGGGATCTTGTGTGATGTCAGTAATCAGGGGGCAGTAACTCGACACGGACTGTGGTTGTGATGCTGGTTGTGCCAATGCGGCACCGCGCCACATTACTGTGGTAACGGCAACGAAAATAATCAAGATGTTCAATATTTTCTTCATAACAATTTAGTATAAACCAAGTTGCATACCAAAATGAACCAGGGGTTGCACCAATAACAGGTTAATGATCGTGAAAAACAATAACGCGAGAATAGGGGAAATATCAATACCAGCGACAAAGGGAATCCATCGCCGCACCAACATCAACACGGGATTAGCAATCAACCGAGTAATGTGCGCTAACGCATGCGCTTGCAACGCAGGAAACCAGCTGAAAATAGCGTCAATCACGATGGCATAAATATAAATGTAGATGAAATTGCTTGCGAGCTCTCCGATCGTCATCATCAACACACCCAGCACGCGCGGAAAACTGCCGGTGTTGATCCACCACAGCAACAATACTTCAGCCAATTGCAGCAATAACGCCAACAAAACAATAGATAAATCAAAACCGCGAAAGCCGGGTACGATTTTTTGAAACGGTTTGAGTGGCTTTTCGGTGCAGCGAACAATAAATTGCGAAATGGGATTAAACCAATCCGCCCGCCATTTTTGCAATAGCAAGCGCAGTAACAAAATCACGATATAGCAATCAAAAATGACGCGAATCAGCAGAACAGCAACAGAAATAAATGGGTTCATGTGACGTATTGTAACTGAAAACGCACAAAAAAACCGCTCCCTTACGGTCGCGGCTCCGATATTATAATTCTTACGGTCGCGGCTCCGATATTATAATTATTCTCTTGTGATCGCGGCTCTTGTGATCGCGGCTCTGAATATCGCTGTCCCAATACGCACCAGCGTGCTACCCGCGCGAATCGCCATTTCAAAATCAGATGACATGCCCATCGATAACGTGTCGAGTGAAAATCCTGCATCAATCAATTGTTGCTGTAACTCCGCTGCTTTTTTAAATAAAACATATTGCTGTTCTTGATCTTGCACAGGATCAGGCATCACCATAATACCTCTGAATTTCAATTGTTTCAGCGTCGATATTTTTTTAGCCGTCTCAATTAATTCTGTCGGTATTATGCCTGATTTCGTTGGCGATGCATCGATATTCACTTCCAAACAAATATTAATAATTTTATTTTTTAACAGTGCAGCGTGATTTAATTTTTCAGCAATCGAAAAACGATTGACACTTTGCACCCAATCAAAATGTGTGGCAATAATGTTCACTTTATTTGATTGAATGTTGCCGATAAAATGCCATTCTATTTTTAAGTCAGATAATGTTTTTTGTTTTTCGATTGCTTCTTGCGCGTAATTTTCACCAAAGATTTTTTGCCCTTGTGCATACAACGCACGAATTTTTTCGCTCGATTGTGATTTGCTAGCAACCAACAAGCGCACAGAATGATCGGCGCGATGATATTTTTTTTCGGCACTGCGAATATCAGAGACGAGTTGGCCCAGCGTTTCGAATCGCATCACGCACCGAAAATTGTTTGAAGTTTTCAGAAAATGCATCGATCAATGCATTGGCTTTTTTATCATACAATGACAATGATGGCCATGTTTTTCGAGGATCTAGTAATTGACTATTGACGCCGCTCACCGTCGTGGGAATGCGCAGATTAAATCCTGGCAAAATTTCTGTTGGCGCGCGAACCAATGCATTAGAAATTGCGGCGCGCACAATCGCCCGTGTTGTCGGGATATCAAAACGATGTCCGCCTTCACCGTAAGCACCATGTGTCCAACCTGTGTTAACCAAATACACTGGCACAGCTGATTCATCAATGCGTTTAATTAATAATTCTGCGTACACTGTTGCCGCGCGTGGAAAAAACGGCGCGCCAAAACAGCGGCTGAATGTTTGCTTAATCGCATTACCGCCGCCCATTTCCGTGCTGCCTACCAGCGCCGTGTATCCGCTTAAAAAATAATAGGCCGCTTGCTCTTTGGTTAATAGTGCGAGCGGTGGCAAGACGCCATGTAAATCACAGCTTAGAAATAAAATTGCTGTGGGCGTTCCCGCCAAATTTTCTTCCACACGCTTTTGAATATACGCACGCGGATAAGCAGCGCGAGTGTTTTGTGTGTGGCGACTGTCTTTAAAATCAGGCACGCCTGTTTCATTCAACACGACATTTTCCATGATCGCGCTATCGCGAATTGCATTCCAAATTACCGGTTCATTTTTTTCAGATAAATCGATACATTTGGCGTAGCAGCCACCTTCAAAATTAAAAACACCCGTCTTGCTCCATCCATGTTCATCATCACCAATCAAATAGCGATCCGGATCTGCAGACAACGTGGTCTTGCCGGTACCAGACAATCCAAAAAATAAAGCGACATCACCCGCATCGCCAACATTCGCCGCACAATGCATGGGTAACACATCATATTGCGGCATCCAGTAATTCATCACTGAAAACATCGCTTTTTTAATTTCGCCCGCATAACGCATGCCGCAAACCAGCACTTTGCGTTCGTATAAATTAATAATAACGCAAGCATCCGAATTAACGCCGTCGCGCGCTGGATCCGTTGTAAAATGTATCGCGGAAACGAGCGTCCACATTTTGTTGTCATCGCTCTCTTGAGTGGGCTGAATAAATAAATGCTGCGCGAAAATATGCTGCCACGCCGTGTCTGTCGTCACTTTCACCGGCAAGCACAGTGCATCATCAGCGCCAATTTGCAAATACGATTCAAAAATATCTTGATCCGCTAAATAATTTTCCACGCGTTGCCACAATGCATGAAATTTCTCTGCAGTAATCGGTTGATTGATCGCACCCCAATCCACCGATTGCACGGTATGCGTATCTTTCACAATGAAACGATCTTTGGGGGAACGACCGGTGCGTTTACCAGTTTGAACGCACAACGCTCCGTTGCGGCTCAATATTCCTTCTCGATGAGAGATGGCATAGTTCAGTAATTCGTCGATAGATACGGTTGTCATCTCTGTAACTGACTCCATGGCTTCACCTACGCAACGTAACCAACAATGAGTCATGTTACAAAAAATTATGCGAAGTGCCAAACTTTATTTTTTGCGAGGTATCTCAGCGGAAGTTATTTTCGTGCTTCCAGTCGGTTGTCTAAATAAATCACTGGGCTGTTTTACTTTTTCAAATCCGCTGAATAACGAAAATAATAATTGCACAGGAAGTTCAGATTGAGATGCTGTTTTGCGATTAATTAATGTGTGGCAGGCGCTCGCCCATTGCAAAAATTGTGACGCGTATTCTCGTTCCAATTGCCGATCAATGATTTCTTTGGAAGGCAAGGTGTATTCTTTTGGGCTTTCTGTAATTGCTAATTTGAGATTTTGCAAAAACGCTTGTTGCGCTTCGACCGTCGGACATTGCGCTAATGCCTTGCCAATTGTTTGAAATAAACTGTTGATCCGTGAATCGTAGTGTGGTGTTGACATAAGGCCTCCTTCTGAATGTGAAGTATAGAAAGTCGTAGCATAATTGCTGGAAAATTTGCAATTCTCTGTTTTTTCAATGAATTTACGTCTTGTCCCTGAGTCTTGCTAATCGTTAGCCGTCCCCTCTATAATGCGGCCTGGGAAATACAGTCAGGCCATGCCATTATGATGACATCCACACCTGCCTTATCGATGTTTCATGATACAGCGCAAACACGATCGTCGCGTATTCAGCCCTGGATAGTTATTTTCTCCGCATCTTTGTTCTTCTTTTTTGAATTCATGCAAGTCAACATGTTCAACGCGCTCAATCCGTCGTTGTTCAAAGCATTTCATTTAACGAATGCAACGCAACTGGGGCAATTGTCCGCGGGATATATGTACGCCAACGTGCTTTTTTTATTTCCGGCTGGCATGATTCTGGATCGATTCCCCACGCGTAAAATTATTTTGCTCGCAATGTCTTTTTGCGTACTGTGCGCATTATTATTTTCATTCACGACTGCTTTGTGGCAAGCCGAAATTTGCCGCTTGATCACCGGCATTGGCGGATCATTTTGTTTATTGAGTTGCGTTCGATTGGCGTCGCGTTGGTTTCCACCAAAACACATGGCGCTTGTGGTGGGATTAATCGTGACGTTTGCGATGGTTGGCGGTATGACAGCGCAAACACCATTCACTAAATCCGTAGAATTATTGGGATGGCGCAACACCTTGCGCATTGATGCAGCCATTGGTTTTTGCATGCTGATTATTATTGCCCTATTTGTTCGTGACTTTCCGCCGGGAACACAAACGTTATTTGACAAAGCACATGCGTCTCTTGAAAAAATTGGATTCTGGCATGCACTCACCCGCGTCACCGCGAATTTGCAAAATTGGCTGGCGGGTGCTTACACATCCCTCATTAATTTGCCAATTTTTTTATTGGGATCGACATGGGGAAGTTGGTATCTCATGCAAACGAAACATCAAACAGCAGATTCCGCATCGTGGATTACCATGATGATTTTTGTTGGCATGATTATCGGCTCGCCCGTGATTGGCGAAATTTCTGATCTAATTGAGCGGCGCAAATTGCCGATGATTTTGGGCGCCATCGCATCGTTCGCTGTGATTATTGCCATTATGTATTTGCCGCATTTGAGTTTTGGCTCACTTATGTTTTTATTTTTCTTGCTGGGTTTTGTGATTAGCTCACAAGTGATTGGATATCCGCTCGTAGCGGAAAGTAATCCCGCGATTTTAACTGGCACCGCGGAAGGATTGGCATCTATGTTAATTATGGGTGGCGGTCTTGCTATTCCTCTATTTCCTGCATTGCTGAATTTACATTGGAATCACGTGATACAAAACGGTATTCCGCTTTACACCACGGAAAATTATCACTTAGCGTTTATGATTATGCCGATTGCATTTGTGATAGCACTCGGCATTGCGTTTGTGATCAAGGATACGCGTTGCCACGCATTGGAGGAATCATCAACCACCGCGCTGTAAAAAATTCGCAAGCTTGGTTAGTCGTTTTAATCGCTGCTACTTTTTTCTTCTATGAATTTATTCAAATGAATATGTTCAACTCTATTGCAACATCACTCATGCACGCATTTGATATTGACGCGGAAAAATTAGGTACACTATCATCATTTTATTTTGCCGCCAATGTTATTTTTTTATTTTTAGCGGGTGGTTTGCTGGATCGATGTGCAACACGCACAGTTATTTTAGCAGCATTGAGCATTTGCATTTTAGGCACGGCACTGTTATCCGTAGCGCACTCGTTTGCCTGGGCGTGTGTTTTTCGTTTTTTAACCGGCATTGGCAGCGCTTTTTGTTTTTTGAGTGTTATTCGTTTGGCATCGCGTTGGTTTCCGCCCAATCGCATGGCTATGGTCACGGGCGTTGTTGTCACGATCGCAATGCTCGGCGGTTATTTCTCGCAATGGCCGATGACATTACTTGCAGAAGCGGTTCATTGGCGCACCGCGTTGCAATATGACGCGGGAGTCGGCGTGGTTTTTTTCTTGTTAATTTTATTGTTTGTGCAAGATTATCCCGAGCAGCACAAAGCAGTGCATGCATCCGAGCAAAAAGATATTCATGCAATCGGTTATTTTGCGAGTGCGCGCATGGCGTTTTTGCGTTTGCAAAATTGGCTGGTAGGATTCTGCGTTTGCTTTTTGAATTTGCCAGTCGGTTTGCTCGGTGGATTGTGGGGTGATTTATATTTGACATACACGCATGACGTATCAAGAATAGCAGCGTCTAATATTTCTTCTGCACTGTTTATCGGTGCGATTGTCGGGGCACCCGTTGCTGGATTTATTTCGGATAAAATTCAATTACGTCGCCCGCCCATTTTTTTTGGTGCATTGGTTTCTTTGATTTTGATTAGCATCGTGATTTTTTTCACGCATCTTTCCGTCTCTGCATTATTTATTTTATTTTTCCTGACTGGTCTTTTCACCAGCGTGCAAATCATTGCTTATCCTTTGGTTGCTGAAAATTCAAAACGCATTGTCACTGCCATGTCCGTCAGTGTCGTGAATATTTCCGTGCAAGGCGGTAGCGGCATTTTTCAAAAATTTTTCGGCTATTTGCTCGACAAACACATGTTCATGCGTGTGCATTACATTTCTGATAACCTGTCCGCCAGCGATTTTCGCTGGGCTATGTGGATTTTTCCCATCGGATTTTTGCTCGTTATGTTGTTGGCGAAATGGCTTCCGGAGACGAGGGGGAGGCAGAGGGTGGGGTAACGTATGCACAACTACCCTGTAACATTTCATCTAACTCAAGAACAAGAGAAGAAACCATCTGAACTCTTTCCCAGGAATCTTGCAGTTGCGAAATCCCTTGATCCATGATATCACTAGAAATGGATCGATACATTTTTTTATATGATTCGTATTTATTGATCTTAGATCGCCGAATAATTCGATGTTTATTTTCAGAATAGTAACATCCGCCATTGCTTATTTTTGCGGTACCACTTCTCGATCTTAATTCTATGTATTCTTGCATTCCGATACGCGCACTACCCCGCTGAGATAATACTAAACTGAAACAAGCGCCATTTTCTAATTCCACAAAAACAAAAATCTCATCATTTTTTGTTTTTCTAACATGCGCGGTCACAGCGGAGCTAAAATTATTTAAAAATATAAAATGATCAATCCAATGACATCCGTTTGATATAATAGCACTGCGTGAATTAGGCCAGCGATACCAATGTAATTCCGGCGGAAATTCTTCATAAACAATTGCATAATAGGAAATGGGATCGCCCTGATTTATTCCATGGTCCTGAAAGAAAAAATTATTAAAAGGATGGTGGCGACGCTGAAAACAGGCATAAAATTTAGAAGAAGAGTACCGCATAACACTGATCAATTTTTCCAAATCCATTTTTGTCGTCATTAATGGCTTTTCCACAACAACATCAGCGCCAATTTTTAATCCAGCAATAGCAATATCAGTATGCGTGTGGTGATACCCCGCAATAAAGTAAACGTCGTGATGTGTATTTGGTCTTGGAGCTGGGCTTGCATCATAAATAATATTTTTTTTATAGGGAATGAGTTGTGTTGGATCAACTTCATGAATTGTTGTAACTCGAATGTTTTTATGTAAATTGGGAATTATAATTGTTTTTGCATAATTACCATATCCAAATAGCGCTGCTGTTTTTTGATTATGAAGCAATTTTATTTTAGTTTTGGGTAATTTTATTTCTGAAACTACGTTTGATTTTTGAATTGAGACGTGATTCTTTTTATCAATAATAATAGATTTCCAAAAATTTGATAAGATATTAACTATTTTATTTCGATCTAAATTTTTAATGGGTAAACCAGAGTATGGGGACCACCCTAATAACGAATTCCACCATTTCTCTTGATTAAAACTCGAAAACCAAACAATATGATCGCTTGATAGCCATGGAAAATCATTTGGGTTTACCCTAAACACAAGTTCTTCTTGTGTTATTACTCTTTCCGGGCAAGCAGGATGATTGGTGGCAATAAAAAAAACCGTTTCGCTGGGCGAGAACATGTCAGATCTGCATTGAAGCACTTTTCCAATACCAATCGAAAAATATTTCTCATTTCTAATTTTTTCACGTGATCGACTTAAAATTTTTAAAATGGTATTTCTAATTCCGATTTCTTTAGAATAATAGTATATTTTTCGAAATGATTTTTCTCTCAGAAAATATTGATTTTGAATTTTTTCTAAATTGCAAATCGCTCGCACTTGAATACGCAATGCATTTTCATACAGATAACTATCTATAACGTCAAATTGTTTTTTCGGTGTGATTAATTTCATTAAATGCAACTTGTTCGAAATTTTTCTTCATTTCGATGTATTTTACATCGACTAAAAAATAACGCCATCCACCCTGCAATAAATGGTAAATGAATCCTTCCTTGCCATCCAAAAACCCTAGACGAAAAAAATATCGATAAATAAAATAAAAAATTGGTTTAAACAGCAATGGGAGGTGATTCCAAATGTTTTCGCGTATCCATTTTTTTCTTTCCACTTGTATTTTCAAATTTAATCCATTTGATTTAACTTTATGTGTTTTTGCTTCCCATAAATCTTTCGCTTCCAAATCGGTATATTTATTGTGTTTTTCGGTCCAAAACGCTATATCTTTTAAACTATGATCTACAAAATCATTTTTAAGCTTCTTAGTTTTTCCCGTCACAGTCACATGTTCATTAATAGCTTCATCCAGCACACCAGTTTCCGGCTGAAATAATCTCAATAAATAACATGGGTAATATCCACCGCGCTTAATCCAACGATCCATAAAGATAGCGCGTCGATTGATGTAATAACCAGAAATATCGCTTGGTTTTTTTATTTCTAAGCTAATTTCAGCTTTTAATTCTGGCAGTAAATATTCATCTGCATCTAAAAACAACATCCACTGTGTTAAATTTTTACAATACTCAATGGCATGTTGACGCTGATTTTTATAATGATCAAATTTTCGAAAAATAACTTCAGCACCCATTTTTTGCGCAATTTCGGTAGTATTATCTTGGGAATAGGAATCCAACACAATGACCTTGTCAGCCCAATTTATAACATTATTAATCACACGTTCAATATGAACAGATTCATTGTAGGTTAAGATTACCACCGCTAACTGGAAACGCATGTTAACTCTTTTAATATAGTCAATGTGTTTTGAGCGGACTTTTCCCAGGAATAAAGACGACATCGATCTATGTTATAGGCCGATAAATTTTCATACAGCGTTTTATTTCTCAAAACTGCGATAATCTCTCTCACCAGATCAACATGATCAAGTGATTGAAAAAAAACACCGGAATTACCCAATAATTCTCGACTACTACTGATATTCGCCGAAATAACAGGAATACCGTAATGCATAGCTTCTAATAATGTAAATCCGATAGATTCACACAGCGATGGAAATACAAACAAATCCAACGTTGAATATAAATTTTTTAATTGAGCTGCGTCTAACTCACCATGATTTTCAATGAGATCAGCGATACCATATTGCTTAATGAGTGAATTGACCAATTGAAATGGTGCGTGTTTCTCATCCAGCGTTAATACAAGTTTAAAATTTATTGTTTGCAATTTTAGTTCGGCGACTGCTTTAAATAACACATCGAAATTTTTTTGAACACCGTATTTTGTGATATAACCAATTCGCCATATATTCTTTGGATAATAAGTTTTTCGTACAGCATTTCCTTCAGCCAATCCCGCTCCTGGATATATTGAAATAATTTTATTTTCATTTAATTTCAACCTGGTTCGAATTTCATTTTTCAATGCTTCTGTTGGCGTAACCACTTTAGTTGCTTTTTTAATTGATAAATACACCCATTTTTTTCTGATCCACCAGCCAATTTTACTGCGAAATGATGGATTATATTTTGAATTCAGCATCTCAAATTCTTCTGAGAAATAACCGGCATGTAAGATGGATAAAAAAGTGAAACAAGATAATCCTCTAAACGGCAATGTGTTCACTTGCGAAAAAACACAATCAACATCCATTTTTTTTATCAATTTTGGAAGAACAAATTCATTCCAATACAAAAAGTGTAGTGGGCTTTTTTTAATCCAAGGAAAAGTAAGCATGATTACTTTATCATTTCTGTTGATTTGACTGAGCAACGCTTCGTCAATGATGATAATCCAATCACAATTTTTTTCCAGCTGAAGCATTTCATTCAATGTTTTTATGAAGACGACGGCTCCGCCACCTTCTTTAATAGTAATGGCATTAATTAATATTTTATCCATAACCACTTTTTTATACGTTGAATTGCACCTAAAAAATCCCACTTTCCTAATGTAATATTTTCAAAATCATGAAGTGAATAATTTTTTTCTATGTTTAATCTTGGTAGCGCCATTAAATTATTATTTTTTTTAAAAACGGCATGGTGACCTGCAACCGCATATCGATATCCGGCAGCTGCCACTGCTTGTCTTAAGTTTTTAGAATGTTTCCCCCAAGTATAAGCAAAATGAGTGCATTCTTTCTGTAATACATCCTGAATAGTTAATTTGGAGTAATTTAATTCATTTTTGATCGTTTCTGCGTCTTGCTGAGTAAGGTCAACATGATTAACACCATGCGATCCAATTTCCCAACCCAGTTTTTCCAGTGCTCTTACCTCATCCCAAAGTAAAAACGTCTCGATCGGGTAGTGCCCTAAAGCAGGAACTGATAATTTTCGTGTTTTCTCACATTGACCAATACAATCTGTATTAATATAAACAGTGGCCACCGCATTTTCAGCCTGTAAAATAGGTAAAATAGTGTCGTACAAGCAGGCATACCCATCATCAAAGGTCAATGCGACTTCAATAGTATCTTCCTGTTCTGGCATTGTTAATAACTTTGTCAGTGATGTAATTTTGCAATGTTGATTCAACCATTGAATCTGTTTTCTAAAAGTGTCGGTGGATATCGCCCACGGACTATTCCCAACTGCATGATAAAGCAAAATGATCTTGCGTGTATTATTTTTTCGAATGCAAGCTGAATAACATTTTGCGATGCGACGTTTCCAAATAAGAGAATTCACAACATCGTCTCCAATAAACTAATTGCATTTAATTATTTCGAATGAATAGGGTGAATTCTATGCTGACCCTGGTGTAACGACCCTGATTCAATGCGCCACCATGAAGCAATTTGTCGTTAAAAACAATCGCGTCTCCTGGTTTTGTGCAAGCCAATCGAACAAGGGGTGTGGCAACATCTTCATCAATTTGTGGTTTGGAAAAACTATCACGATACTCTCCGTGATATTTCCATTCTTTTTTTTGTGAATCCGGAACAACCAGCAAACCATTTAACCCAGGCTCACAATAAATAGCAATCCACACTTTGACGCGTTTTGCACCTGATGGTGTTAGACCATGCCCCAACTCCCAAAACCACGCATCGGCGTGCAAAGGCCCAACATCAGAAGGCTGGTTTGGCCGAACCAAACGCCAGTAAATTTCCTCTCTCCCAATATTTTCCTCATCTGATATCTCAAAGCATCCATAAATATGTTCTAACCTTTTTATTAGTGATGTTGATCGAATGAAATCAACTGCGCTCTGAGGTAGTATTCTATTTATTTTTGGCCAAACGCTAGCGTGATCAATTAAATCCGATAGCTCATGATATTTTGTAATATTGAGCTTAGCAAATTTTTCCCAATGTGTGGGTGCGTGTATTTTAATATTTTCTATCCAATGCGATTGCACTAAAGATCGCACCAAACTTAATTCATGCCCACTAAAAGATAATCCTAAATAATAACCTCGACCAGTTTCCAGCTCATCCGATAGTACAATTGCCGCTACTTCACTCATTTGTCGCCCCCAACACTTGCGCTGACCACTTCATCAAAATGGCCGTGAGCAATAATCTTGCCTTTCTCTAATTTATACACAACATCGCAATATTGAATGGTTGATAAGCGGTGTGCGATAACTATTAATGTTTTAATACCATGTAATTTTTTAATCGAGTTGATGACTTCGCGTTCCGTTTCATTATCGAGTGAGCTGGTTGCCTCATCCATAATAATAATTTCTCTCTCATGATAAAATGCGCGCGCAATCGCAACGCGTTGACGCTGGCCACCCGACAATAGAACGCCGTTTTCACCAATGCGTGTATCCACTCCATGCGGCAGCTCAGAAACAACTTCCGTTAACTGCGCCATCTCTATCGCGTTCTTTAATTTGCAATCATCAATTTCGCTATCTACTATACCCATGGCAATATTGCGCTTCAAAGTATCATCTAACAAAAAAATAGACTGTGGGATGTAAGCAAAATTATTGAGCCATGAGCGCAAATTTTTTACGGGATGTTCGTCAACCAGCAATTGACCGGAATCAGGCGTCAATAATCCCAAAAGAACGCTCACCAAAGTGCTTTTCCCAGCACCTGATGAACCAATCAACCCGACAGATTGTCCGCGCAACAGTGATAAATTAATATTGTTTAACGCTTTATTTTTGGCATTTGGATAACAATATGCGGCATTAGAAAGAGAAAATTGCGAAAAAGCGTGAGGCGGACATACTTCAGCATTGTCTAAATTTATTTTAGATTGATTTTCTAACGTAGAAAGCTCGTCATACAGCATTCCTGTCACATAACCCGAACTTCTTAATTGACCAAGTTGACTCATTAATCCGCTAATCGTCGGCAGCAATCTCATGCAAGCAGTTGCAAATATGCCCAGGGTTGGAATCATATTAACCGGATTAGTTCCGATCAGTAACGCCCCCAAAACCAAACTCACTAAAAAAATTGAAGCTCCCGACTCAACCGCATAACGAGGAGTTAGCTGAAATACGTTAAAATCAGCGACAGCTTTTAAATAATCTCCCGAGACGGTTTTTATTTTATTAAGAAAATAAACTTCTTTTCCTAAAACACGAATCTCTTTTAATCCACCCAGTGCCTGGAATACTGATTTATTAATTTCACCTCCAAATGTAGCCATAATTTTCCCTGTTTTCGCAATATTCTTTTTGATAAGCAATTCATATAAAAAAAATAGTGCACTTACCATCACAATTAAAAATAATGTAACTACCCAGTTTGCAATCAGCAAACAAACCATCACGCTCAAAGTGATAAATGAATACGAGGCTGCGCTCAATAAGGTTGATAATGTGCTATTGGAAAAACTATCAACCATGGAAACCTTATTGATCATGTAGGCTGAATTTTCCTTCAGATGAAATGAGTAAGCAGCGTTCTGATAATTAATCATCAATCTCATTTTGAGTCGCAGTGAAAATTGCGACACAAAATAAACCATTTTTTTTTGTGAATGTATCGCCCAGAATGCTTTAACAAGAAAAGAAAAAATTAAAATGGCTCCGATGAAAAAAAAAAATTCATTTCTGCTAAAGTGATTTAAAATAGATTGAATATAGGCAGGCAGCATATGCTGCATGTGATCGAAATTAACAACCCATAGCAAAAAAACACCAACTAACCCAATTCCAACCACGTCTAGACAAGAGGAAGAAAAAAAAATCAACAACAAAAAAGGAAGTTGTTTTTTTGCTTTCGAATCTAGCAAAAAATAACAATGCTCAATAAATAATTTCATACTTCAATATAATCCGTTTACTTATCTTGTCCGTAACGATATTGATAATTTGCATAACCATAATTATATCCGAAACCAGATTTGGATTGTTTTAGTGTGTTGAATACAATACCCGTCAGCGATATCTCGGCTTTTTCTAAAATATTTTTAGCATAAATTGCTTCCTTCATTTGATCTTTACCAACACCTAGCACCATTAAATTGACCGAGGAATGACGCAGTATCAACGCTGAATCTGTTACTGCCAGCACGGGCGGGGTGTCAATAATCACAAAATCATATCGACTTTTCACTACTTGAATTAAAGTATTCAATAATGCCTGGGAAAGTAATTCGGATGGATTTTTTGGATAGAGTCCTGACGTAATTAAATCCAACCTATCAGGTATTACGTTTTGAATAATTTCTTCAAGATTCGCTTCATTTTTTAAATAGGCGGAAAGCCCTGGCGCTTTCACTTTTCCAAAACATTCATTTAATTTTCCAAGTCTCATATCGGAGTCAATCAATAAAATTCTTTTGCCTAGATCAGACAAAAGAGTTGCTAGATTGCTCGATATAAAACTTTTACCAACAGACGGACTACAGCCAGTGATCACAATCACATTGTTTTTTGCCCCAATCAATGACATTTGCACAGCAGTTCTCAAACTACGAATACCCTCAATGGCCGCATCGTCAAAATTTTCTCGCGCTAACAAAAAGGATTTGGTATTGGCATACAATTTATCATATTTCATTTTTCTGTCGTAATTCGCTTGACTTTGACTGCACGGGATGATGGCGGCAACAGCAATACCAAGCATACGCTCAACTACATCGGGATCTTCAATCACGGGCGACAGCAAGTGTCTTATAAAAATAATCGCCAAGGAAATCATAAATCCAAAAAGAACACTGCCAAAAACTATGACTTTCTTTTTGACAGGAATTCTTGAAATTGGGTACGTTGCCGGGCTTAAAACTCTCACACTGCTGATAGCGCTTGCTTTTATCATCTCCATTTTCTGCGCATTTGTTACTAAAGTTGTATAAATTTCTGATTGGATTCGCATGTTGCGCTGTATGCCAATTCCCTTTTCTGCTGCTTCTGGAAACTGTTGCAGTTTCTTTTTAATGCTGTTTATTTGCGCTCTTATTTCTTGCTCCTTTTGTGTCAACGCAATAACCATTGGATGTAGCGGGGTGAATTTTTGTAGCATAGCCATCTTTTTAAATTTTAATTCCTCTAGAGTTTGCCGTAGATTGTTAATCTCACTTTCTAAAAAAGCGCCTCCGCCCTTAGTATCAAAAATGCCTGATGCGGCACTATACTGATTAAATTTTTTCTCAGTGCGCTCGAGGGTATTTTCTGAAATGGGAAGTTGCTGAGAAATAAACTGGAGTGTTTTAGAAGCTTCTTGGGATTTTTCTTCCACATTTTTAGCAACTGCAACTGCTAAAATACTATTAAGTAATTTTTGCGCCTGTTCGCGATTGCCAGAAGTGTAATTTAATTCTAGTATACCAGTTCCCTCGCCTGCTTCTTTCATTCCAAGACCAAGCCCGATACTATTCGCCACATCAGTGAGAGGTTGTTTAACAACATCAAATTTCTCACCTGGTCTTGCATGCAAAGCAGATACTTTTATTTCCACTGGTTCTGAAAAATAAGCAGTAGATGCCAATTGACCCACCGCGCCAGTGAGTAGCTTCTTTCCATCTTCTGTGAACAACGTGTAATGATTGTTATCTTGAACGCGTAGAATAAGTGTCTTATCCAGTAAATTATTGGGGACTTTTAAAAAAGAAACAGCAGCGGTACCGCTACTGATATCTCTGAATTCAGCCCATTTTCTGCCAAAAAATCCTGGGTCATGCGGCGAAACAGAGATATCTAAATTTAGCTGACGAGCCACCTGGCTCAATACATAAGGAGACTGTAATAATACTGACTCAACCGCGGCAGTAGATGATTGCAATGAAGTCAATCCCGCTAACTCCGCGACTCCGCCTCCACCAGCACCCGAAGAACCGAAGGCACCTGAAATGCTGTTGTTCCCCACTTCAATCATCGCGGTGGAGCGATACAGTGGGGGTCGCGTTTCTGCATAATAGATTCCGGCAATCAGGCAAATAGTAATAATGACCGCGATGAGTTTATAACTGTGCTTAATTAAATTGAGCACAACTTTCAGATCGATCTCAAATTCCTCGTTCCGATGAACAGCAAAGCTTGATTTATTTTCTATTAGTTCCGTCATTTGATTATCATGAAGTTTTGATTAACGACGCAGGATCTATCTCGTCCATTCTATAACCCACTCAACACCATTCACCAACACGACGTATATTATCATGATGATTTAGAAATACAAACGACGGTATTTCTTAATAAACGCTACTCTCTTCTTCGATTTTGATAAAACCAAGCTTAAAGCGAAATCTGAAAAACTTAAGTAGGACTAAATAACTTACAGCAGCAACCAATATTTCTGAACACAAATGCATTATTCGCCACTCAACCCCCATGCGAATCCAAACAGAAAAATGGGGTGTTAAAAAAAACAATGCGAGGATCATGGCACCGGTAGAAAAAGATATTTTAAAAAGATGGGGCAATAAATCTGGGCTGGGACGATAGTATTTTTTTTTAATTAGGCCGAACAATAAGCAAATTGCGGTAACGATAGCCGAAATAGAGGTCGACATAGCAAGCCCGACGTGCTGAAATTTTGACACTAATAAAAAATTAAAAACAACATTTGTTAAAACACCTATTGCGGAAATCATACCAACAAAACCAAGATGTCGTTTTGCATAAAAACCAGAAGAAAATACCTTGATTAACATAAATCCTACGATGGCAAATGAAAACGCACGGGCGCTACTCATTGTCATTAATGTATCATGATATGTAAATTCCCCGTGATTGAATAATGTAATCACGATGGGGCCAGCCAAAAAAAATAAACCTGCCGCAGCTGGAATTGAAAAAAGCAATGTCATTCGGATCGACCAATTCATGACACGATTGTAATCAATTTCATTCTCGTCGGCGTGATTGCGCCCCAGCTGAGGCAGAATCACCGTTGCAATAGCCACACCAAACACGTTAATGGGTAGTTCCATTAATCTCGTAGAAAAATATAACCACGTGATATTACCCTGTTTTAAGTAAGAGGCAAAAATAAAATCGATTAATACACCAAATTGCATGATTGAAACACCCAATAACGCCGGAAAAATAAGGCGGAACAGTTTTTTGATATCTTTATCAAAAAAATTAAATTTCAACGGAACAAGCAAGCCTTTTTTGACCAGAGAAGGAAATTGCAACAATAACTGCAAAATATTGCCAACCAGTATCCCCAAAACAGCGGCGTAAACGGGTACACTAAAAAAATGCACCAAACACAAACAAGCTAAAATAATGCAAAGATTGAGTACGATCGACATAAGCGAGGGGATGCCAAAATTGCCATAAACATTTAGGATGGCGCTAGCGAGTGATGAAAATGCACCAAATGCGATACTGATCGCCAAAATTTGAAATAATGTCACTGTTAAATTTTTATTTACTGAAGTTATGCCAGGCGCAAATAAACTGATAATTTCAGGTGAAAAAATAACAGAAAGAATCGCAATCATTACCACAATCAAAAAAAGTAAAGCGGAAACATGTGAAATAAATTGTTTTACCGCGCCTTCGTTTACTTTCATTTGTTTTTCAGAAAGCATTGGAATAAACGCGCGTGTTATTCCTGCTTCGCTAATCACATAACTGATAAATGAACTTAAATGAGATGAGATAATAAACGCATCGAAATATCCGTTTGCACCAAAAAGTTGCGCCCAAATTAAATCCCGAAAAAAACCTAACATGCTGGAAATAATTCTATTAAAGGAGCTAATGGAAACCGGGCGAGAAAGATTTTGGTCTGTCATTATTTATTTTCCACAAAAAACACTGAAACAATATCTCGGAACGCAGAACATGAAATAAATTTTGGGGGCGAGATGCAACAGCTAAAAATATCGTACTCATTTCCTGTTTTATTTTCTCAAAAAGCTAGAAATTTCCTTTTTTGCAAATAAATCATACCATACACCACCCCCACTAGGGTCCAAAAACAAATAAGCTCCGGTCCTGCAGCCGAGTCCCACCAAGCTTCCACAATAGATTCTGCTAATAGTCCAAAAATACTACCTAATACAAGCCCCATCGCAACTTTATCAGCCCCTTTAAGACGAAAATACCACGGGAATACTAATGTGAAAAATAAAATCAAGACCGATAGGTATAAAACCAAACCAATCAATCCTGTTTCCTCCATAATAGCGAATTGTGAATTTCCTTTTTCTCTACCATATCCAATACCCTCTATTTGTTTGTTAGAAAAATTAGCATCGCCAATAGTAACTGAAAAACCACCGCCCATTATTCCACCTTTCATCGCCTGCCGATAAGATTCTTGCCACACAAAACTTCTGGACTGCAACAATATCGGCGCATTAGGATCAATAATTAAATTGTCTGGATTTTTAAGAATATGTTTGCTTATTGTGCTTTCTAGGTAACTAACCGGCGTCATAACAAGCACTATCACGATTAAAAAAAAAGAAGAAATGCTCACGAGAATTTTTTTTGACAATGGCAAACTCAGAATGAAAAATCCCAAGATAAATAAAAAAATAACAAAAGAACTTCTAGAATAAGATGCTACCAAAAAATGAATATCAATCAGCAAAACAAAAATCCACATAGCAAGCATCATCTTATTTTTTTTATTTTGATATAATTTAAGAAATAGATATGATGAAGTAATTGCCATTAAAAATCCAAATTCATTAGGATTCCAAGTGAGGCCTTTATAGAAGATGGATGTGGTGGCAGTTCCGAGAAACCCTGAAATAAACGCGAAAACCAGCACCCAAAATAACCAATTCAAACTGCGCGCATATCCAAATTTAATCACCCATAATGCGCCAGCAGATATCATCACGATGACATTAAAGGAGAAAAGGGTGCTTTTTGAAAAACTGAGTAGCGGAACTTCCGACCAGAGTGTTGTGGACATACACCAAACTAAATAAATCAACAACAACATTTTCCAGTTCAAATTAACATACTTGAGTAGTTTTTTAGTTAATGCGAGATAACAAAACACGATAAGCGCACACAACCAGCGCAAATTAGTGGCACCCAAAACATACACAAACCTTATTCCCATGCAAACAAAAAATACAACGGTTAATGAAAAAATAATTTCAAAAAATGATCTTTTTCGAATATACATCTAGCATTTCTCTCCAAGTGCCTTTTTCCGCACCATCATCATATTTGCTTGCCATCATTTGCATTGCAAAGAGATGCTACCTCATTGGGTTCGGCAATTAAACCTTCGTGATAATGGAAAGCTAAATCATCTGCTATATTTTTGTGTTTGCACGAAAAGCATTGTAGAACTCCCCGTCTGAATTGATTATACTTGACACGAATTTATCGCTAAAGGAATTGCAATAGTGCGTCTATCCATTATCATCCCTTGTTATAACGAGTACAACACTATCACAACTATCATTGATGTGGTACGCAACTCACCATACCCAAACAAAGAAATCATTATCGTCGATGATTTTTCACAAGACGGTACGCGTGAAAAATTAAAAAATGAAATTGAGGTATCCAATCTTGTAGATAAGATTATTTATCACGATGCGAATCGAGGAAAAGGAGCAGCGCTACGCTCAGGAATTAGGATGGCAACGGGTGATATTCTCATTATTCAAGATGCGGATTTGGAATATAACCCAAACGAATATTCAAAATTAATCCAACCCATTCTAGATAATAAAGCCGATGTGGTTTTTGGATCGCGATTTTTAGGAAATGATGCTCACCGCGTTTTATATTACTGGCATCGCGTTGGTAATGGTTTTTTAACTTTATTATCGAATATGCTCACTAACTTAAATCTCAGTGATATGGAAACCTGTTATAAGGCCTTTCGACGCGAAATCATCCAAAATGTTACGATTGAAGAAAATCGTTTTGGTTTTGAGCCAGAAATCACCGCTAAAGTAGCGAAACTTGGGTGTAGAATTTATGAGGTGGGTATTAGTTATTATGGCAGAACCTACGCGGAGGGAAAAAAAATTAACTGGAAGGATGGGATGAGGGCCATATATTGCATATTGAAGTACAATATTTTTTCTCACAAAAAGAAAAAATTTCATAAGGTCGCATGTGAAAAATTTTGACTTTATTTTTCAGCACCGCAAAAAGTTTATATTCTTATATCTTTTTAGTTTATTTTTAATCGGAATCGCCTATCTTTGCATGCTTCCAGTATTTGAAGGGTATGATGAAAAGGCACATTTTTCCAACATTCGACAAATTGCTGATACAAAAAAGATACCGATCTATGGTAAGAGCACCATTGATCACATGATCGTCAGTTACTCAGGCCCAATAGCACCATATTTTTATTCAAAAAATAACGATCTCAGTCAAAAAATGACCTACATAAATTTTTTCGCCGATAAACAGGCGATGAAAAACTACGTAACAATCTACGAAAAACTTCCTCTCCAACAATATAGACCTTCTTCTAGCATAAATTGGGAAGCACAGCATCCACCGTTGTACTACTTGTTACTTACTCCCGTTGACAAGGTTTTTGAACAGTCTGGATTAATTACCACAATATTTTTTTTGAGACTTAGTTCTTACTTATTTGCATTGCTCGGGATCACATTCAGTTTAATGTCTTTTGTGGATGATAAAATTGAATTTTTTGCGCCAAAAATAATTGGTTTTTTAATTTACCCTTTTATTTTTCCTGAATTTTTCTCTGAATTTGCAAGAATGGGAAATGATTCGCTATGTCTTTTTTTCGCTGGGTTATTTGTATATTTATATTCAAAATGGAGCTCTAACAAAAAAAATTCATCTCTGGCATTGATGGGCGGGATAGTGCTAGGACTTGGGTTACTTACAAAAGCATTTTTCTTACCTATTATGGCGGCTTTTTTGCTTTTTTCTATATTAGGAAAGTTATCTCAAAATAAGACGTTTACAATTAATGTAAAATCGATGTGTTATTTTTTTTTCCCCGCACTATTAATCGGCGGAGGGTGGTATGTCTATAAGTTTTTGTATTATGGAAATTTAATTGGTAGTGATGATGCAATTCATCTTGCTAAGCAAGGTGGTTTATTTGCAGGCCTCAAAGAACACTTTTCAATATTTGAAGTTTTTAGAAGTATGGCCGTCACAATAGTTACTTATATTTGGGCTGGTACACAGTCGCTTATAAGAATGCCACATATAATGCAGATACTTTTACTTTTTTCAACAGGGTACTTTTTTTTAAACAGCTTATTAAGGATAATCAAGAGGCCGATTGAAGATGAACTCTGGATCCCTATATGCTTATTATTAGTGTTTGCTGGTGGGTTTTTTTATCATGTCATTTTATGTATTGCACTTTCTGGCAATGGTGATACACCAGGATGGTATTTGCACATACTTTTGCCATGGACTGCGCCAATGATCGGAGTGGGATTTTCATATCTTTGGTCGCAAATCAAAAAAAGATGGGTTATTATTTTCCTGCTCTGCTATTCAATTCTTTTTTTTGTTATTTCCTTTTGGTTTCAATTGACCCTATTCGCAGGATGCTCAACCAAAGGGGGTGATAAATATTATCATTTTACAGCGCCATATTATTGCTTAGGTAAATTTGTTTTGATTGTGCATAACCTTTCGATCTTAACATGGTCTGCAATAGCATTACCCTGTTTTATAGTTGGGGTGTTGCTGTTATTATTTTTACTAAAAGTCACGCTAGTGCCAGAAAGATTGTCAAGAAAAGATAATTTAATAAAATTGGAAATTGCATGAAAAAAATATTAGTTACCGGTGGTGCGGGTTTTTTAGGATCTCATTTATGTGAACGCTTAGTGAATGCAGGTCATGATGTGCTGTGTGTCGATAACTATTTTACAGGCAACAAAAGGAATATTGCGTATTTGTTTGGTAAGCCTAATTTTGAATTTATGCGGCACGATATTGTTAATCCACTGTACGTGGAGGTTGAGCAAATATATAATTTGGCCTGTCCTGCGTCACCTATTCATTATCAATATGATCCAATACAAACAACCAAAACGTGTGTAATGGGATCGTTTAATATGCTGGGGCTTGCGAAACGTCTGAAGGCGCGAATTTTGCAAGCCTCAACCTCTGAAGTGTATGGTGATCCCGCCGTGCATCCACAACCAGAGACATATTGGGGAAATGTGAATCCGATTGGTCCTCGCAGTTGTTATGATGAAGGTAAGCGTTGCGCAGAAACCTTATTTTTTGATTATCGGCGCATACACCATGTCGACATTAGAGTGGTACGAATATTTAATACGTATGGACCACGCATGCATCCGAATGATGGACGCGTCGTGAGTAATTTTATTATTCAAGCGTTACAAGGTGCGCCGATTACGATTTATGGAGATGGATTACAAACTCGAAGTTTTTGTTATGTTGATGATCTAATTGAAGGGATGATTCGAGTAATGGGGAATATGGGCGACTTAACAGGCCCAATTAATATTGGAAATCCCGTTGAGGTCAACATGCTAGGATTGGCAGAAAAAATAGTAAAAATGGTGCATAGTGAGTCTAAAATCATCTTTAAATCCTTACCGCAAGATGACCCCAAGCAACGTCAGCCAGATATAGAATTGGCAAAAGAAAAATTAAATTGGATGCCATCTATTTCGCTTGAGGTTGGTCTTCAGAAAACGATTGATTATTTTAGAAGATTAATTACAAGCAATAGCAGTTTAACTAACCCTGTTGTTTTGGATTTAAAAGTTCCGGCCTGATGATCTAGCACTTACCCGTTTTTTAGTCATGTAATACTTTTTTCCACGCCGTCATCATATTGTTTGCCTCATTTTTCAAGGTCCAGCCTGCAATTAAGTTTGACGCGTTGCTTGCCATCATTATTCTTTTTTCGGGATTTTTCAACATAAAGTCCATTGCATTGTAAAGAGATGCCACCTCTTTGGGTTCAACAATTAAACCTTCGCGATGCTCAAAAACTAAATCGTCGATGCATCCAACCGTTCTACTGACGATCAGCGGCTTTCCAGCGGCCATAGCTTCATTGACAACCAAACCCCACGGTTCCCAATGTGAGGGCAGTACAAATACATCAGCAGCATTATAGATGCGCCACAAAAATTCCCCACTAACTCTTCCAAGGTAATTGATTTGCTTGCATTGCAATGCCGCCAATTTTACTTCATCAGCCAACTCACCATCACCCACTATCCATAGTGTTGCTACCTTATCATCCAGCAATTGAGTCGCGGCCATCAATTCGCGAATACCTTTCCAATCCAGTAACCGCCCCACATATAAAAAAATTACCGCCTCTTTTTGTGCCCCGTGTTGTGTTCTTAATTTTTCACGATCAAGCAAATCGAGATGGTCGATATATTTCTTGATGCGTTCCACATCGACCGTCATCTGTGCATGAATTATTTTTTGATTACTCACGCCGTAATAATGTAAATAGCCCGCTTGTCGCTTTCCTCCTGGCAAAAAGAAAGCCGGAAATCGAAATAATGCCGGATACAATAATTTTTTAATTGTTTTTTTCCATAATGGAATTGAAAAATTGAGCGGGGTATCGGTTTCTACTGTTATGGGCAAGAAAAAAAATCTAGAAATCAGTATTAAAAATAATGTAAAAAAACGGCTCCACCCAGCAATATGAATCAATTTATATTTTCTTTGAAAGAAAATAGACACTAAAAGCGATATTAATTTTCTCTTTGACTGAAGAATGGAAAATTGGATAACGCTAGATGCTAAATCCCATTGCTGTGTTAAATTTTCACTTAAAAAAATAATATCCAACTGCTTTTTATAATCCGAGAATCCGTATGTTAATAAATCCATGATGTAGGGTGTTGGCTCAATAAAGATCATTAAGATTTTTTTATTGTGATTCACCGCATATTTCCTTATATAAAGACAACAATTTCTCAGCGTGTTTTTCCCAAGTAAAATATTTTAAAACATGTTGCTGCCCCGCATCAGCAATCTCCTTCATTTTTTCCACATTGATAATGGAATAACGCAACATTTCAACAAGACTATTAACATCTTTTGGTTCAGCCAGCAACCCTGTTTTGCCGTGCTCTATGAACGCTTGTGGTCCCTGGTCTTTTACACCAATGGTCAATAAACCATGCGCCATCGCTTCTACATAAGCGATACCGAACGCTTCGCGATAGGATGGCAAACAAAATATATCCGATTGTCGCAAATAAGCATAAACTTCATCGTGCATGCAATCACCAATAAACTCGATCTGATTTTCTAAACTAAATTCCGCTGCAATTTTTTCTAAATATTTTCTTTGATACCCGTCACCAATAATTTTATATCTCCAATTCTCGATGCCTAATTTTTTGAGTTCTGCCAAAGCTCTGAGCGTTATATCAACCCCTTTGCCTTCATGTAAATTACTCACACTGATAATGCCCGTAGTATCACCTTGTTTTCTACAAGACCTGTCAAACTTCACTGTGGGTACCTTAAAACCATTGTGCACAATACTCGCATTAAAATCCTGTTCCATTACCTGAGAAAACAGATATTGCAATGATTCTCCCACGTAAATAACTTTGTTTGCTTGACTGAGTGCACGTTTAAATTGCTTTCCTGCAACTCCTTTTCTCATGCGCTTGCAAGTATCAACACCATGGATGGTCACCACTGCGGGAATATTCAATTGTTTCCCCGCCGAAACTGCTGCCATTCCTGCTATCTCGCCATGCGCATGAATAAGTTCAACACCATACATCTTAATCAATTTTTTAATAATAGGGACAACACGTATCAAATAAAAAAAATTAGAGACGCTGCGAAAATAATGTCTTGGGATAGAAAAATAACGACAAATTTTTAACGTCACAGGAAATTGGGTTTCGTCAATTTTCTCGATAATAAAATCAGGGTGAAAAATCGCGGCGAATTTTGGCCGCCAAGATGGTGTAACCAAAACAACGGGATCAACTCCAAGCGCTGTTGATGCGCTAATTGGGTCCCATATATATTGAAATCTTTTGCTTGTTGAGTATGCAGGAAAACATGGTGAAACGTATAATACCTTCAAACCTGAAAATTTTGCGGTATTTTTCGTTGAAATTTTCTTAAATGGCATTTTCATGTAGCTGGCTATTTTTTTAATAAGAAGTAAAATTTTAAACGATTCTTTTTTTTAATTACATCTGAGCTTTTTCCTAACCAGCGATGACAAAATTTTCCCTCTCCAGTTGAAAGAATGAAATTGTTCGCCGAACAACTGAATAATTTGCCCACCCATTTTCTTTTTAAACGCAGCAACACCTGGATTTTTGATCTCATCGATACCTTCTAAATCATATAAAGTGCAATTTTTTTCACACGCCCACTCAATCACAGACCATTGCACCAACTCACCCACGCGCAATTTTCCGTATTTTCTATCTACGGCTCCCCACATGTAATGGCAATTTTTACCGGAGCGCAAAATAAAGGCGCCGGCTGCAATTTTATTTTCACACTTCACTAAAAATAATTTCGCTTCGACTGAATTTTCATCGCCATGATCTAACAAATATTGCATGAATGCTTGGTTATATTGAAATCGAAATGTTTTTTTTTGACTAACGGTAATGCACAACTGATAAAATTCAGCTACTTCTTGTGGTGAGATAGCGAAATAATTCTGTGCGCCCAATCGCAATGCGCTTCGTACACCGTAACGCCACTGTTTGTCCAAAGCAGACCATAATTTTTCCTTACCTAAACTCAAGTCAATCCAACTAGTTTGGCGTGATTGTTTTTTTTCCGAATTAGGAAGTGGTTTCCAAGGCGAAAAAATGCAGAGGGAATCCCCGGTCTTTTTTGAATAACTCAGAAAATCATCTTGTATATCTTCCCAACCAATTCCGGATGCCAATGTCGGTCCTTGTGGAATCCAGGTGATTTTTGTAAATGGCTTTGCGCCTCTTTGTTCCGCACGCGCTAAAGCAGCTATTTTATTTTCGTTATAAAATGCTAAAAAGCGCTGAGATTTTCCATAAACAGTTTTTTTTGCTTCGCCCCACAATGCCGATTGTAAAGGATGGCCGCCCATTTCAGCTAACAATACATCCCATTCTTTCGGTGAATGATCATCTTTGCATCGCATTAAATCAATTCTTCTGTTTTTTTGGTAAGGCACAAATCTTGATACCCGCTCAGTTGCATGATTTGATTTTGATGCTCTTTCTCTGAAAGCATCGTCTCGCAAATAATTTCGGTGTCGCGAGGCCAAAACATCACACGATTATACATAGGATAAACCGTTACATAAACGGCCTGTGTAAATAAGTCTGTTGGGTGATGCAAATTAACAGGCAATGTTCCGCGATCTAACGCAGTTGCTAACGAAGTAGACGACCATGCAGCAAGAATTTTTGGATTCCATTGCCTGTACGAATCATCAAAGAATCGCAAATGATCATCAATGATGACATCGGGGTATTGTTTTTTCATTAACATTAACTCACGCAACGACACAAACATTGTTGGTCGAAACACAATTTTAAACTCCAACGTGAACGCTTTCTGAATCAAAGAGTCTATTGCTTGAAAATGCATTCTGGATAATAATTTTGGAAATACAATCAATATCACATTATTTTTTTTTATTCTATTATCGGTGCATATATTTTCATTAATACGCACTTTTGTGTTCTTTAAATATTTTTCAAAATAATTTTTCTCAAACATTGTTATCGCATTTATCTGATGAACTTGCGGTATCATCATACTAATTGCGACTAACCCATGCTGTATGTAAATACTTCTAATGCCTTCATCAACACATGCCATCAAAGGGACGTCTGATGCCAAAAAATTAACTTCTGACGCATTCTGCGATTGAGCTATACGCCAAAATTGACGATAAAATGTGTATATCCCAATGTTTAATGCACTTACAGTTAAAAATTCACATAAATGACTTGATATCTCATAAATTGAATTTTTTAATTTTTGACAATGCCCAAATGAAAGCTTGCACAACATAATGAGCAAAGATAAGAGATGTGGTCGTCCTATCTGGTTTGCACCCTCGCCTGTTTCACAGTGAATTCTAATGAGCGCAACATTAGATTTTTTGCATTTTTCATAAAAATATTCTTCAGAGCAAGCGCCAAAACCCATAAATATTTTTTTTGGAAGGTAGCTGATGCTTTTTTTATCTTTATTTTTTCCAATTTTCCACCACAATGAAAGCGCTCTAACAAACCCGACAAAAAACACCACTAAATCAGCCAGTTGTAGTTCATTCATCCATTTGATACATAAAAATATTAATTTTCCATATCTTCCAAATGGTGGCTTCTGCCCCACTGCAACAGCGTGAATCATCATTTCGCTGGCAACAGCCCAGCAGGGTATTTCTTTTTGCGACTGCAGTTTAATAGTGAGCACTGAAACCTTTTTGCGAACACAATCATTGATCATCATCAGCGAAACAACATGATCGTTTTCTTGAATCATCGACATCACTCATTATTGTTGGTCATTTTCTTTTTTGATCTCTAATATTTTAATGTTGATCAGCAAAGATGCGCCATTCACCAGCTGAAATGGCGTTTTTTCAGTCTTGATCGTCCATGTTCGCATGGGATCGTTAGTTTCTTGAATATCATGCGGCATTGCAAATTCATGCCACACCCATGAAATGGCATTGTGCTTACTTAATATTTTTTCGTAGGTTTGCATTGAAAACATATTCCAGCCAGAACTCCAATCGGTGACATCAGCACAGGATTTTCTATATCTCGTAATAACATCAACAGAATGCGCATTAAATATACCCGCGATATACAGAGATCCACCTACTTTTACTACAGATAATAAATTATCAATCGGCGTTTCAATGTTATCAAAAATCTGAATCGTCCCAATGCAAAGAACAATATCGTGTTGTGTTTTCAAAGTATTGGGTACGGTCAAAATATCCTGACACTTCCAGGTTTCCGTTGGCATTTTGTTGCGCGCTTGCTGAACCATGGATTCAGAAACGTCGATTCCGGTATACCGACCCGATGGAAACTGCGTACGCAAATAGCAAATAAACTCGCCTGTTGCGCAACCCACATCAAGAATACTGATGTCATCAGGCAGGTTGTTTTTTTTAATAATCGATACAATACGTTTAAACATCTCTTTTGGATTTTCATACCTGTTTTCATTCAAATAAATACCGTCATCTACCGCTTTCCTAATATCTTTCACCACCAACATTTCTTTTTCTGTGTAAATCATTTACCCTTCCTTTTTTAACTTTTACGAACTGATGCGCTACCTACCCACAAAAGATTCAGAAGCTGTTTGGTTAAACTACTATCACGGCGATAATACGTTGATTTTTGCGGTCCGTTGCTCATTTACTCACATGTAAACTCCGCTACGGTCCTCGAAAATCAACGTATTCTCACGCGTGCTAGCGTTTAACCAAACAGCTTCTCAGTTTATACAGCAGATGTTGATTGACTAACATTAACCATCTACCTCATAATTCTGCGAAAACTTAAAAACTTATACCATAGAATACGCTCGGGAACATAAAATGAGGAAGATTTTTATTGTTACGGAGCGACGCGCTGATTACTCGCGATTCAAACCAATTTTAAAATTAATCCAACAAGACCCCCTGCTGGATTATGATCTCGTCGTGACTGGATTACATTTAAAAAAGGAACATGGTTTTACTTTGAGCGAAATCGAGACTGACGGATTCAAAATTTTTTCGACTTTCGAAATGTACCATGAGACGGAAGATTCTGGTGCCGCGATGGTACGCTCTTTTGGTACTGCGGTCCGAGATATTACTCGCGAGCTGGAGAAATCCAAACCTGATTTAATCCTCTCCGGGTTTGATATCGCGGCAAATTTTGCTGTGACAATCGCAGGTGCACATATGAATATACCAGTTGCGCATATTCAAGGCGGTGAAGTTTCCGGAACTATTGACGAATCTATCAGGCATGCAATGAGTAAATTTGCACATTATCACTTTGTGGGTAATCAAGACGCTGTCGATCGCCTAGTGAAAATGGGGGAGCTTCCTGAGATGATTTTCAATGTAGGATGTCCCTCTATAGATGCAATTCTTGCAGTAGAAAATGATGCTGCTATTGTACAACGCTATAAGTTAACCCTTCCTTATGCGGTAGTCTTGCAACACCCGGTCACCACTGAAGTCACGGAATCTGGAAAGCAAATTGAAAAAACATTGAATGCCATCAATGAATTGGGAATAGATGCACTATTTATCCTGCCAAACAATGATGCGGGCTACTCACCGATTGTGAAAAAAATCGAACAATGTCATTTCAAGCGCGTCGCCAGTTTAACATTGCATGATTATGTCAATTTACTTAAAAAATCGAGTGTGTTGGTTGGAAATTCCAGTAGTGGTATTCATGAAACTGCTTCATTACATATCCCAACCATTAACATTGGTTCGCGGCAACAGGGGCGACTTCGACCCATGAATGTCATCGACGTGAGTTACAATACATTAGAAATAAAAGCGGCTATTCATAAGTGTTTATCTGATCTGGACTTTTTGCAAGTAGTAAAAAAGTGTCTCAATCCCTACGGTGATGGGAAATCAGCTCGCAAAATTGTAGAATTGCTAAAAAAAATTAGAGTGGACGCAAGTGTGATACAAAAAAGGATCTCATATTGATGAAAAAAAAAGTATTAATCACCGGCGGCTCTGGAACAGTCGGTATATCTTTTATAAAAGAATTTTACGAGCGCTACCATTTTGTTAGTTATAGTCGCAATGAAAAAAAACAAATAACACTGAAGCGAAACTTTGACGATGTGAAATTATATTTGGGTTCCGTTGAAAACAGGCACGAACTTATTAATGCTTTCATTAAGATAAAACCCGACATTGTTATTCACGCAGCCGCATTAAAACACATAGAAACTGGCGAAAAACAACCATCGCAAACAGTGAAGGTAAATATTCTTGGAAGTCTCAATGTCATTGAAGCCTCGCGAAGCGCTGGAGTTCCCGTGACAATCGGTATCAGCTCTGATAAAGCTTGCGGCTCGAATAATGTTTACGGATACACCAAAATTATCATGGAACGCCTTTTTTTGGAGGCGGACGATGACAAAAATCGATTTGCCTGCTGCCGTTTCGGCAATGTGGCCGGCAGTCATGGCTCCGTTATTCCGTTCTGGTTGACTCTCGCCAAAGAAAACAAACCCCTGTTATTGACAGATGCCGATATGAATCGATTTATGTTTTCTCCCCATGATTCAGCCTGCTTAATTCAAAAAGCAATTGATATTGCCGAAGCACATCACGGTGGTTTTCTGCTAATCAAAAAAATGAAATCAATCAACATGCTTGAATTGGCGAAACAAATATCGTCAAACATTACCATAGTGGGAAAAAGGTTTGGAGAAAATTTAAACGAAACGTTAATTAGTGTTGATGAGCTCCCCTTTTCTCGAGAAGAAGGTAAGTATATTACCATCCGAATGCAAAAAAATTTACAGGATAATCAGCTCTCGAAAGAATTGAACACTCTGTATGCCGAAAAAATGGACCTAGAAGAAATAAATGATTTGATTCAAAATGTCAAAGAAAATCTCAATACCACTTTATTGACCACACATGCGTATTAGGAAGTAAACATGTCTGAATTTAATTTGAGCGGCAGAATGATTGGGGAGAATTACCCACCCTTGGTTATTGCGGAGCTTGGTATTAATCATGAAGGTTGTTTAAAAACAGCATTTGAAATGGTGGATGCGGCGCATAGCGCTGGGGCTGAGCTCATTAAACATCAAACACATGTGATTGAAGATGAAATGTCCGATGAAGCGAAATCGGTTATCCCTGGCAATGCAGACGTTTCTATTTATGAAATTATGGCGCGTTGCGCTCTCAATGAAAAAGATGAGTTGGCTTTAAAAAATTATATCGAAAACAAAGGAATGATTTTTATCAGTACACCATTCTCTCGTGCGGCAGTGGATCGCCTGGAGCGTTTTGGCGTGCGCGCTTATAAAATAGGTTCCGGAGAATGTAATAATTACCCGCTCATTCATTACATTGCTAGCAAGAAAAAACCGATAATTCTGAGCACTGGAATGAATGATATTTCCTCCATTGCAAAATCAGTCGCAATCATGCGTCAATATAAAATTCCGTTCGCTTTATTACATTGCACCAGCATCTACCCGACACCACCCTCCTTAATTCGATTGGGTGCGATGACGCAGTTAAAAGAAATTTTTCCAGGCGCGGTTATTGGTCTGTCAGACCATTCAATTAATAATCTCGCATGTCTGGCAGCTACTGCTTTAGGTGCGTCGATATTAGAACGGCATTTCACAGACCATAAAAACAGAATAGGTCCTGATATTGCTGTTTCCATGGATAAAAATGAGCTTCGAGAGTTGATTGCACAGTCTCGGCAAATTGCTTTAATGCGCGGAGGAAAAAAGGAAGTTCAACCAGAAGAACTTATTACTACACAGTTTGCTTATGCATCCGTTGTCGCCATTGATCATATCCAGGAAGGTGAGTCATTAACAGAAAAAAATTTGTGGGTGCGCCGCCCAGGAACAGGTGATTTTCTAGCAGATGATTATATTCATTTATTGGGAAAAAAGGCTGCAAAGGTAATTTCAAAAGGTGCTCAAATTAAAAAAATCGATATCCGGTGAGAAAATACTGTGAGAATAATTGCCCGAGTTGATGTTAAAAACGGATTTGTAATTAAAGGCATTCATTTGGAGGGTTTGCGCAAACTCGGAGATCCAAAACTATTTTTAAAAAAATATTACGAGCGAGGTGCTGACGAAATCATACTGATGGATGCCGTTGCATCTTTGTATGATAGAAATAATCTTTTTGATCTATTAAAATCTGCTTGTGAAGAAATTTTTATCCCTGTAACTATTGGTGGTGGACTACGCACATTGGCAGATGTTAAAAAGGCATTATTGTCTGGCGCGGACAAAATTGCCATTAATACAGCGGCGATTAAATCTCCTAAGTTTATTTCCGAGATTGCAAACTCTTACGGCTCTCAATGTGTCGTTGCGTCTATTGAAGCCAAAAAAATAAATTCCAATCGTTGGGAAGCCTACATTGATAACGGCAGAGAAAAAACAGGATTAGACGTCCTGGAGTGGGCAACAAAATTGCAAACTTTGGGTGCTGGCGAGATCATGCTCACCAGCATTGATCAGGAAGGAACAAAAAATGGTTTTGATATTGAATTGATAAAAGCGATAAATGATGGTGTTACTATTCCAGTGATTGCTTGTGGGGGAATGGGCGCGCTGTCTCACATCGATTCTTTGTGCTGCGAAACAACACCTAGCGCAATTGCTTGCGCTTCTGTTCTGCATTACGACATATTAACCATGCAATCCATAAGAGAACGCATCACCTATGTTAATCAAAAATAAAAATATCGTAGTGGTGGATTACGGCCTAGGTAATTTAAAAAGTTTACATAATGCTTTTCGTGCGATTGGCATTGAAGTGATTGTTTCCTCGAATCAAAAAAAAATTGACAATGCGGATGGAATGATTATTCCAGGCGTTGGTGCTTTTGGCGTTGCTATGCAAAAAATAAAGACATGTGGCTTGTTTGAAACCATCAATCATTTCTTATATTCACAAAAACCTGTGTTAGGTATTTGCTTGGGAATGCAATTGCTATTTGAAAAAAGTGAAGAAGCTGTTGGCGTTTCTGGATTTTCTTATTTTTTGGGTGACGTTAAAAAATTGAGCGTTGAAAATACAAAGAACATGCGTTTACCGCATATTGGCTGGAAGAAACTTAGTCAACACGAAAAAAGCACGCCGCTATTTTCAAATAGCATTTTGTCCCATCTTTTTGACCAAACGCAATATTTCGTGCATTCCTTTATTGTAAATCCACAAAATTCGACAGAAATTTTGGCAACTTCACAATATGCTAAAAAAGAATTTGCTTGCGCTGTCCAGAAAAACAATGTAATTGGTGTGCAATTTCACCCAGAAAAAAGTCGTGCGCCGGGCTTAAATGTTCTGAAAAATTTTGTCGATCTATGTTAAAGATTCAAAGGAGATTCAGGTGGGTATCGTGATAGAAAAAGTCGCTAAAAAAGAAGATGTTTTGTTTGGGCTACCCAGAGAAGTTAAGTTTTGTAAATCCTGCGTGATCTCTAATCAAAGACCGAACTCAACGATTGAATTTAAGCATACAAAATTAGACAAAAAAGAAGTGATTGGCTTTAATTCGGATTGCATTTGCTCGGCATGTCAATACAGCAAAATAAAAGATGAGGTGATCGATTGGAAAGCCAGAGATAAAAAATTACTGCGATTACTAGAAAAATATCGCAGATCTGATGGCGGGTACGACGTTGTTGTCCCGGGAAGTGGTGGCAAAGACAGCGCCTATGCTTCCCATATTTTAAAATACAAATATGGAATGAACCCCCTGACAGTCACCTGGGCGCCACATTTGTACACGGATATTGGACGAAAAAATTTTGAAAACTGGATACACGTAGGCGGATTGGATAATATTTTATTTACACCCAACGGCCGCTTACATCGTTTACTGACAAAATTAGCTTTCCATAATTTATTACACCCCTTCCAACCATTTATTGTTGGGCAACGCATTATTGGCCCATTGATTGCGGCGAAATTTGGCATTCCCTTGGTTATGTATGGTGAAAATCAAGCGGAATATGGAAATCAACTCAATGAAAATTATGTACCCACTATGGATAAAAAATTTTTTTCAGCGGAAAATGCCCGTGAGATATTTTTAGGCGGAACATCTATCGCTAACATTATTCATGATCATAATTTTTTACTTAATGATTTTACACCTTACATTCCTCCTGCTGCCGAATATTTAGAAAGCAAAAATATATCCGTTCATTACTTAGGTTATTATTTAAAATGGGATTCTCAGGAATGCTATTATTATGCATCTGAAAACACAAGATTTGTAGCGAACGATCAGAGAACAGAAGGAAGTTATTCTAAATATTCAAGCATTGATGACAAAATTGATCCATTTCATTATTTTACAACCTACATCAAGTTTGGTATCGGGCGCGCCACTTACGATGCAGCACAAGAAATTCGCAATGGAAAAATTACTCGTGAAGAAGGGGTTCACTTGGTAAAAAAATACGATCACGAATTTCCGCAAAAATATTTTAAGGAATTTTTAGAATATATCGACACCACAGAATCGGAATTTTTTGAAATAATCGATCGCTTTAAATCCCCTCATTTGTGGGAAAAACAAGCTGGAACATGGCGCTTAAAATACACGGTTTATGACTAGTTCTGATCGCCAAAAATAAATTTTGCAAGCTTAAAATCATCCGCTGTATCAATATCGATGCTTTTTAATAACGACATTTCATAGGGCAAACAAGGCTGAATAAAAAAACTTTTGTGTTTTAGAAATTCGTCTGTCCTCGCAATATAAATCGCACCATTCTGCGCGTACACTTTAGAAAGATGCTGTTTTGGTTTTTCTAAATCTTCCAAATCAAAGAAAGGTATTAACGAATTATCTTCTTCTAGTGAAAACATTTTATGGGGATGACAGGATGGCTCAAAAACGCTAATTAAAGACGGGCTATTCGGTGAATTGAGTATTAATTCACAAGCTTGGTCAATATCTCTCGTTGTTCTTAAAGGCGATGTGGGTTGTAATAGAACAATATACTCAGATTCTATTTGGTGGTTTCTTTTTAACGATGTGATAACATCAACAACCACATCACTCATTAGTACATTATCTTCAGATAAGTGACTGAGTCTTTTATGAATAAAACACGATTTTTTATCAATATCGGAAAGCAAGTCTTCAGAAATATTGGTTGTCAATATACATTGATCTACATATTCTGATTCAGAGGCTGCATCAATCGCATAACTCAACAATGATTTTCCCAGTATTTTCTTTAAATTTTTATTGGGTAATCTTTTAGATCCTTCCCTTGCTGGAATAATAGCTGTAAAAATATTTACATGACTCATCAAAATTAACCGTGTTTAAAAATTCAGTATTTTATTTTATAACAATTGGAAATTTTTTCTTAAAAAATCAGCGCCTACTTTAATGTAATACCCATCAGTATTTTTTTGTATATAATGATCCCAAAACGATTTTTGTAATTTCTTTGTATTTTCATCAATGTGTTCTAAAATCGGGGTATTCATATCAATTTCCATTTCTTTAATAATCTCTAAAATTTCCTCTTCTGTATTCTGAATAACCTCAAGATGATATTTCTTTAACAATTCCATTACTGGTAATTTTCCATTTGATTGGTTTATTAGTTCGTAGTATTCGCAAAACGGAAGAAATTCATTTGTTATTCTATTCCTTATTTTTTTTGGTATAAATAATTTATTGGGGTACCAGGGCAGGAGCTCTCCTGGCAACACAACATTGGTAAAAACACCTGGTCTTCGAAATATTTGAGAGACGCAATCCAATCCCGTGACAGTTGAAATAAAAAAAGTACAGCGAGAAAGTAAAAATATATCTAAAAAATCGCAGCGTAAATGACTGGTTGCGTAATCTATAATTCTATCATGCAAAACATCAAATTTTTTTGCTACTGCTTTCCCCATTCTAACAACGCAATACCCTTTCTCAGCCAAATAAAGAGCTGCGCTTTTAAAGGTACTCACATCAACATCTCGAAAATTATGATAACTCCAATCATTTCCGGGAAAATAGGTATTCAAGTACGCTGAATCTCGCACCATTAAGCAAACTATTTTAGCGTCTAGCGACAGACCTAAATCAACCAGTGATTGTTCGCCTTTTTTAATCTCCGATGGTAAAAATTTTAAATGCATGCTTGTTTTTTTTAGTAATCCTTTGGGATCATTTGCGCCAGAAGTGGGTTCGAAAGTACATTTTATTGTGTCATATTTATATGTCCTTCCTAACAGAAACTTCAATATAGTATCCACCTGTTCGGCAATTACTGGAAATGGAAGTACAAAAATTACTCTTTTCCACATCAGATGCAACTGAGAATTACAAATAGGAACAGAATTTAGTTTTGCGTAAAATAAATAACGACATTTTTTTTTACTAAACTCGGACTCTATGGTGCACAACGCAAGCTCGGTATTTAACGCATAGTGCCCAATTCGATCTGAAAATAAAGCGACTAGTTTAATTTTATAAAATGGAAAAATAACAGCGGCAAATATTGCTATTGGAAGCGAACAGATATATCTGGAAGTAAATAAAAATTTTCTGATAATCTTGTGAATCAAAAGTAATCCGCGTTTTGGTCCAGCGGTAGCTCTAATCTTTATCTGTTTATCGATACTTCCGTCTATTTTCATCTCTAAATAATCCCAGCGAACATTTAAGCCTATTTTTTTTAATTAGGGCAGAAATCTCGTCAAATTTGTAATCAAAAAGTAAATTTTCAATGGAAGAATTTTTTTTGTTTTTAAAAACAAACATCCATTCTTTTGCGTGATTCCTGGAATTATTAACAAAATGCACAATGCTGGCTAACGGCGTTATTCTTTTTAATGTACTTTTTATTAATGTCTTCGTGTAACAGTAGACATTGACTCTAGCAGGGATTTTGAAATTTTCAGTTGTAGCACGTGAGCGCTCCATACTTTGATCTAGGTTAAATGTTTCCGAAAAGGTTGGAACGCGATTTGGATTGGTATTGGCGGAACATGCGGCCAGGTAAAATTCACGACAAAATCTTACATATTTAGCGCTGGATAAATTTAGCTTGTTTTCTAAAAATTCAGCGCTTGTTTTCTCCATTAATTTAATTGCTAACTCAACGTGTCCTCTACAAATTAAAAAAAAGGCCAATTTTAAAATCGCATTGTCTCTTTCGTGTTGACCAGGAAAATCGATTTTAATCTGCGTTAATGATTTAACAAAAACCGCATCTGCGGATACATGAGATCCTTTTCCGCGTGATGCAATTGACATTGGCAAAGGAGACATTTCAGTTAATGTGTCAAAACAAACAAACTCAAATCCATAATTTCGCAATAAATGAGACACATCTCCAAATAAAGGTTGGTCGGCATACAAAGGAGAAAACTCAACTTCGGATATGACCGCTAAAGTTTTTGTAAGTGCTTTTGCCGAGCCTTCAAGAATACAATGTTCACTTCCTTGTGTGTCAAGACAAAAAATATCCGGGGAAGGTATGTTTTCTGTTTCTATCACTTTATCAAGAGTGGTAGTATTTATTTCCATTTCAATAATTGTCTCACTTGTTTCACCCCAAACGTAATCATAATGATAATTGCCATCTTGAAAAAAATAATATTCTCTATAGTGTAAATTCTGTTTTAATAAGCTACTGGTGTTAGGATCTCGATTTATATTTAACACTGCTGTAGATATTTTGTTATCTAAACAGTACGGTAAAATATGATGTTGACCATAATGCTGCGTAGAATATTTTTCAATCCGTTCGATCGCATCTTTATCAGGTTCGTACAGAACCACAGTAAAATCATTACGGAAAGATGGTGGGATCTTAAAGCTCACAGAGCCTCCGCGCGCTCCTACGCAATGAACAACAATATTGTTTTTCATAAAAACCTTTTTTGAAAAATATCTATTTCAGCAAATGCGACACATGTTTCATTAAGTTTATTTTTTCGATATACCGCTCATTTCCCATAACGCTAACTGCTTCAGCGCCAACTACATTACTAATAAAACCAATTAATTCAGCTGGCGCATCTTGGTAAGCATAAAGACTCGAGATGGCAAGCACTGCATCTCCTGCGCCAACACGATCTACAACATTATGTGCAAACGCAGGCACTTCATATATAGATTCATTTTTTTTCCCAACATAAACACCATTCTTCCCGCTGGTAATCATGACATTTTGATAATTATGTTCTTGCATTAATCGTTTTAATTGCTCTGGGGTTGAAAGATGTTTTTGACGATAATTGAGTTGCAATTCACGTGTTGCGATAGATACAAAATTTGCTTTTTGGTATTTTGAAATGCAATTAAAACCGTTATTTCCCGCATTCGATTGTGTATTGACAGCAAGAAATTTTGCTTTCTGCGTAATAATCTCAATTGCATTCTGATTTAATAAACCATGTCCATAGTCCGCAACAATAGTTAGATCGTGATTATCTAATAATGCGTCAAGATGTTTTAGTAGTAATTCATTTTGCGCATCTTCTAAAAAATCATCATTAATTTCATACACTTCAAATAATTTTTGCCGTAAATATTCCTCCACGTAACGACGCTTAACAATCGTTGGAGAATCTTTTTTGTAAATGGGTATCATTTTTACATTTGGTTTAAGATTTTTTTTAATCATTTCCTCATGTTCTGATTTTTCACCCAAATAAGTTACACAAGTTATTTCACTGCAAAATTCACTCAAATGATTGGCAAGCGCTAATATCCCGCCAGCATAAGTTTTACTATGGGATTCTTTTGCTACCAGTGTAGGTTCCTTTCCTGCTTTTCCAATCACATCGGAAAAATGATAAATGTCAACAATCGCCTCACCAACAACCAACGCTTTTAATTTTTTAGAACTCTCCAAGTAAGAAATAATTTTTTGAGGCGAGTATTTTTTCTTGAAATTATTTAAATATGTGGTTACTTCTGCTGAAAATGGTGAAAAAAATTCATTTAATAATTCAGAGGAGCTGAATGTTACTTCACTCGTAAATACAGTTCTGCCACCCACTGCGCTAACCGCAGCATTTTCTTCATCAATTTTCCCAGTGATATCGTCCTCGCTATTTTTATATTCATCTCCTTTCGCGTACACAGTTGGTCGAATCAAGGAGATTGCCTCAACAGCGGTAGGCCATGAATTGATAATAACGAAATCAACACAATCGAGTGCTGCAACCGCTTCTGCGCGTAATTTTTCTGTGAATCGCGGGCGATTTGGACCCTTGTTAACAAAACGATCAGGGGTAATGGTCACCACTAATATATCACCATATTTTTTTGCTGCTTGAAAATGTTTGATGTGGCCAATATGAAGCAGATCAAAAACACCGTGAGACTGAACAATTCTGGGCAAATAGTATTGCGATAGCAACTCATTGAACTCGACAAAGCTCACTATTTTTTCCCTTGCGTACGCGGTAACTTCCATAATCTTCCTGTGATAATTGCTAATTATTACTATATCGCTCGCCAATGAAGATGCGATACTACCACACTTCATCACCCGCGGCATATCCTGATTAAAACGAACCATGAAATGAATTCATGTTTGCTAAATCTAAAGGGGAAGTCACGATTCTCCCTTTAGAAACCCCGTTGTGATAAAACACTTCAAAATGCGAAAACACAACCGCATTTTAAGTGGGATGAGTATGATCGAATCTGCTGAATATGTTTGACTCCGTGGATTTTTAAATGGTATTTTATTTTGCTATCAATTTCTAACGTATTAAGTTACGAGCTATAGATTTCTACTAAAACAAGCGGAAGGATTCAAATATGAAAAATAAAATAGTTGTGCATCATGTTGGTGGAAGAAATGGATCAACTAGTTTTCCAATGTCATCAATTCTTAAAAATGATTTTGTTGTTGTTCTGTATGAACCGGATACGGATTGTCTAGAACATGCAAAAAATAATGTTGCAGCATCTGATATTGTTTTGCCTTATTGTCTTGGGAAAAATAATAATGAAATTGGTTATTTAAATGTTAATTATGATCCATACACTAGTTCTCTTCTAAAATCAAACCAAAAATATTCTTCATATTATAATTTAGGATTTGCGGATCCCGGAATCTATATTGATTATGTTTATGGAGAAACACGCAAGACGATGGAGCAGTTAAAAATAGAAACAATAACACTAGACAAGATTTTAGAAAATGATAATGTTCCTTCACCTGATGTGCTATGTCTTGATACGCAAGGAACGGAGTATGAAATACTTGAAGGGGCGAGTAATGCTTTATTAAATGTAGTAATGATTATATGCGAAGTTTCGTTTACTGATATTTATGAAAATCAAAAACTTTTTGGAGATGTGTCGCGGCTGTTAACTAGCAAGGGATTTGAATTTGCATCTTTCTTAAACTTGTCTGAAGCATCCCCATGCAGAGTCCCAATAAGCATGAGGGGTAAACGAATGCTGATGGAGGGTGATGCTTGCTTTTTTAAGCCAATAGAGCAACTGGAAACTGATTTGAGCGATGATGAATTTTTGCTGGCAGCAACAAAGCTCGCATTTTTAACTCTAAAATTAGGTTACATTGAAAATGCTGTAAAAATTATTTCGAACCAAAAAATACAAAATTTTATATACTCTCACAATATAAATGTAAAATATTTTGATTTTTTAAGGGAGTTTATAAAAATTCTTAATTCAGAAAAGCAAGTTTATTTGCCTACCTTTAAGGAACGATACTCTTTTGAACAGAGTAAAAATAGATTTAAAATTGATGCCAGTGAAGAAATGCCAGAAGAAAATAATACAGAAGCTAAAATCATTTCTTGCAAAAAGAAAAAACAAAAAAACTTTTTTTTGAGACCATTTTTAAGTAGAATTAAGAGATCGTTTCTCTTTTCTCCAATGGAAAATTTATTCATCAATCATGGCCTGTATGATACAGCATGTCTTATCAAACAAAATCGAAAAAAATTTACTTAAGATAACCTCAGTTCGGGGTTTTCTGTTAAAAAATTATTCGATCCCAGTAATTTAATCGCTGACATTTTTAGTGGCTCAATAATATATGAAACTATTGCCGCCATCAAATGTTCAAGATCGACCAAAGATGAAAATTTTTTGTTCGCCGGGAATTTCTGACGTAAAGTGCATTAGTTCCGATCTAATCTGGAGTCACTTCACATTGCCCACTCCAGTTCGATGCACCCCTGATAAAAATCCATACTGAATCGAAAAATCATTTCCTACTTTTACTTTTACATCACTGGGGTTTTCTACAATATGATAACAATATTCTTTTAAAATCTGTTTTTTTCGCTCATGATCAGCGATTGACTCTGTGTGAACGTTAGATAAATTTTTTATCATCTCACAAACAACTTCCACAATCTCATCTTCCGTATTATCAATTAGCTCCAGGTTATTTTTTACAAAAAAATCGGGCATTACTCTTTCGCCTAACAAAAATATTTTATGAATTTCAGCATACGTTAAAAGCTTTCCCGTCAGTTTATTTTTAATTTTTTTGTGTATAAATAGTGAATGCGCGGCATGTGTCTGAAGCTCATTCGGAATACTCACATTCGTAAACAATAAAGGGCGCCTAAAAAGCTGTGATAACGCATCCACTCCTGTTGATGTGGACATAAAAAATTGGCACTTTGACGAAAGATAAACATCTAAAAAATCAGAGCGCAGCGCGTGATTTGCATAATCAATAATCAGGGGGTGATTCACATCAAAATGATCCGCGACCCACTTACCCATTCGAATGACATAATACCCTTTTTCAGCCAAGAACAATGCTACCTTTTTGTAAGTCATCACATCTGCATTGCGATGATCATGATATCTCCAATTATCCTCTGGAAAAAGTCTTTCTAAATACAGCGAATCTCTAACGGCCAAACAAATATGGGGGGAATTAGCCTGCAAACCTAATTGTTTTAATAAAATTTTTCCCAGCATTTCTTCTTCTTGGGTAAAAAAAACATGTGGTTGAAACTGCTCTAGCAGTCCCCACTTATCTTTTGCGAAATTCCCATCTTCGACTGTTTTCTTTATGATGTCATTTTTATATTCCGCTGAATATAACGATAGAAATTTATCGATCTGAAGACAAACTATTGGGAATGACAGAATAGGCAAAATTCGCTTCCACATCTTGTGCACTTGTGTATTAGCGACAACCCTGTGTGTATAAAAATAATATCTTCTTGCTGGGCAGCATTTCTTATCTAAACGCCCTGCATCAAATGCACAAAGCATTATCTCGGTATTCAAGCAAAAATGCCCCAAACGTTCAGATAATAATCGAACAAATCTGATCTTAATCACTGGGCTTACTATATAAATAATAAGTGAGGCAGGTAACGAAAAAAAAAATGCGCATGAATGATATAAATACAATGGAAATAATTCTTTGCATGTGCTGACATACCCATTTTTTCTAATCCTAAAAATAAGGATATTTATTCTGGTACGAAAATAATTTATAAAATTGATGATTGATAATGGCAGAATCTTTCTGCACATTTTAATGATGTTATAATATGTTGCGTTATTTTCCATTTTACCAACATTCAATCACGTTAGCTCAAAAACTCCGGACTATAAATATTCTGTGTAAATGACTTCATCAGTCGACTTTAAAATGACAATATTTTTTAACATTGCCGGATTTGTTTTTTATGATACCAGATTTTTTTAAAAAATAAAATAAACGTTTAAAAACATGGGCTTTTTACAATTGATCTAACCCTGCTTTGACGGACACCCTGTTGAGAGAATAAATTCTCAACAACGGGGATACTAAATGAAGGGAAAAATACAAATAAAGAAAGAACGCTGACAATTTAACGAATTCAAAGATCAAGTGCTGCTACGCGCTGCGAAAGACAGATTTTCATAAGCAGAAAAAGATCTTGGGATTAAAAAATTATTAATTTATTACTAGTGATCCAGAAAAAATTGAGTAGCACACCATTTGAAAATCAGAAAATGTGGCAAGCAGAAACGGTGAGATTAAAGAGCAAAGTTTAGCACTTATTGCAGAATAATGCTTTCTTAAAAAAGTAGCCACGTACCTCACAAAAGAACTCAGGTGAGGTACAGAATAATTAAACAAAATAAAAATAATTTTTCAATAAAATTGCCATTGACAATGAAAAATGAGACACTTCAACCTGCAGTTAAAAAATCGCAAGTTGAAATGGAATAAGCGCATAAGGAAAATTTTGATGGATATACCTTATCTTGAGTTTTACTTAAAGCATAATATCTCACCCGTGACGCAAACGATTCGGAATAAAAAAAGTTTTTTTATTCAGAGACAATATTTGTATCAAAGTTTGGGTATAGCACCAATTCTCCTGAGAAATAAAAGTATCTTAGAATTTGGGCCTGGAAATGGTGTTAATGCCATTTTTAATTACGCATTTTCGCCAGCGAGATATGTATTAGTAGATGGCAATCTATTGGCAATAGAAAATATTCGTAAAAATTTTTCAACGCATTTTCAGAATTTAGATTCCTTGGAAGTTGTGCATTGTTTATTTAACGAATACGATCACAACCCTTTATTTGACTTGGTGATTTGTGAAAACTTCATTGCAAACTTAGATGACCCCGCTCGAATGGTTGTGGCATTTTCTCAAAATGTAATACCCGGTGGCATTTTATTTATTACCTGTAATGATGCTGCCTCGTTATTGTCAGAAACACTGAGATCATTCATCGGATTATTATTGACGCGTGATATAAAAGATCTCCGTAAAAAAGCTGATTTTTTAACAAATTATTTTTGTTCGCATTTGTCTTCACTAGCTCATGTTGGGCGAAGCTTTAACGATTGGGTTTTAGATAATATTCTTCAGGAGCGTTATTCGATTTATGCACCACTTTTTTCTATCAGTCAGGCCGTACACGAACTTAACGGTTCCTTTATTTTTTATCATTCATCCCCCGTTTTTCACACCGAAATGCGATGGTATAAATCTGTTAATAGCGATATTGCATTAGAAAATATGAGCAAAATTATTGTGAATTCATATTATAAAAATATGTTAAATTTTTTGGATTATCGCATTAACTTGCCACCGCATTCAATTGAGCTGGGAAAATCGATTTTAAGATCGGCTGAAAAAATTAGGGAGTTGTGCCAAAAGTACCATAGTAATTCTGAAAATAAGTCATTGTTATCACTGACCGTGGAATTAAATTATCTTGCCGAATTAATCTCCCCTTGGGCAAACGATACTGCGATTACTATAAAAGCGTACGCCACAATCTTTGAGTCTGGAAATTTTGAACAAATAAATACAAACCCTTATTTAATTCACTGGTGGGGTCGCGGTACGCAATATCTAAGTTTTGTAAAAAATTAATAAGCGATCATTTTAATTTCAAATGAATTGAAACTTGAAAAGCTCAACATCGAATAAACCTCTTGTATAACCTTGAGTAATGCGACGAGGTCACAGAAAAAATGAGTGGGAAAGCGCAGTTGACACGGGAGTCAATGAGCATTTTTATGGAGGGGCTGAGTTGTTACAAATAACCTACATACGAACCTGTTGATTGAAATCGATAATAGACCCCGTCATCATTTCTGATTTTGTACTTAATAAAAATTCGACTAAATATGCAATATCATGCGGCTGAATCAAACGTCCAAAGGGTAGATTTTTACCCACATCATCGAGCCAAGTCTCAGCATTCCCTAATTCTTTATGCAATTTACGTTCGTTGTCCGTATCTGTCCATCCAATATTAATTCCATTGGCACGAATTTTTTCTCCTTTTAAAGAATTCGCTAAACTACGTGTAAATGTGGCCAATCCCGCTTTTGAGGCATTATAAGCGATCATTTCTGGTCTACCACAATACCATGAAAAACTACAAATGGTTGTGATACTTCTACCAGTACCTTTTTTAAGTAGTGGTAAAATTTCTTGTATCAAAAAAAATGCGCCCTTCAAATTTATATTGAATATTTTATCCCAAACGATTTCGGTGGTTGTTTCAATGGTGCCTCTATCTGTAACGCCTGCAGAATAGACCAACCCATCAATGAATGGAAAATGCATCGCACAAAATTTATAAACTTCTCGACATTCAGATACTTTTGATAAATCTGCCTTCACAAAATAGGCTTTACACCCCATCTTTTGAATGGCTTGAATAACTCTTTTGCCATTTTCCTCATTTCTACCGCAAATAATCAATTTTTTTATGCCAATATTAGCAAGGTGCAATGCAATTCCCTTACCAAGACCCTGCGTTCCACCAGCAATAAGTACGACATTCGGCAAACAATCATTAGACGACATTCGCTACTTCTCATAACTTTCTAAAAATATTATTTCAACATTCGAGCAAAAGCACCCACAATCTTTCGAATAGCAAATGAATCAGTCCTGTTTTAACGGTCGACGCTAATACAAAAACTAAAGTAGCCCACTTCATTCTGCGCATTTTATTAACGCCCTCACAATTTCTTTATTTTTTAAATCATCAACTGCGTGGTTAATGTTTTCTAATGAGTATTTTTTACTGATCAATTTTTCCAGTGGCAATAATTTTTTTTGATAAAATTTATCAAACTTTTTAACATCACTATCAGGCACACTCTCACCACCCCATGTCCCTTCAATTTTCTTACCGCAAATTAATTCAAATGGATCCAGTGATATTTTTTCATGATGCGCTGGATGAGATGCAAAAATACATTTTCCACCATTGCGTCGCACCACATTAAATCCTAGCTCAATGGTTTTCGCAAGGCCCGCTGACTCAAAACAATAATCAACACCACCATCGGTTAACATCCTGACACACTCAATCACATTTTCTATCTTGGAGTTGACGCAATGCGTTGCACCCAACATCTTCGCCAATGCTAATTTCTCAGAATTAACATCGATAGCAATAATCTTTTTAAAATTCCGCAGTTTTGCAGATAAAAGTGCGCTCAATCCAATTCCACCCAATCCCAAAAATGCAACTGTTCCACTAAAATTCTCGGGAACCGTATTCAACACCATCCCTAGTCCGGTTGGAATTGCGCAGCCATATAACACGGATAACTCACTGGGTGTGTGTCGTGGTTTTTTAACAACTCGATTTTCAGATACAACAGTGTAATCACTGAAAGTGGTAACAGATCCCGCATTAACTCTCAAACCATCGGTGGTTTGATATTGCGTTGCACCGCCCTCTAATCCGAACCCCTTAATCCAACCCAAAATAACTTCATCACCAATTTTTATTTTTGCAACCTGTTCGCCAACATCAACAACAACACCAACACCTTCATGCCCCAGCAAATGCGGTAAATATTTATCTTCGCCGCGAAGACCTGAAATTTCCATTAATTGACTATGACAAAGACCCGCATAATTCATTTTAACCAGCGCCTGACCTTTTTTTAACTTAGGAGTCACGATGTTATTGAGAATCATCAATGGTTTGTTATGCTCCATTAGGATCGCGGCGGTCATTAGCATTAAAACGGCCCCCGAAACCAATCGCCTGGCACATCGTGCGGGCAATTATTTTTTGAAACAAACGTCGGTATTTTTGCGCCAAGCATTTTTGCAACCTCACGCACAATATCACTGGCTGTTGGATGAAAATGCTTGGTGAGACCAAAGCTGGTGGGCTCTGGATTGTCGGGATTGGCAATCATTTTCGGCGCAGATTTTAAATCTGAAAATAAATGACAACTGACACGCGAAATAATTTCACTCGCCACTGAACACATCGGTTGACTTGTATCTAGCGCTAAAATACGTTTTGTTTTTCGCACTGAATTAAAAATAGTTTCTGCATCCAGGGGCCGGATCGTGCGAATATCCATCACTTCACAATCAATATTAAATTGCGACAAATATTCTGCAGCACAGAGCGCTTCAACAATCATGTATGACATACCAACCAGAGAAATATCTTTACCAACACGTACTATTTTCGCTGCACCGATTGGCACCTCATAATCTTCTGCGGGCACATGACTCACACTATTGTGCAACCAACGATGCTCCAAAAAAACCACCGGATTTTGATCACGAATACTCGATAACAACAGCCCTTTTGCGTCATACGCTGATGCGGGTGACACTACTTTTAACCCCGGAATATGCGCAAACCACGATTGTAAATTTTGAGAATGCGTCGGGCCCTGCCCCCAACCGCGCCCCATAATTAATCGAATTACAATTGGAATAGATGACTGACCGCCAAACATGTAATGCCATTTTGCCGCTGAATTCACCAACTGATCCATCACCAACAAGAAAAAATCCAAGCGTTGATGCGACATCACCGACGGGTATCCACCCAACGCAAGCCCCACCGCAACACCCGTCATCGCATTCTCAGAGGTTGGCATGTCAAACACGCGATCTTTTCCAAACTTCTCTTGCAAGCCTTCTGTTGTACCAAAAATATGTTTGGGATCATCAGTACCTAATCCATAACAAAGCAATCGATTATTTTCTTGCATTGCGATGTGTAGCGCTTCATTAATCGCCGCTGTGTAAGTTAGTTGGCGCACACTGTCTCCTGATGCATTGTTGCAGCGTATTCGCCACTGATTGCTTCTACTTTTTCTGGAAATGACGATTGCTCGGCAAATAAAAATGCTTTTTGAATTTCCTGCTCAATTTCTACAGTAATTTTTTCCAATCGTGATTTATTTAAAATATTTTCTTGCAATAATTTTTTTTGAAAAGAGGAAATAGAATCTTTTTCTCGCCATGATTCATATTCTGACACACTGCGATAACCAATATCATTGTCAAAATTAGAACCGCAATGTTCACGATAGCGATAGGTATAAAACTCAATAAATCCAGGGCCATTTCCGCTGCGAACGTGATCGATCATTTTTTGTGATGCGTGATAACAATCCAATACATCATATCCATTTTCAACAAAATCAGTTGCAGCACCAATGGCATTCGCCATTTGATGTATTTTTCTACCCTCAGGCTGTCGTTTGCAAAGGGGGGTATAAACAGAATAAAAATTATTTTCGCAAATAAATAAAACCGGTAATTTTTTTAAAACAGCAAAATTGAGCGATTCGTAGAATACACCTTCTTCAACCGCGCCATCGCCAATATAAATGACACTGATATCATCGCGCTGATTCAATTGAATTGAAAAACCCAATCCCACACCGATAGGAATTGTGTTGCCAACAATGGCGGTACTTCCCATAAATCCTTGCGCTTGATCAACCAAATGCATGGAACCGCCGCGGCCACGACAACAACCCGTCACCTTGCCATGAATTTCCGCGATCATCGCATTTAACTCACCACCCTTTGCAAGATAATGCGCGTGCGCACGATGTCCGCTGACTGCATAATCTGTTTTTCGTAATAACGCGCCTGTTGCTGCTGCGACCGCTTCTTGCCCGATGGATAAATGAACGGGCGTGCGCATTTTTTGATGCACATAATTATCAGCGATCGCTTCCTCGATCATGCGGATGCGTAACATTTGGTAAAATAAATTATGGTGTAAACCAATAGTAGTCACCCGTGTATCCCGCTTCTAAAAATAATTTCTTCCAGTCATCGACATGCAATACTGTTTTTGCTGTTAAATTCCAATCTTCCATTCGTTTTTTTTCTTCATCATCATGATAAGCGTCAACAGTAATAAAACTATATTTTCGCTTCACGCGCTCAATTTCTTTCAATGCTTGAATTAATTCTTTGCGTTCAAAATTATGCAAGGTGGTAATGGAAATAACACAATCAAAACTCTTGTCTGGAAATGGTAACTTCGTTGCGCAAGCAACATGGCAATGCGCCTTTACGCTATCGATTGCGTTGCTAATTGCATACTCTGAAATATCAATTCCTGCAACAGAAATCCCGGGAATTAACCGCGCCATGTCATGCAACATAAATCCCTTGGCACAACCAATATCTAAAACAGAGCTGCTGAGGTTCAGTTGATATTGCTTCTGAAAATCATGAATAACGAGTTCCCAATATTTTGGATGATAATGAAAACCGCCATAACCCTGATCACGTGAACCATCAAAAAACGCTTTTCCAAATTGTCGCGCAACAGCGCGATCTGTTTCTGTTTTTTGCAGGCCACGCTCAGCAACATCACGCTTGGAACGCGGATAATTTTTCATTAAATTAATTTCCACACAGAGCCCTCTTCTCTATTGAATATATTTTTTCAACATACTTAGCAATGTCGCCCTTAATTAATGACTGATAATATCCCGGTCTCGTGTTGGTTGGCGCCAGCATACTTTTTATACGTAAATCAATGCTAATCCTGGTTTTGTGTGAAAAGTTTTGCGCGCGATGTATATGATGTGCAAAAAAAATAATTGCTTGCCCTACATCTGGAGTAAGCAATTTAATTTTGGTTTGATCAAGTTTAGACATTGTGTCATCACTTTTAGGTGCATATAAAAATCCCAATTCATTCGCAAGAGAACCCTTTGTTACTTTTTTTCTAAATAAATTTTTCTCTTCAGTTAAGGAAATATTATCTGCAGGTACCAAATGGGAATCTTTAACAACCATCAATCCAGCGCCTGTTTCAAGCGGGAAAATCGGGAACCAAAAATTCAGCTCCCAATGTGAATTTCCATAAAAGGTATCCCTATGCCAATCAATGAAGTCGTCTTCCTGATTTGGTCGTGAAATTCTTAAATACACATCTGACTGGATATCAATATCAGGGCCAAAAAGCGCCACAAAATACTCGATGTTATCCAATAATAAATTTTTTACTAATTGTCTTTCGACAATACAATCCTTTGCTTTTTTTATCAGCTGTAAACGCGAATCATCATCAATTTTCTGCTCATGAAATTCTACGGGATCAAAAGAAAATATTGATTTAATCTGATCCTGAATAACTTTTATGTGTTGCGTATTTTTAAAATACAAAACAGCATATCCGTCTTCACAAATCTGCGCTTGTTTTTTGGTTGCCAACTCACTCTGATTGTTCACAAAACCTCCATAGCAAAACACCATTCATACACATACAAATTTTGTAATTTTTTCAATAACACAGTTTACCTCTTCATCACGTAACTCAGGATGAACCGGCAAGCTCAACATTTCATTCATCAATCGTTCTGCTACCGGAAAATCGCCCAATCGATACCCCAAATTTTTGGCTGCGGGTTGCAAATGAAGCGGCACAGGATAATGCACGCGCGTATCAACACCGTTATTTTTTAAAAATTGCGCCAATGCATCACGTTTATTGCTTTGAATCACAAAATTATGATAAACAGAAAATATATCATGATGATCAGTTGGCGTTTTCACCAGGTGATGTAAACCGTGATGATATTTCGATGCATTGAGTCGACGTTTTTCATTCCATTGATCCAAGTATTTTAGTCCAACCGACACCAGCTTTGCTTGCACCGCATCCAAACGTGAATTCAAACCCCATTGCGTGCACGTATCCCTATCTTTCAATCCATGATTGCGCAATAACTGCAATTTCGCATAATGCGATTGATTTTTTGCAACTACAATTCCACCATCGCCATACACATGCAAATTTTTGAGGGGATGCAAACTAAAACAACCAAAATCCCCAATCGTTCCCGTCATTTTTCCTTGAAATTTTGCACCAATGGATTGCGCTGCATCTTCAATCACAAACAAATGATGCTGCGTTGCGATTGCCGTAATTGCGGACATATCCACAGGCCTTCCCGTTAAATGAACGGGAATTATCGCTTTTGTTTTTGCTGTAATGTGTTTTTCAATTTCATTGACATTAATATTTAAATCATCACTGACATCGCAAAATACAGGTTTAGCACCCACAGCCACGACAGCACCTGCGGTTGCCACAAAAGAATTCACGGGAATAATCACTTCATCGCTTGCGCCAATTTCTAATACTTTTAACGCTAGAATAATAGCATCGGTGCCATTGGCAACCGTTAACACATAAGGCGTTTGCAAATAATCAGATAATTGTTTTTCGCATGCCTCTGTCCATTCGCCAAAAATATAATTTCCCGATGAAAATACAGCGTCCACGGCTGATAATATTTCTTCGCGATGCAATGCATAGCGGCGTTTAAAATCAACAAAAGGCACTTGCAATTGCGTTTTATTTTCTTCGATGCGCATTAATAAAATTCCAAAATAAGTTCAATCATGTCATTTAAATCATTTTCAGAAATAAATTCATGCACGGGCAGAGACAATGTTTTTTTAGAAATTTTTTCAGCAACGGGAAAATCACCTGGACGATATCCCAAATAATCTGCGGCAGATTGTAAATGCATAGGAACAGGATAATGAATTTTTGCATCCACGCCATTTTCAATTAAATGCTGCTTTAATACATTGCGATTTTCACAAACTATCGAATATAAATGATAAACCTGTTTGAACTCTCGCTCGCGTTTGGGAATGGTGATTTCTGAAATCGTTTGCAACGCAACATCTAAATAATTGGCATTATAAATTCGCGCGCGCGTAATAACATCTAATTTACTGAACAAATGATCGGCAACGACCGCTTGAATCGTATCTAATCTTGAATTATAAGAAAATTGCACACATTCATCGCGCCCTTTTAAACCATGATTTCGCATCAGTCGCAGTCGATCGGCGATTTCATCTGATTGTGTGGTAATGATGCCACCGTCTCCCCACACATTTAAATTTTTCAGTGGATGAAAACTAAAACAACCGATATCGCCCAATGTTCCTGCATAACGATTTTTATAAGTTGCTTGGATCGCATGACATGCATCCTCAATAACGAATAAATTATTTTTTTTCGCAATAAAATTAATGTCGTCCATGCGACACGGTTTCCCCGCCCAATGCACAGAGATAATCGCTTTGGTATTTTTGGTTATCTTGGATTCAATTTGATTGGGATCCAAATTATAATCCGATAAAATATCGGCAAAAACAGGCCTAGCACCGGCTGTTACAATTGCACCGATGGTGGCGTAAAATGTGAATGGGGTGGTAATCACTTCATCACCCGGCTGCACACCCAATGCTTTTAAGCTTAGAAATAAAGCATCGGTGCCACTACCGACTCCAATTGCATGTTTTGAATGAATACTATTTTTAAATCTATTTTCAAAATCATCCACTGGTTTTCCCAGCGTAAAATCATTGCTCATGACAACATTTTTAATCTTTTCTAAAATAATGTCGGCATCGGAAAATTGTTGTGATAAATAATTATGGTTAATCCGTAATTTTTTGTCTTGTGTATATTGCTCAGGTAAAAAATTGGCGACAGTCATACCTATTTATCCTTTTTAGATTCTGGGCTAATAAATTCCTTCCAAAATGGTGGTGTGAAAAGACTGGGTGGGAGTATAGAGTAAAAAACAACCCCTTGATTAATAAGAGCACGATGTCTATTCATCACCTTTTCTTCATTTTCAGAACTTACACCCATTAAAACAACATCAATATTGCGTTTCATTAATTCATCACTAGAAAGAATCTCTAAACATGATCCGGACATATATAAATTTTGTTTTTCAGGTTGATCGTCGGCGACAAAATCGATATATTTGGCAATATGTGTAAAATTAATAAACCCAGCTGATCGGTTTCCCGCCCCATAAACAGCAATTTTTTTACCTGTCTTGACTAATTCCGAAATAAATACGTTCATGGCAAATTTAAATCTTGGCCATTTTTCAACATAATGCATGATTTTTTGAGTCTCGAGGTTATTTTTTTGATACTTTTTTTTATTGTTTAGCTTCTTTGATAATCTACCGATAATCAGCTGACAAGTTCCAGCAAAAACAAATGTTTCATAATAAACTTCCTCAATGTTTATTTTTTCTAAGAAATATCTCAAAGTATCGTGAGTAAAATAGTTAACATGCTCTTCCCATAGCGCATAATCACAACCCGCAATGTAGCTCTCAAAATCAGGCACTTCGATGAATACAAGAGCTCCCAATTGCAAAATATTTTTCATGTTTCTGCTAAAATTTTTCAAGTCAGTAATATGCTCTAAAACCTGCCTGATTATAAGTAATTCACATTTGCCATATTTTTTAATATATTTCTCTGCGGTTCCCTCATTAAAAAATCCATGTATCGTTTCAATATTTTTTTTCATTGCAGACAAACAAGAATCTTCGGTTGGTTCAATGCCTACCACATTACAATATCCAGCATCTCGTAAATAATGCAAAAATTTCCCATCATTACTGCCAATTTCTAATATTTTCGCATCATTAGCAACACCATTTAATTTCATCAATTCTAATAAACGAGGAATGTGCGGTTCAAATTTCCAATCACTCAAAGTAATATAATTTTTATACAAAATATCTGGTGAAATTGGATTGAAAATAAAAATATGATTACAATAATCACATAAGGCAAGTTCCAATGGATAGGAGAATTCTTTTTGTGTAACTGTTTTCATATAATGATGAGCGATAGGAAAATTTCCGAAGTTCACCAATGAATTACTGTTGGAATGGCATAAATTACACTTCATACGAAAAATTTAACCTAAGGTTTATGAATGTACTCTAATGGAAATGTCTTAATAACACTTAAATTTGAACACAACCAGTTAATTGTTCTATTTAATCCCTGCTCCAAATCTATTTTTGGAAGCCACCCTAATTCATTTTGAGCTTTATCTGTTTTCATACAATAAACAGCATCTTTTCCAGGTCTCTCTGGAGCGTGAGAGACTAGACTATCATAGTCAGTATTTAATTGAGTGCAAATTTTTGCAACAAGTTTGGCAATTGAAATGGGCGATTCAGAAGTGAAATGGTAAGTCTCGCCCAGTTTTCCGCGTTGAATAACGCAATCAATTGCTCTTGCCACGTCATCGCCATAAATAAATGCGCGTTCCGAAACACCACCACCATGTAACAATAATTTTTTTCCTGTGAGCGCATAAATGATAGTTCTTGGAATAATGCGATAAAGCTGCTGATGCGGACCATAAAAATTTGCGAAACGCGTCAAAATTACTGGGAACTGATATTGCTGATGAAAGGCTTTTAAGCTCATATCGATCGCTGCATGAGAGACAGCATACGGTGTTGATGGATTAAATATTTTTGTTTCATCGACAGCGTTATCCGTATTACCATATACCTCCGGTGTTGACACTCGAATATAACGCTTTAAAAAATCGCATTGTCTTAAATAATTATGTAATCGCACCTTTGAAACAAAGTTAGTTTGATACCATTGCTCTGGATTTTCCCAGCTTTCCGCAACCATACCTTGACCCGCAAAATCTATAACGAAATTTGGTTTTTCTATATTAATTAAAGCGGTTAATTCATTGAAATTCGTATTAATGTCACATTGATAAAATTGAAATAATTTTATATGTGGATTTTTTGCATAAACCAATAGCAACGGATGCGGTTCCGCTGAACGACTAACGCCAACCACTCCCCGCTCTCTCGTTAATAAATAATTAACGAGAGATGCGCCCGCAAAGGAATTGCTGCCTAAAATGAGATACTTCAAGTACTGACATCCAGTAATTTCATCATTTTTAAATTATAGTAAAATAATCTTCGTTTTTTAATTTTCTTGCTGAAGTTGGAACACAATTTCCTGAGTAGCATTCCCTACTACCTTCTTAGACTTACATCCAATCAGAAACAATTTATCAAAACAAGCATGATAGGATCGCAGATCGTTGATATGAATATTAGAACACATTCAAATATCGCCAAAAATAGCCACTTAAAATCAAAAATAAGGTTTTCTTGTTGACCCGTAAGTACGAAACGGTGAAAGATGGGGATTCCCACACTTTTTCAAAACACGCGATGCCGCACCTAAATGAAATATCTCCCAACTGCTCATCATATCAAATCCTGTATATTTTTCAAAAATGTTTCTGACTGTAGTCGTGTAAGCTAAACGTGGGCACTCTACCATATTTTTAACCGTGCGATGCAGCGTGAGGGATGAGAAAATAAGAACATCGCCTTCCTTGCATTTTATATTCACAATCTCAGCATCATCCGGCAACCATTTCGGCTCTCTATTTTGATGGGGAATATGTCCCCAAACATGGGATTTTTTTACCATCTCCATCGTTCCTGCACCTTCTTCAAGAAATATAGGTGCCCAAAAAGAACAAGTCTTATATCCTGCACCAGACCAAAATTCTTGATGAAATTTTTTTACTAGTGAATCATTTGCTTCGTCTTTTACATTTACCGGCAACTCTGAAGTTATTTCATAAGCGAGATCAACGCCAAGAATATTAATAAAACTATTCAATATGGCCGGGGTAGTTAAAATATATTTTGGAAATTCAGCGCAAACAATTTCTCGCATAACCAATCTGTTAATTTCATAAGGATGAACATTCTTTGATAGCGCTTTATATTGTTCAGCAAAACTCAACCCTGTTGGCGCGCCTAGTTTTACTAATTTCTCACAGATGCAGCTTTTAACGCGAGTTATCAGATCTTCATGAATTACATTTTCTAATAGAAAATACCCGTTTTCTAAAAACTCATTGATTTTGGCTTGGGCATTAACCCTGATTTGATTGGAAACAGCTAAATTCCCTATCTCTTCCATCATTCAAAAAACTCCCGTTATACTTTTCAAAAATCCATTTTACTCTACCATCATTTTTTTATTTAAAATATGACGATCAATATAATTTTAATGGAAAATTAAAGCATCATACTTTGATTCATATACCTAATCAATTATAATATCCTCTCGGACCTCAAGATGCGAACTTCCGATTTTGATAAGTTGAGTGGTATAGGTATAGTTTTAAGCGCCCAGATTGCGAGCAATTCAAACGTTTCGATTGAAAAAATGATGGAATGCTTAAATTCGCATCTTGAGGTCTGAGAGGTATATCACTCTGAGTAAGGTAGGTGATTTTAATGAAGCTGATACAAGAAACTCCCGAAGTGTATTATCTAACTGGCTCCCAAGTGCTTCTGGAAAAGAAAAATTTTGACCAACTGATTGATTTGGCATTTAGAAGCAAAAGACAAAGAGCAAGATATTGCACACATCAAAACAAGGGGAGTAATTTACACGAAATGTTTGAGGTGTTTACACGTCAAACCTATCTGCGCCCACTCAAGCAGGAAAAAAAAATATATTCATTTCATATAATTCAAGGGGCTGTTGATATTTATTTATTTTCAAACGCGGGTGAGGTGACTGATGTGATTTCATTGGGTGATTTTCAATCTGGAAAGACATTTTATTTCCGCCCACCTGCAAACACTTATCGCACACTACTCACCATGACAGACTTCGTTTTGTATCATGAAGTGACGACTGGTCCATTTCAAAAAGAAGATACTATTTTTGCGCACTGGGCACCACAAGAAAATGATACTGATGGCATTGGGCAATTTATTTTGCAATTACACGCCAACAAGATATCTCGCGAGCGACTCATGCCCCTCCAAAGATCGTCCGCCGTCGACTAAAATGTTTTGGCCCGTAACAAAACCGGCATTTTTACTGCAAAAAAAACTGACAACATTAGCGATATCTTTTGCATCTCCCAGTTTCTTTAGGGGCGTTATCCTTTTTAATAAATCTACTATTTCATAGTTTTTGTCATAAAACTCGCGATTAGATTCTTTCAATATTGTCCCCGGTAAAACACTGTTAAAAGTAATTCCATATTTCCCAAAATAAACGGCATAATATTTTGCTAGTTGTTCTAAAGCGGATTTTCCAACATGATATTCAAGAGGTTGCTCTCTAACTATAAATTTTCTTGCAGGAGATCCAAGAAATACAACTCCCCCACCATCCTTCATGGAATCAGGAATTAATTTTTCAATAATGTATTGGGTCGATCGTAATGAAATTTGGATTTCAATATCCAAATTATTTTGGCTTACTCTATTTTTTTGAGAAAAAACAATGTAGTTAAAATTTATTTTATTGCTATTGATAAATTTTATTGCTTTTTCCAAACTGGACGGATCAGATAGATCGGACTGAATTATTTCCCCTTCCCAGCTATTTTTATTTCTTGATAGAACAATTACCCTATCTCCGCGTTTTTTAAATTGATTGGCTATCTCTAAACCAAGACCCTTTGAACCACCAATAATAAGTGAAGTATTCATATTTTTATACGCATTTTGATGGCTGAATTGCAGTTAGTACTCGAATAGACGGGAGTGGGATAATGACAGTGCATCCGAAGTTCGTTAATTTTTCATATATCATCTCATAAAACCTCCAGGCTAAAATGATCACCACAGAGTCTTCGTTTAGCATGACATCATTTAATTGCTTAACAGGGATGTGGATTCCGGGGCTATAGGTACCTACTTTTCTTGGATTGTCATCAAGCAAACAATGAATATATTTTGCTAAACAGAAGTGGTAAATAAGTGTAGTAGATGTTGCGGAGGCACCATAAGCAAATATCTTTTTATCCTTGTGTTTTTCTAACTCAACAATAAGACTCTTTTTAAGCGCTTCAATTTTATACATCCAGCGATTAAAAAAATCTGCGTTTATATTTTCGCGAATTTCTATTTGAGTGAAAATCGCGACACTTTGATCAATAGAATGCTGAGATAATTCTCTGGAGAAATAATAACGCAACGATCCACCCTTGGTAGCAACGGGCTCCACCCTGATTAATCTTAATTCAAATTTTGCGAAAAAATGGGTTATCGGCAAAATGGAAAAATAAGAGAGATGTTCATGATAAATAAAATCAAACACCATATTTTTTGCCATATCTAGCAAATAAGATGACTCGATAACCAAAACCCCGTTCTTCGCCAATAAATATTCCAATCCTTTCGTAAAATCAGTAAGATCATCAATATTTGCAAATACATTGTTCAAAGTAATAAGATCTGCCGCACCATATTCCTTCTTAATTTTTTTTGCCAATTCAAAATTAAAAAATGTAGATATGGTTTCTATTCCACGGGTTGTTGCCTGCTCAGCAATTTTATTGCATGGCTCAATACCGAGAACCCTGAACCCATTTTGCTGAAAATAATTTAGCAAAGTTCCATCGTTACTACCTATATCAACAACCTTGTCACCTGCCTGTAGTTGTAATTTATTGATCACTTGGTTTGCATAGGATGCAAAATGCGCGCTTAAACCAGACGAGCTGGTTGTGATATAGATGTAATCGCCGTAAATCGTTTCTGAATTGACAACATACTCAATTTGAACAAATTGACAAACATCACATTGAAATAAATCCAAAGGATACACAGGCTGATTTTGAATTCTTTTCAAATACTCATCGCAAAGAGCGGTTGGGGTGAGTGATAACACCTTGATGAGATGTTTGCTGTCACACAATCGACAGGTTTTCCGTGTGTAATATTTTCCTGGCATTTTACAATCCCCATCCAATACAATGAATTGTTTCTACTACCATTCTTAAAATTAGTCAACAGAGAACGCATGTACTTTAATATCAACACAAATAAGCGTACCCGCTTTCATATCACGCAAAATTTGACGTTAACTTAAAAATTTAATAAAATCACACGCTTCAAAATACAATCGAAATATTAACAGGGGTTTTGTTTAAATTTTAAACATGGACGATAATAGATGAACTTTATTAAACAAAAATTTGTTACTGTGCGAAAAACCATTATTGGTGTTTATAGTGAGCGGGGTACGCTCGCAATTTTTCCTTATCTTCTAGATAGAGTGACACATTATCTTTTTTTCTTTATAAAATTTATAATCACATTGCCTATTGCTTCCATACTCATTGCTCTCAGGCCATTTAAAGAAATTTATTTGGTCATGTTATTATCTTCTCGAATTGGTCATTTTGCTGCAAATACAGAACTTATGCTATTAAAAGAACATAAGGAAATATATTCAAAAAAAAAGCTGTTTCTTTTTTATGAAGAAGAACTGGTTTGCAATACTCAACTATCAAAAATGTGGAAGAGAGTTCTTCCTGTGTTGCCTTTCCCGAGAATTTGTCGTGAAGTTGACAAAACAATGTCACTGTTACTTGGAGGAAAATATAAATACAATGTTGTAAAATCTTTCGAGGATTGTCGCCTGGGACGGGATCATCAACAACTTTTGGAAACGCGAAACACCCCATATATCTATTTTACCCCCAGGGAAGTATCTGAAGCAGAAAAAAGATTAAATGCATTTGGAGTAGAAAAAGGAAAGCAATTTGTATGCTTGTTGGTTCGTGATGCTGGATATTTAAATCATAGAGCTCCGGGGAAAAATTTATTTAGCCACCATGATTATCGTAATGCCGATATAACAAGTTATCGTAAAGCCGCTCTCTTTCTTGCTGAAAAAGGCTACGTTGTATTTCGCATGGGAAAACACGTCGAGAAAAAATTTAATGTTGAGCATCCCAATGTAATTGATTATGCCAATCATCCAAAGCAGTGCGACTTGTTGGATATTTATTTGCCCGCACACTGTACCTTTATGATCTCGACCGCCACTGGATTAGACGGCATAGCGCAACTTTTCCGAAGACCTTTGTTGTTTACTGATTTATCACCAATCCTCTTTCAGGTACCATTTTGGTATCCTTCTGTGATGTTTATTATTAAAAAAATCCGATATCGCCATACTAACGCTATCTTGACGTTTCGCGAACTAGAAAAAGAATTTATAGATGTGCGTGACCTTACCATGCAAGCTTCTCTGCGAGAAAAAAACGTGGAAATTGTTACAAACACAGAAGAAGAAATATTCGATGCCGTTACTGAAATGGAATTGCGAATTAAGAATACCTGGATAGAAACAGAACAAAGCAACCAGTTGCGAAATATGTTTTTTCAGGAATGTTTCCCCCCTACTTTAATTTTTAATGAACTCCGGTTCTCATTAGAAAAAATAAAAATAAAAATGGGAAGTAAATTTTTACAGGAAAATACAGCATTGTTTTCGTAATAGATCGGGACTCCTAAATCTGAATTACCAAAACGCTCAATTTTGGTATGCGGTGTTATTTTCCATTTTTCTAACGTTCAGTAGCGTTAATGCGTAAATTATTTCCTTGATAACAAAATACTTCAAATTCCTACACCCGACAACTTCATCATTTTTAAATTGTAACAATGCTCTTCGTTCTTTAATTTTTTTTGCTGAAATTGAAACACCATTTCCTGAATTGCGATTTCTACTGTTTTTTTAGGCTTAAATCCTGTCGACAATAATTTATCGGAGCAAACACGATAAGATCGTGGATCACTGGAAGGTGTCACTTGAATTTCCGAAGGCACATATTTTTTAACAAGATTGGCAATCTCTAAAATAGATAAATTTTCAAATCCTGCATTATAAATCCCCTGGATGCCTGGGTTTTTTAAAAAAAATAAATACAAGTCGGTAATGTCATCGATGTGAATATTGGGGCGTACTTGATCTCCGCCAAAGAGGGTCATCACTTTATTCGAGAGCGCTTGTATTGTCATCATATTGACTGACACATCTAATCGCATGCGCGGCGAATATCCGCAGACGGTTGCGGGGCGCACAATTTGCAATGTAATTTTATTTTGGTAACTCAGCAAAACCCGTTCGGTCACCATTTTTGTTTTGTTATAATCTGAAATTGGATTTAACGGTAAATCTTCGGTTACTTTTTCTGCATCATTCACACCATACACGCTGCCCGATGACGCATAAATAAATTGTTTTACGTAATTTTGTATCGCTAATTCTATTAGCTGCATCATTGCAAGCGGCCCAATTTCCCAACTTAATTTTGGATTTAAATCAGAGCAGGGATCGTTGGAAACAGCGGCCAGATGAATCACTACATCCGTATTTTTAAACCAGCTCGGATTTGGCGTGCGTGTATCTGCTTTCAAAACAGTTAAGTTGGCATGCGGTTGTAAATAATTTCCAAACCATTGCGTGTCAACAACAATCACTGTGTGATTTTCTTGCAATAATTTTGGCACCAAAACAGAACCTTTGTAGCCGCAGCCGCCGGTAACTAAAATTTTCATAGTAATTCCCGCAGTCGATCAGTCAGGTAATGCAAAATAAAGGCGTGACCAATTTCAACTTGACCATACTCTTTTGAATTTAACCAAAGATTGTAATGACCAATTTGACGCAGCACGTTATTTTCAGTAAAACCACTTAGCGTGATTACAGTGGCGCCCTGATTTTTAGCAACATCAACCGCATTGATAATATTTTTTGAATTACCGGAGCTGCTGATAGCAATCAGCACATCTTCTGATTGAATAAACCGCGCTAATTGTTTTGCATAAACATACTCATATCCATAATCATTGGATAAACAAGTTGTCACTGCGGGATCCAGCATCGCCGTTGCTTTCATTTTCGCCATATTTAAAAAGTCGATCACTGCGTGACTTGCAATGGCTGCGCTGCCGCCATTGCCTGCAATATAGGCTGTGCCAAATCGATCACGACAAATAAGTAAGATATTCAGAATTTCATGCAACCCTTTTTCAAGAATTATTGTTTCATAAGAAAAATTGGTAATGGTTGTGTTCACTAACACACGTGAAAATCGATCAATGCAGGTTATTAAATCCAAATACCCCGTTTTTGGTTTTTCTAATTCAACGCAATCCATGTCACTCATCCCTTCGTTACTATCGCTGCACAAACAACATAAATTCCATGCTGATTCTACAATATCGACCCCTGTTTACCGCGCCAGCATGCAAAAGTTTATCATGAAACACAACAGCATCACCTGAGACAGTATTCAAAAGCTCGATGTTTAACTTATTCTCGTCATCATCAAATTGCGGTTTGACAAAACCATGGCGAAATTCCCCATGATAACGCCATTGTTTTTTTTGAGAATCAGAAACCACCTTGAGTCCATTTAAACCAGGCTCACAACATAGCGCAACCCATACCTTGACAGCTTTCATTCCAGAGGGTGGTTTAACACCATGACCTAATTGCAAAAACCAATCATCCGCATGCAATGGCCCAATATCCGAGGGTTGGTTAGGCCTCACTAAACGCCAAACGAATTCTTCATATCCAATATTTTCTTCATCCGCAACGATAAAAGGGCCGTATGCTTTTTCAAGATTTTTAATCAGCGATAAAGATCGCATAACCTTAGCCGCCTCTCTGGAAAAAATCCTATTAGGCTTAGCCCAAAGCGCGCCATGATCCACCAAATGTGCCAACTCATGATATCGTTCAATGCCAATGTCAGAAAAACGCTTCCAGTAAGTTGAGTTATTTTTTTTAATGATATTCAGCCATTGTTCTCTGACAATAGACTTGAGCAATTCAACTTCTTTTTGGTCCAGTTTAAATTTCAAATAAAAACCGCGACCCTGCTCAATCTCTTGATCAACTGCATGCTCGATACATTCCATGTTTATCATTAAACCGCCAAATTTGGGAAAAGAACATCCTAAATGCGTATCGCGAGAGTATAAGATTTACTACTACACTTGTAAACTTTTATTCAGAAACAATTTATTGAGTCCTTCTGTTTTAAGATGCCAATTATCACTAAAGTATTTTGTAGAGAGTTTCACCCGTCCGGGATCATACGATCCTATTATTTTAAGCTGATATTTTTTCGCAATATCATTAAAATATTGTTGGGCAACAAAAACCATCTGATAATTTTTATTCTTTTTTACCAATTGTTGATATTCCAGTGGCGCTAGTGGCGGGAAATATAAAATCACACGAACATGATGTTGCACTAAGTATTTAATAAAAGAATCAAACAACTGAGTACTTTTGGGATCCAGCCGTGATTGAGACCAAAAATTTTTCCAACCATCAACGTGATTAACAACATAAGTATTCGCTTCAGCTGGTGTTGTTAATTCTTCGCTTGGCGTTGGTAATCGCGCACCATCGGGTTGACGAACAAAACAGTTAGGGCAAATATCTACGGTATTAGATAGCACTCTGACATTCAAATTAATTCCGAGATTTTCTTTTTGTTTTAGAGATAAGGTCAGTTTATTGAACGACGCCATTAAATATTCTGAAGATAACAGTTGTGAATATTTTTCAAAAAAGCCAGATAGGCGAATATAATAATCAAAAGAAAATCGCCGACCCAAAATCAAATTTTTCCCTTCGTTAAACTCCTTGATATATTCTGTTTTCCACAAAGTTTCCGGGCTGGATTTTGAAACTATCCACGGATCTAAACAAATAATCAAAATTTTTGGTTGATATCCTTTTTTTTGCAGCAAATAATACAAAGCGATGTCGTCCTGAAGATTAGCCGATGAAACGCTTGCATTGAAAAAACGAGGCCTGTTAAAAACAGTGTGCGAGAGCGGCATAATATGACTGGAGCCCAACACAAAAATATCCGGCGCAACAGGCAATTTTTCCAACATAATTTTTTGCAACAGTCGCTCATTATAATTTGCTTGAACGATCATAGATTGGTTTTTCAAAAGTGCTTTCGACATCTTTTGCTCAACTTCAGCGCCATGTGAAAATTGATTACCCGGATCAACCCAATAATTAAATAACATTATAAATATCAGAAAAAACGAAATTGATAAGACGTAAATAATAAAAAATTTCTTATATAGTTTCACAAGCTAAAACCTAAAATAAAGAAAAATACTGGAAGCATGAACATAAATAATATCTAGAATAAATACAAGAATTACAGTACAAGTTCCAACAAGGTTGGGTTTCCAAGTTAACCGTGATTTAATATTTTCCCAAGAAATTAATGCGGGCCTATATTTATGCATAATCTGATATGAATTTGGCATAAACCATACAATGATGAGAGAAATTAAAATAAGCGTAATAGCATGGAGAGATGCTACTGTATCGCTAGCCATCCATGTTGTCTGTGTACTGAAACTAACATGCAGCTTTAATAAAAATATCTTTGCTGCGAAAGGAATAGGCCAGTAGTTCGGCAATATCAATGGATTAAAAAACATTGCGTGTAAAATAGCATGCGCCGTCGAAAAGTTCGGGGCGCGAAAAAATACCCACGCAACCATCACCAATACAAAAGTAAACAAACATGCAACGACCCTGAAAACAATCGTGTTACTTTCACGAAGATTAAAAATTTTCTTTAATGTCGCCCACCAATGATTACAACATAAATAAATTCCATGCAGACACCCCCATACTACGAATGTCCAACTTGCGCCATGCCACAAACCACCCAAGAACATGGTGATCATTAAATTTAAATAACGTCGTGATGGGCCTTTGCGATTGCCGCCCAAGGGGATATACAAATAATCTCGTAAAAAACGAGACAACGTCATATTCCATCGGCGCCAGAATTCAATAATGTTCAATGATTTGTATGGAGAATAAAAATTTACAGGTAATTTAATCCCGATTAGCAGCGACAAACCAATCGCCATGTCAGAGTATCCAGAAAAATCAAAATATAATTCTAATGTATACGCCAAAGAAGAAATCCATGCATCCAACAATGAAATATGCGCACTGTATATATCATAAATTGGGCTAACATACGCCCCAAGGTTGTCAGCTAAAATAGTTTTTTTAAAAAGACCGATACTAAATAAGATGATTCCGATACTAAAATTTCGATAGCTAAAAGAAAAAGTGCTGCTTTTGGTAAACTGCGGCATCACTTCTTTATGATGAATAATGGGGCCGGCAATAAGATGGGGGTAATACGTTACAAATAACGCATAATTCAGTAAATGATATTTTTGAACTAAGCCGCGATAACTATCCACTAAAAAAGCAATTTGCGTAAATGTAAAAAATGAAATTCCGATAGGTAACACAATATTAAAACTCTCAAAATGATTATGTGAAATAATGTTGAGATTTTCAATAAAAAAATTGAAATATTTAAAGTAAGCGAGTAGCAATAAATTAAAAATAACCCCTGAGAACAACAAATATTTTTTTTGAGGTAAAGTTGTGGTGATAATATACTTTCCAATTAAAAAATTGATAACAATGGAAAAAAAAAGCAAAAACACATAATGATAATTATTCCAACCGTAAAAAATGATTGAAGTAACAAACAAAACAGTTAGTGCAGCCTGCTTACTGTATTTTGCGGTGAAAAAAAACAGTACTAGCGTTGCTGGCAAAAAACCAAAAATAAATATGAAGCTATTGAAAAGCACGGTCAGGCATTCCTTGTCCAGAATTCACCTTAATGATGAATTAGGATGATATGTGTCGTGCATACAAAAATCAACATTCTAGATTTTTATCACATTATGATCTACGATACAAAAAAGTAAAATGTTTGGTGAGCAATACCAAGGGATGTGTGCGTTGAAAGCAGTGATTCTCGCCGGCGGTTTTGGCACCCGCATTTCAGAAGAAACCCACCTAAAGCCAAAACCCATGATTGAAATTGGTGATAAACCCATTCTATGGCATATCATGAAAATTTACAGCACGCATGGCATTAATGATTTTATTATCTGCTGTGGATACAAGGGGTACATTATCAAGGAATATTTTTCAAATTACTTCCTGCATATGTCTGATGTCACCTTCAACATGAAAAACAACCAAATTAAAGTGCATCATCATGAAGCAGAGCCTTGGCAAGTCACATTGATTAATACGGGTGAAAATACATTAACGGGCAGCCGATTGAAACGTGCTTTAAAATATTTAGACAGCGAAAAATCTTTTTGCTTCACTTATGGAGATGGTTTAGCAGATATCGATATTTCAAAGCAAATTGCCTTTCATAACATTCACGGAAAATTAGCAACCATTACCGCTGTTCAACCGCCAGCGCGCTATGGCGCTCTTAAAATAAATAATCATTGCGTCACTGGATTTACGGAAAAACCGCGCAACGAAGGTGGCTTGATAAACGGTGGATTTTTTGTACTGTCTCCAAAATGTCTTGAATTAATTGATAGTGATAACACTAGTTGGGAAAAGGAACCACTCAATACACTAGCGTCATCGAATGAACTTATGGCATTTGAACATTACGGATTTTGGCATCCAATGGACACCTTGCGTGATAAAAACTATTTAGAGAAATTATGGCAATCTGGAAGCGCTCCGTGGAAAATTTGGCATAAAAAAGAATTGCTGGCGAAAGTATGAAAAATGAATAACAAAATCACTGCGTTAATTCCCACTTTTCAACGCCCTCAATTTTTGCAAAGAGCGATACGAAGCGTGCTCAATCAAACACATCAAAATTTACAAGTATCTGTATTTGACAATGCGTCAAACGATGGCACGAGAGAGATGGTGCAGGCTATGCAACAGCAAGATGGCAGAATTTTTTATCATTGCCATAAAGCAAATATGGGTGCTTTGAAAAATTTTAAATACGCTTTTGGCACAATCAATACACCTTATTTTTCTATATTGAGTGACGATGATGCTTTAATCGATGATTTTTATGAAAATGCCATTCAAATTTTAGAAAAGCATGAAGATATTATGTTTGTTATTTTTAATACGTTGCTAATAGATGAAAATTCTAATCTAATAGGAAATAGAACAAGCACAAATTCGTTAACAATTTTTCGCAATGATGAGCGATTTAACGCTACATCCATTGCTAATCTTCCATCAACCTGGACATCAATGCTTTTCAGAAAAGAAGTTGCAACAATTTACACGAAAATGCAGGATCAGTTTGACATTGCTGCGGACATGAAATTCCTTATGCTAGCGCGCACGAAATATCATTTCGCGTATTATTCTAAAGTAGGCGCATTTTTTACGTATCATTCAAATACAGCGAGTACACAAAGGCCCTACTTTGACCTGATGCATCACGCCGTTCAAATTTCGCGTTACATTGAAATATACTATGATTCCTCAATATCTCAGCTGGCAAAAGAACAAGCGTATTTAACAGTTAAAAATATGTTATCACCTAGTATAAAAAATAATTTTGACGCTTGCAGTACTTCGATAAAACAGGCCATTAAAAAAATTTGCAATCATCCTAACTTAGAAAAAAAAGTAATTGATGATGAAATTACCTGTGCAAAACGCGCTGGATTTAACATAACCGCCTTCATTTTAAATCAAATTTACAAGAATAAAATTGTGAATTATTTTGTTCGAATGTTTTTCTCTCGATATTACGAAAAACATAAGGCGCATCACGCAGTTAAAATGACCGTGTTACAAAACACTGCATACAAAAAAATGTTTGAAAAATTAAAAGCGCTCACCGCATGAAAAGCACAATCAATTGGGCTGATCAAACTATTATGATAACTGGGCATACCGGATTTAAAGGCGCATGGTTGTCTTTATTATTACGTCAATTGGGTGCTTGCGTTCATGGTTATGCGCTTAACCCATCAATCCAGCCCAACTTATTCACCATAACAAAAATTAATTCTGTGTTGGCCTCAGATACACGCGCTGATTTAATGGATCTTGCACAACTAAAATTTGCATTACAAAAATCGCAACCCGCTATTATTTTTCATCTCGCTGCACAATCTTTGGTGAGAGAAAGTTATCGTAATCCTCTGGACACATTAAACAGTAATGTCATTGGGACAGTACATTTATTAGAGGCAGCGCGTGAAATTGATTCTATTCGCGCAATTATTGTGGTTACCACTGACAAAGTTTATGAAAATAATGAATCTGAAAATGCATATTCTGAAAATGATCCTCTCGGTGGTCATGATATTTATAGTGCAAGCAAAGCGGCCGCAGAAATTATTACCGCAAGCTATCGCCGTAGTTTTTTTAATGCATCTTCGACAAAGTCAGTGAACATTGCAACTGCGCGCGCAGGAAATGTTTTTGGTGGTGGTGATTGGGCAATGGATAGATTAATTCCGGACTGTATCCGTTCGTTTCAAAAAAAAATACCTGTGCAATTACGTTTTCCTAACTCAGTTCGTCCATGGCAACACGTGCTTGAACCGTTGCGCGGATATTTACAATTAGCTGAAAAATTATTATCGCCCGACGGAAAGCAATTTTCCCATGCTTGGAATTTTGGGCCAGATATTAATAATGATCTCACGGTTGGCACAATTGCTAATACAATAGCAAGACTCTGGGGAAAAGATGCGGTAGTAGTGATTGATAAATCAAAATCGCATCCGCATGAAGCGCACATGCTTCAATTAAACAGCAAAGAAGCGCGGAAAAAACTTCACTGGAAGCCACGATGGGAGTTTGAATACGCATTACAACAAACGGTATCCTGGTATAAAGCATGGCAACAAGATAAAAATATGTTTGAATTTTGCAACCAGCAAATTCAAGCTTACATGACCGAAAAAGAATATGCCAAATCGATTTGATGTGCTAAATACAAAAATATCTTCACTGAAGATCATTCAGCGAAAAATATTAAGCGATGATCGCGGGTATTTGGAACGTTTGTTTTGTTTTGAAGAATTAAGGACGGTGATTGCTGAAAAAAATATTGTTCAAGTAAATCATACGTTGACTAAAACACGCGGAATCATTCGCGGTATGCATTTCCAAATACCACCGCATGCAGAAATAAAATTGGTGAGTTGTCTTAAAGGCGAAGTGTTTGATGTAGCAATCGATTTAAGAAAAAATTCACCGACTTTTTTATCGCACCATGCGGAAATTTTAAATGAAAATAATTACAAGACTTTTTTAATTCCAGAAGGTTTTGCGCACGGATTTCAAACCCTCGCTGACGATTGCGAAATGCTATATTTTCACACTAGTGCTTATTGTAAAGAAGCTGAACGTGCTCTGAATGCGCTTGATCCACGGCTCAACATATCTTGGCCGTTGCCCCTCACTTTTCGTTCTGAACGTGATGAATCACATCCACTACTTACTCAAGATTTTACAGGGGTTTTGGTATGAAATGCCGACATTGCTATGCACAAGTCACATTGCCATTGATTGACCTGGGAAGTGCGCCGCCATCTAACGCATACTTAACTCTTGAAAATATAAATGCGCCCGAGAAATGTTTTCCGCTTCGCGTGCTGGTATGTGAGCAATGCTGGTTAGCGCAAACTGAGGATTTTTCAGATGCCGCAGAATTATTTAACAACGACTATGCTTATTTCAGTGGTTTTTCGAGCAGTTGGTTAACGCATTGCAAGAATTATGTGGATGAAATGATAGTGCGTTTTAATTTAAATGGTTGTCATCATGTAATTGAAGTTGCAGCTAACGATGGATATTTATTGCAATATGTAAAAGCAAAAAATATTCCATGCGTCGGGATTGAGCCGACTGCCAGTACTGCGAAGGCTGCGCGTGAAAAAGGCATTCCTATTATTGAGGAATTTTTTGGTGTCGCGCTGGCAAAAAAATTAATTGCGCAAAACAAGAAAGCTGATTTAATGATCGCTAACAATGTATTAGCGCATGTGCCAGATATAAACGATTTTGTTTCCGGATTTACTTTATTGCTCAATGAAAATGGTGTTGCCACATTTGAATTTCCGCATTTGTTAAAATTAATTGAAGAAAATCAATTTGACACTATTTATCATGAACATTTTTCCTACTTATCGTTCACTGCGGTGAATAAAATATTTTTAGATAATGGCATTAAAATATTTGATGTTGAAGAACTTGATACACATGGCGGCAGTTTACGCATATTTGCGCAACGCATCGATACAGGAATACAGCCTTGTTCTTCTCGCGCAAAACTTTTATTACAAAAAGAAAAAAATCATCGGGTGCTAACGAGAAATTATTATTTAAAATTCCAAAAGAGGGTTGATAAAATAAAAAATGATTTTTTATCATTTTTGTTAAATGCTAAAAAAGAAGGGAGATTGGTTGCGGGCTATGGCGCTGCTGCCAAAGGGAATACACTAATCAATTACGCATCGATTCGTTCCGATTTAATTTCGTTTGTTGTTGATCGAAATCCGGCAAAACAGGGAAAAATGTTGCCGGGCAGTCATATTCCCATTTGTGATGAAGCCGCACTTAAAAAATTAAAGCCGGACTATATTGTTATCTTTCCGTGGAATTTAAAAACTGAGATAATGCAACAGCTCCTATATATATCAGAATGGGGTGCGCGATTTGTTACAGCAGTGCCGGAGTTGAAGGTATTATGAAATCCCGTATTTATTACACTAAACCATCAATTACCGATCTAGAAGTTTCATATGCTACTGATGCAGCTAAATTTGGTTGGGGTGATCGTTGTTATGATTATATTTATCGTTTCGAAAATGAATTTAAAGTCTACTTAAATTCAAAATTTGCGATTGCGACATCAAGTTGCACCGGCGCTTTACATATTGGACTTTCTGCTCTGGATATTAAACCAGGCGATGAAGTCATTCTCGCTGATACTAACTGGATCGCTACAGTTGCGCCGATAGTACAGTTAGGCGCAACACCCGTATTTGTTGATATTTTATCGGATACTTGGTGTATTAATCCTAAATTAGCTGAAGCGGCTATCACGCCTAAAACCAAGGCAATTATCGTCACTCATTTGTATGGCAATCTATGCGATATGAAAACGATGCTTGAGATTGGAAAACGGCATAATATTTTTATCATTGAGGATGCTGCAGAAGCGCTGGGATCGCAACTGCGCAATGAGAAAGCTGGTAGCATGGGTATATTTGGAATTTTTTCCTTTCATGGGACAAAAACACTAACCACAGGCGAAGGCGGAATGTTCGTCACTAATAATGCGGCGTTATATGAAAAAGTATTAACACTTTCTAACCATGGTCGCTCACGAAATCAAACCAAGCAGTTTTGGCCAGACACTATTGGTTTTAAATACAAGATGTCCAACATACAAGCAGCGATTGGTTGTGCGCAAATCAAGCGTATACATGAACTGATCAACCGAAAGCGAGAAATATTATCTTACTACAAACAAAATTTAAAAAATATTTCGTGCATTTCGATGAACCCTGAACCAACCGGAACAGTGAATAGTGCGTGGATGCCAACCATTGTTTTTGATAAAAACTTGTGTATTACTCAAGAAAATTTGCAGTCGGCATTCAAAAATGGAAATGTTGATGCGCGTGTTTTTTTTCATCCTTTATCTAGCCTGCCAATGTTTTCATCCCATCCTAAAAATCCTCTAGCGCTAGACATTTCAAAACGCGCTATTAATCTACCCAGTTATCACGATATGACAAGATCGGAACAAGATCGTATTATTGAAATAATCCAATCTCTTTTGATTAACGTTTGCAATTTTTAGTGGATTGGCAATGGAAAAAAAATTTATTACCAATGTATCTGAGAATTTTAAATTGATCAAACAGCAAAATAGCATAGTTTCCGCGTGGAAAATGGCTATTCCATTGCAAAATAACCAAGGTTTTTTGCTTCCTATTTGCAAGGCACATATTGCAGAACCACAAATCTGTGAAAAATTAACCCGCTGGAGAAATACAGCTATGTTAGCTTTTCAAACACAGTTTATTGCCACACCACAAAGAACCCACGTTTGGCTAAAAAAGCTAATTAACGAATCCCCAACTAGGGTATTATTTTTAATCACTGATGAAAAAAAAACTGAGGTTGGTCATGTCGGATTGACTAATCCAAATAAAACCTACCTCATCGAACTTGATAATGTACTGCGCGGTGAGCTCAATATGTCTCCTGGAATTATGGCTAATGCAGTTACATCATTAATAAGCTGGGTAAAAACCATTACTCTAACAAAAGAGGTTTTTTTGCGCGTTTTCGAAGATAACATGCGCGCGGTCAACTTTTATCATCAGTTGGGATTTAAAACTTGCTTGCGTGAACCGCTCAAGAAAATAGAATCAAAAGAATCTATCACTTATCTTCCTGCGACTGATGATGTATGCGATAAAATTTATTTGCATATGTTTTTATCTTAATTGTAGAAAACTAATAAGGGTCTTTATGATTCCATATCAAAAATTTAAAAATGAATGTGTGCAAGAAATTTCCTCTCAAGGATCCGATCTGTCTTTGACTCAATTATCTCAAGTCTGGTTAAATCAATCAGTGACTAGAAAATATTCATATCATTTCGAATGGATGGGTCGCCCCATCATTCAATATCCACAAGATATTATTGCTATGCAAGAACTCATCTGGATAATTAAACCCGATTTAATTATTGAGACCGGGATTGCGCACGGTGGTTCATTGATTTTTTCAGCATCGATGTTGGAATTAAATGCGATATGCGGTGGCCCGCGCGATGCCACCGCGTTGGGAATTGATATCGATATACGAGCTCACAATCGCGAAGCAATCGAAGCTCACCCGTTGTTTAAGCGAATATCAATGATTGAGGGATCTTCTATCGACTCCGATATTGTTAATCAAGTAAAAGAAAAAGCGGTTGGCAAAAAGAATATTTTGGTTTGTCTCGACAGCAATCACACGCACGATCATGTGCTTGCTGAGCTTGAAGCTTACGCACCGCTCACCTCAATTGGAAGTTATTGTGTTGTCTTCGACACCATCATTGAAGATCTTCTTGAGGACACTTTTCCAGATAGACCGTGGTCTCGTGGAAATAATCCAAAATCAGCTGTTAATGAATATCTCAAAACACACCCTGAATTTGTGATCAACAAGGAAATTGACAGTAAGTTATTAATTAGTGTTGCGCCGGGTGGGTATTTAAAACGGGTAAAATAGCATTTAGATAAAAACATCCCACGCAACAGGCTGACCTCGCTTAATGTTTTTTTTAATCGCTCTACCTATGATGTCAAAATAATGCTTTGGTGCTAAACCATAGCCTGGTCTAATGCAACGAATATCGTCTTGCGTGATTATTTTTCCTTCTGACAAATCCCTCACAAAATAAATTGAACGTCGAAACTGTTTAGATTTTTCCTCCGCTAAATTTTTTTCATATTTTACGCTGCCCAATGCTTCCCATGCGCGCTCTGATTCTTCTGTCAGCATTTTAAATTCATGTGGCTCTAACGAAAAATCAGAATCAACACCGCCATCTGCTCTACATAATGTAAAATGTTTTTCGATGACTGTTGCACCTAATGCTGCAGCTGCAAGCGCAACACCAATTCCCATCGTGTGATCAGATATTCCAACCTGACAATCAAACATTTTAGATAAATGAGGAATTATTTTTAAATTCGCATCTTCTGTGCGAGCAGGATAAGCACTTGTACATTTTAATAAAACTAAATTTTCACAACCGTTATCTCGCAATGTATTTACCATTAATTGCAAATCTTGCAAGTCAGCCATACCCGTTGAAACAATGACGGGTTTCCCCGTTTGAGCAACTTTCTTTAATAAATGAATATCCGTATTTTCAAATGATGCAATTTTATAAGCTGGCACATTCAGTGATTCTAAAAAGTCTACTGCTGTTTCATCAAATGGGGTACTAAAACAAATTAACCCTAATTCTTTCGCATGCTGCATAATAGGCGCGTGCCATTCCCAGGGTGTGTGTGCTTCCTTGTATAGATCATATAGATGACGCCCAAACCACAAGCTCTTTGGATCGGTAATTCTAAATCCATCCAAGTCTACATTTAACGTCATGGTATCTGCAGTATAGGTTTGTAACTTAATAGCGTCCGCACCTGCTTTCGCCGCTGCATCTACGATTTCTAATGCGCGATCTAATGATTGATTATGGTTACCAGACATTTCGGCGATGCAAAACGGTTTATGCGCATTACCAATTTTTCGATCTTGAATACAGAACCCCATGCATTAAACCTTTTGTTTTTCAATTTTAATAACGTATTTACATCCGAGGTACTCAAAATATGCTGGATATTTTTCATTATCGACAACGCGCAGCAAGTTAAACAATTCTTGCAGTGTTTTATCTTTATCTAGCTCGCTATCAGACGACAGACGTTTCTTATAGAAACTACTCTCACCCGATTGTATCCTTGCAGTTCGCACAACAACGTCATAATAAGCTACAAATTGAAAACACAGGCGAATAGTAAAATCTGCCTGAACAATACGCATTTCCTCAATCAATTCATGTCCTGCAAACTGTATTATCTCCTGCAAATAAATTTTTCCACTATCTAGTGCTTCATCCGCTTCAAATAGCGTCATCGGAATATCATTTCTCCCTTCTAGAATCTGCCACGTTAACGGAGACCAACCTTTTCCCAAAGGTAATGCGCTACCGTGCACAACCAAATTATGGCGGTGCTGATTCAATATTTTTTTGGGTACAATTTTTGAAAAACTTAAATAAAAAACAATATCGCTTGGTTGTAATAATATTAAATCATGAATCAACACAACCTCAGCAGCATATTCTTTTAATTTTGCTACCAACGTATCAATGTAGCTGTTCAGCCAACTCGATTTATCGGTAACAATACTAATACGACTGAATCGCATCAACCACCCCTTCCGCACCTTGGTAATTTAAAAATAACCGGAAACCAGCTGACAACATCCGATCCCGTTTTTCAAATGTCAATGAACGTAACTTTGATGATAACGCTGAAACATGCTCAATAAAAATATGCGCTCCTGCTGCTGCGACATCACTGCAAATCTGATACTGATTCTCAGCAAGCGAAAACACAATCGACGGAATACCTGCGAAACAACGTTCATATACGCCAGATCCACCAGAACCAATCACCAAATCCGATTTCATCAACAAATCCGTGAAATAGAGAGGCGTAAAGTGCACTGCAATATTAGAATATGTTTTACAAAAATCCTTAACATCGTCGCCATGCACATTAGCGGGACCTAAAATAACATCTAGATTATAATTTAATATTAATTTGCTTTTCTCTAATTGCTGTAATACCTGTAGCGTCATATTCTTTGAATCAGCCCCGCCCATGAGTATAGTGATATTTGAAAGTGGTGTAGTTTTTTTTCGTAACTGAACTCTTCTTTCATGTAATGCCAATATTTCTGGGCGAATGAGCGCGTACACTGGTCCTAATAGTTGTTTGCAGCGCGTTGACGCAAATGATTGATAGCGTATTTTAGCATTCAAATAATAATTTTGATCCAGCAAGATATCGCATACATGTTTTCGATTTGCTAAATCATCAATAACCATTAGGTGTTTGCTGTTTCGCCTCAATGAAAGTTCCCAATCACCACCCAGAGCATAATGATCTACGATCATCCAATCCAGGTATATTTTTATTCGATTCGATACCTCATCGGCATCCTGCGTTTCACTGACCCACAACCAATTTGAATACCGGTCAGATAAAACCTGTGCTGCATATCGCTCTTTTTCAAAAAATGGCAGCAAACACACATTAAATTTCTCGGTAGCGATATACGGTGTCATATTACCTGGATAATCTCGACAAACAAACAAAACTTCATGACCTGCGCGTCGCAACGCATTCGCTAATGTTAAGCATCGCATCACATGACCAGAACCAATAACAACAGAAGCATCAACGCGAATGCCAATATTCATACTTATACTCTGCTAACTGCCAATCAGATAACATATCAATATCTTGCACATGCGTTTCTGGCAAAATAATTGCCTCCATTTCACCCTGTAATAATTGTTTATTCTTTAAAAAAGATACTGTGCGCATCCAATAAAATTGACCTGCATCATGATAGCTTGGTGTCAAATCTTGCGAACGAGTTAGCGCATGTGCTGAATCCAAAAAGTGAATTCTTTCGTTTTTAAAATGCAACGCTCGCTGAACTGGAAAAGAATATTTTACCACAGGAAAAACTACCGACAACGCTGAATTATTTTTCAATTTTATAAAAGCCTCCAGCAATCGCTCCCTTGTTAAAAAGGGCGCTGTTGGATATAAACAACAGAGATATTTAAAATATTTTTTATTTTTTCGATATTGATTAACCACCTCAAACAGTACTTCTGCTGTTGTTGCAAAATCATCGGCGGTTTCTTTTGAGCGCATAAATGGCACTTTAGCACCATATTTTTTCGATATTTCCGCAATTTCATCATCATCCGTTGAAACCATTACTTCATCAAAACAATTTGAATTCAACGCGGCTTCAATGGAGTATGCAATAATTGGTTTCCCACAAAATTCTTTTATATTTTTTCGAGGAATACGCTTGCTTCCGCCACGCGCAGTAATCACTGCTAAATTCATGTCAAGCTACCATTTAATTTTTCAATAATGAACTCTTGAGATTCTTCATTTAAATCAAAGAATATCGGCAATGAAATGGCGCGTGAATAATATTGTTCTGCAATTGGAAAATCACCGAATCGAAAACCCATTTTTTGATAATAAGGCTGTATGTGAACGGGAATATAGTGAACATTCACACCAACCCCCGCCTCTCGAAGTTGATTAAAAACATGGGTCCTTTGCTCTGATTGAATCACATACAAATGCCAACTCGATTGCTCTAGTTCATGTTGTAACGGTAATTGAATGGGCAGGCCCGATAATCTCTCGTGATAACGCTTTGCCAGATATCGTCTACGCTCAATAAATTTTTCAATATTTTTTAGTTGCGTCAAGCCCAATGCTGCTTGAATGTCAGTTAAACGATAATTATAACCCAGATCTATTTGTTGATAATACCAAGCGCCTTCAGAACACTTGGTCATATCATCTGAATTTCGTGTCACGCCATGACTTCGAAGCATTCTCATTTTTTCCGATAAATGGCGCTGATTGGTAATAGCCATTCCACCCTCGCCGGTCGTAATAATTTTCACAGGATGAAAACTAAATACAACGATATCAGAATATTCGCATGAACCTACTTTTTTATCGTGATAGCTTGCACCAATCGCATGAGATGCATCTTCGATAACGAAACATCCATACTGTTTTGCAAGTTTAGAAATTTTTTCCATATCGCAAGATTGACCTGCAAAATGCACGGGCATAATAATTTTCGGCAACTTTTCCTTTTTTTTAGCGTCCCTCAGCTTTTCTTCCAAAGCTATTGGACACATATTGAACGTCCTTGGATCGATATCAACAAAATCAACTGAGGCGCCACAATACAAGGCGCAATTTGCGGAAGCTAAAAAAGTATTAGGTGATGTCCACAATATATCTTGATGGCTCAAATCCAATGCGCGACACGCTAAATGCAAAGCAGCGGTCGCATTACACGCACTAACTGCATACTTTGCATTAACATATTTAGCTATGGCTTGCTCGAATTTATCAACAGTTGGGCCTTGCGTTAACCAATCAGATTTTAAAATTTCTGTCACTGAATCGATATCATCTTTATTGATTGTTTGACGACCGTATGGAATCATGTTGTCACCGTTTGATGATACAATTCAGTAAGTTCATCGATTGTTAAAAAATGTGGGTTTGTTTCAGAATTATATTCAAAGTCATCATTTTTATTAGGAAAGCCTTCCTCACTCAATTTATTGCAATAATAATTATTTTCTTTGATAAATTGAATTGCTGGACGCAACACATAGTGATCTGGAAATTCAACCACGAGTCGAGCTTCATCCTTCGGGCACATCACTTCATGCAATTTTTCACCTGGCCGAATGCCAACCGAGTGTTGTGAAAGATGGGGAGCAAGCGCCGATGCCAAATCGGTAATGCGAATAGACGGAATTTTTGGCACAAAAATCTCACCACCCTGCATTCGACAAAAACTCTTAAATACAAACTGAATTCCTTTTTCCAACGACAACCAAAAACGTGTCATGCGCACGTCGGTGATTGGCAATGACATTACACCTTGCTGAATTAACTTTTCAAAATAGGGCAAAACAGAACCGCGCGATCCAGAGACATTACCATAGCGCACCACAGAAAATGTCGTTTGGTGTCCACCAGCAATATTATTCCCCGCGATAAATAATTTATCAGATGCTAATTTTGATGCGCCATATAAATTAATGGGATTCACTGCTTTGTCAGTTGACAACGCAATCACTTTTTCAACCTCATTAGCAAGGGCTGCCTGAATCACATTTTGCGCACCATTTACATTCGTTTTCATGCACTCCATTGGGTTGTATTCTGCCGCAGGCACCTGCTTTAATGCGGCTGCGTGAATGACATAATCGATGCCGCGCATTGCTTGCGTTAACCGTTCACTATCGCGCACATCACCCAAAAAATATCGCATTTCCGGAAAATGAAATTTTTGATTCATTTCATATTGTTTTAATTCATCGCGAGAAAAAATTACCACTCTTTTGGGAGTATAATTTTCAAAAAGCATTTGGATGCATTGATATCCAAACGATCCTGTTCCGCCTGTGATGAGAATAGATTTGTTATTAAACACGTCTCTTTTCCGATAAGGATATTGGTAGTGTAACTTTCTTTCTGAAAATTTCAATACTGGTAGTGTAACCTTCTTTTTGAAAATTTCAATTTTTCTAAACATGCCGCCAATTTTTATTTTGATTGTTGCAATCAGAGGAACATCGGTGCTATATTGCCTCGATTGATTTTTGCACCAGGGATTCAAAGCGTAGCCTATATTCTCAAAGAAAATAGAGAAAATTGAGTTGTAGAACCAATTTATGGATATAAACATAAAATACCCGCAATTACTTTTTTTAAAAGAATCAAAAAATGTGTCTCCATACAGGGAAGATCTTTAGTATACCTGCGTTTTTAAAATTCACCCTTCACGAATCAATGCGGGATGAGGAAGCATTACAAAAAATAGGGATACCAGATAGACTATATTTTTACCAAAATACTGCTAGTTTTGTAAGATTAAACTCGTTTTTTGCGTTAAAAATAACTGGCATTGGAAATGCGAGCAGCGCTAAAAAAAGAAATGAAAATTAACGACACGTTTCTTGTCATGTCGAGCTTGCCAGAGTTTTGTGATAATTCAAAACCATGTGTTTATTTAGGCGAATGGTGTTTATCCTGGGAAGAAAAAATATCTAAAAACTTTCATGGTAAAGCTATATTTTCAGATTCGCTTGTTAATAAAATAAATTCTATACATGGTTTCAATTACACAATAAAAATATATGAGGCGTTATTACCAAAACTCTCACAATGGTTAAACACCGTTCATCATCTCCAATATTCTTTGCGTTATTGGCGCATCATCATTGGCCCGTTCTTATTGTTATATATCCAGACTGTCTATCATCGATTCATGTTATTAAAAAAAGCTCATACGGCATATTCAAATTTAAATACTATCGGATTAACTTCCTCTTCATTTGTAACACCTGATGACACCGATGATTTCTTGTATCTGGCCGGGCATAGCGATGGATGGAATCATCAGCTCCTGACGCAATTATGGAATTTAACATTTCAACCAATATCGCGCAACCGAGATTATTTTTGGGATCCGGAGCTAAAACAACGTCATGCCAATGCACAGGAAATCACCCGCTACAAAATCCGAACCAAAATCCAAATTCACCTAATCAAGCTACTGATCAAAATAACTGGAAAAAGGGTAACTGGGCTACATAACACTGACATTATTTTTTGCGGAAAATGGAATTTACTTAAAATATTCCTGCTCTCTAAATTGAAGGCGTTGCCACTATTTGAAGTATTGCCTAAACAAATTTTATCTCATAAAAAAAAAGCTATTAGCAAGGTGATTCGCAATGAACTTGGCAGCATTGAAGTCAAAGGTAGTTTTTCTAAATTAATACTGGAAACACTGAAGATCAATTTACCACTTAATTTTCTAGAATCCTACCAAAATGCTAACGAAGAAAGTCAGCGATGTTTTCCATATAAATTAAATACTGTATTTACACTAAGCTTAATAGAAAATGACAAAATGAAATTCTGGGCGGCAAGACAGGTTGAGGCTGGCGGAAAGCTAGTTACTATGCAGCACGGCGGATGCTACGGACACTATAGTTTTTCAACATACGAAAACATAGAACGAGAAAATACGGATGCATTTATTTCCTGGGGATGGTCGGACAATGGGAAAAAAATAATTCCATCTCCAGGTGTATTTATCTCAAAACTTATCGAAGAGAATAGAAAAAATCCTAGAAGCGAAGAGTGCCATTTGATTTTATGGTCTGTGACAGAACCAACGAGTCGCTATTTAACATACTTCTCTGCCTTTCCGGTCACAACAACCATGTACCCCTATTTGAAATGGCAGGAGCGATTTTTAGCAGCAGTAAAAACAGATGTATTGAATGAGATATTGTTTAGACCACGACAAACACGTCAATGGCATCACTACATTGTATCCAGATGGAAAACACTTAAAATTGATACAGAAAATGAAAAAGAGGCCTTTTTTAACAGATTAAAAAATACAAAAATCTTGGTGGTGGATAACCTTAATACGACTTTTCTATATGGGTTAGCACTTAACATTCCGACGATTTTATTTTGGGAAAAAAATTCTTATCCAATTCGCAAAGAGGCGAAACCATTTTTTGAGTTATTGCAGAATGCTAAAATTTATCATGATTCTCCAGAGTCCGCCGCAACACTACTCAATAATGTCGCTGAAAATCCTGCTTCGTGGTGGAGTAATCGAGTAGTGCAAAACGCGAGGGAGAAATTTTGTGATACTTATATAAAAACTTCAGATCATGCGTTGAGAGAGTGGGCAAAAATTTTGATAACCATTCAAACGTAAATATCTACGGAATTCTCAGAAAATTTAAAATTGTCGTACTCCATTCTCGAGTTTTTTTCTAAAAAAATTCCTTCGTTTTCTAATAATTGCTTCATAGCCTGTATCAAAAAACTTTCATCGTATTCTAAGAAACCCAGCTCGAATAAACCGAATATTTTTTGAATTTCACTCCAATTTTTTCTAATATCACCATTAGCCTTAAAAATTTTTTTCTGTTGTGTTTTAATTAGCTCTTCTTTTTCATAAAATAATTCTTCGAATAATTTTTCCCCGGGTCTTAAGCCCGTATAAATAATTTTAATTGTGCTGAAACTATTTCCTGATAATTGAATCAAATGTTTTGCTAAATCCAAAATTTTCACAGGTTGGCCCATATCCAATACAAAAATTTCACCACCCATTCCTTGTGCACCCGCTTGTAAAATCAACTGAGATGCTTCCTGGATTGTCATAAAATAACGTGTCATGTCAGGATGTGTAACAGTAACTGGCCCTCCCTGCGCAATTTGTTTTTTAAATAAAGGAATCACGCTGCCCGTTGATCCAATCACATTACCAAAACGCACAGTAATAAAAGCAGTATTACTGATTTGATTGCAAGCCTGGCAAAAAATTTCAGCGATTCTTTTGGTAGCACCCATCACATTGGCTGGATTGACTGCCTTATCGCTGGATACCAACACAAATTTTTTTACGTGATATTTTATAGCAAGCTCGGCCATTATTTTCGTTCCAACGACATTGTTTTTAACGGCCTGCACAATTTGAAATTCCAAAATGGGTACGTGCTTATATGCCGCCGCATGAAAGACAATGGTCGGCCTGTGTTTTTTCATCACATATTCCAGCGCATCAACATCGACAACACTGATCAATTCGATGAATATTTTTTTCGCTTCTACATTAGATAATGCCTGCTCAACTTGATACAAATTAAACTCAGAATGATCGACGATCACTAATTTTTTGGGATTCATTTGCAATATTTGGTAGCACAGTTCAGATCCGATAGATCCACCACCGCCACTGACTAACACCACTTGATCATGTAAAAAATTTTTAACCCCTTGCCAATCCAGCTCAATAGGATCTCGCCCCAGTAAATCCTCAAGTGATACATCGCGTGGCTGCAAACTCGATGGTTGTCCCGCTTCAAATTCTGCGAGCGACGGCAATAAGCGAACTGACACTTGATTCTCTTCGCAAAGCTTCACAATGTGTTGCAGTGTTATCGTTTTTATAGAAGGTATAGCAACCACCACTAAATCAATTTTTTCTTTTTTAACTACGCCTGGCAACTGCGCAATGGAGCCGACGATGGGCACTCCGCGAATTTCTTTGCTTTTGAGTGCGGGATTATCATCTAAACTGACAACGGGTTGGTACTGCCTTTCTGGCAATCGATCTAATTCACGCAAAAATAATTCAGCGCCTCTGCCAGCACCAACAACCAATACTCGTTTTATTTGCTGCGCAATGGTTTGCTTGTCCGAAAAATACCGTATCGCCGAACGACTGAGCCCCAAAATCAAAATGAGCCACAATGGGTAAATAAACCAAATACTTTTTGGAATAAGAATCAAATCATGCGCTAAAAAAAGAATAGTGATGTTAACAATCCAAGCACATAAAATCGCTTTGGCCAATCGCATTAATTCTGGTAGCGAAAAAAAACGCCACAGCGGCCGGTACGTTTTATATCGCCAATAAAAAATGGTGTGCACAAAAGCCACTAGCAACTGCGCTTTAAATCCATGCTCCAAAACACGCAAGGTGGTGGCATCAAAATTATAACAAACAAAAAAAGCAACCCACCACGACAAAATGACCGCAAAAATATCGTGGCTCAAAATAATAAAAACAGAATGTCTTCTCAGAAAATTAAGATTGATCATTCACGGGCACTCGCATTAAGAAGATACGTTTTCTGATAATTGTAAACCAAATCAACCAAAAACCGGAAAAAATCAGCGTTGCATATAAAATTAATATCGGGTATTGCAAATGTATTGAAAACTCCGCCAGCGGCAAACAAATAATCACATTAACACACAAAATTCCCAGTGTAATTCGTCGGTGCGAAATGCCAGATTGCACCAACCGTTGATAAGCATGCTCACGATGCGCCTCATACCACGTTTTTTTCTGAAGTAAACGATAAATCAGCGTAAAACTGGCATCAGAAAGAAAAACAGCAAACAATATCCACCATGTCGAGATAGATAACGCATGTTGATTATTTGTAATCCACATCAGCATCGCAAAGAGATAACCCAAAAATCCACTGCCCGCATCACCCATAAAAATTTTTGCAGGAGGCCAATTGAATACCAAAAATCCCAACACCGAAAAAGTCAGCGCAAAACAAACGTAAGCCACACCCACTTGCCCCAAAAAATACAACATACTTCCTGCGGCAGCGCTCACAAAAATCGCCTGCGTTCCCGCCAAACCATCCACTCCGTCCATGAAATTGTATAAATTGGTAAACCAAACGGTAACAAATACTGCAAAAATGTAAAATACCGACGATGCAACACCAAGAATTGCAAGCCCCGCCATTGCTGATGCTACTTGTATCAACGCGCGCCACCGTGCTCGCACACCAAATAAATCATCACAATAGCCAATGCACGCGATTGGAATTCCGCACAACAACGCCAAAAAAACACTCAATTGGATAAAATGAAAAATCCATAAAAAAACAAGTGCCACATAAAAAAGAATAACAAATGCCAACCCACCGCCGCGCGGTATCGGTTTTTGATGCAGGCTGCGATCATTGGGAAAATCTAAAATATTTTTTTTAAAAGAAATCATAAGAATAAAATACGTCAAACACAACGATAAAAAAAATACAATGGCGCCCAATAAAAAAAAATACGTCATCCCTGCAGCTCATCCATTGGATATTTTGACGCAGTATTCGTGATAAATCTCATGCATCGACACTATTTTATATTTTTTCCTAAAAGCGAATTCGATGATTTTCTGTATGACGTTTCGAATTCCGTGACCTTTGTGTTCCACTGTTTTGATATCCATAGTGCTCATATTATTCCATATTTCACGATTCATACTATCTTTTATTTTACGCGTGTAAGAAAAATCAGGGGTATTAAATGCCATGTGGGCGGGATGAAAATTAATAATTTTCAAACCGGGTGTCTCTAATCGAGGAATCAGTTGATTAAAATCAAGTGTTGGATCCATCAACAAATATCCACCATCTTCTAAAAAAATCGGCAAGCTCAACAGCCCACTTCGATGCATTAAAGGGCGAATATTGGGCTCGCATCGGGTGCAATGATTAGAAACAAATTTGAATCCTCGTTTTGCGAAATCATCCATAATATCGTTCACCTCAAAATAACGGTGACAACGAAATCCATCGGCGTCTGGCACTAATTGTTTGCAATAATCGATTACTTCTGAAAAAGAATTGCCCTGTGAACTGTCGGGCAAAAAATTGGGGTGAATGAGCATTTTAATTTTTTTTGCGGCATTTAAATCGCTCAAAAATGCACTTTCGTTGGTATTAAAATACGTTAATCGTAATGCATCGCCCGACAAAATCTGATGGCTGTAACGAATGACTTCTTCTGACGCCCAATCGATATCCGATGTAAAACAAAAAACAGGGGATTGAGTCCATGAATACATATCTTTCCTTATTTATCATGATCAATCATAATTAAATGCTGCAGATCATGCAGCATCACTATTTTATCACGCGCAAAACCCGCATTTTCCATCGCTTTAATGCTGCCAATATTATTGGGCTGCACATACGCAAAAATATTTTTTGAAAAATCGTAATACCTCACCAATTCACTACCCTTCCTGAAAGCCGCCGATGCAATTCCTTTTCCATGCATCTTTTGCGCGATATTAATACTAACTTTGGCCGCATTTGGGATAATATCTGAATTTAAAACATAGCGAATTTGGCCCGCGGGCTCACTATTTGCTTCAATAATAAAAAAAAGACAGTGGGGATCTTGCAGTGATTTTTCAAACCAAGATTGGTGTTCTTCCAATGACAATGCTCTTGTAGCGCCCATCCATGGAATAGTGGTTGGTTCATTGCGCCACGCCAAAATTTTATCGGAGTCAATCAAAATCGCTTTTCGCAGTGAAATTTTCATATTTGTCATAACATAATTGACAAGATTGAATACGCGCTTCATCTTATTACAAACGTATTCGTCAGTAAACGAAATTTATGAAGATCTTATTTATCACCGATAATTTTTATCCTGAAGGAAATGCAATTGCGAGTCGCGTCTACGAACGAGCTTGCTTTTGGGTGAAGTGGGGATATCAAGTGACTGTGATTACTTCAGCACCTAATTTTCCAGAGGGAAAATTGTATCCCGGTTACAAAAATAAATGGTTTCAAACAGAAATATTGCGGGGCATTCGCGTCATTCGCGTTAAAACGTTTATTAAAAGCAATACCGGGTTCTTATTCAGGATTCTCGATTTTTTATCTTTTCTGCCATCGTCATTTTTAGCTGGAATTAGGCAAGATAAACCCGATGTTGTAGTTACCACTTCGCCGCAATTTTTTGGTGCCATTTCGGCTTGCTTGATTGCTCAATGTAAACGAGTGCCGCTTATACTGGAGCTCGGGGATATCTGGCCTCAATCTATTGTGGGTGTGGGTGCCATGCGTGACAGTGCTGTGATTCGCCTGTTGGAAAAAATTGAGTTGGCTCTTTATCGTGCGAGTCAAAAAATCGTTGTGGTTTCCCCATCATTCAAAGACAATCTGGTTTCTCGGGGAGTGAATGAAAAGAAAATTTTTACTGTCATGAATGGGGTGGATTTAACAAAATTTTCTCCGCAATCACGCAATCGATCATTATTGCAAGCGCATGACATCTTGCCATCCGAATTTATTGTGGGTTACATTGGAACACATGGCATGGCGCATGCGCTAGAAAACATATTAAAAACTGCCTTGTTACTGCAGGATCAAAAAAATATTCGTTTTATTTTTGTTGGGGCGGGTGCCGAAAAAGAAAAATTGATTGCGCTATCCAAAAATTTGAAACTGAGCAATGTTACTTTTATTTCAGCACAACCCAAAGAAAAAATTATTCATTATTGGAGTTTATGCAACCTTGCCTTAGTGCATTTTAAAAATTCTTCCGTCTTTTCCGCGTCGATTCCCTCTAAAATATTTGAAGCCATGGGCATGGGTCTACCGATTCTATTATCTTCGCCACAGGGAATTGCAAGCGATATTATTCAAAATGAGCAGGTAGGATTGTGGGTGCCGGCTGAAAACCCAAATGATTTAGCTAACGCTATCTTGAAACTTTATAATGATAATGTATTACACGACACATTTTCTAAAAATAGTTTGCTTGCATCCAAAAAATATTCCCGTGAAACGCAGGCGCGCGATTTTCTGTCTGTATTAAATTTCGAATCGACATACGTTACGATTTGAAAACGGCACGCGAATAGTTTGCGTGGACCGTAAAAATCCAAATGACTCTGCATAATCACTTTTTATGATATTAAAATGGTGATCGATGGAAATATGAATTAATTTTCCATTGATTAACTGCACTATCACTTGTTTCTCATCTATTGAAATTATTTTACAAGCGGGATGTAAATGAAGATAAAAATAAGAGGGCTCTCTGGCGCGTTGGATCTCGTCGATTATTTCAATTTGATTCTCTGATATTGTCCATTGTCGGATATGTTTTAAATTTCCAGTGTAACCATGATGTGATGCGCTGATTCTATAAAAATTTTTATTTTCTGCAATGTGAATATTTGAAACACGCGCTCGTCTTCCTGCGCGAAATCCGCTCCACACTTCAGATGAATTTTTCTGATTGACAGCGACAGTATTATGCGCACTGGTGCCACGCTCAAATAATCGCCGATCAGAATTTCCATAAACAGAAGTGCCTAAATTTACAAAGACAGGTATCTCATCTATCATTAATTCGAATGATAAAGTATCCGCATGGCCGTGCCCCGGCAAATAATCGGGGCCAATATTACCGACATCTAAAATGATTTTAAAGTGCGTGTTGTGAATAACGATGTATCCAGACTCAGATAAATACTTTAATCCCTTTTTTTCCGGCTGAACTGAGTATCCTAATGCCGTCGCATACAAAAATAATTGTTCTGGGGTTGCAGCAATATCATTGGCTGCATCATTAAAATATGAGATTTCTCGAAGCGATCGTTTCATACTATTTAGCCAACTCAGCATGGAAATTACTTTTTCCTTCCATGGAAATATTTTGTTGTACACACCAAAAATATTTTCTAAATCCAGCAATCCTTCTAAAAATAAACAATGGTACATGGGGCTTAATTCAAAATGTCCGCCATCTTTTAACACTTGCGTTTGAATTTCTTGTTGCAGCCCCCGAAATCCTTTTTGAAACCATGTTTGTGATTCAGGTGTTTCAAAAAATAAACCCGATAAACACAACGCTTTAAAATTTTCAAACAAATGATTTCCCAACAAATGATATTCGCACTTTTTATTTAAATATCGTGCTTGCAAATAAAGTGAATTGCGCATCTTTTCAGTTAATGCGTTTCCACTCAGCGCATATTTAATAATATTGACGATGCGCAATGAAATTGGAAATGGCTCCCAGCCGATTCCGAAAAATGGCGGATTTTCATCTATCCATCGCTCTAATAGTTCGCGCGCTGTGTCTCGTTGTTGTAAATTTTCAGACAATAGCGCATCAAAATAATGCAATTGATATAACCATAATCCTGTTCTTGAAGTATCATTCCAACTATTTTTTCCGGAAATATCAGCGGTGTTATTTAAAAAAGTAGCGGTGTTGTTTTGAAAAAAAAGCTTATTTTTTAAGATAAATGAATGTTTAACAGTTGTGGCATTTCTCAATGTATTTTTTTGAATAGATAAATCAACGATTGCTGAATACAACAAATAAAACAATCGATAATAAATTTGCTTGAATTTTAAATATTTTATCGTGTTAAAATAGAGCAGCGCACGTCTCATTGTCTCAAATACTCAGCAATTTCTATTGAGACCCGAGAAACTTCCATAATTTCTTCAAATGGAATAGGAGATTTTGTTCCTTGCTGAATTGCGTTCACAAATGCCTGGATACAAGCTACCTGACCTTTATTTTGTTTCCAGTGTATTTGTTTTTTAAAACGCTGGAACCCAAATCCCGTTAATTTTCTAAAATTATTTAATTGAATTATTTTTCCATTACAAAATATTTCTAACACTTCTTTTGGAAAAGATTTATGCCCATTAGAAAAATAATGCACCGTTCCAAGAGAGCGATCCTCAAACAATAAGGTAATGGTCGCTGTATCAGATTGTGTTGCAACTGCCTGCCAGTTTTTAATAGCGCTTCCAGAAAGATAGCGCAGCAAATCAATAAAATGACACGCCTCCCCAATAATTCTGCTACCACCCACTTCCCAATCTTGCGTCCAGTGTTTATCGGAAATAAACCCTGCATTCACTGTCATTACAAAAGATTTGGGTGACACTTCATTTTCCAATAATTTTTTGATCGTTTGAATAAACGGCGAAAATCGCCGATTAAACCCTATCATCAATAAATTATTTTTATTTTCTTGATACGTCGCTTTTATTTTTTCAAGATCTTCGAGATGAATGGCCAATGGTTTCTCAACAAAAACATGTTTTCCATTTTCCAATCCTTGTATCACTTGGCTCGCATGTAAATCATGTTGCGTTGAAATCACAATTGTATTGACTTGATCGTTTGCGTAAATTGCTTGATCATCCGTACCTGCAAACCGAAATCCCATTTTTTTCGCCAATATTTTTGCACTGACTCCCTCGCTTGAAACAACGCTATGTAAATCAGCACCAGTTTTTTGAAATGCGGGCGCTAACACTGCAGCGCCATACGTTCCAGCACCGATGAATCCGATACAAACAGGATGAGATATTGCTTGATGATTCACGGCAATTATTTTTTCTATTTTGCGTTGTCGATCTTGATTGGGATATTCAATTAAAATACCGAGCGCTGATTGATTATTTTCTAATGTTTCGTATAGTTCAAAAATATTGTCAATGTGAAATCGTTGTGTGATGAGCGGCTGTAAATTCAGCACCCCTTGCGACATCATATCTAAAATTGCTTCAAAATTACGTTGTTCAGTCCATCGCACAAATCCAATGGGATAATCCAAACCTTTTTTTTCATATGATTTTTCGTAGCGTCCTGGTCCGTAAGAACACGACACTTGAAAACTCAATTCTTTCTCGTAAAAATCCGCACGCGATAATTCTTTTCCAATCACGCCAATTAAAATAATGCGCGCACGTTTTCGGCAAACAGTGGCTGCTTGGTGCAATAGGTCATTACTCTGTGTTGTTGCCGTAATAATGACAGCATCCACGCCACGTGCACGCGAAAAAATTTCCGCTTGTGAAATCACATTATCTGGATTAGCAACTTCTGCACCAAATTGTTTTGCTAAAGCGCATTTGGTCGCATCAAAATCAACCCCCAACACACGGCAACCATGTGCTTTCAATAATTGCACGGTCAACAAACCAATTAATCCTAAACCAAACACAACATAACATTCGCCCAGTGTGGGTTGTGACAAACGAATACCCTGCAAAGCAATAGCGGCTACAATTGTAAATGCAGCTGCTTCATCGGACACACCATCCGGAATTTTGGCGCAACCATTTTTTGCCACGCGCACGATTTCAGCATGATGTCCGTTGGAAATCACACGATCACCCACAGAAAATCCGGCAACTTCTTTTCCAACTTCAATAACGCGACCGACATGACAGTACCCCAACGGTATCGGTTGATCTAATTTGGCTTGAATGGCATAAAACGTTGCGGCGATTCCATCGGTTTTTATTTTTTCCAGAACCATCTTCACTTTATCAGGCTGCTGTTTTATTTTTCCAAATACATTTGCTTTTCCGAATTCCAATAACATTCTTTCTGTGCCGACAGAAATTAATGTATTGACGGTTTCGATTAGCAGAGATCCGGCGATGTTTTTAGGACACGGCACATCTTCTAAAATCGTGTCACCCGTTTTAAGCGATTGCAAAATTTGCTGCATGTTTTCTTTTAATTACTCCAACGACATCAATAATTATGGCATGAGACGCGGTTAATTTTTCTGCTGTAAAAACTGTGTGCGCCACTAATAAAACAATAATATCAGCGGAGGATAATGCATCCTCTAAATTCGTCAATGCGACGTTTTTATGTTGGGACAACACAGCGGGTAATGTTTGAATATGCGGTTCAACCACCAAAACTTTCCCTGATATTTTTTCTGCCAATTGATTGACAATCATTAACGCCGGGCTTTCTCGCAAATCGTCTACATCTTTTTTAAATGTAATGCCTAGGCAAGCGATGACGGGTTCTTGCATTGTACTGATGGTTTTTAAAATATTTTTTAATACATATCGTGTCTTGTAATCATTCACTTCGCGCGCGCAACGAATTAATTTTGCTTCTGCGGGATTCGCTGCAACGATAAACCAAGGATCAACAGCGATACAGTGCCCACCGACACCGGGACCCGGTTGCAAAATATTCACGCGCGGATGACGATTCGCCAATGCAATTAATTCTTGCGCATCGATGTGATGTTGATCGCAAATCATCGACAATTCATTCGCGAATGCAATGTTAACATCGCGAAATGCATTCTCAGTTAACTTGGTCATCTCTGCGGTTTTTGCAGTGGTTGCAATGCATTCACCGGTCACAAAAATTTTATAAAACGCGATCGCTTGTTCTGTGGATTTAGGGTTTATTCCACCGATGACGCGATCGTTGCAAACAAGCTCTCGCAAAATATTTCCTGGCATCACGCGCTCGGGGCAATAAGCGATATAAATATCTTCAATAACATTCAGATCAGGGCGCAATTGCTGAATCCAGGTGATCGCTTTTTCTGTCGTGCCAACGGGCGAGGTAGATTCAATGATCACTAAATTTTTTTTCTGTAAATGAGGCGCGATAGATTCTACTGCAGATTTTACATAAGAAATATCAGGTTCGTGTTTTTCTGTAACCGGCGTTGGGACAGTAATAATAAAAACATCTGCCGCTGGAACTGATAATTGCGCTTTTAAATTTCCAGACGAAACGGTATCGCGAACCAAATAATTCAAACCGGGCTCAAGCAAATGCGCAATGCCGGCATTAATCTTCTCAATAATATGCGGTTGAATGTCGCATCCGATTACTTTTTTATTTTGCGATGCCAGTAATGCGGCAGAAGGCAGACCGATATATCCTAATCCAACTACGCAAATAGTTTTGACGTCCATATACTGATCATACTTACGTTCACGCTAAATGATATTATCAAAACGTATTTTCTGTCGACTTCACAACACCAGGCACTGCCAGCGTACTTGAAAGTTGTGAAATCAAATTGTTCCAATTTGCAATACCAAGTGGTGGCACGTAAACAATATCGCGATTTTGCAAATAAAAATCTTCAGCCAACATCATATTTTCTGGTGAACGCGCATCCAATGCGTAAACCGTAATTTGATTAATGGTTCCGCGCAACACAAAAATCTTGGCGGTATTGGAAGCGAGAATACTGGTGCCGGCATTATTATTGATCGCGTCCAGCAGTGAGAGTGGTTTATCGGTTATTGAAACCACCTTGGTACCACCGATCATTTCCCCCATCATCTGCACTTGTTGGCTTCTAAATCCAACGACACGCACCGTCACTTGCGGAGTACGAATATATTTTGAAAGACGTTTTTCCAATACAGTTTGGATATTTGAAATTGTGAGGCCATTCACATTAAATATGCCTGCAAATGGAAAAGAAATATCACCGTGGCGATTAACCAGGGTGCCCGATGCCTCTGGAGTGCTCAGCTGTGTGGTAATTGTTGTAATCTCAGGATGATCCCAAACAATAATATTTAAAATATCATAGGGCCCAACATGATAAGTTGGGATATCGCGATGTTGAGCGATATAATTTGGTGTTAATTGCACATAGCGCACTTGGACCGTGCGACCATCGACTTGGTACCGAGTTGATGGCTCGCTGGGATTCATGTAGGTACCAAGAAATGTAGAACAGCCCACCAACATGCAAGCTAAAAATAATAATCCTAACGCTCGTCTTATCCATTCCATAATTTCTTCTGCCACAATTCCCAATTTTGCTTAATAACATCGAAAACTTCTTGGTAAACTACTTTTTCTTTTCGGTACGGATCAACAACAATCTCATCTTTCCATTGCCCAAGGCAGAAAATCTTACCACGACCGCTTGGAAATGCAACTGAGAGTTCTTTTTTGTGCCAATCTTCCATCACAAAAATAATTTCCGCGTCGTTGACATGCTTTGCCGTCACTTGTTGTGCGATGTGTTCGCTCGCATCAATATTTTCTTGATCGAGCAATAATTTCATTTCTTTATGGATGGAGGAGCCTACCATTGCACTTAAGCCAGCTGAATAAATGTATAAATCAGTGATGCCTGCTTTTTCTAATTGTGCACGTGCCCAATACTCTGCGGTGGGGCTGCGGCAGATATTACCGACGCAGACGAATAAAATCTTTTTGAACATAAAATAAAATCCCGCTTGCTAACGCGCGCGGCTCACATCTGATTTAGTCGCGGCTCACATTTTATTTAAGTTAACTTCGCATAATTCAACACGAGCCACTTCGCGCCAGCATTTTCGAATTTTACTTGTACTCGCGTCGCATCACCAGAGCCTTCATAATCTATAATCACACCTGACCCAAATTTCGGATGCGTTACACGTTGACCCACAGAAAATCCACCAACACTCTCACGCAACTGTTTTTTGGATTTCTTTTTTTCTGCTATCCCTTTGACAAAATATTGGCGATTTTCGCTAGCATAAGCGGATGGCTGAGGCGCTGATAATTTGGGGCGCACGCGATGAATTAAGTGATCTGGGATTTCTGCGATAAAACGCGACGGCGCATTATACTGACCTTGCCCGTGCAGCTGACGATATTCCGCACAACTTAAAAATAATTTTTTCATCGCACGCGTCATGCCGACGTAACACAAACGCCGCTCTTCTTCCAAACCATTACGCTCTGCAATCGACATTTGATGCGGAAACAATTGCTCTTCCATCCCCACCATAAAAATCACGGGAAATTCAAGCCCTTTGGCTGCATGCAACGTCATCAAACTCACGCAATCCGTTTGCACATCCGCTTGTTGCTCACCCGTTTCCAAAATCACATCTGCTAAAAATGCTTCTAATTCTGATAAATTTTCATGTTCACTTTTCGCGACAAATTCGCTCGTTGCATTCACTAACTCTCTTAAATTTTCCGTCTTAGACAATCCTTTTTCAGATTTATCGGTGATATAAGAAGCGAGCAATCCCGTTTTAACCAACATTAAATCCACGCATTCCGCTAATTTGAGCGTGCGCGTGTCTTGCGTTAGCCGATCAATCAGCTCGATAAATCCAGACAATGCTGCATGTGCACGCGCAGAAAAAGCATTGTCTGCCAAACATTTTTTTGCAGAATCCCACAGTGAAATTTTTTGCTGATTCGCCTGATCTCGCACTTTGGATAACGTCGTCTGCCCAATACCGCGCACGGGGGTGTTGATCACACGCTCAAATGCCGCGTCATCATTGCGATTCACCAATAAACGCAAATAACACAACGCGTCTTTAATTTCCGCGCGCTCAAAAAATTTAAATCCACCGTAAATGCGATACGGAATTTTTGCTTCAATCAACGCTTCTTCTAACACACGTGATTGCGCGTTGGATCGATACAAAATCGCAAAATCATTCAACGAAATTCCTTGGTGAGCAATTTGTTTTATTTCTGAAACCACCTGCCCTGCTTCTTCACGTTCATTAAACGCTTCAAATAAAGTGAGGGGCTCTCCTGATGATCCCACCGTCCAAAGCGTTTTTCCCAAGCGATTTTTATTGTTGTCGATAACAGCATTAGCCGCGTCCAAAATATTTTTCGTGGAGCGATAATTTTGTTCTAACCGAATAGTTTGTGCATTTTTAAAATCGCGTGTGAAATGTTGAATATTTTTCACTTGCGCGCCGCGCCAACTATAAATCGATTGATCGTCATCACCCACCGCCATCAAAAAACTTTTGTCACCCGCAATCGCTTTTAACCAACGATATTGAATGTCATTCGTATCTTGAAATTCATCGACTAAAATATGCGAAAAACGTTTTTGATAATGCGATTGTATCGATTCGTTGTTTTTCAATAACTCGTAAGAACGCAATAATAACTCAGTGAAATCCACGATACCCGATCGCGTGCAAGTGGCTTCGTATTCTCGATATACGTGTAATAATTTTTCAGTCGTGTAATCAGAGCCGTCACATTGAATTTGATTGGCGCGAAAACCACTTTCTTTTTTATTATTAATAAACCATTGCGATTGCTTTGACGGCCAACGAGATTCATCTAATTCCATCGCGCGATGAATACGTTTGACCAAACGCAACTGATCTTCACTGTCGATAATTTGAAATGTCTGCGGCAAACCCGCCTCAGAAAAATGCGTGCGCAGCATGCGATGCGAAAGTCCGTGAAACGTACCAACCCACATTTGACTAGATGGCACGCCGCGCAATTTTTCGATGCGCTCGCGCATTTCATTCGCCGCTTTGTTGGTAAACGTCACCGCGATAATTTCATAGGGCGAAACACCGTGCGCCGCCATCAAATAAGCCATGCGATGCACGAGTACGCGTGTTTTCCCGCTGCCCGCACCGGCCAATACGAGCAAATGTTGTAACGGCGCTGAAACCGCTGCTTTTTGATGGTCATTTAACGATTCTGTGATGTGATGGAATTCTGACATGGCAGGATTGTAGCTTGCATGCCTGCTCGGTGTAAAACACTTTCAGTGATCTTCAAAATGCTTTATCATGATCAAAATTTTTTAAATGCGAGGATTGCGATATGTCTTCTACTAAAATTTTTACATCAGAATCGGTGTCTGAGGGGCATCCCGATAAAATTGCCGATCAAATTTCGGATGCCGTGTTGGATGCAATCATCGCCAAAGACAAACACGCGCGCGTAGCGTGCGAAACGCTGTTAAAAAATGGCATGGTCATCATTGCTGGCGAAATTGCGACAACGGCATGGGTTGACATTGAAGAAATCGCGAGAAAAACCATCGCTGAAATCGGTTACACCAACCCTCATTACGGTTTTGATGCGGAAACCTGTGCCATTTTATCCGCGATTGGTAAACAATCGGCTGATATTTCGCTCGGCGTTGATCACCGCGATGACAAAGATTTGGGTGCAGGTGATCAAGGATTAATGTTTGGTTTTGCCACCAATGAAACCGAAGAATTTATGCCGGCGCCAATTATGTATGCGCATCGTTTGGTACGAAAACAAGCGCAGGCAAGAAAATCGCATGAATTACCATGGCTGCGCCCCGATGCGAAAAGCCAAATTACGATTCGTTATGAAAACGGAAAACCAGCGGGTGTTGAGTGTGTCGTGCTATCAACGCAACACGATCCCGATATTGATCAAAAGACGCTGCAAGAAGCGGTGATGGAATGCATTATTAAACCCGTAATTCCAGAAAATTGGCTGGGCAAGAATACAAAATATTTTATTAATCCGACCGGGCGATTTGTAATTGGTGGCCCCGTTGGTGATTGCGGCTTAACCGGTCGCAAAATTATTGTCGACACTTACGGCGGCATGTCGCGTCACGGCGGCGGCTGTTTTTCTGGAAAAGATCCTTCGAAAGTGGATCGATCAGCTGCATATGCAGCAAGACATGTTGCTAAAAATATTGTGGCAGCAGGATTGGCTGAACGTTGTGAAGTGCAAATCTCCTATGCGATTGGTGTGCCGCAACCTACGTCTATTTTAATTGAAACGTTTGGTACGCATAAAATTCCAGAAAAAGAAATTGAAAAGTTGGTGCGCGCGCATTTTGATTTACGCCCGCGTGCCATTATCGAGTCGCTCGATTTATTGAATCCAATCTATCGCCAAACTGCCGCATACGGGCATTTTGGCCGCAGCGATTTGGATTTAAGCTGGGAAAAACTGGACAAAATTGCTGTTTTAAAAAAAAACTGTAATTTCGCCCATGCGTAAAAAATGAGGTTGTCATGAATTCATCCGTCGCGGGAGTGGTTATGTCTGATTATAAAATTGCGGATATTAATCTGGCTGACTGGGGACGCAAAGAAATTATTATTGCTGAAACCGAAATGCCAGGATTGATGGCGATTCGAAAAGAATATGCGGCAAAACAGCCGTTAAAAGGTGCTCGCATTGCCGGCTGCTTGCACATGACGATTCAAACGGCAGTGTTAATCGAAACATTAATTGCATTGGGTGCTTCGGTGCGCTGGTCTTCTTGTAATATTTATTCCACACAAGATCACGCGGCAGCAGCTATTGCGGCAAAAAATATTCCGGTCTTTGCTTGGAAAGGCGAAACAGAAAAAGAATACGATTGGTGTATTGAGCAAACGTTGCGTGGCCCTGATGGCTGGGAACCCAACATGATTTTGGATGATGGTGGTGATCTCACTTTAATTATTCATGAGAAACATCCGGAATTATTAAAAAATATTCGCGGCATCACTGAAGAAACGACGACGGGCGTGCATCGCTTGTATGAAATGGCTGCCAAAAATACGCTGAAAGCACCGGCGATCAATGTAAATGATTCGGTGACCAAATCTAAATTTGATAATTTGTATGGTTGTCGCGAATCATTGGTGGACGCAATCAAACGCGCAACGGATGTGATGATTGCGGGCAAGATTGCCGTGGTTTGCGGTTACGGCGATGTTGGCAAAGGTTGCGCACAAGCACTGCGCGGATTGGGCGCGCGCGTTTGGATCACGGAAATTGATCCCATTTGTGCATTGCAAGCCATGATGGAAGGATATGATGTCGTCACTATGGATGATGCAGCGGGTAAAGCAGATATTTTTGTGACTGCAACCGGTTGCCGCGACATCATCACGCACGATCACTTAAAAAAAATGAAAAATCAGGCCATCGTTTGCAATATCGGACATTTTGATTTGGAAATTGATGTGGCGTCTCTTAAAAATTATCGCTGGGACAATATCAAGCCGCAAGTTGATCAAGTTTTTTTTCCGGATGGAAAATGTATCACGATTTTAGCGCAAGGACGCTTGGTTAATTTAGGATGTGCCACCGGGCACCCGAGCTTTGTGATGTCAAATTCTTTCACCAACCAAACGCTCGCGCAAATTGAACTGTGGAATAACGCGGAAAAATACGAAAAAAAAGTATATGTGTTGCCGAAACATTTAGATGAAAAAGTAGCAAGCTTGCACTTAGAAAAAGTTGGTGCGAAATTAACAACGCTCACGGATGCGCAAGCAAAATATCTTGGCGTTTCTAAAAATGGACCGTTTAAGCCGGAATACTATCGATATTAATACATTCACTCGCTACCGCTCGTGTCTGTGTCCTGTTTGTTTTTATACTCGCTACCACTTATGTCTGTGTCCTGTTTTTTTATACTCGCTGACACGAGCAATTTTTTGTTTATCTTCTAATTAAACGCTGAGTTCCTCATCTCGATCTCGTGGAGATATTGCGGGCTCTGTTGAAGGTTGCGAGCCATCTTCCACTATATCGAATGCAATTGAATGACGACTCGGCAAGTCGTTTCTCACTCCATCAGTCGGATCTTCTATTGCTGCCAATGCAGCATATTCTTCTCTTGCTACCGGCAAATCTGCAGATGAATTTCTCGAAAAGAAGCCGCGAATCTGGGGGTAAAAACAAAGGCCAGTTGCAAGGGACATACCCAATGAAAATATCACCCAACCAGCGATGATTATGTTGCGATCTGTCCGTAAATCGCTATCGCTAACATTATTGGATTCATCTGCATGTATAGCCATATACCCAGGTATCAGCAGGGTAATACTGATGACCCCTGTGACAAGAAAAGTGATGTAACTCCACAAAACCAAACACAAATCATTATTTCTTTCTTCTGAATTCTGCATTAATTAACTCCCCAACATTCTATATTTGTTGCAGATAAAATAATACCCGGACCAGTCTTGAACCTCAAGAAAATAAAAGTTAAGGCGGAATTAAGTTGAGCAGGGGAACGCCGCGAAGCGAACATTAAATAAACGTTAATTTTCTCGCAACCGTGAATTTAAATTGACTAAAATATAATCAAAATATACACTTTTGGGAATTTTCTATAAAATGCTGCGAAAGAAAAAGAAAACAAATGAAATTTTTATCCACAAAACAAATTATTTTTCTGTCACTTTTTACAGCCATGATTGGTGTTATTTTGAAATATGCGTTATCTTCCAAAAATAAAAATGGATTACCCGGCGGTTGTGAAAATTTTTATTTTTTACATGGAAATATAACCCATGAAACAAAAGTAATTATGCTCGGCGAATACCACGATTCACGCGAAATCGCTTTAAAATGCGCGTTCAATTTAATCAGCTTTTGGTTATATGGCGTTGCCGCAAACAATACTTTTTTAAATTCAATACATCCCGTTAACATTTATTTTGAAGAAGTGTGTGTGCGCTCAGATGCAGAAAATAAAGCAGCGCTCTGCCACAAAACTAATAAAGGAACACTGCCTTTGTATCGCATTTCGCAAAACGTAAGTGTTTGGGGTCACAGGGAATTACACATAGCGCAGAAAAGCTTGTTTGAAATTTCGCTTAGCATTAGAGTGTTGGAAATCGTCATCGAGTTCCAACGTTATAATGAAATTTTAGATGAAGTGATGTATGCATTGTTAAAAGATAAAAATCATCCGGGTTATCAAGCGCTGTTTAATAGCATTATCAATCATGAAAGTATGTAAAACATAAATCCACAACATATAACCTCGATAATTCGAGGGACTGTGCGCACGATCATAGAGAGTGGCGTGAGGGTATTTGGCAAACAGCTATCCTTGTTGGCGTTGATAGAAAAAATAGTGGGTGTTGTCACGCAAAATGAGGTTGGCTTTATACCAGAATCCGGAGAAAACGCTGCTTCAATTGTCCATCGAATTTTTTCAAGCGAAAGAGCACGAAATATTAGCGTTGGTCGCGATTATCATCTTTTTGCTTTGATGAATAATGTTACTCGATATCCAGGCATTTCCTTTTTTCTTGCTGGAAATTTTCACGCATTTGATATGCAAAAAAGATTTTCTGAAAAGCCAAACCCGCATGTTGCTATTGTTTCCATGAAAGAATTATCGGATGCACATCGTGGAGCAAGAAAACAGCAGGAAGAAACATACAGACAATTTCTGACATAAATGAAAACGCGAGCGCCAGCGACCGTAATGTTTGTTATTGCTCAACACGTCAATGTTTTATAGTAAGCTGGCTCACAATAAAATGCCATTTCTGTACCTTGCTCTTCAATTGTGTATTGTATTGCGCGAAATAAATTTTCCGATTGAAAAATATATCCTGTGCTTGCGCCTTTCGACCAATATCGTTCTCGATTTAATTCAGGGTGTTGTTGTTTTAAATATCGCGTTGCATATGCTTTCAAAGAAACCGTTATTTTTTCAGGTTCTTTTGGAGCGCTAACAACAATATGCATGTGATTAGTGCGAACATGTGCTGCGTACAAGTGCCAGTTTGCACATTCACTTGTCTTGATAATGGATTGCAATACCGTTTCTCGTTGTGGCGCATTCATTAGATAAGGTGTTTCTTTGCAAAGTTGTTTTCTTACTTTTTCAAGAACAGGATTGGGTTTTATTCTCGGAGTGAGAAACTTATTATGATATCGATCAACACTGTTTCGCTCATCGCCATGCAGCCAAGTTGCGTAGGTTCGGCAAGTGATGATGTAAGCGAGCGGAATGGGTTTTTTGTTTTTCATCACACAATGATAATGAATGTAATGAAAAATAATATTCGTGTTTATACGAAAATTACGGTCGCTGGCGCTCGCGTTTCTATGCGTATTTAATTATGACTGTAGTGAACTCAAGCATTACGGTCGCTAGCGCTCGCGTTTCTATGCGTATTTAATTATGACTGTAGTGAACTCAAGCATTACGGTCGCTGGCGCTCGCGTTTCTATGCGTATTTAATTATGACTGTAGTGAATTAAGCATCGCCCTCGCATGCTTAAGAGAGCCTGTTTGATTAAATGCAGATTCTACAGTTGACTCAGCATCAAAATCCCGGCAATATGCTGAACGTTTATGAATCTACATCTGGGAGCTTGTCATGAAAAAAACATCTGTCATTTTTTTATCGGGAATAATAGCAACAATGGCTGCGACAACAGCACTGGCAACAACCACAAAATCCAGCACATCCCCATTCACCGATAACATCACCGTATCGCTAATCAACTATCCCGCAAATGATTTCACTACTGCCACCTATACAAGTGATAATGGTGTAAATATTCAAGGCCCAACTTACATTACATCGAATTCATTTCCGATCACCATTTCTAGTCAAAATACTTATCAAAATGGCAATCCATCCGTAACACTCAGTTACACAACGACGAACCTGGGTAATCAACAATGCACATTGAATTTTGTGGATGGACCCTGGGCAGATCTCGCTTATCAATATGGCACTCCACCATCCTGCCAAGGTATCATTGTTTCTGCCATTGCGAATAGCGCTCCCTATACTTACAATATTGCAATTACTTGGCTGTAAAATACCTCGTGTGTGCGGAAAACAAAACGCGCACACAAACTTAACATGTCACCCACGCAACCATTGGCGCGTCGTATGCGCCCCGCATCTCTCGCGCAATTTGCCGGGCAATCGCATTTGTTGTCTGCTGGAAAACCTCTATTTTTAGCGATTGAACAACACAAATTGCATTCGATGATTTTGTGGGGGCCGCCTGGCGTTGGAAAAACAGCACTCGCGGAATTAATCGCGGAAAGTAGTGCTGCGAGAATTGAAAGATTGTCAGCTGTTTTATCCGGTGTCAAAGAAATTCGTGAAGTGATTGCTAGGGCTGAATCTCACGCGCAAAAAACGGTTTTATTTGTCGATGAAGTCCATCGTTTCAACACAGCGCAGCAAGATGCTTTTTTACCACACATCGAACAAGGCACCATTACTTTTATCGGCGCCACCACCGAAAATCCTTCATTTCATTTAAATAATGCATTGTTGTCTCGCGCACGCGTGTACGTATTAAAATCTTTGTCTGAAAATGATTTACTAACAATCATCAATCAAACTATTTCTGATCAAGAAAATGGTTATGGAAATTTTGCGGTGGATTTTAATGACACGTTGAAACAACAACTGGTCAATTTTGTCGATGGAGATGCGCGATTTTGCTTAAATATTTTGGAAATTTTATTTGATTTTGCAAAACACGATGATCAAAAAATTATGATCACGCCAGAACTATTGCAATCCATTCTCACGCAAAATCAAAGACGATTTGATAAAGGTGGTGACGCTTTTTACGATCAAATTTCGGCACTCCATAAATCAGTTCGCGGATCGGATCCAGACGCAGCATTGTATTGGTTTTCGCGCATGATTGACGGCGGTTGTGATCCGCATTACTTGGCAAGACGCATCGTTAGAATGGCAACAGAAGATATTGGGAACGCCGATCCGCGCGCCCTCACCATTGCGCTTGATGCGTGGGAAGCATTTGATCGCTTAGGATCGCCGGAAGGTGAATTAGCACTCGCGCAAGCCGTCGTTTTTTTAAGTGTTGCACCGAAAAGTAATGCGACTTATCTTGCATATCAAAATGCGCAAGCTGATGTCGAAAAATTTGGGAGCCTGGACGTGCCGCTGCATTTGCGCAATGCACCAACCAAACTGATGAAAGCATTAGACTACGGCAAAAATTATCGTTACGCACATGATGAAAAAGATGCGATTGCGGTCGGTGAAAATTATTTTCCAGAAAAAATGGGCAAGAAAATTTATTACGAACCTGTGCCGCGGGGGCTGGAAATTCAGATTGGGGAGAAATTAAAGAAGCTCCGGACAAATATATAAGGAAAGAACCGCGCGCGCAAGCAAGCGGGTTCTTTGGATTTGTCGCGCGCAAGCGAGCGGGTTCTTTACGCGCGCAAGCGAGCGGGTTCTACTTTTACGCACTTGCTGCGTAAATAAAAATGATTTGCTTCGCAAATCTCGCTCGCTGACGCGCGCGGCTCCTCGTTATATATTTACACTAATAAGCCTGATGTATCGCTTCTTTCGCTTTTAGTAGCGTTTTATTGGCAATAACATTAGCTTTTTCAGCGCCTGATTTTAAAACAGATAATATATAATCTTTATCTCCCGCATATTCTTTTCTTTTTTGATGCATGGGATCTAATATGGATATTAGTATCTCTATTAGTTTCTTTTTACATTCTACGTCGCCAATTTTTCCTTGTTTATAACGTTCTTTTGCTTCTTTAATCCAGGCATGATCAGAATTAAAAGTGTCATGAAAAATCCAAAGTGGATTATTTTCCACATTACCAGGATCGGTCACGCGTAATCGATTCGGATCAGTATACATATTCATGACTTTTTGGCGCACGGTATCTGCGTCGTCATTTAAAAAAATCGCATTGTTTAGCGATTTGCTCATTTTCAATAAATTTCCGTCGACAGTTGGCCCGCCGGTTCCCACTAACCGCTTGGTTCGACCCAATAAAATTTTGGGCACTGGAAACAAAGCGCCGTGTTTTAAATAATCTTGGTCTTCGATATGCGAGCTCACACCACAATACAATTGATTAAACTTGCGAGCGACTTCGCGCGCTAATTCCAAATGCGCCGCTTGATCTTCACCAACCGGAACCACCTCTGCCTGAAACGCTAAAATATCGGCAACCTGCAAAATGGGATACCACAAAAAACCCATCGAATATTGCTCACCTAAATTTTTATCGCGAATTTCGTCTTTAATCGTTGGGTTTCGCATCAAGCGCGGATAAGAAATTAACATACTAAAATAAGAAGCGAGCTCAAAAATCGCTGGCACATCGGTTTCCAAAAAAATACAACTTTTTTCGGGATCAATGCCAACACTCAAATAATCAAGCACGATATCCAAAACACTTTCTCGAATCTCGACGGGCTTGTCCGCTTTGGTTGAAAATGCGTGCGTATTCGCAATTAAAAAATTGCAATGATAATCATTTTGCAGCGCAACGCGATTTTCAAGCGAACCAACCCAATGCCCTAAATGCAATTTCCCGGTCGGCGTGTCGCCTGTCAATAAATATGGTTTTGTCATGTGGCTATCATAATGTGCGCGCATGTTTTGCTGCAATGATTATCGCTTCGCCGTCGATGAAAATATTGACCGTGTGATTGACGAAACGATTGTAAGCACTGCTATACCTCTCAGATCTCAAGATGCGAATTTAAGCATCCCATCTTGCTTCGCGCTTGAAACGTTTCTCAATCAAAAATGCTCGAAATGCAATAAGCATTCCATCACATTTTTTCAATCGAAACGTTTCAATTGCTCGCAATCTGGGCGCTTAAAATCTAATTCATACCTCTGGATTTATCAAGACGTGGAGTTCGCATCTTGAGATCTGAGAGGTATGGTTTCGCCAAAACAAAGCGGCGTGTTTTTTCACTCACAGAATCAAAATCGCCTAAAATAATCGCGAGTAATATTTTTATTTTTTCAAGTTGCTCGATGGCGCCATCCAGTGCCACAATGGTTTTCCCAATGGACAGCGTTTGGATGCGCTTTTCGGTTAAGCTGGGGCCGTTAGCGATAATTAAAAATGGTGTGTTTTGCATGATTGAGATCATAGCACAAGACACAGATTTATTATAACTTATTGATTTTAATGGATTTTTAATGATTTCGACGTTACACATCGAAAATTTTAGAAATATCAAAACTTGCGATCTTTCTTTGTTTTCCCAATTTAATCTTTTTTATGGCGAGAATGGCGCTGGAAAAACAAGCTTGCTGGAAGCAATTTATTATCTTGCCACAGCGAAATCATTTCGAACCGAGTCTGTCGAAAAAATTATTCATTATGAAACGCCCTATTTACTCATTTCTGCCGCTTGGCGACACAACCAGGTAACTTCGATGCTGGGAATACAGCGTGATAAAAATGGGCTTGCAACAATTCATTTAAATCAACAACCCGTGAAATCCATCGCTGCTGTATCTGCAGAGCTTCCCATTCAGTTTATTGGCGCAGAAAGCCACCGATTATTGACCGATGGCCCGAAAGTTCGTCGGCAATTTTTGGATTGGGGATTGTTTTACACCGATCCGTTATTTTTTTCTACCTGGAAACAATTTCAAAAAATATTAGTGCAAAGAAATGCAGCGCTCAAGGCCCGTGCTTCGCGCGATGAATTGTTCATTTGGAATAAAATGTTTTCGGATGTTGCAACCTTACTGCATACGCACCGAAAAAATTATATTAATTCTTTTTTAGATGGTTTTTATCAGATTTTAGAAAAGTTTTTGCCACATCAAGCGATTTCTTTTCTGTATGCGCCGGGTTGGGATGAAAATGTGGCGTTAAACGTGCTATTGGATGCAGAACTGTATAAGGAATTACAAGTTGGGCATACACTGCATGGTCCTCATCGTGCTGATCTTCTTTTTTCTGTGAATAATTTTCCAATTCACGATGTTTTGTCACAGGGTCAATTGAAATTAATAGCGTATGCATTAAAACTTGCCCAAGGAATTCATGTTCAATCTGTTGCAAGCAAGACTCCTATTTTTTTAATTGATGATCTGCCATCTGAATTGGATTCTCACAATCAAAAACTAGTCATGGAAATGTTATCAACAATTCATGCACAGGTTTTTATTACTGGAATTCAGTTGGATGATTTGCGTGTGATGTTGGAGATAGAATCTACTGGTAGGATGTTTCACGTGGAACAATTGGATGGGATTGCAAATATCGTGGAACATGCAGTGGAGGAATGTTTCACGTGAAACAATTTTTTCGCGCAGTTGCTGCGTTAAGATGATTTGCTTCGCAAATCCCGCTCTCTAACGATCGCGGCTCACATCTGAATTTAGATCGCGACTTCGAAAACTCAAATGATTTGCTTCGCAAATCCCGCTCTCTAACGATCGCGGCTCACATCTGAATTTAGATCGCGACTTCGAAAACTCAAATGATTTGCTTCGCAAATCCCGCTCTCTAACGATCGCGGCTCATTTCTATTTTATGCGCGTGCTTCTGTGGATTTTTGTTCATACGTAAAATCGCTGCAGTTCAAAGAAATTAACGTATTTTAGCAGCAACTACTGAATGATATCGACAATAACACTCAATAATCAAAAAAGCACGCAAAATACACTCAAAAAACGCCAAAAAGACAGCTTAAAAAACTCGCAATAAACCTAGCAAAAATAGCGAAAAAACGCCTATTTTATGATAGGATAGGCAACTATTGGAGGACGCAGTTATGTCAACACCACCAACCATCCCCGCCTATGATTCATCGAGCATTAAGGTACTCAAAGGGTTGGACGCCGTTCGCAAACGCCCTGGCATGTATATTGGCGACACGGATGACGGCTCAGGTCTGCATCACATGGTATTTGAAGTCGTCGATAACGCTATTGACGAAGCCCTGGCTGGTTACTGCAACAACATCGTCGTTACTATTCACAGCGATGGGTCCGTCTCCGTTTCAGACAATGGCCGCGGCATTCCAACCGACATTCACCCCGAAGAAGGTCGATCGGCAGCAGAAGTAATCATGACTATTCTGCATGCCGGAGGTAAGTTCGATAATAATGCCTATAAAGTTTCTGGTGGATTGCACGGCGTCGGTGTTTCCGTTGTAAACGCTTTATCAAAAGATCTTATTTTAAACATTAGTAAAAATGGAAAAATACACGAGCAACATTATAAAATGGGGGTACCACAATATCCATTAAAAGTGATAGGCGACACGAATAAGACCGGAACCACGGTTCGTTTCACACCCAGCAATGAAATTTTCACCGATACCGTTTTTCATTACGACATATTGTGCAGCCGCTTACGCGAACTTTCGTTTTTAAATTCTGGCGTTCGCATCACACTGAAGGAAGAAGCGACCAAACAAGAAGATGTATTCCAATACGAAGGCGGCATTAAAGCATTCGTGCAACACTTAAATCGCAACAAAACACCCATTCATCCCGAAGTCATCTATTTTAGTCACGAAGAAGCGGGCATCACGGTTGAAACCGCGTTGCAATGGAACGAAGGCTTCCAAGAAAATATATTTTGTTTTACCAACAACATTCCACAAAAAGACGGCGGAACACACTTAGCTGGATTTCGCGCAGCACTCACTAGAACACTCAATCAATACATCGAAGCATCCGGCTTGGCCAAGAAAGCAAAAGTAGACACCACTGGCGATGACGCACGCGAAGGATTGACTGGGGTTTTATCAGTCAAGGTTCCCGATCCCAAATTTTCATCGCAAACTAAAGACAAACTCGTGTCATCAAACGTGAAACCCGTGGTTGAAAGTGTCGTGTCAGAACACGTGAACAATTTCTTATTGGAAAATCCCGCGCAAGCAAAAACCATTGTGGGAAAAATTATTGACGCCGCACGCGCACGCGAAGCAGCAAGAAAAGCACGCGACATGACGCGTAGAAAAGGTGTGCTGGATTTCGCGGGATTACCCGGAAAATTAGCGGATTGCCAAGAAACCGATCCCTCATTATGCGAATTGTATTTGGTTGAGGGTGATTCCGCAGGCGGTTCCGCTAAACAAGCGCGTGATCGAAAAAATCAAGCGATATTGCCGCTCAAAGGAAAAATATTGAACGTCGAAAAAGCGCGCTTCGATAAAATGTTATCATCCGTCGAAGTCACCACATTAATTACGGCGCTGGGTTGTGGCATTGGCCGTGAAGAATATGATCCCAATAAGTTGCGTTATCATCACATCATCATCATGACCGATGCCGACGTAGATGGATCGCACATTCGCACGCTGTTGTTAACATTTTTTTATCGTCAAATGCCTGAATTAATCGAACGCGGTCACATTTACATCGCGCAACCGCCGTTGTATAAAGTCAAAAAAGGCAAACAAGAAACTTATGTAAAAGATGATGAAGCGCTTTATCATTACCTGCTGCAATTAGCACTTGAAGATGCAAAATTATTTCCCAATGAAAGCGCGCCTGCGATTTCAGAAAATGCATTGAGCACATTGGCGAATGATTTTTACAAAGCGGAGCACGCTATTCATCGCTTAGCGATTCATTATCCAAAATTTATTTTGCAACAATTAAAATCGATGCCGCACATGGATGTTTCGCATTTACAAACAGAGGCAACAGTTTCCGAATGGGCGGCAACACTAGCAAAACTGCTTCAAAAAAATTGCCACGAAATTAATACGCATTTTAAAGCTATTGCAACAGCAGATAAGGAAACGGGTTTGTTTTTCCCCATGGTTGTAGAAACAAAACATGGTATTGATACGCGCATCACACTCGACGATGATTTTTTCAAATGTCACGATTATCAATCCATCGCGCATTGGCAAAAAACCATGATTGGATTTTTGGAATCGGGCGCTAAAATTGTTCGCGGCGATCAAACCAAACTGATTGCAACATTTGATGAAGGATACGAATGGTTGCTCGTGCAAGGCAAAAAGGGCCTTGTCATTTCGCGTTATAAGGGGCTTGGTGAAATGAATCCTGAGCAATTATGGGAAACAACCATGGATCCCGAATCGCGTCGCTTGCTTAAAGTTAAAATCGAAGACGCCATTCAAGCCGACGAAATGTTTACCACCCTCATGGGCGATCAAGTTGAACCGCGTCGTCAATTTATAGAAGACAATGCGTTGTCAGCATCGAATATTGATGCATAAACAACACAGCACTTCTCAGGTTCGCATCATCGGCGGCACTTTTCGCAGCCGAAAAATTATCTTTGCAGAAGAAAGCGCGTTGCGACCCACGCACGATCGCATTCGCGAAACATTATTTAATTGGTTGCGGGATCGCATTGAAAATAGTGCCTGCTTGGATGCATTTGCGGGCAGCGGCGCGCTCGGTTTCGAAGCACTCTCACGCGGCGCGAAACACGTCACTTTTATCGACACCTCCAGCACCGCAATACAATACTTAAAACAAAATGCAGCGACACTTAAAATAAATAACGCCGAATTTTTGCAAAATGATTTTACATTAACAGAGCTTGTGCGAAAATTTGATATCGTATTTCTTGATCCACCCTATCAGAAAAATTATTTACTCAAATCAGTTGAGTTACTATTATCTCGTAATTTACTGAATAAAAACGCACTGATTTATTTTGAGTGTGAAAAAAATAGCGTGGATTTTAAAACGCTGCCGCGCGAATTTGAGATTATAAAACACAAAAAAACGAAAACGATTGAATATGGAATGCTGCGCTGCTTAATCTAAAAGTACCTGCAATATAAGATGGTGACCACCTCAAATTACAGGTACTTTTCAGCAATTCCCGGTGAATGCTTTGGCTGACTCAAATTTTCAGATTTACAGGAGTTTCGCAGCAAGCGAAACTCTCATTACGCGATGGGGAATTCTCAAGGGGGAGAACCGCGATTCTCCCCCTTGAGTGCAAGCGCGAATTTATTGCCGGGAATTGCTGGGTGCTTTTACCCCACCACAACCGTTACCATTTCGCTCGGATGAATTGATTTTTGAAAAGCGTTTTTCACTTGATCGGATGTCACATCAGATACATTTTTTTCATACGTGTCTAAAAAATCCAGCGGACGATGATAAAAAGCCATATTCGCGACAACCGCTAAAATATTTTTATTTGACGAAAAAGTCGTTGGAAAATATCCAATCAAAAATTGTTTAGCGCTTTGCAATTGAAAATCACTCGGGCCATTATTCACAAACTGCTTGAGCAATTGTTGCGTCAACCGCTCAGATTGTGCGAGCGACGCTGTTTTGGTTTGCAATCCAATTAAAAATGGCCCGCGATAACGCAACGGATTAAAATCACTTGTCACTGAATACGCCAATCCGTTTTTTTCTCGAATATTATCGTACAAAATCGATGTCATCGGCATACCACCTAAAATAGTATTACCAATCATCAACGGAAAATATTCCGGATTTTCTCGAGAAATACCCACCTGACCCAACAACAGCGTGCTTTGTTTTGAGGGGAAATGAATTCTGATCGTGCGCGCTTGTGATAACATCGCGACGGGATTCCACATTTTTGCAGTGTCGCCTGCGGGAATCTCGCCTGCAATTGTCGCAGCAATCGCTTTGGCTTGCACTTCAGTGATATCGCCCACTAAAATCAAATTTGCATTCGCACCAACATAATATTGTCGATAAAATTGCTGTAATTGTGCGCGCGTGATCGCTGCAACAGTTTTTTCATTACCCAATGGATTGTGCGCATACGGAAATTCGCCATACAATGCCGCATAAAATTGATTTTTAGCCACTTGCCAAGGATCTTCTTGCTGTGATTTTAATGCCGCGATGATCTGACTTTTCACGCGCGGTAATTCTGTTGGCGCAAAAGTCGGGGATGATAAAATTTTTCGAAATAAAGTAATAGCAGTCGATAATTTTTTTTCATCCACTAACGTGCGCAGTGTCATGCCCGCATTATCGCGATTCGAAAATGTTTGCACTTCTGCGCCAATATTTTCAAATTGATTGGCGATTTGCTGCGCCGTTAATCCTTGCACGCCCTGATCCAGCATCGCGCTCGTGAGTGTTGCCAATCCAAATTGTTTTCCATCACGTGCCGAACCCGCATCCGCCACCCACTCCACATCCAACGTCGGCAATTCTGTGCGCTGCACAAAAAACACGCGCGTTTTATTCGGCAATTCCCAATGTTGTATGGACAACACTGGCTGAGTAACAGCCATGGCAGAGGTGAGAAAAATTAAGAGAATGCTGATACTTTGTATTACTGAAACACACAATTTTGAGCTGATTTTTTCTATAAAATGCAATTTCATTTTTTAGGCTCCAGGGTGACAACTGTTAACCCACCTTTGTGAAAATATTGTTGCGCTACTTGTTGCACATCGTCCGGTGTCACCGCTTGCGCTGCCTGAATCAATGTGTCGGCTGTTTTCCACGACAATCCCGCCATTTCTGGCACACCCAATGTAGTCGCCTGTTGCATCAAAGAATCTTGACTGTAAACATATTCAGAAACCAACTGCGCCTTCGCGCGATTCAACGCCGCTTCTGGCAACAGTGTATCTGCCAACGCATGCATTTGATCTAATATCCCCTTTTCTAATAATTTACTGGTATTGGTTGGTGTTGCAGAAATAGTAAATAGCGTTGGAAATAAACCATAAGGGTTGTATTCCACATCCACTGACGTCGCCAATTTTTTTTCATGCACCAATTCATTCACCAACACGGAATTTTCACCGCTGCCCAAAATACCCGCTGCCAACAATAATGCTGCAATTTGTTTTTGATTAACGGGATTGATGGTTGCCAATGTCGGCACAGAATATCCCATCACCAACCAGGATAATTGCACAGGCAAATTCACCGTATCATGGCGTTTACCGGAATGACGAATCGCATTTTGTTTTTGTAAAATCGGCAATATAGAAGATTGGATGCCACCAAAATACTGTTTTGCCAGCGCAAAAACAACATCTGGCTTCACATCACCCACCACAATCAGCACCGCATTATTCGGCGCATAATAAGTTTGATACCAAGTGCGCACCACATTCGGCGTTAAATGCTCGATGTCCGTCATCCAGCCAATCACGGGATGATGATACGGTTTTGTTTCAAATGCGGTAGAACGAAATGTTTCATACGCCAACGCGCGCGGATCATCCTCAACACGCATGCGCCGCTCTTCCATCACAATTTTCTTTTCTTGTTCGAATTGCGCAGGATCAAACGTCATGTTATGCATGCGATCCGCCTCTAATTGAAATACCGTCGACAACGCGGTAACTGGAACCGTTTCGTAATACATCGTGTAATCTTCCGTCGTCATCGCATTGGCATCACCGCCCTGTGTCACAATCAATCGATTGAATTCTCCAGATTTAAATTTTTGCGTGCCGCGAAACATCCAATGTTCGAGAAAATGTGAGATACCGGTTTCGCCCTCAGACTCATACGCGCCACCCACCTTGTACCACAATGAACAAAACGCCACCGGCGCACGATGATCTTCACGCACAATCACTTTAAGCCCATTGGTCAATTGAAGTTCTTGCGTGGTTGCTGAAAAAACCGGGGCTGAAATAATAACGCAAATGAACAGCAGCGCTTTTCGTATGGTCTTGAACATCCTGCATTCATCCTGGGTGTGATCAGCTTCTCCCGCTTTCATAAAGAATTTTCATCTTTGGGTGATATTGAATGATAATTTGCCTCGAAAATGCTCATTGACTGATGTGTCAACTGCGCTTTTCTCACCAAATTATCATTCAATCTCACCTCAAATCTGAAAATTTAAGTCAATCAACCTTCAGAGCGGGAACTACTGAGGTGTGATAAGATTCCTTTATCTTAGAGGGTGTGCGCTCATGTTTCAATTTTTAAAATCAAAAAGCGAAAAGAAAGGTTGGTTTCAACAATTTCGCGATGGTGTCAGCAACCTCATTCTCGGAAAAAAAATCATCGATGCAGCGTTAATCACATCACTCGAAACACTGCTACTTTCCTCGGATATCGGCATAGAATGCACGGATATTCTCATCAATAAAATTACGGAGCGTGTCGATCGAAAACAATTGTCTGACCCTGCTGCATTAATGCAAGCGTTGCAAGCGGAGATGATAGCGTTACTCAAACCGTATGAAAAACCATTGGTGATTGATCATCAACCTTTCGTCATTCTCATGGTTGGAGTCAACGGCGCCGGAAAAACGACTTCCATTGCGAAAATCGCGCATTATTTTCAACAGCAGGGAAAATCGGTAATGCTTGCCGCGGGCGATACTTTTCGCGCTGCCGCCATTGAACAATTGCAGGCGTGGGGTGAGCGTAACCAAGTTACCGTCATCGCACAACAACCCGGTGCCGACAGCGCTTCCGTTATTTACGACGCACTGCAGTCTGCTGTTTCGAAAAAAATAGATATTCTCATTGCTGACACAGCGGGTCGATTACACACCCAGGCACATCTCATGAACGAACTCAAAAAAATAAAACGCGTGATGCAAAAAATGGATGCGAGTGCACCGCAGGAAACCATGCTCATCGTTGATGCCACTATCGGTCAAAATGCATTGAATCAAGCGCGCGAATTTCATGAAGCCATTGGATTAAATAGTATCACTGTGACAAAATTAGATGGAACTGCCAAAGGCGGTATGGTATTTGCCATCACACAAAAAACGGGGTTGCCCATTCGTTTTATTGGTGTCGGCGAAAAAATGGATGATCTCAAACCGTTTGACGCTACTCGGTTTGTAACGGAAATTTTTAGTTAGTATGATAGAGTTTTCCAGCGTTTCAAAAACTTATTCAAATCACGTTGCGCTCTCATCGGTCTCTTTTGATATTGATCGCGCAGAAATGGTGTTTTTAACCGGTCATTCAGGTGCTGGGAAATCTACTATTTTAAAATTAGTCATGCGTATTGAAGAACCAACGCAGGGACAAATTACCGTTGATCAATTTAATGTAACTCAATTATCGAAGCGACACATTCCTTTGCTGCGCCGCAACATTGGCATGGTGTATCAAAATCCACAACTGCTGGCGCAACATACCGTATTTGATAATGTCGCACTGCCGCTCATGATTCGCGGATTTCATCATCGTGAAATAAAAAAACGGGTGCAAGCAGCGTTGGATAAAGTGGGTTTGCTATCCAAAGAAAAATTATTGCCAGCAGTGTTGTCGTGCGGTGAACAACAACGCGTTGGCATCGCACGCGCCGTTGTTGGTAAGCCCGATATTTTACTCGCCGATGAACCCACGGGTAATTTAGATCCCGCATTATCTTTGGGAATTCTGCGATTATTTGAAGCGTTTAATGCGGTCGGCGTGACAGTTTTAATTGCGACACATGATTTGCCGCTCATCGCGCAAATGCCCTATCGCATGATTGCTATTGAAAACGGTGAAATACGATGATAGTAGTTTTCGCTCCAAAGGTTGATTAACTTAAATTTTCAGATTTGAGGTGAGATTGAATGATAATTTGGCGAGAAAAGCGCAGTTGACACGAAAGTCAATGAGCATTTTCGAGTTAAATTATCATTCAATATCACCCAAAGATGAAAATTCTTTTGAAAATGGTGAAATACGATGATACATCATTGGCTCATTGCGCACGTACGCGCATTTCGATCTGCAATTCATGCATTCGTGAGAGCGCCTTTAACCAATGCAATGACTATTTTGGTTATTGCCATCGCTATTGCATTGCCGCTGGGATTTTTTGTGTTACTTAAAAATATTGAGGTGGTGAGTCACGCTCAGCAAACCAATGCGCCCAGCATTTCTTTGTATTTACAAGTTAGCGCTACACAAAATGATATCGACACACTCATTAAAAATTTAAATCAAGATAACCGCGTCCAAAAAATTACGTATATTTCATCGGAACAAGGATTAAAATCATTTGAGAAAAAAACGATGTTTCATAATGTTTCCGCGTTTCTATCAAATAATCCCATCCCTGCGGTTGTCATCGTTTATCCAAACGCTGCCAATCGAAATACAGTGGCGATGAATACATTATATGCTTCTTTGAAAACACTTCCGCTCGTGGACACTGCACAACTCGACGCTCAATGGATCACTCGGTTAAATAACATCGTGCATCTCGGTAATCAACTGAGCAAAGCATTATCCATTTTGTTTGCCTGCAGCATTTTATTGATTGTCGGTCATGCGCTACGTGAATCACTGTCATATCATACAACGGATATTCAGATATTCAGATTGTTGGGCGCAACATCAGGATACATTCGACGACCGCTCTTGTATCAAGGATGGCTGTATGGATTATGTGGCGCACTCGGTGCTGCCGCTTTGGTTCAATTGTTGCTGTGGACGATGCAAGACTCCATCGCGCAATTGGCACAAAGCTATCAAACTCATTTTCAATTAATCATGATTTCAAGAGTGGATATAATTGCGCTAACCCTCGTTGCTTCACTGTTGGGATGGCTGGGCGCTTGGATGATCGCCGTGCGTTTTATCAATCGGTCCGAGTTGTCGAGGTAATCGGTATACCGATTGATTTATGTAAAGATACAATCGACATACCGATTTATTTATGCCATAATACAATCAGTATATCGATTGTATGAGGAAATGATGTTCACCATTCTAAGTCGCTGGAATCGCTGGGGTAGCGCCACGCTTTCCAGTGGTATTGCGCGACAAATAACCCGGAATATCTACCCGGTGATACACACAAAAGAGATTGTCGTGTTGATCGGCATGCGTCGCGCTGGTAAAACAACAATCTTATTTCAGCTCATGGATCATCTTGAATCGTCTGGTATTCCGAAAGAAGCCATGTTGCACGTTAATTTCGAGGAGCCTGCATTAGCCGCCAACCTCAACACCGATTTTTTAGACGAACTGTATAACGACTATCGCGCAAACATTTTTCCGAAAGGGAAAGCGTATTTGTTTTTTGATGAAATTCAAAATGTACCTCAATGGGAACGCTGGGTACGCGCACGCAATGAATCCGAAGAAATAAAAATATTTTTAACGGGCTCATCTGCAAATTTAATGTCGCGTGAATTAGGCACTGTACTCACCGGGCGTCATGTTTCTTTTATAGTTAGTCCACTCTGTTTTTCTGAATATTTGCAATTTCAGAAAATAGATGTGCCAGCAAAAAAAACAAAGTTGCCCGCATCACACGATATTCAATTTGCATTAGAAAAATATTTACAATGGGGCGGGCTTCCGGAAGTCGTATTAAGCCAATCAGATGATCGACGCGAGTTATTATTAAGACAATACTTTGATGACCTGCTTTTCAAAGATGTGGCCATGCGTCATGAAATTCGCGATATTGCTTTATTGCGACATCTTGCGGTGTATTTAATGACTCAAACCGCAAGCCTGGTTTCTTTTCATCGTATCGCCAAACAATTTTCAATTTCCATTGAAAAAGCGGGAACCTACTGCGTCTTTTTACAAGAAGCATTTTTAATAGACTGTTTATCTTTTTTTAGCCTGAAAACAGCAGAACGCAATCGCCATCCATTTAAAGTGCATGCCGCAGATTTGGGATTACGCAATATAATTGCGTTGTCAGGCTCACCAGATCGAGGGCGATTAATCGAAACTGCCGTATTCCATCAACTGAGAAATAAATTTAAAAACGAACTGTACTACTGGAAAGGAAAACATGAAATCGATTTTTTGCGTCGCGAAAAAAATGTTGTGAAAGAATTAATTCAGGTGGCGCAAAAAATAGATAAAGAAGAAATCGTAAAAAGAGAATTTTCTGCATTAAAAGAGGCAAGCGAACACTTTAAAACCGCGCACACCACATTCATTGTGGAAAAAATATCAAAAAAAATGCCGAATAACATCATGCCGCTATGGTTATTCCTGTTGAGTTAAAAACTATAATAAATCATCATTCCATAATTTTTCTAAAAAATATTTCCAATGTATAATATCAATCCCCTCTTCTTTGCGATGTATGAGATCATGACTAATAACCATGTATTTTTTACAAATATTTTCTTGTTTTAATAAACGAATGCCTTTGAGGTGCTTATCGTGAATTTTATCGGCCGATTTTACTTCAATTGCAATATCATCACCCACGATAAAATCAACTTCTTGGTGTTGTTGTGATTGCCAATAAGATAATGGTGATCTTAGCCGGCGATAACTCAAATAAGCGCGCAACTCAAGCGCAATAAAATGCTCAAATGCCCGCCCGTAAACATCGCTGGTTTTTTCTAATGATTGCACACCAGACAACGTATGCTTAACGCCACAATCAAATAAATAAAATTTTGCGGTACTCATTGCTTTTCGCTTCATTGTTTTAGTCCATGCCGGCACTAAAAAGCCAATAAACGTATCTTCTAAGATATGGTAATACTCACGCACAGTTGAAATGGGAATTCCTGCGTCGTTGGCAACAGAACTAAAATTCAAAATATTCCCACTCGTCAACGCTGCCAATTTTAAAAATCTCGCGAAGCTCGGTATTTTTCGAACCAATGATTCCGCTTGAATTTCTTCTTTCAAATAAGTGTCGACATAAGCATGCAATTCTTCGGCGGGTTTTTCACTCGAATAAACGGCAGGCAATCCGCCAAATTGCAAGTACCGCATCAAATCAAAATCAGGAATTTCGGTGCTGACCAACGGAAATAAATTTGCTTCCCAGGCGCGCCCCGCCAGTAAATTAACATGCTGTTGACGCAATGAACGCGCACTACTGCCTGTCAATAAAAATTTGATATTGCGCGTTTCAATCAGTCGATGCACTTCATTCAGCAACATAGGAACACGCTGCACCTCATCAACAACGACGTATTCGAAATTTGATGCAGCATCAATCATTGATTCCAGCTGGTGTGGCTGCGCTGAAAGTTGCAAATACAAATCACTGCGCAATAAATCAAAAACAATCGCGGAATCTCGAAATTCGTGCCGAATTAAGAAGGATTTTCCGGTCGCGCGCGGCCCAAACAAGAAAAATGACTTGTTTTTCAATAAATTATGTAAATTTAGTTGTCGTTGAAACATAAAAATTTCGCAACTCTATTGCTAATAATTATATAAAATTTACAAGGGAGTTGTCAATTTTATAAAGTTCTCAATGCCGAAAACCCGCCTATCCTTGTGTCAACCCGTCAAAAATGTGCTAGAATTCCGTCCACAAACGAGGTAACTATCAATGAAGTTAGCAGATCAAAAAGCATTAGCGTTAGCGACAGGATCGCTGTCTGTTGGCACTTTAGGCTCGTATATTCATTGGGTTAACCAAATCCCTTTGTTAACCGAATCAGAAGAAAAAGCGCTGGCGGAGCGTTTACATCAAAACAACGACTTAAAAGCAGCCCGCGAGCTCGTCATGTCGCATTTACGTTTTGTGGTGAAAATTGCCCGAGGTTATGCAGGCTACGGTTTGCAACAAGAAGATCTTATCCAAGAAGGCAATATTGGCTTGATGAAAGCGGTCAAGCGTTTCAATCCGACCATGGGTGTTCGATTAGTATCATTCGCGGTACATTGGATCCGCGCGGAAATGCACGAATTCATTATTCGTAATTGGCGCATCGTAAAAATTGCAACGACTAAAGCGCAACGAAAATTATTTTTTAATATTCGAAAAGCCGCTAAAAAACGGGGTTGGTTTAGTGATTCAGAAATTGCGGCGGTTGCGGAAGAATTGAATGTCAGTCATCAAGATGTGCGACAAATGGAAATGCGCATGAGTAACGCCGATCAATCGCTTGAATTTTTCGGCGATGATGACGATGAAACAGCGAGCCTCAAAGCGCCGATTCATTATTTAGAAGATAAAAGCGCTAATCCAGAACAACAAGCGCAAGCAGATAATTTAGAAGCGTTTCAAGGCGTCGAACTGCAACACGCGATGAAAAAACTAGATGCGCGCAGCCAAACCATTATTCAAGAACGCTGGTTGTCAGAAGAAAAATCAACGCTACAAACACTCGCAGCACAATTCAATATTTCGCTAGAGCGTGTTCGTCAATTGGAAAAGATGGCATTAGAAAAATTACGCATGGCAATGGCCGCGTAACTTATCCACAAAATAAAAATTTATAACTTATTGTTTTTAAAATAAAATTTTGAGTTATCCCCAATTCTATGGGCACGACAAAATTTAAAAAGCACGTGTCATCCCGGAAATTGCGCTAGCAATTATCCGGGATCCAGGAGAAAAACACTGGATTCCGGATAATTTTTGAGTACAAAAATTTCCGGAATGACGGTAACAAATCAGGCCATACTAGCGTTTAACCAGACGGTTTCTTAGACCAATTCTCAAATTTTAATTCTTTAATTTTTTCAAAATGTTTAATATTATTGGTGACTAAAATTCCATCATGCGCTAACACAATACTCGCGATCATTAAATCCATATCGGCCAATAAATTACCTTGTTTTTTCATGTGCGCTTTATGTCTTGCAAAATGCATGGATGCAGCAGGTGAAAATTCAAGCACACGAATCTCTTTTAAAAATTCCTGTATTTTTTTTAAGTTTTGTTCTTTTTGTGTAGAATTAAAAACACCATACAGTAATTCTGTTTGATTGATAACGGTGGTTGATAAATCCGATTGTGCAACAACTGATACTTTTTCAACAACATGCTCATGCCCTTTTAAGAAATAAATTAATATGTCTGTATCCAACACATATTTCATAACTTTGCCTTAGAGCTTGTTTAAAATCTCCTGACTCGCTGCAAATGACGCTATTCGGTGTAAATAAATGAAATTTTTCGGTCAAGATTAAAGAATATTAACCTTAAATTTTCATTTATTTCCACTCGAATATCATCATTTTCGCTTGAGCCCGGAGATCTTAAACAAGCTCTTAATAGTTTTATTACGTCGATCACTTCTAATTGCAAATAACATATCATCAGATTCTTTTTCGGAAAGAATGCCGGCGAATCGCATTAATGTGTTATTTAATTTTAGTTGTTGATTGGCATAACATCGCAGTGCTTTTTCAACCACCGCTGTCTTTGAGGTTCGTAATTTTCCTTCAAGTTGAATTAAAATCATCATCGCCTGATGGCTTAATCGAAAATTGGCTGGTTTTTTATGCGGATTCTTGAGTGGTTTCGTCATTGTCTGCTCGCAACTATGTGTATATACAAATTATAGTATAATTTCATTTTTTGTCAATACAAAAAGATGTGGTTTCCCGCCTCAAGATCAGAAATTATCTTGTTCGATGGTGATGGAGTGCGGTAATATCGCATCTTCATTGGCGAGCGGTATATACCCACTTCACTTCAAAATGCGATTTTTTTATCGCATTTTGAAGTGTCTCATCACGATGGGGTTTCTAAGGGGAGAATCGTGATTCTCCCCTTAGATTTAGCAAACGTGAATTCACTTCACGTTTGCGTTCTAATCAGGATATACCGCGAGTGATGAAGTGCGGTAATATCGCATCTTCATTGGCGAGCGGTATATCACTTTCTACATGCTTCTGATTGCATGCATAATCAGAACCCGTTATATTAGCTCATTCCACTCCACCACATCTATTTTTAAGGAATAATATGAAAAAAATGATGCACGCATTACTCGTGACTGGCTGCTTACTCGTCGGATTTTCAAGCTTCGCCGCAGAAACCAACGCATTCACCCCCGCTCAAGTGACGCAAATCCAAGACATCATCAAACAATACCTGGTTAGCAATCCGGAGGTATTGGTCGCGGCATCGCAAGTGCTGCAAGCTAAGCAAGAAGTGAAAATGGAAAAAGATTCCATGGGCGCTATTTCTCAAAACAAAACAGCGTTATTCGATGACGCTCAATCTCCCAGTATCGGCAACGTCAATGCACCCGTTACTGTAGTTGAGTTTTTTGATTATCAATGTGGGCACTGTCGCGCCATGGCGCCGATTCTCGAAAAATTAGTGGGCGCTGATAATAATTTGCGTGTGATATTTAAAGAATTGCCTATTTTTGGCGGTCAGTCGCAATTTGCCGCGAAAGTAGCGCTGGCAGCAAGCTTGCAAGCCAATAAATATTACACGTTGCATAATTTATTACTTACCTCAACGGATTCGCTAACCAAAGAAAATGTTTTGGGATTGGCAAGAAAAGCGGGTCTCAATATGCCGCTGCTTGAAAAAGACATGGAATCGCCGGCGATCGACAAACAATTACAAGCTAATTTTAAATTAGCGCAAGCATTAAAACTCGCGGGAACGCCAACGTTTGTGATTGGCAATAAAGCGCAAACCAAGTTTCGCTTTATTCCCGGTGCCACATCCATGGAAAACCTGCAGTCGGAAATTAAAGCGGTTCAATGATCGACAAGCCCAGCACATTTCAGTCTGTTATTTTTGAACTACAGAAATTCTGGGCGGATCAAGGCTGTGTTATTTTACAGCCGCTGGATTTGGAAGTGGGTGCTGGCACTTTTCACCCCGCTACTTTTATTCACGCAATCGGACCGGAACCTTGGTATGCAGCTTACGTGCAGCCGTCTCGCCGCCCGACGGATGGTCGTTATGGTGAAAATCCCAATCGTGGTCAGCATTATTATCAATTTCAAGTCGTGTTAAAACCTTCGCCATCCAACATTCAAGAATTATATTTGCAATCCCTGCGCGCACTCGGCATTGATCCTCTATTGCATGATATTCGTTTTGTGGAAGACAACTGGGAATCGCCAACGCTCGGCGCCTGGGGTTTGGGCTGGGAAGTTTGGCAAGATGGCATGGAGATCACGCAATTTACTTATTTTCAGCAAATCGGCGGCCTGCCCTGTGAACCCGTAATGGGTGAAATTACCTATGGTTTGGAACGCCTCGCTATGTTTTTGCAAAATAAAAATAATATGTTTGATTTGGTGTGGACCAAAACTCCGGGTGGCATCGTCACCTACGGTGATGTTTTTTTGCAAAACGAACGTGAAATGTCCGCATTTAATTTTGAACATGCGAATGTGAAAAAATTATTTTCACTGTTTGATTTTTATGAACAGGAAGCAAAACGTTTTACCGAATTGCAACTACCACTGGTGGCTTATGAGTGTGTGCTAAAAGCGTCACACTTGTTTAATTTACTTGACGCAAGACAAGCCATTTCCGTCACCGAAAGGCAGCGATTTATTTTGCGCGTGCGTAATTTAAGTTTTAGTGTTGCAAAAGCATATTACGAATCACGCAAGGCGTTGGGATTTCCTTTGTGTAAGGCGACACCATGAATAATTATTTTTTACTCGAAATTGGATGCGAAGAAATTCCCGCGAATCATCAAGTGGCACTGGAAAATGGACTAAAAACACAATTTGAAAAAAATTTATCGGAAAATAAAATCACGTTTTCACAAATCAAAACATTTTCCACGCCGCGTCGTTTGGCGATATTAATTTCAGGCATGGAAACTCGACAAGCACCACAACGCACCGAGCGCCAAGGACCGGCATTTCAAGATGCCTATGATAAAAATGGCACACCAACTTTAGTGTGTTTGGGTTTTGCTAAGGGGTGTAATGTATCTATCGATCAATTAATTGTGAGAGACACGCCCAAAGGAAAACGATTGGTGTGCACCGTTGAAAAAGAAGGCGCTGCAACACGCGATTTATTGCCGGAAATTACAGTAAAATCGATTGCCAAATTACCACTTAGCAAACCCATGCGTTGGGGAAATAAAAATATTTCTTTTATTCGCCCGGTGCATTGGGTAACCATGCTTTTCGGATCAGAGTTGATCGATACTGAAATTCTCGGTGTAAAAACCACCCGAAATACAATTGGCCATCGTTTTCATTGCCCTAAATCTGTTTTCATTTCCAGGCCGGAAGATTATCACGTCACACTGTACTCCCAGGGCTTTGTGATGGCGGATCGCGAATCTCGAAAAAATTTAATCATGAAATCGATGCGCGCACTTTTGTCTGAAGATCAACAAGTGATTATTCCGCCGGATTTATTAGATGAAGTGACCGGATTGGTGGAGTGGCCCGTCGCACTCAAAGGAACTTTTTCGCCAGAATTTTTAAAGATTCCCAAAGAAATATTAATTTCGTCGATGCAAATTCATCAAAAATGTTTTCCGGTAATAAATAAAAATCAGGAATTACTGCCCTACTTCATTTTAATCAGCAACATTAAAAGCAAAGATGCGGCCACTGTGGTCGCCGGAAATGAACGCGTCATTCACGCGCGATTATCCGACGCTGCGTTTTTCTATCAACAAGATTTAAAAAAACCGTTGATCGATCACTTACCGCAGCTCGATCATGTAATCTTTCAGGAAAAATTGGGCAGTGTTGGTGATAAAGTGAAACGAATCACCGCATTATCCACTTGGATCGCCAAAAAAATTCACGCAGATTTAAAATCAACCAGACTTGCGGCGATGTTATGCAAATGCGACTTGGTCACTGATATGGTGCGTGAGTTTCCAAATTTGCAAGGTGTTATGGGGTATTACTACGCCCTGCGTGCTCACGCACCCGAGTCCGCAGCAATCGCCATCACAGAGCATTACCTACCAAAATTTTCTGGTGACGAGTTACCACAAACGCCCGTTGGATTGTGTGTGGCGCTCGCAGATCGCGCAGACACGCTGATCGGCATTCTTGGTATCAATCAACTCCCGACTGGCGAAAAGGATCCATTTGCCCTGCGTCGCGCTGCAAACGGTATTGTTCGCATACTCATTGAAAAAAAATTGGATATTGATTTATTGCTGCTACTCAAAGAAAGTAAAAAGTTATACGCAAACGCCCTGCCCAACAAAAATGTTGCTAAAGATGCATTTGATTTTATTTTAGTGCGTTTGAAATCTTGGTATTTAGAAAAGGGGGTTGCAGCCGAAATTTTTGAAGCGGTCGCCGCATGCGCCCCAACCTCCCTGTTAGATTTTGATCGGCGCTTGAAAGCGGTGTTGCAATTTCAAAAATTACCGGAGGCAAGCAGCCTTGCTGCCGCCAACAAACGGGTTTCTAACATTCTTAAAAAACAACCCAGAAAAGAATTCAAAGACGCTAACAAAAAATTATTTGAATTTGAAGCCGAGCATCACCTGTCCATGCAATTACAAGCACTAGAAAAAACAATCAACGCGCTGTATCAAAAAGCAGATTATGAAAAAGCACTCACAGAATTGTCAACCCTTAAAACACCCATCGACCAATTCTTTAATGACGTGATGATTATGGTGGATGATGAAAAGAAAAAACAAAATCGCCTGGCGTTACTTTCTTCAATACATCAGTTGTTCACTAAAGTTGCCGATATTTCTTTGCTTCCGTAAAAATAAACCGCTTGTGTAACCTTGTGGATAATCACTGTATGCCGCAGGTAAAACCCCTGCGCATTTCCCCGTGAAAACTTATCCACAAAGTTATCCACAGCTGTGCATAGCTTATGCCCACACTCAGACAAACAACGCAACACATTGATAAAAAAACAAAAAAAATAGTTATCCACAGGCGTGTGCCACCCCTATTACTACTACTATCTTAATTACATATAAATTAAATATAGATGTAATACAGATAAATAAAGTAGTTTTTTATCAATCAAAAACTCATTGCCTTTGTGAAACCCTGATCGTATGATGTGTTTTTGTTTGGGATTGCTATGCGCCGCCACTTGTTTTTATTATTATTATTTTTTTCATTCTCAGGTGTTGCGGATACTTTTTGGCGTTGCACCGCCATTAATCACGCCGGTGCGAAATGGGTTGAGTTTGGCGCAGCCAAGTTAATCACGTTGCGTTACGTGCAGGGTGAATGTAAAAAAAATAATAATGATAAAACGTGCCGTGAAAGTTGTTTTCCACCCATGGAATATTGGCGTTGTTTGTCGCACGATACCACACCCACGGAAAAAAATGTTACACAAAAACCAGGAAGCTGGTATTGGTCATCCACTTACAAGCAAGTTGCGATGAATGGCGCGCTAGAGGCTTGTTTGCATAACAGTGCGTTTGGTGGGTGTCATGTTAATTCAAACAGTTGTGCTGCATCGTAGATGGTAAAAAATATGGTTTTTAAAGCAATTCGTTTTTTGTTATTACCACTGATCGCCGCATTGCTTTGCGCGTGCACTGGATTTCAAAATTTTATACAAGATGTTTCTAACAAATCGCAGCCAGCAGCTGCTGCACCGGCCGCGAAACCGGCGCAGCAGTGCAATCAGTGGTGCCATAATGGATGGTGCTCAACGCACTGCGAAGATGTTGACAATTCCCACTGAAAATCAAACCTGAAAATTTAAGTTGACCAACCTTCTGGGTAGAAACTATTGAGTGTAAAAAGTAATGTTACATCTGATTTTCTAATTATTGGCGCCGGCGTTTTAGGCGTTACAGTAGCGCTGGTACTCAAAGAAAAATTTCCAGACCAAAAAATAATAATTTTAGAAAAAGAATTACACGCTGGATTTCATGCCAGCGGGCGAAATAGCGGGGTGTTGCACGCGGGATTTTATTATACTTCAGATAGCTTGAAGGCGCGATTTTGCAAAGAAGGCAATCGCGCGATGAAGGATTATTGCAAAGAAAATCGATTACCGTTAAACGAAAACGGAAAATTAGTGGTGACAAAAAATGAAGTTGAGCTCACCGGCTTAAAGACATTGTACGAACGCGGAATTCAAAACCAAGTTTCATTAAAATTAATTAACGAGAAAGAAGCAAAAGAAATTGAACCGCGCGTTCGCACCATTCAGCAGGCAATTTTTTCGCCCGACACCGCGTCCGTTGATCCCAAATTAATAATGCAATCGCTGGTTCAAAAAGCGATGGAGCAGGGCGTGTGTTTTTATTTTAATGAACGGTATATTTCCGTGAAAAAAAACATCATTTGCACTAGTCGACGAAAAATAAATGCGGGATTTGTTGTGAATGCCTCGGGGTTGTATGCGGATAAAATCGCCAAAGAGTTTGGTTTTGGAAAAGAATATGAAGTGGTACCGTTCAAAGGATTGTATTTATATTCGCAAGAGAAAGTAGGGGATTTAAAAACACATATTTATCCCGTGCCTGATTTACAGTATCCATTTTTAGGTGTTCATTTTACGGTAACTGTTGATGGAAAAATAAAAATTGGGCCGACAGCGATTCCTGCGTTTTGGCGAGAGCAGTATAGTGGATTGCAACGTTTTTCCACATCAGAATTTTTTTCCATTGTTCAGCGTGAAGCAAAATTATTTATTAAAAATAAATTTCATTTTAGGCAAGTTGCCATACACGAATTAAAAAAATATCAGAAAAGTTTTTTAAGTAATGAGGCGGCGTATATGCTCGAAAACTTTAACGCAGCACACTATAAAACTTGGGGAAAACCCGGTATTCGCGCACAATTAGTGAACACTAAAACCAACACACTCGTAACCGATTTTTGTTACGAGGGAGATAAAAACTCATTCCATATTTTAAACGCCGTTTCACCCGCATTTACCTGTGCGTTTCCATTAGCGGAATTTTTTGTGATGCGGATTGCAAATACCCAGATTTAAATAATACATCAGTGATTTTATTTACACTGTCTTCAACGCTGGAGTTTGATGTGTCTATCATCACATCTGGATTTTTTGGGGCTTCATAAGTATCATCCACACCTGTAAAATTTTTAATAAGCCCCGCATGCGCTTTTTGATACAAACCTTTGGGATCGCGCTTCTCACACAACAATAACGGTGTGCTGATATAAATTTCAAAAAAACCACCATAGGGGATGATCAATGAGCGCGCTTCTTCACGGGTATTTGCGTGTGGGGCGATTTGCGCGCAGATCGCAATACCATTATGTTTGGTAATTTCACTTGCCACATAAGCGATTCTGCGAATATTAAGCGCGCGATCTTCTTTTGAAAATCCAAGGCCGCTTGATAGCATACGACGTACCACATCACCGTCCAGCAAAGAAATAGAACGATCGATGCAATATTCATGTAGTTTTTGAATTAATGCATTAGCAATAGTTGATTTTCCGGATCCAGATAAACCCGTAAAAAATAGCGTGAATCCTTGTTTGTGTTTTGGTGGATATACTTTTCGTAATTCTTGAATCACTGACGGAAAGGAAAACCACCCTGGAATTTCAGCGCCTGTTTGTAGTAATTCGCGCAATTGCGTGCCAGAAATGCGCGCGATATCAGATTCCGATTGAATTTGATCAGCAGGAATGTAACGACGCTTGATTTTATCAAACACCATTTCCTGAAACGGAACCATTTTAATTTTAATTTCTTCCTCATGCGTTTTAACCAATTCTTGTGCGGCATAAGGATGATAAAAGGGTTGGTTATTTTTATCATTTCCCGGCCCCGCGTGATCACGCCCAACAATAAAATGCGTGCAACCATAATTTTTTCGGATTAACGCATGCCATAACGCTTCACGCGGCCCCGCCATGCGCATTGCGAGCGGTAACAAACTTAACAATGCATGATTTTCAGGATAGGTTTCTAAAATTTTCAGATAACACCTGATGCGAATAAAATAATCAATATCACCGGGTTTGGTGATGCCAGAAACCGGATGAATAAGTAATTTTGCTTGATGTTCTTTTGCTGCAATTAACGTGAGTGTTTGATGTGCGCGATGCATAGGATTTCTGGTTTGAAAGGCGATCACACGATCCCATTTTTTTTCATGAAAAATTTTTTTTATTTCTTTGGGTGAGTGACGTAAATTTTTAAAATCATAGTGTTTGGGGGTTTGAATTTTTTCAATTTCACCACCCAAGTAAATCGAATTGGTTTTATGAAATAAAGTATAAACACCGGGATGTATTGTATCTGTTGTGCCAAAAATAAATTGTGCTTCACGTGTCTTGTCTGGCTTCCAGGCGGAGTGAATGCGCATGTGTGCTAGTGCATTTCCCTCTTCATCTTGAAGTAAAATAATATCATGTAGGGCGATGCTATCCGCAAATGATTCCGACACATCCAAAACAACTGGAATTGGCCACAGCGATCCATTAACCAAACGCATTTTATCCAGTACAGAATCATAATCCGGTTGCGATAAAAAACCAGTGAGTGGAAAAAACCCACCATTTTGCAGTAACTCTAGATCACAGATTTGTTTAGGCGACAGTATCCAGTTTTTCATATTTTTTCTCATAAAATGCCATTGTTTTTTCCAACCCAGCTTTTAAATCAGTGGCGGGTTTCCAGCCCAACTCACTTTTTATTTTTTGATTATTGATCGCATAACGCCAATCATGGCCCAGCCTATCAGTGACAAAACGGATGAGTTTTTCATGCGGTTGATTTTCTGGAAATCGCACATCCATCAATGTGCAAATTTGTTTTGCTAAATCTATATTACTAATTTCGCATTCACCACCAATGTTATAAGTGTGATTGAGTTTTCCGTGACGAATAATACAGCTCACCGCCTCGCAGTGATCATTGACAAAAATCCAATCGCGAATATTGGAGCCATCCCCATAAATCGGAATTTTCTGATTTGAAAAACAAGCGCGAATAATGGTTGGAATAAATTTTTCAGGGTGTTGATGCGGCCCATAATTATTGGAGCAATTAGAAATTGTAACGGGTAATTGATGGGTGTGTGCGAATGCACGCACTAAATGATCCGATCCCGCCTTGGAAGCAGAGTAGGGTGAGTTGGGTTGATAGGGATGTGTTTCTGTAAATGGAGCATCACCATTTTTTAATTCGCCATAAACCTCGTCCGTTGAGATATGATGAAATCGGCAATTTTTTTCGCGCGCATATTGTAATAAATTAAATGTGCCTACAATATTGGTTTGAATAAAGGCGCTTGGGTCGATAATAGAGCGATCCACATGACTTTCTGCGGCAAAATGCACAATGGTGTCGATGGTGTATTCTTGCAATATTTTTAAAACCAATGCTTCATCACCAATATCACCCTGAATAAAAACATGCTGATCCGGATTTAAACCTAATAAATTATTTTTATTTCCCGCATACGTTAATTTATCCAGGCTTACAATGCGCAAATTAGCATCGCGTGATAATTCATCGCGCACAAAATGACTGCCGATAAATCCTGCGGAGCCGGTAACTAACATATTTTTGGGCGCATGTATCATGTTAAAATAGCGACCTCATCTCGAATGATTCGCAATAAATATTGCCCATAGTCATTATTTTTCAATGTTACCGCTAATTTTTCCAATTGTTCTGTGCTGATGTATTCTAAACGCCACGCAATTTCTTCGGGACAAGCAATTTTCAAACCCTGGCGTTGCTCGAGTGTTGCGACATATTGTGACGCTTCTAATAATGATTGATGCGTTCCTGTATCCAACCACGCAAATCCGCGATTGAGTTTTTGCGCACGCAATTGATTTTTTTGAAAATAACATTTATTCACATCCGTAATTTCCAGTTCACCTCGTAAAGAAGGCTTAATCGATTTTGCAAAATCGATTACTTGATTATCATAAAAATATAAACCCGTCACAGCCCAGTTTGATTGCGGATTTTGTGGCTTTTCAGTAATGTCTACAATATTTTCTGCTGCATCAAATGTAATAACACCGTATTGTTTTGGATTTTTTACGTAATAAGCAAAAATCGTCGCGCCATTTAAATTTTGCTTGGTATTTTTTAATTCCTGACGCAAGTTTTGCCCGTGAAAAATATTGTCGCCTAAGATCAAACAAACGGATGCGCTGCCAATAAACGATTCACCCAAAATAAACGCCTGCGCCAATCCATCCGGATTTTTTTGTACACAATATCGAATGTGTACGCCCCATTGAGATCCGTCGGATAATAATGTTTGGTAAGCTGGTAGATCACGCGCTGCAGTGATGATTAAAATATCGCGTATATCAGCGAGCAACAACGTCGATAGGGAATAATAAATCATGGGTTTGTCATAAATCGGCAGCAACTGCTTAGATGTATTTTTCGTCAGCGGATAGAGTCGGGTGCCTAAGCCGCCCGCTAAGATAATTCCTTTCATTTTCTCAATGCCATTTGTACTGTGGTGCGCTATGATACCGAATTCTAAATAAAAAATCTTGATCTTATGTTGACCGTCTTCAAGCAATTTTACGCAATCTTTACTGCACTAGAACGTCGAAGGGTTTGTTATCTTTTTCTTCCCGCGGTGTTTGCAGCGATCGTGAATGTGATGGGCATTGCTTTTGTAGCGCCTTTTATCGCGATGGTTGCCGATCCAACCGCTATTCAAGCTCACGCAAAAGTGGCTTGGATTTTTCATGCGTTGCATTTTCACAGCGTGCATTATTTTTTGCTTTTTTTAGGATTTTTGGTGCTGGGTATTTTGATTGTCGGCAATGGTGTCAGCGCGTTGACTACTTGGCTTATGCTGCGATTTACTAACCTCTGTAGCTTCACTTTATCAAAACGACTGTTAGAAAATTATTTAAAGCAACCTTACTCTTATTTTCTCGATCAAAATAGCGCCACATTAACAAAAAATATTTTATCGGAAGTCGATTCAGTGGTGTCACATGTGCTGCGTTATGGATTGGATATGTTAGCAAGAACAGTAGCGATGCTGTTTATCGTGGTACTACTTTTTTTAATCAATCCCAGTTTGGCTGTGGTGATTACCGCCGTGCTGGGCGGTGCTTATGTCATCATTTATAGTGTAGTGCGTCGACGTTTGGGCGAAGCTTCGCTTGCGCAAACCGAATCGAAGGAGCAGCGTTATCGCATTGCGAACGAGGCATTTGGTGGAATTAAAGAAATCAAATTGCAGGGTTGCGAGGATATTTTTCTAAAAGCGTTTGAAAAACCTGCGAAAATATATTCTTATCACGAGGCAGCATCTCAAATTATTGCTGACTTACCTCGGTACGCATTGGAGGTAATTGCTTTTGGCGGCATTGTGTTAATTGTTTTGTATTTATTGGCTACACATCAAAACTTTAACAACATTATGCCGCTTCTCGCGATTTATGCATTTGCGGGTTATCGTTTAATGCCGGGATTACAGTCAATTTTTGGTGCGTTAACTTCAATTCGAGCGCATGCACATGCATTGGATATTTTACATGAAGACCTGGTTAATAAATCATGGGAAAAAGACAAAAATTATTTTTCTCTGAACATTGGAAAATTATTTTTTCAATCCACGTTAACCTTGCGTAATATTTCATTCTCATATACGCAATCAAAACATCTTGTCTTGGATAATTTTAATTTTACTGTTCATGCGGGCGAAAGTATTGGTATTGTCGGTGAAACGGGTGCCGGAAAAACAACACTGATTGATATTATTTTGGGATTACTATTGCCAACATCAGGGAAAATTCAGGTTGATGATATCGTGATTTCTGAAAATAATATGCGCGCATGGCAGCAGAATTTAGGATATGTTCCGCAACATATTTATTTATCTGACGATAGTATTACAAGCAATATTGCCTTTGGCGTTGAGAAAAATAATATTGATTTTGATCGCGTTAAAAAAGCAGCGCAATTAGCGGCGATTGATGATTTTATTGTGCAAGAATTACCACAGGGATATGAAACCGCGGTCGGTGAACGCGGTATTCGTTTGAGTGGCGGGCAGCGTCAACGCATTGGAATTGCACGTGCATTGTATCGTGATCCGCAATTGTTAGTGTTTGATGAAGCAACGAGCGCTTTAGATAGTATGACGGAAGAAAGTATTATGCACGCCATTTACGGATTATCTCGCAAAAAAACATTGATTATTATTGCGCATCGCCTATCCACGTTAATACAATGCGATAAAATTATTGTGCTCAGTCATGGTGTTGTGAAAGATATTGGCACCTATGATGAATTGATTGCAAGGAATATTGAATTTCAGAGAATGGCAAAAGTGATCGCATGAAAGCAGAACAATTAAAAATTCCCGGTATGATGTTAATCACGCTGAAAAAACACGGTGATGAGCGGGGGTTTTTTATGGAAACGTTTCGACAGTCTGCACTTCAAGAGATCGGAGTGAATTATCACTTTGTGCAAGACAATCGTTCATTTTCCAGAAAAAATATTTTGCGTGGTATGCACTATCAAATTCAGAAACCCAAAGGGCACATGATTTCAGTGATGCGTGGAAAAATATTTGATGTGGGTGTTGATATGCGAAAAAACTCCCCAGCATTCGGTCAGTGGTGCGGTGTTACGTTATCTGCTGAAAATCCACAACAATTGTTTTTGCCGCCCGGAGTCGCGCATGGTTTTTGTGCACTCGAGGAAGAAAATGAAATGTATTATAAATGCACCGATTATTATGACGCGCAAGACGAGGGTGGTTTGCTGTGGAGTGATGTGTCGATCGGAATTGAATGGCCATTAACTCAACCGATCACCAACACAAGAGATAGTACATTTCCGCTGCTATCCCAAATTCCTGTTAGACGATTACCGCAAGTGACTATATAATGCGGGTGGTTGAGAGGGAGATCGTTATGCAATGCCGTATTTGTCAAACACAGATCCAGCCGTTTATGTCATTTGGAAAAATGCCCATCGCCAATGGATTTTTGCAATCCAATAATCCGACAGATGAATATTTTTTTGAATTAGCGCCCGCATTTTGTAATCGGTGTAAAACATTTCAGTTAACCGAGCAGCCTGATGCCAATCAAATGTTTCATGATCATTATGCATTTTATTCACGCACATCCAAACGCATGGTCGAACATTTTAAATCTTATGCAGAATGGGTGATGGAAAATTATTTAGATGACAATCCGTTCGTTGTGGAACTTGGCAGTAATGACGGTATTTTACTTGAGAATTTTGCACGCGCCGGGATTGCGCATGCAGGTGTTGAGCCTTCTGCCAATGTAGCAGTTGAAGCGAGAAAACACGGCGTAAATACTATCACTGAATTTTTTACGTCCACGCTTGCTAATCGCATTATTTCAGAATATGGATATGCCGACGCGATTATGGCAGCTAATGTGATGTGTCATATTCCAAACTTAAATGACATTGCCATTGCTGCAAATCAATTATTAAAGCCCCAAGGTGTTTTGATTTTTGAGGATCCCTATCTGGGTGATATGATCGCAAAAACGTCCTATGATCAAATTTACGATGAGCACGTTTATATTTTCTCAGCACATGCCGTATCCAATATTTTTGGCAGACATGGTTTTGAATTAATTGATGTGAAGCCGCAAGCAACACATGGTGGATCGATGCGATATATTTTAGCAAAAAAAGGTGCGCGTCACATTTCAGATGCCGTCACTAAAGTATTAATGCAAGAAAAATCGCAAGGTCTTTGCGATGAAAGAACTTACGAAAAATTTAAGAAAAATTGTGAACTTTCTAAAAAAGCCTTACTAAAAACTTTGAACAAATGCAAATTAGAAAATCGTCGTGTCGTGGGGTATGCGGCAACCTCAAAAAGCACCACCGTTTTAAATTATTGCGGCATAGGCCCAGATTTAATTGAATATATTTGTGATACCACCCCTTTAAAACAAAACACGTATACACCCGGCACGCATATTCCTGTTCGCGACTATGAAAATTTTAAAAACGAATATCCAGACACAGCGCTTTTATTCGCCTGGAATCATAAAGATGAGATTATGCAAAAAGAAAAAATTTTTTCTGAAAGCGGTGGTCAGTGGTTGGTGTATGTTCCATTTGTAGCAGAAAATCCATGATTAGCTTTGCCAATCCGCTCGCACAGTATCAATCACATCAAACTGAAATCGATGCAGCAATTCATACAGTTTTAAATAGTGGTCATTACATTTTAGGAGAACAAGTTGCCGCTTTTGAAAATGAATTTGCGCGTTATCTCGGTTTGACCAATGCGGTAGGTGTTGCGAGTGGGACCGACGCATTGGTGTTGGCATTAATGGCGCTCGGCGTTGGGCGTGATGATGAAGTGATTTTGCCATCGATGACCGCAACCGCAACCGCGAATGCGGTTAAACAAGTAGGTGCGACCCCTGTTTTTGTGGATATAGAAAAAAATTATTACACGATTGATCCAGTGTTGGTTGAAAAAGCCATTACTGAAAAAACAAAAGCGATAATTGCAGTGCATTTATATGGGCAGCCGGCTGATATGTTTTCACTGCTAAAAATTGCCAAACAATATCAAGTAAAATTAATTGAAGATTGTGCGCAGGCCGTTGGGGCATATTATCAGAAAAAACCCGTTGGAAATTTTTCTGATATCGCCTGTTTTAGTTTTTTTCCGACTAAAAACTTAGGTGCAATGGGGGATGGTGGTGCAATCGCTACCAATAACAACACATTGGCTGAGCGTATTCGACAATTGCGTCAATATGGCTGGGATGCAAACCGCGATAGCCAGTTTATCGGTATGAATAGTCGGTTGGATGAATTACAAGCGGCTATTTTGCGCGTAAAATTGAGATATTTGAATAAAGATATAGAAAAGAGAAATCAAATTGCTCGTCATTATGATAAATTACTCAAATCATTTCCATTTGTATTGCCAGCAGTGAGACACGAAGCATTGCATGCTTATCATCTATATGTTATTCAGTGCGAACACAGAGGTGATCTGGTAAAACAATTGCATGAAAAAAATATTATGGTGGGTATGCATTATCCGAAAGCAGCGCATCAGATGCCGGCTTATAGCGCTCAAAAAACACATTTACCCAACACAGAAAAGCTGGCAGCGCGCGTGATTAGTTTGCCGATATTTCCTGAGTTATCTATAACGCAGCAAAAAAATTGTGTAGAAATGTTCGAGTCATGTTTATGTTTACGGTAGCTCAAAACGTTATTCAATTTTACGAGAAAAAACGCATTTTAGTAACAGGCGCTGGTGGTTATATTGGCACAAGATTGATTGATTGTCTAAGTGAAGTAAATTGTAATTTAGCACGCTTTAGTCGAAAAATGTTGAGTCCAAAAATCAATTCGAGCGCATTAATAGAGGATGTGCGTGGTGATTTGGCTGCGTTTGATGATTGGGAAAAAATCATTCGCGATGTTGATGTTATTTTTCATTTAGCTGCGCAAACTGGTGTTCAGCAGGCCGACGATCACCCGGTGCAAGATGCTGAAATAAATGTAATAGGAACATTGAAGTTGTTGGAAGCCGCAAAAAAATATCCAAAAAAAATAATTATTGCGGCAAGCAGCGCAACGTCTGCTGGCTTGCAAGAGAAACTGCCTATTGATGAAAATGCAATTGATGTGCCGACAAGCTTGTATGATCTTCATAAAATAATGACAGAGCAATATATACATTTATTTCGTAAGAAAAACTGGGTGCAGGGAACATGCCTGCGATTGTCAAATGTTTATGGCCCAGGCGTAAAAAGCAGTGATCATAGTCGGGGAGTGCTAAATCAGATAGTGCGCACAGTTTTGCAGAAAAAAGATATTTATGTGGTAAACGGTGGTAATTTTTTGCGTGATTATATTTATATTGATGATGTTGTGCAGGCGTTTTTGTTATCCGCGATGTGCGCATGGAAGCTAGAAAAGCCTTATTATTTTATTGGTACAGGTGTTGGTACTACCGTTAGAGCCGCCTTTCAAACAGTGATTGATGTTGTGAAATCTGAAACAAATATTTCAGTTAATTTGTTAAATAAAGAAATGCGGAATGCATCGCCCATCGATCAGCGTAATTTTGTTGCAAACAGCAGCGCTTTTTCTGCTTTAACAACTTGGAAACCAAGTGTTAACTTAACGGAAGGTATTCGACGATTAATACAGAGCGAAAGTGCATGTTGTGTGTAGACGGTATTGAAAAAATCAATTTAGCAATGCGAAAACCACGGCTTATCATTGTTGAGGGCGAGAATTTACTGATCAATGTAAAGCGTTTTTTTATCATTATTGGAAATGAACAAGAAAAACGTGGAAATCACGCACACAAAACATTGTCGCAATTATTGGTTTGTGTTCACGGGATTTGTGAAGTGACGGTAGATGACGGAGAAAATCAAAAAATATTTGTGTTGCAGAAACCAGACGAGGCATTATTGATACCTCCTGGTATTTGGTCGAAGCAAACATATTTAAAACCAGAGACAACACTGTTGGTTGCTTGTGATGCATTATATGACGAATCCGATTATCTTCGCGATTACGATATTTTTTTAAACTATCGACGAGAAAATACATGAAGATTATTGTTACGGGCGCGTTAGGACACATCGGTTCTTATCTAATTCGAAATCTGCCAGAAGTATTTTCGCATCCGAATATTATTATGATTGATAATTTAATGACACAGCGTTACACATCGCTTTTTAATTTACCTAAAACAGCACAGTATCAATTTATCGAAGTCGACATTACTAGCGATAAAATGGATCTTAAATCCATTTTTAAAAATGCCGATGTGGTAATTCATTTGGCGGCAATTACTAATGCTGCTGCAAGTTTTGAAAATGCAAACGAAGTAGAGCGTGTGAATTTTAATGCAACGCAAAAAGTAGCGGATGTGTGTGTTGCAACTAATGTCGCAATGATTATGGCTTCATCTACCAGTGTGTATGGTACGCAGGAGAAACAAGTTGACGAGAATTGCAGTTTTGATGAATTAAAACCACAAAGCCCTTACGCAGAAACCAAATTAAGAGAAGAAAAATATATCCAAGAACAATACATGAAAAATAATTTGCGCGCGATTATTTTTCGATTTGGAACTATTTTTGGTGTGTCGCCCGGCATGCGTTTTCACACCGCTGTTAATAAATTTTGCTGGCAGGCGGTGATGAATGAGCCGATTACTGTGTGGAAAACAGCGTATCATCAAAAACGCCCTTATTTAGCGCTAAATGATGCGCTATCTGCAATTACTATGATGATAAAACAAAATCATTTTGATGGGCGTGTTTATAATGTGGTGTCAGTGAATGCGACTGTGGCTGATGTGGTGAAATCGATACAGCAATACATTCCTGATTTACAAATTCAGTTTGTTGAAAATAAAATTATGAATCAATTGTCGTACGAAGTATTAAATACTCGGTTGAATGCGATGGGATTTAAACCCAGAGGCGAATTAAAAAGCGGTGTACTGGATACATTGCAGTTATTGTGTCACACATCTTCAACAGTGAACACCTTTTGATTTGTTTCGGTATAATTCAAACGATAATCGCTGGGTGTACATTTAATCGTAGCTCCCCAATTAATCAGTTTAAAAAGCCGTAACAGATGGCGCGGAAGATATTTTTTGTGTCCCAGTTCCCATTCTAATTTTCCAAAAAAAGCTGCCAACACACCATATAAGCTTTTTTTGGTGAATAAAAACCATGGTGCTGCAATAATAAAATTAATAATATTCATTATTTTTAAATTTGGAAATCCTGGGCGTTCTAAAAAATCATCTATCGTAAACTGATTGATTGCCAATAATTTTTTAATGGAGTAGGGGTCGTGTAGGCGCACATGATACGTGGGCTTGCTTGCTAAAAATGGAACAGTCACAATCAGCGCGCCACTTGGTTTTAAAACACGTCTCGCTTCTTGCAGCGCATGCATATCCCACTGCAAATGTTCCAAAATTTCCCCCATGACAATCAAATCAAATGAGTGATTGTCAAACGGCCAATCTTTTTCAGCGCTGCCAAAAACAATATTTGGGCAGTCAGGTACATTACCCAAATCAAAACCCGTGACTTGGTGTCCCCATGCTTTTAATCCCCAATAATCTCTGCCACCATGAACACCCACCACTAAGCAATTTAGCGCGCTACCCTTTTTCTCCAGATCCGCGATAGATCGCTTCAAAATATACAATTGATCTGCGGCACCAGAAACCCTCGTAAAATTAGACCAATAACGCGTCGGTATTGGAATGGGCAGTTTTTTAATTTCCGCTGCCTTGATTGCGGTATCTAATTGTCTAAAAAATTTTTTCAATGCCACTCTCTCTTAGGCTTGTAGTAAATTTCGATAAACATCTGTGATTGTTTGGATGTATTTGTTTTGTGAATATCGTTGTTCAGTTTGATGCGCCGCCTCACCCATTTCTTTCGCCAGTAAACGATCTTCATACGATTTCAAAATACTTTCTTTAATCGCATCAATATTTCTAATGGGTAAAACAAACCCTTCTTTTTTATTCGTAATTAAATCAGCCATGCCGACATGTTCAGTGACGATAATGGGTTTCGCAGCAGCCATCGCTTCCATCGCTGCCATCCCAAACCCTTCATCCACGGATGGCAGACAAAACACATCGCATTGCTGATAATGCCGAATCAACGCATCATTAGACAAATGATGTTGAATAAAATCAATACTGGGATGATCGCACAAAGCCTGAAATTCTTTTGGAACTGTTGTTCTCAAGATCAATTTTGCTTTTGGTAATTTTAGTTCCCGCCATGCTTTCAGCAAATAATAAAATCCCTTGCGATAAAAACTAAAGCCCGCGGCAAATACAACAAAATCGGAACCATTTTTTTTCGCATCATCTCTCGCCACATTTTTTTCTTTCATTAATGGCACTAGGTGAATTTTTTTTTCAGAAAATCCTTTTTGAATAAAACTGCGGCGACTATAAGTGGATGGCACAATAATGGCATCGGCCAATTCGTATTCCGCCAACATTTTTTCACGCAATTTGTGTTTTAAAGAGAATTGGTTTTTTTTACCCGTCAATCGCGCTACTTCTTCATCTAATAGCGACAATTGAAAATCAATATGCGGGCAAGCACGATCTACAATAGTTTTGATCCCTTGTTTTTTAGCAACACGCAAAGTTTTTAAGCAAAAACCGCTATTGCCTTGCACGATATCTGATTTTTCACGACGTAAACGAAGCTGCATTGCCACATATCCATCAAATAAATCCGAATGTAATTTTTCGGGCATATTTTTGCCGAGTTTAATGCATAAAAATGTTGCAGCAGCGAGTGATCGAAACGCGTGAACATAGGCAGGATCAATATCATAATTTTTTAATTTAAATTGCGGATAAATCGTATAAAATCGATTTAATACATTTTCTTTTTTCAGCCCCTCTGCGAGTCGCAATAAATGATTGGCGGCGTGGGATGTTAATGTGATCTTCATGCCATTTTTTCTTTTTTATAAATAATATATAATTCTTTCCAGAGTCCGTATGTCATCGCAATCATTTCTAAAACATGCGCATATAATAATTTTATCCAATCCTTTTTTCCATATTTAGAAAACGAAGTCAATTTCCAGCAGTAAATAATGGGATAAAAAAGCGTTGCACATTTTAAAACATTAAATCCCGTTTTTAAAAAATTCCAGAAAGCAATTTTTTTAAATGACCAACGATTAATATATCGTCGATATTGCGATGTGGCGCGACCGCGGGTGGTGCGAATGTACCAATACTCTTTAAAATCAGCGGGGGCTATGTGATGCACCACAATATTTAAATCCACGTGGGTTGTACCGCCTGCTTTGACGAGATTTTCTGCAAAATAACCATCCTCTCCTGCAAACATTGCCACTGGAAATCCCGCCGGAAATAACCCCGCTTTTAATGCAAGCTCTCGACGGCAACTAAATCCCTCGGTCCATAGTATTTCGTTTCCATGAAAATCGGATTCTAAATAAAGTCCTGCGCAATCAATATAACGCGCAAATAATCGATCATCATTGATAGCCTTAGAACTCACGCTCACCAAATCAGCACCCGCGTCATAATGTTTTTTAATTTGATTTAAAAAATCTTTTGGCAATTGTACGTCTGCATTTAAAATCACGACCACATCGCCGGTTGCGCGCTGAATACCTAAGTTGCGCGCTTCACATCGCCCACCACCACCCGGTTTAATTAATTGAATATTTTTATCGGCGTATTGCTTAATAATATCAGGAGTCGAGTCTGTTGAATCATCCACCATAAATACTTCATAATTCGAATAATCGAGCGCTGCCAATGCTTCCAGTGTCGGTGTGATATCTTTTTTTTCATTATAAGTTGGCACAATTATACTAAACTTCATGAGAAGCATTCAGTAATGTTTGATAATAAGCGATCACATTTTTCAACCCATGCTCCAGTGATGTAAAATTGACATCTGGAGTATACGAAGCAAGACGAGAAATATCAGGACAACGGCGATGATGGTCATACGGCCTTTCAGGTAAAAAAATCGGATTAAAATTTTTATGCATCAATGTATGCAATTTTTTCGCTAAATCGAGCATTGATATTTCTTCCGGATTTCCTAAGTTCACAAAACCAGTCACATTTTTTTTCGTCAACGCGAGAACCAGGCGAATGGCATCATCGATGTAGCAAAAACTTCGCGTGTTATGTCCGTCACCAATTAAAGTAAACCGATCTTCTGTTAGCATGCGTTTGATTAACTCAGGAATCACCTGGCCATATTTGGTGTTAACCATGCGTGGTCCGTACATATTAAAGACTCGCAAAATGAGCCAATCTATTTTTTTCTGATTTGCATACAGCCGTACATAAAATTCACCGATGGCTTTGGATGCCGCATAAGAATCGCGATCAGCGTTTGCATTTAATAAAATAGGGTGTGATTCCGGTGTTGGAATAATGGTGGGCTCGCCATACACTTCAGAGCTCGAGGTGTAAATAATTTTTTTCACATCACTTTCAGAAATGGCTTGCATGACATGCGAAGTTATTAAGATATTTTGATTTAGGACTTGCGAAGAATAATCGTAAAAATATTGCGTGCCGTTAATTGCAGCCAAATGATAAACTATATCAATTTTTTTGGAGCGCAATATCGCGCGAAGAGATGACACGCAATCTGGCTTTGACAGATCCATTTCAATAAATTCAAACGCATGGTTATTATTCAAAGATTGTAGATTTTCTTTTTTGCCACGAAAGAAATTATCAACACCGACAACTGGAAAGCCCGCCGAAATCAAACCTTCCGTTAAAAAAGAACCGATAAATCCGGCAGCGCCAGTAACCAAGATGGACGACATCACACACCACCCCAGCCTAACGCGTCATATTCTATTGATGCAATACCGCTCGCTTCGCGCCACACATTCCATGCATCAAATAAATAAGCGGGACGTTCCAATTTAGTTAATAATTTTGCGAGATTCTTTCGTTTATTCGCCATCACTACTTCTGTGTGACGATGCGCAATCAGCACTGCATGTGACTCTTCAAATAACGCTTCGTGCAAATAATGCGTTTGCAAAACGACGTGTTGCGCGACGGGGTCAGGTAATGTGGTATATTTATTTTTCCCAACATTGGGATCAAATACTTTAAATCGCTTTATTCCCCGTTCAATTAATTTTTGAATGATCTGAATGGCGTGAGACATGCGAAAATCATCCACATCCTCTTTGAAAGACAAACCTAAAATTGTGACTACAGGATTTTTTACATTAGCTAATTTTTGAATGATTTTGTGCACAACATATTCTATTAAGTGATCATTGGTGCGACGCCCGTAATACCACAGAGAGCACAATTCATTTCGAATCGCTGCTTTTTGATTATTAAAGCCATATTCAAAAATGTAAGGATCTTTTCCTAAACAATAACCCGAAACAAACCCTGGTTTTTGTATGGTGTTACGCGAATAATCAGTATTGACTGCGTCGATGACTTCCGTGACATCAATTTTATTTTCAGCCGCATGCATCGCAATTTCATTAGCAAAAGCAAAAAGCGTGTTGCGAAAGGAGTTGTCGGTCAATTTGCAAAATTCAGCGGTCTTGGGATCCGTCACTCGAATAATTTTACCTTTTAATTTATCAAAAATATTTTTAATATGAGAAAACGCTTTTTCGTTATATGTGCCGACAATTTTTGGCAAATTTTCTTCTTCGTGAATCGCTTGTCCTTCGACTAATCGCTCAGGAACAAACGCTAAATGAAAATCATCGCCTTCAATACAATGATAATGGGTTTCAATATATTTTTTTAAACGGTCGATGCTGCCCAGTGGCAATGTGGTTCTAAAAATCAGTACAATTTCTTTTTTGAGGCTTCGCTGGTCCTGGAAAATTTTATCCAGTGTTTCCTGAATGGTGTCCAGATTTAATTCGTTTTCCTCAAGACACAGTCGACTGTCTGGCGTGCTGGTGCCCAGTGTGAAAAAAATGGCGTCAACATGAGGCAGCTTTTCAGCAACAGCGCCCCAGGTTGAGAGCGGATGGAACGTGTGATTGAGTGTGCCGTGTAAATATTCAGCTAGATGCGGTTCGTAAAATGGCAGCTGTTTGTTCTGTAATGTTTGTTGCAAATGGCTGTCATGATCATATCCAAAAACTTGAAAGCCTTTTTTTGCAAAAACGAGAGCTTGTGGCAATCCAATACGCCCCAATCCAATAAATAACAGTTTACTCATAAGTTTGATACACCCATTCAACTTTAAGATGCGATTTTTTTTGCATCTTAAAGTTGCCCCGTCACGATGGGGTTTCTAAAGGGGAATCGTGATTCCCCTTTAGATTTAGCAAGCGTGAATTCACTTCATGTTTGCGTTTTAATCAGGATATACCGCGAGTGATGAAGTGTAGTAATATCGCATCTTCATTGGCGAGCAGTATATCATGCTTCCAGATTGACCCGACATGATATCGTACTTTGTAACTACGCACAATTTTGGAGGTTGTTTTGAGCGATGTTGATCAACTATTAACGGTCGTTTTAGTGATTCGCGATCGTCCGATATATACACGTCGCTGGATGCGCTGGGCCAATGAAATAAATTTTCCTTTCAATATATTAATCGCGGACGGTGGAAAAGATGAAATGCTTGAAGCGCACCTAAGAGATGCATTGCATTACCCAACTCTTCGATATCGGTATTTGCGATATCCTCTTGATATCACCACAAAAGATTACTTATCAAAAATTTCAAATGCACTGTATCAAGTAGAGACACGGTATGCTGTGTTGGCTGATGATGATGATTTTTGGAATGTAGAGGCATTGCGTGCATCAATAAAGTTTTTAGAGGCGCACTTGGATTATTCTACTTGCCGTGGTAGAAATTTTTTCTTTGTGAAGAATAAAAAATGTGTGCAAAAAACACAGTTTATGCCAGGTAACATCAATGATATTGACGAGCAGACCGCTTCAGCTCGTGTCATGTCTATTTATAAAAAACAAGCGTGGACGTTTTATGATGTTCACCGAACTATTCACTACCAGAGAATTTTTAGGGAAGTAGCGGAGATTAACACCCATTTTTTACCGATGACCGAAGTGATGATTGGGCTGATGGATGCCGCGCAAGGAAAGTTAAAGCGATTAGATATGCCTTATTTAATTCGCGAAGATGGGCACGGGCAAAGTACTTCACGCAACCAAGATCATTTTACGCGGCTCATGACAGGACCCAGCGCTGAGAATTTATCGCAAATTTGCAAAATTGTCGCTCATGAAGTTGCACAGCATGAAGTGGTTGATGCGAAGGCGTTGGAGTTAACGTTGCACCGCGCTTTTTTAGATTTTTGGGCTCCATCATTGCTGCATCACTTATATGCGTTTTATGATTTTTCTTTTTTGGTTGTTGCTCGAAATTTACGTACCTGGTTTATCAATTTTTTAGGGAAAAAAAATCAAAAAATTAGCTTGTCATTGCGAAAACTAAGTGAGCGACTTTCTGAAAGAAAAGCCAGAAAACAATGTGAAGTTTTTTTCAGAAAAAATCCTCGAGACAAGCAGATATTTCAGATGATTCGTGAGTATTTAAAATAAAAATGCATGGCCAAATTCTTTTATTAGTGGATCGCATTGCGATTGGATGATGGATTTTGCCCATTCTGGCAATGTGTGATAGTGACGCTGATTGACACTGGTTTTAATTGGAAACCATTTTTCTGGATCGCAACTGCCCAGCGGAGTGGAGGAATGCTGCGCGATTAGTTTTTCAATATCTACGTTTGATTGGTCAAGAAAAGAAAATAACTTCTTCATAACCGGCATGGGTTTTTGCATGAAGTCTTCAAACTGTAACCACAAAACGTGGTCCATATTTTTAGTATCATTAAGCGCAATTTTGTAGCTATTAAACCAATGCTCCGCTGCCAACTGAACGGCACGTTTCGGATTTTTTTGAAATATTAGTGAGACTTGCGCTTGTTTCCAGCAAACAGCATAGGGATCGCGAGTCACAATGACAAAACGTGCATCTGGAAAACATTTTTTCAAAAAAGGAATTTTAAGAATATAGCTTTGCGACATATCGATGAACTGCGCATTATTTAAGTTTTTTGCATAAGTGCGTAAACAAACCCGCACTGCATTTTTGATTGCGTAATCTAATTCAGGGGTCCAGTCAGATTCTGTTAATCGATATTCGTGTAAAAATTCATTGGAGGCGTACAAAAATGCGCGCTCATAACCAAAATCAGGATGATTTTTCTCGTGACCTAGCAGATTATAATAACCTGGTGATCTCAAGGTGAGCGCATCTGGCATATGCTTGAACCGCGCACTGTTATGTAGCTCATCTTTACCAGCCCAAAAACTACAATTCCCCGAGATATATACTATTTGTGGCAATAAACGCACGATACGCGACATGACGGTTAATCCACCGCCTTGTACACCTAGCATAAAAATGGGTTTGTGAATGCGTATAGAATTTTTTCGGCGATAGAGTAATCGTGGATGCCAATAAATTTTATTTTTATGATATTCGAATAGAAATCGCGTAACTATTTTTTCTGTTAATTTTATCATATCGATTTTTTGAATAATAAATTTGCTGAGCGAAATTGGGTATCGTTATCTTTAAAATCATCAAACAAACCTTGTCGAAAAACAGCGCTTTGAAAGATGCAAGTGTAACCGCATTTTAAAAAAATGTTTTTCAGTGTGTCAATATTAAAAATCCAATTCGGGATTTTTTTGTTATCCATGTTGACTTGCAGTGTTGCAAATGATGGAAGATAGGTAACTGGAGTATGTGTTATTAAAATGTAAGATGGAAATTTTGTGGTTGCAATAATTTGATTTAGTGTCTCATTCGTATCAGGAAAATACTGTAAAGAACTGCCAAAAATAATTAAATTTTGCGATTCAGTGATTTCACTTAATTTGGAAATTAAGCGAATATTTTTTTCCTGAAAAAAAGGTTTGGAGTGATAGCAGGTAATGAAATTATTAATTTCATATATCGTGTAATTAAAATTAGGTAACTGACAGCGATGCATTAATTCAATGCACGAAACACCAAAACCACCACCAACATCTAAGACATTGAGGATGTGGTCACGAGACTCTGCGCACAAGAGTGTGACGCAAAGACTAGTAATGTCGCGAATATGATTATATTCATTCTGCAGTGGCGCGGGAAACGGGCCTGATGTTTGGTAGCGTGTACAGGCATTTCGGTACAGTGTTTCAATAAAATTCAGATCGTCATACTGGTTGGCGCTCGGGATATCCGTAAAGCGTTCAAAATGTCCTTCAAAGATGGGCGGCATGCGCAATGTTCTTGCATCAAAAAACAATATTGCGCTACAGTCTGCACTAAATTAGGTGATGATGCAATGACGCAAAACAACCCATTATTAATATTTCGTCTTGGTAGTGTAGGCGATACCGTGGTGGCGTTGCCTGGTTTTCGCCTGATTCAAAAGGCTTTTCCGAATGTCAAAAGGTACGTTATCACCAACAAGCCCGTCAATAATCAAGCGTGCGCATTGGAGTTAATGCTCGAGAACATGGGTTTAGTTGATCAATATATTGAATACCCCTCTAAGGGCACGCTGATAAAAAAATGTATAAGCTTAAGAAAAATTATTCGTGATAATCAATTTCACACCATGGTTTATTTTCATCAGAATCGTCATTTGCTTCAGGCGTGGCGAGATTTTATTTTTTTTAAATGTTGTGGTATTAAAAAAATAATTGGTTTGCCATTGTTGCGGCATGGATTTCAATATCAATATGACTTTGAAAAAAAAATATATGAAAGTGAACACAAGCGATTAGCGCGACAATTAAAAGCATTGGGTACAGTGAATTGGTCTGATGATCAGATTATTGATCTGGCATTAACAAATGATGAGAAAAAATCAGCACTCACCTTTATCCCAAAAGAAATATTAGATCAGCCTTTCATTATATGCTCTATCGGCACAAAATTGGCGATGAAAGATTGGGGGCAGGAAAATTGGTTATCTTTGATGATGGCACTGTCAAAACAATATTCGCATTATGGATTGGTGTTTGTGGGTGTGGAAAGCGAGTATCAACGTAGTGAAATGTTATTAAATTATTGGCATGGAAAAAAAATAAATTTATGTGGAAAATTAAGTGTGCGTGAAACAGCCGCAGTGATAGAGTGTGCGCAATTGTTTATTGGTCATGATAGTGGGCCCATGCATTTAGCATCTGCTGTTAAAACACCCAGCGTCGCTATTTTTAGCCGCCACGCAAAACCAGGATGCTGGTATCCATTAGGCCAGCATCACAAAGTACTTTACCCTAAAGGAAAAACAATTTTATCAACACAGGTGAGCGAAGTTGCTCTTGCCGTGCAAGACATATTAATGGAGGTTTAGTGAATCAAGTTAATGAATCAGCTGCTGTGAAACAGTATCGCGAGATATTTTACCGTCACTACAAAAGCGATATGAATGATAGAAAAATGACACTCGAAGAAAAATTCCGCGCAGGAAAGCCATTTTTAATGCGTATTATTCAACGATATTTTCCGTCCTATAAAGACGCGAAAATAATTGATTTCGGATGCGGTAATGGTGGGTTAATATTTTTTGCAAAAGAATGCGGTTACAAAAACACAGTAGGATATGATATATCAGAAAACCAAGTGAAATTTTCAAATGCTGCTGGATTTGAAAATATTTATCATGAAGAAGTAATAGCGGCTGCAAAATCAATCGAGACGAGTTCTGTTGATCTTGTTGTCAGCTTTGATGTGCTTGAACATATGACTAAAGATGAAGCCTTGTTATTTTTACTGGAAGTATTCCGAATATTAAAAGACAGTGGAAAATGGATCATTCATACTGTGAACGCAGAATCTCCGTTTTTTGGGCGAATTCGATATGGAGATTTCACGCACGAATGCGCGTTTACTAAAACTTCGATTAAACAGTTTCTAAGCATTGCGAATTTTCGAAAGATTCAATGCGTAGAGGATAACCCAATTGTGCATAGTATATCGAGCATGGCGCGATATATGTTATGGAAATTAATCAGAAGTTTTTATCGGTTATGTTTAGCAATAGAAACAGGAGAAAGGAACGCTATCTTTAGTCAAAATTTTTTAGTAGTGGCAGAGAAGCATGAATAAAAAGCGTTATCGTTTGTTTTACGTAGTGACCCATCCCATTCAATACCAAGCCCCCTGGCTTCGAATGATTGCCAATCACCCTAATATCGATATTTTGGTGATATTTTACTGGGACAAAAAAACAGAACCGCAATTCGACGAAAAATTTCAACGAAAAATTGAGTGGGATGTGCCGTTGCTTGAAGGTTATCGCTATGTATTTTTATCTGATGTCGCCAAAAAGAAAACGAGAATATCAAAATTGGTCGCGTTATGGAAACTCATGCGTAAAGAAGAATTTAATCTCGTTTGGGCGCATGGATATACCGATTTTTACATGGTATTTACTTTACTGTTTGCGAAATTAAAACGTTTTAAAACATTGACGCGAGGCGATTCGATTTTATTTCCAAGGCGAGATAACCAACTCACCAAGAAAAAATGGATATTTAAAATTTTAAATTATTTCGTCGACAGTTACTTGGCTGTCGGTACTGAAAATAAAAAATATTATCAAGCGTGTGGCGTGCCAGATCAAAAAATTGGCTCTTGCAATTATGCAGTTGATAATGATTACTTTAAAGCCAAAATAAATATTGCGCGAGAAAATTTATCAGAAATTAAAACTGAGTTGCAATTACTCGACAATCGCCCCGTTATTTTATACGTTGGGAAATTTTCCACTGAAAAACGCCCTATGGATTTATTGGACGCGTATCTCAAATTAATCGATCACACATCAGTTAAACCTTATCTAATTTTCGTCGGCACAGGGGAATTTGAACAGGTACTAAAAGAAAAATCAGCAACACACGCTGACACCATTCGATTCACTGGCTTTAAAAATCAAAGCGAAGTACCTGCATTTTACGCGTTGGCTGATATTTTAGTGTTGCCCAGTATTCATGAAAAATGGGGATTGGTGGTGAATGAATCGATGAATGCCGGTTGCGCCATGATTGTTACCGATTGCGTTGGTTCGCGCACGGATTTGGTACATCACGGTGATAATGGTTTTATTTATCCGGCACAAGATATCGACGCGTTAACAGATTATTTAAAACAACTGATAGAAAATCCAGAAAAATTGCAACGTATGAAACAAAAAAGTTTGGATATTATTGCGCAATGGGGATTGAAAGAATCGGTGGATGGTGTGCGAGTAGCGTGTTCGCAGTTAGTGTTGGAAAATTAATGTGTGGTATCTCGGGAATTTTTCATTACCAATCCAATCAGCATGTTGATCGCGATGTGTTGATGCGCATGAATGATTCCATGCAGACCCGCGGGCCCGATGGTGCCGATGTGTGGATACATCCTCGTCAACACATTGGCTTTACCCATCGACGATTATCGATCATTGATTTATCCGATCATGCAAAACAGCCCATGCACGATAATGAATTGTGCATTACTTTTAACGGTGAAATTTATAATTACAAAATATTGCGTGACAATTTAATTCAGCAGGGCGAGCGATTTCAAACGCAAAGTGACACGGAAGTATTGTTAAAATTATATCGTCGTGATCGCGAAAAAATGTTAACAAAATTGCGCGGTATGTTTGCTTTCGCGATTTGGGATGAAAAAAATCAGACGCTTTTTTGCGCGCGCGATCATTTTGGCATTAAACCGTTTTATTTTTCTGATAATGGAAAGTCTTTTCAATTTGCATCTCAGGTCAAGACATTATTAACCGCTGAAAATATCAATGCCTCCGTTTCCGCCGCAGGCACAGTGGGTTTATATTTATTGGGCTCAGTGCCGGAACCCTTTACTTTATATCAAGGTATCGAACCACTGTCCGCCGGGCATTATTGCTTTATTAGCAAAGACAAGCGTATTTTCAAATCATTTTATTCTGTTAAAGCAGCGTTTATTTCGGCCGAACAAAATTCACATTCACAAAAAACATTGACCGATATCTTATATGATTCTGTTTCACATCATCTGGTTGCCGATGTGGATGTCGGCGTATTTTTATCCGCAGGGATTGATTCCGCAACGCTTGCGAATGTAGCATCCGAATTCACGTCAAAAAAATTACATACGGTAACACTTGGTTTTGAAGAATATAAAAACACAGACAACGATGAAACGGTTCTCGCTTCTGAAATGGCACATTTATTTCAAACTGATCACAGCACACAATGGATCAATCAATCAGCAGCTGAATCGCATTTTGAAAAAATACAATTGGCGATGGATCAGCCGAGCATCGATGGCATCAATACGTATTTTGTGAGCTTGGTGGCACATCAAGCGGGATTAAAAGTGGCATTGTCTGGTTTAGGTGCCGATGAAATTTTCGCGGGCTATCCTTTGTTTTCGCGCATTCCCAAAATTTTATCATATGCAAAACCGTTTTCATGGCTGCCGGCGTTACCTTCTTATTTTAGAAAAATTTCTCGTTATCAATTATCACCCAAACAAGCGAGCATTTTGGAATACAGCCGCGATATTGCCCATGCGTATTTTATTTCACGCGCTATTTATTTGCCGTGGGAATTAGAAACGGTGTTGGATTTTGATTTAATTGAAGCAGGTATAAAAGAATTAAATTTATTTGAACGCATGAAACAAGATGTCACAGGCATTCGCTCTACTCGATTTCAAATTTCAGCGCTTGAAATACAATGGTATATGCGCAATCAATTATTGCGCGATACTGATTGGGCGAGCATGGCACACTCACTGGAAGTGCGCGTGCCATTTGTGGATGTCAATTTTTTTGAAAATAGTATTCGACTGATTGCATCTCATGCATTGGGTAAAAAAGAATTGGCGTGTGCGCCGCATCGTTCATTGCCCACCACGGTAATGCAAAGAAAGAAAACTGGGTTTAATATTCCTGTGCGTCAGTGGTTTATGGATCAACAACAAAAAGGTGATGCAAAAGATTGGCTCACTTTTATTTGGAGTACATATGGAAGATAATTTGACAATTTTCGAAGATTATAAAATTCGTCGTGTTTATGATGAAAAACAAGAGGCTTGGGTTTTTTCAGTAGTAGATATTATCCAGGTTCTTATTCAGCAACCGAGTTTCCAGGCCGCCAGGAATTATTGGAAGGTATTGAAAAATAGATTAAGATCAGATGGTTGTGATCAACTGGTTACAAATTGTAACCAGTTGAGAATGCTCGCCATAGATGGAAAATATCGTATGACCGATGTTGCCACAGTCGATGTTTTGTTACGCCTCATTCAGTCCATTCCTAGCCCTAAGGCTGAGCCAATCAAATTATGGTTGGCCAAGGTTGGTTATGAACGAATACAAGAAATGGGTGATCCTAGTAAATCACTTGATCGCGCACGTGAAACTTGGAAAAAGCATGGATACAGTGAGAAATGGATTCAACAACGGATGACGGGACAAGAAACACGCAATAAGTTGACTGATTATTGGAAAGATCACGGAGTTACGCGACCCGATGAATTCGCTATTTTAACTAACATCATTCATCAAGAATGGACTGAGTTGAGCGTTGCGGATCACAAAAAAATAAAGGGCTTAACGACACAAAATTTACGTGATCACATGAATGAGGCAGAGTTAATTTTTACGGCACTTGCAGAATTAACTACTCGACACATTGCGCAATCTAATAAAGCAGTGGGTATGCCGGAAAATAAAGTTGCTAGTAAAAAAGGCGGCGGTGTTGCTAAAAAAGCGAGAATAGATTATGAAGAGCAAACTGGTCAAAAGGTAGTGAGTCAAGATAATTTTTTGCCGTTAATTTCAGACGAAGTTAAATGAAAAAATCCCTTTATATTTTCTGCGATTATTATTGGCCAGGCACCAAAGCGGGCGGGCCGTTGCGTTCTATCTCAGCAATTGTCAACGCGTTAAAAAATATTTTTTCCATCACAATTATTACGCGCAATCATGATTTATGTGATACAACGCCATATCCGAGTGTGATTTCAGATCAAGTGATGCAACAAGACGGATATCAAATTATTTATTGTTCTCGCGAAAATACGCTCAGCAATATTAAAAAATTACTAAAAAATTCACCCGATATTATTTATCTCAATTCTTTTTTTTCGCCTTATTTTTCTGTGATACCGCAATATTTACTTCGATTTACACATTCAAAACCACGCGTGATTATTTCACCGCGCGGTGAGCTGGGGTTCGGAGCGCTCTCGATTAAACCCATTCGGAAAAAATGGTACAGTCGATTATTTAAATTGTTTAACGCGAAAGATTATGTAGAATTTTTAACAGCATCTGACTCTGAAAGAAAAGAAGTAGCACAATTATTTTCACAGAAATTTAAAACAACCTATATTGATAATTTATCAGTAAAACAATCCACACACTTTGAATTATCGCAGAAGAATAAAAATCAGTTAAAAATAATTTTTGTGTCGCGCATTTCAAGAAAGAAAAATTTAAGTTACGCGATTCAATCGTTGCAAAATGTTCAAGGCGATGTTCAGCTGGATATTTATGGTTTGATGGAAGATAAGCTGTATTGGGAAAGCTGCGAACGCTTGATAGTATCGCTGTCGCCAAATGTTCGCGTGCAATATTACGGGGAAATCCATCCTGATCAGGTGATTGCTACCATGCAACAATACGATTTATTTTTTCTGCCAACCAAAAATGAAAATTATGGCTATGTGATTGTAGAAGCGTTAGCCGCAGGCTGCCCTGTGTTGTTATCTGATCAAACGCCTTGGAAAAATATCGCGGAAAATAACGCTGGATGGACATTGCCGCTGTCAGACATCACTTTATTTTCTGAAACTATCAACACGCTCACCCGTTTGTGTCCAAATGAATATCAGCAGTATAAAATAGCGGCGCGAAATTATTATAATACACAAATTCAATCTCATTCCAACGAAGAAAAATATGTTTCTTTTTTTGAGAGCAGCACATGAAAAATAAAATCAAAGTGATGAGTATCTTGTGCACGAGACCCTCCGCCATCAAAATGGCGCCGGTCGTGCATGCATTAGAAAATCATGATGCTTTTGAGAGTATTGTATGTGTGACCGGTCAGCATCGTCATATGCTCGATCAGGTATTAAATTTATTTCAGATTACACCGCATCATGATTTAAATATTATGCAAGTTAATCAAGATTTAACCGCTATTACTACGCGTGTTTTATCGGGCATGCAAATGGTGCTTGAAAAAATAAAACCGGATTGCGTGTTGGTGCAGGGTGACACAACATCCACTTTTGCTTGCGCGCTAGCCAGCTTCTATCGCAAAATTCCGGTTGGTCATGTGGAAGCGGGTTTGCGCACCAATGACATTTATTCGCCTTATCCCGAAGAGGCCAATCGCGCGATGACCACACGCCTTTCAACGTGGCATTTTGCACCAACAAAAATTTCTGAGCAGAATTTGCTGCAAGAAAATGTGAATGCCCAAAATATTTTCGTGACTGGCAATACCGTGATTGATGCATTGCTTTGGGCGCGAGATAAAGTTAATCGACAATCGAATTGGTCAACTGCTCTTGGAAAAAATATTCAAAATTTAGTGGATCAGCAAAAACAAATTATTTTAATCACCGGTCATCGCAGAGAAAATTTTGGGCCTGGATTTGAACGTGTATGTGCCGCGTTTCGACAATTAGCAGAAAAACATGCCGATTGGCATTTTATTTATCCTGTGCATTTAAATCCAGAGGTGCAAAAACCAGTGCATGCGATTTTATCTCATCTACCAAACTTTTATTTAATTGATCCGTTAGAATATGCACCGTTTGTTTATTTGATGGATAAAGCCAAATTAATTATTACGGATTCTGGCGGCATTCAAGAAGAAGTGCCGTCATTGGGTAAGCCCGCATTGGTGACACGCGAAGTGACGGAACGTCCAGAAGGAGTGGAGGCGGGTGTGTCGCTGTTGGTTGGAACAGATACGCAGAAGATTATTACTGAGACAGAATCGCTGATGTGTGACCAAAATCGGTATGCTAAAATGGCCCGCATTCAGAATCCTTACGGGGATGGGCATTCGGCTGATCGCATTGCTGAAATCATTGAGCGGAGTTTCTTATGTCAGAAAATTATTTAGGATGCTATCGGGATCAAGTTATTCTAGTGACCGGTGGTGCTGGCGCTATTGGTTCCAATTTAGTGCGCGCATTGGCGAATGCAGGCGCTAAAAAAGTTATTATTTTGGATAATTTATTTTCGTCTTATGAATGGAACATTCCCAATTTACCGAATGTATTATTTGTGAAAGGTGATATTACAAATGATATTGATTTAAAACGTGTGTTCAACGAAAAACCAAGTTACATTTTTCATCTCGCTGCGTTTTTTGCCAATCAAAATTCAGTGGACTATCCTGAAACGGATTTATTGGTGAGCGGGTTGGGTACGATTAAAGTATTAGAATATGCGGTGTTATGTGGCAACATAAAACGATTTGTGTACGCGGGATCGGGTTGCGCGATTTATGGTACGCAAGCGCCGTTGCCGTTAAAAGAAGAATTTGTTTCTTTGCATTTAAGCACACCCTATCAAATTTCAAAAATGACAGGCGAATTATATTGTAATTTTTATTTTCATCACTACGATTTGCCAATTGTAAAAACGCGATTTTTTAATTCATATGGCCCAGGTGAAGTGCCAGGGCAATATCGCAACGTGATTCCCAATTTTATTTACTGGGCGATGAAAGGTCAGCCGCTGCCGATTACGGGCTCCGGAAAAATGACACGCGATTTTACTTACGTGACTGATATTGTAGATGCATTAATGCGCGCAGGCTTTTATGAGAAGGCGATTGGTGCGGAGATGAATATTGCATCTGGAGAAGAAACTGAAATTGTTGCAATGGCTGAAATGATTAATCAATTTACCGGAAATAATGCTGGCATTGTTCAAACCGATAAACGCAAATGGGACACAAAATCCCGTTTAAAAGCGTCGATCGATCGTGCGCGCGATTTACTGGGGTATAACCCAAAAATAAATTTTGAAAAAGGATTGCCGACGGTGATTCAGTGGTTCAGTGATCACTGGAATCAGATTGATCGCGATGCAGAATTCCCACCAGGTATGTCATCCGCGGTTAAAAATTATGTTTTAAAACAAGAAGTTGTAGTTTAACACGGGTTTTTTCACCTACAGTCAAAAAAACTCGTGTGTCGATGGTAAGCCATGAAACAAGTCATTCAAAGTTATAAAACAGGCCAAGTGACACTCGAGGAAGTGCCAGTGCCTATGTGTTCGCGTAAATCTATTTTAGTGCGTAATTGTCATTCGCTGGTGAGTCTTGGCACCGAAAAATCAACCATTGCATTGGGAAAAAAATCATTGATTGGAAAAGCACGCGCACGTCCTGATTTGTTAAAACGTGCAATTGAAAAAGCAAAAACGCAAGGATTCAAAAAAACATGGATTGAGGCGATGGGTCGCTTGGATACACCAACACCGCTTGGCTATAGCGCAGCGGGCATTGTGGTTGAAACAGGAACGGAAGCGCATGGATTTTCGCCGGGCGATCGCGTCGCCTGCATTGGTCAAGGATTTGCATCACACGCGGAATTTATTTCTGTTCCGATTACTATGGCGGTAAAAATTTCCGCGCAAGTTTCAACGCAAGCAGCAGCCTTTGGAATGCTCGGTTGCATTGCATTGCACGGTATTCGCAGCGCTAATTTAACATTTGGCTCAACCGTTGGCGTGATCGGTTTGGGATTGCTGGGTCAACTCACCGTGCAAATGCTGAAAGCCTACGGTTGCGATGTATTTGCATTTGATATTAATGTCGAAAAAATGCAATTGGCCAAACAATTTGGCGCAGACATCACGCGAGAAAAAAAAGATAATGTTGATGCCGTGATTATCACCGCTGCAACAGATTCAGCGGAGCCCGTTGATTTAGGAATTGAATGGTGCAGACCTAAAGGAAAGATAGTTGTCGTTGGTGTTGCTGATATTCATCCGGATCGCAACGCATTATGGAAAAAAGAATTAGAATTAATTGTGTCTAAAGCGGCAGGGCCGGGATCATTGGATGAATATTATGAAAAACATGGCGTCGAATATCCTGTTGAGTTAGCGCGATGGTCTCAAAATCGAAACCTACAAGAATTTTTGCGACTACTCGATCAAAAATTAATTCAATTAGATGCATTAATTACGCATCAATATGCTATTGATCAAGCAGAAAAAGTGTACGTTGATTTTTTGAATAATCAATTAAATAATCCCATCGGAGTTTTGTTTCAGTATCCAGCGCAGTCACCTGTAGTGCGACACGTCCCTCTCACCGACCAAAAAAATAATTCCATTCGTAAAGAAGTAGTTACTGTATCTGTCATTGGTGCAGGAATTTTTGGAAAATCCGTATTTTTACCCGCACTTTCCAAAAATAAAAATGTGCGATTAAACACATTAATCACTCATTCAGGCATGAACGCACAACATGTTGCTAAGCGATTTGGTTTTGCTTCTTGCTCAACCGATGTCAATGTAGCTTTTGACACGAGCACCGATGCGATCATTGCATTAACGCCGCACAGTCAACACGCGAGTTTGGTTTTAAAAGCATTGCAAGAAAAAAAAGCACTCTTGATCGAAAAACCGTTGTGCGTGCATCCGGAAGAATTGGCAGAAATGAAAATCGTTTATGAAACATTGTCTGAACCACCCGTGATCATGGTGGGTCATAATCGCCGTTACTCGCCGCATGCCACTCAAATGAAATTATGGTTGTCGCATCGCGTGAATCCTGCGGTGATGAGTTATCGCGTGAATGCTGGATTTGTGTCGCGCGATCATTGGGTTCACAGCGATCGCGAAGGCAGAAGCCGCATCATTGGAGAAATGACGCACTTTATCGATTTTATTCAAGCGGTATTGAATGAAAAAATTGTGTCTGTTGTTGCAAAAAGTGTTACAGGTAATTCGACAGTCATTAAAAATGACAATGTGATTGTAACTTTTTCCCTGGATCGCGGATCCATTGCTACATTAATTTATTCAGCGCAAGGAAATCGGCAATGTTCGCGCGAATACATGGAAATATTTTTTGATGGAAAAACGATTGTTTGTGATGATTTTCGTGAAACAAAATTAATTGCAGACAAGAAAGAAAAATTCAAAACACGTGAACAAGCATTAGGATATGCGCAAGAAATTGATGCATTTGTTTTTGCATTACAAAATAATTGCACTCGTACCTCAACATTTTCAGAAATGATTCATACCATGGAAATTGCGTTTGCGATTGAGAGTGCATTGGCAGGGGAATGTAGATATATCGTTCAGACTCCGAAATACGAACCCATTGCATCACAATCGGAGCCGCGAACGTGAGTGAGCGGGCAAGAAGCCACATCGTATTAATCACCGATTCCTATCCGCCAGAAATTCGCTCCGCGTCGCATTTAATGCTGGAATTGGCGGATGAATTGTTGCGACGGGGGTTTCAGGTAACAGTTGTGACGTCGTGGCCGCAATATAATTTAGACGATACTGCTATGCCACAATTTCAAGAATGTATGAATGAGCGCGGCATTCGCGTGATTCGCATGAAACATTTACCGCATCACAACGTGCCATTTTTTATTCGTGGCATCGCGCAATTAATTCTACCTTATCTGTTTATTCGAAAAATTAAACAATATGTTCATGAAAAAATAGACAGCGTGATGGTGTATTCTCCACCGTTGCCATTGGCGTTTGTTGGTGCGTGGGTTAAGAAAAAATATCATGCGCGATATTTTTTAAATATCCAAGATTTATTTCCGCATAATGCAATAGATTTGGGTGTTCTCAACAATAAAATATTAATTGCTTTTTTTCGATGGATGGAAAGAAAAGCGTATCAGCAGGCGGATGTGATAACGACTCACTCGCAGGGAAATCAACAATTACTATCCGAGCTGTACCCTGAATTTCAGCGTAAAATAACTGTTCTGCATAATTGGGTTGATATTGAAGCGCATCGCGTGGCCGTTATCACCAAAAATTATCGCGAATTATTTGGATTGCATGATAAATTAATTATTGTATTTGCGGGCGTGATCGGCCCCTCGCAATATTTGAAAATTATAATCGAAGCGGCGAAACAATTGCAGTCACTGCCTAAACTGTGTTTTTTAATCGTGGGAGATGGCACCGAAAAAAAAACACTCGAGGCTTTGACGCAACAGCACGCGCTGAACAATGTTATTTTTAAACCGTTTATCAGCAGAGAATTATATCCGCAGCTGTTGGCATCGTGCGATATTGGTTTGGTGTGTTTGAGCCCTAAAAACAAAACACCCGTGGTGCCTGGAAAAATTTTAGGATATATGGCGGCGCAATTGCCCGTGCTCGCAATCTTGCATCACGAAAGTGATGCGCATCAAATGATTCAAGATGCGCAGTGTGGTTATTCTGCATTGTCTGATGATTTTCCGATGATTATTCGCACTATTGAAAATTGTTATCACAATAAACATCAACACAAAACAATGGGATTGTCAGGTTATGAATACGCTAAAAAATATTTTTCAAAAGAACACTGCGTCGATCAGCTTTTAAAAACATAAAATCTTGACATAAAAAAATTGAACCACATGGACACACTGGTCGCAATTGCAATTGGAATAATAAAATAATGCTGAAAAATTGGGGATTGATAAAATACTAAAGTAAAAATAGATAAGTTAAGTAGTGCTCCTGTGCCATTCACTGAAAAATATCGAAGCCATTCCCGCCACGAAATAGTTGTTTGCATTTTGAATGTCAATGAGCGGTTGAGCAGCCAGGTGATGGTCATGCCAATTCCTATTGACGCACTTCTGCTGAATATCGGATTAACAAAGTGGTGTAACACATGAAATACAAAACAATCAATCGTAAATCCAATGGTGCCAACAATACAAAAAGAAAAAAATTGTTTTTTAATCATGTGATAATCGATTTAGTGATAAATAAAAAAGCCGCATTATTTCGCGCCGAGCAGTGCACACGTTATCCAGGATTATGCCACATCCCAAGCTCATAAACGCGAGCAACATGATTCCCGTAGATAATACGGCCGTTGGAAAACGTAAGACCAACCCTGTGTGTAGATAATTGATGAATACGGGGCAAAAAAGAATGACGGCAGCGGCAAATAACAATAAAAAAATAATACCAAAGAAAAATAGCGGCCTGATTTTTTTTAGCAACAAAACAATGCGCCACAAAATTTTAATACCATCGCGAAAACTATTAAGTTTACTTACAGATCCTTCAGGGCGTGCTTGATAGCGTGTTTTGATTTCAATAGATGGCAAGCGCAATTCTAATGCGTGAACCGTGAATTCTGTTTCAATATCAAAACCACAAGCAGAAGCAGGAAATGATTTGACAAAACGGTGTGAAAAAATGCGATACCCTGAAAACACATCTTGAAAATGATTACCAAATAATTTGGCAATAATGCCGGTGAATAATTGATTTCCAAAACGATGCCCCCGGCGGTACACCGTATATTTGTCCGATGATTCGCACGCTTCACTGCGTGCGCCCACCACCATATCACATTGTTCGTCGATGAGGGTTTGAATTAACAGTGGCGCTTGACTGGCATCGTAAGTATTGTCTCCGTCAGCTAACACATAAATATCCGCGTCAATATCTGCAAATTGCCGCCTGACCACATTGCCTTTCCCTTTGTTTTTTTCAAGGTGAACGATGGCGCCGTGTTGTTTGGCGATGGCGCTCGTGTCATCTGTCGAGGCATTGTCATAAACATAAATAACGGCGCTGGGTATTGCATTTTTAAATGCTTGTATCGTTTGCGCAATGGTGATCGCTTCGTTGTAACAAGGCAATAAAATTGCAATATTATAACGATGCATGAGTAGCTCCTATATTTTTAAAGTAAATATTTTTGTTTTGCACAATGATTTTAAAAAGATAAGCGCGCTCCGTCATCAGCTGGCAATTTTTGCTGTTAAACGAGTCAAATGAATTACGCTTGCAAATTTGATAAGTGAGCAGGGGTTTTTGTTGGCGCAGATTGGGTAGTACTGCTTGATATTGTTGAAAAAGAGCGGAATTACTGTACGCCAATAACAAATAATCAAAATGAGACAGCATGATTTTCAGTTGCTCATTGTTCACAGGGCAAGTCCACACGTCACCAGCCGATTCTGGTTTTCCAAAACTAACACAACCCATGTTCGACACTCTCGGCAACAATTCATAAGCCAAAATGGCATGTTCTAATCCCGTACCGCTTTGCCAAATTGAAAAAATTTTTGCATTTGTCGGCGTCCATATGTTCACTTGTTTTGCCACAGCAGCGATGGGCTCTCGCAAGTAAATCGCGCCGCGATGTTCTTTTTGCAATTGATGTTGATGTAAGCCATAAAAAAATAAATAAACAAAGATAGCAACACACAAAGCGATGATTATTTTTTTTTCAACGATATCGGAGAAAATAGCAACGGATTTCAGGCATTGGAAAAAAAAGTATAATGTGACGAGAAGCCACGCGATTTCAATAATATGTAAATAACGATTTAACGATAAATGATGCACTGCTTCGTACTCACCAAATGAAAAAAGGTACATCAGCAGAAGGCCCGCGATATACAAAACAAAACACGCGCACAAAATAGATTGCGTCAATACCAATCGTTTTTTTTCGGTGGTGTATTGGTAAATCAGTATCGTAAAAAATACAATCAATACTAAAAATAAAACAGTGGGCGTGAGCGCGTGGAAAAAATTGTGAATGATGGCGTGTTGTGTGCCACTTAAATGAGAAAACGACGGATGCATTTTCCATTCACGCTTTACTTGGATGTGATTCAAATAATGATGCCAAGTGCTCGATACCAATAATGATGCGATGGGTAACGCAACAATGCAGGAAAATTTTTTCAGGAACGATGTTCGCTCAAAACACCACTGATCAAGAAAAATAATGCATGCAATCATTAAAACAAATGGAAATAATTTTACTTTAAATAAAGTGAGTGCCATCACCGTGGGTAATAACAATAGAATATCGCGCGCTGTTTTTTTGGAACTGAAATAAAATACCAAGCACATGCCGACAAATATACCAGTGACACCATCCATGTAGAGTGTGCCAACAGGCCCTATTTTAATTCCCAAAGACAGTAATAAAATAATTGTAACCACGTAAAAAATAATCACGCGACGCCACGCATTCGCAGGATAATCTGAAAATAAAATGGCAATGGGAGCAATCGTCAACAAACATTGCGCAACGTATGCCATTCCTTCTGAGAAATGTGTCAATCGAAGAAATAAATAATAAAATAAGGTGCCACCCGGCGGGTATGCTTTATGCGTTGTCACATCCGATGCCTGAATAAATCCGTGATGCCAATACATTAATTTTATGTGTGGGCCCCACTGCGCAAATTCATCCCATTGTGTGAGATGAATAAAATAAGCGGACAATAAAAACAGCGTCAGAAAACTGAAGGTAATGATTTGACTGGTTGTTATATTTTTTAATTGAGAAAGATGGGTAAGCAAGAGAATCAACCCCACCAGTATAAAAATCATTGTGCCAATTTTTAGCGTGCCAACATATGCCAAACCATATAAGACAAGTATCGTGATCGAAATAATCAAAAATGTCACTTGTTCCAATGGCATCTTTAAAAATTTTTTGAGCGAGAGGCAATAGCCGAATAAAGATGATAAAACAAATAAAACCATGCGCTGTTCCTGATCAAAGATTCTTGGCATTATCCTGCGGGAGCGTCTGGAACTCAAGGTGCATAATCGTTATACTCCGGCAGCAAGGAGATATCATGAGAATCACCATCTACGGTGCTGGATACGTGGGGCTAGTTACCTCAGTCTGTTTCGCGCAGTTGGGTCATCACGTTTGTTGCGTCGATGTCGATCTTTCTAAAATTGAAACACTCAATGCAGGTCATGCACCCATTTTTGAAGCAGGGTTGGAAGCGTTGCTGCAGGAAAATTTACAAGCCCAACGTTTATTTTTTACGAGTGATATTGCAACAGCAGCTCAGTTTTCAGAAATCCAAATGATTGCTGTTGGTACACCTGCGCACTCGGATGGTTCTGCGGACTTGCAGTACGTAGATGCCGTGGCCACGCAAATTGGCATGCATATGTCGTCATATCGCTGTGTCGTGAATAAATCGACAGTGCCGGTTGGAACGAGTGAGCGTGTGCGAAAAATAATTGCTGATGCATTGCGAGAGCGTCAGAAAACGCTGTCATTTGATGTTGTATCGAATCCAGAGTTTCTGCGTGAGGGTCAGGCAATCGAGGATTGTTTATCACCTGATCGTATTGTGATTGGAAGTGGCAGCGAAAAAGCCATTGCATTGATGCAGCAGTTATACAAACCGATTCGTGATAAAAATTTTCCATTGCTGATCATGGATCCTGCTTCCGCTGAATTAACGAAATACGCCGCCAACGCTTTTTTAGCAACCAAAGTGAGTTTCATTAACGAAATTAGCCAAATTGCGGAAAAAACAGGTGCAGATATTCGTGAAATTAAAAAAGGCATTGGATTGGATGATCGCATTGGTGAAAAATTTTTAGATGCGGGTTGTGGTTTTGGGGGATCCTGTTTTCCTAAAGATGTGTCCGCGTTAAAAATCATGTCGGAGCAAGCAGGGTATACGCCGCACATTTTAAATGCGGTATTGAAAACCAATGCGCAACAGCAGGAGTTGTTATTTCACAAAGTGTCGCAGTATTTTCAACATAATTTAAAAAATAAAATTATTGCGCTGTGGGGTTTAGCATTTAAACCCAACACGGATGACGTGCGAAGTGCTACGAGTCGCGTGCTCATGGAATTATTTTGGAAAAGTGGTGCCACGGTTCGCGTATATGATCCATTGGCTATGAATAATATCGCAGCGCTTTATCCTGATCACGCGCAATTAATTTTATGTGATAGTGCATTGCAAGCAGCTAAAGACGCGAATGCGGTGGTGATTGTAACGGAGTGGCCTGAATTTCGGCGCATTGATTTTTCACAATTAAAATTATCCAGCGCGGTTGTTTTTGATGGTCGAAATGTTTTAAATAAACAACAGCTGCAATCTCACGGCATTGAATATTTTGGTATTGGATGTTGATGATGAAGTTAACAGATTGTGTTACTTGGAATTTGTTGGCAGCGCATTATAATGCGATTAAACGCTGCACACTCAACTCTTTTTTTCAAGAAACAACAGATCGTTTTGAAAAAATGTCGCTGGATATTTCCGGTGTGCTGGTTGATTATTCGAAAAATTTTATCACCGAACAGACTTTGTCGTTGCTCGGTGAATTGGCGCGTGAAAAAAATCTGTCGGATGCGATTCAGTATTTAATTTCAGGAGAAAAAATCAATACTTCTGAAAATCGTGCCGCATTGCACACACGCTTGCGTTCGCCAACGCAGGACCCTGAAATTGCCGGTGAATTTCGAAAAATATCTGTGTTGGCAGCGCAATTTTCAAATCGTTCGCTGCAAGGATTTAGCAAAAAACCCATTGAAACCATATTGCATATTGGAATGGGTGGATCCGGCATCGGCCCCGCATTGTATTACGATGCGTTAAAACCTGCGCAAAAACCCAATTGTTATTTTTTAATGGACTATGATCATTCTGCCATCGAAGAAAAATTAGCGTTGTGCGATCCTGAAAAAACGGCAGTGGTGGTTGTCTCGAAATCATTTGCAACCTACGAGACCATCAAAATATTTCAGCACGTGTGGGCATGGTTGTCGTCTGCCGCTCGTCATTCATCCATCGCATGGAAAAATTGTTTTGCAGTGACTGAAAAAATTGAACGCGCTACTGCGCAGGGATTTTTGAGTGATCACGTATTTAAAATTTGGGATTGGGTGGGTGGGCGATATTCCGTTTGGTCACCCGCCAGTTTTTCGGTGATGTTGGCACTGGGTATGGAAAAATTTAATGCGTTTTTGCGCGGTGCTTTTGTGATGGACACGCATTTTATTGGTGCACCATTTGAAACCAATATTCCAGTGATCATGGGATTGTTGTCAATTTGGTATCATTATTTTTTTCGTGCGCAAACCCATGCGATTGTGCCATACAGCGCGCGCTTGCAATTATTGCCAAAATATTTGCAGCAATTACACATGGAAAGTTTGGGAAAATCGGTGAATACCAACAACGAATTTATTGATTACCCAACTGGAAAAATTATTTGGGGTGATGTGGGGCCCGCCAGTCAACACAGTTTTCATCAATTGTTGATGCAAGGCAGTCATTTTGTTCCCGTGGATTTTATTTTGCCGTTTTCTGATCGCACACACGATAATTTTGAGCGCGCGGCATTTTGTTTGTCGCAAAGTCAAACGCTCATGAATGGTTTTGATGCAACTCCTGAAAAAACCATTATTGGTAATCGCTCCAGCACTACCATTCTCATGAAATCACTGACGCCTGAAACACTAGGCGCTATGCTCGCGATGTATGAACATAGCGTGTTTGTGCAAAGTGTTTTACTGGATATTAACGCATTTGATCAATGGGGTGTGGAGCGTGCAAAGCAAGTAGCGCGCGATATTTTGAACGCGCTGCAACAGAAAAAAACCGATAAAATTTTTGATGATTCAACGCAAGGATTATTGCAGAAAATTATAGGAGAAATATTGTGATTAACACTATCACAACCGCAGTTTTTCCTGTCGCTGGTATGGGTACCCGATTTTTGCCCGCTACGAAAGCGAGCCCAAAAGAAATGCTGCCACTTGTGGATCGCCCGTTGATTCAATATGTCGTGGATGAAGCCGTTCGTGCCGGCATTAAAAAATTAGTATTTGTGACGAGCAGCGGCAAGCGCGCCATCGAAGATTATTTTGATACGAATGTTGAGTTAGAATTGTTGCTTGAGAAAAAAAGAAAATTAGCGGTATTAGAAATTGTTCGACATCTTGTTCCTAACGATATTGAAATTGTTTACGTGAGACAAAAATCTCCCAAGGGATTGGGCGATGCGGTGTTGTGTGCAAAACCGGCAGTTGGAAATCAGCCGTTTGCTGTTTTGCTGGCCGATGACATCATGGAGCTTTCAGAGAAAGCCTGCCTGCAAGAGATGATTGCGCGATTTGACAAAACACACTCATCGGTGTTGGCCGTTGAAAAAATTGCGCGAGAAGACAGCGATAAATACGGCATTATTTCATTGTGCAATCATCAAGACGCAAAGATGCCAGTCGCTTCGATTATTGAAAAGCCAGCGCCTGCATTGGCACCGTCTAATTTAGCAGTGACGGGGCGATATATTTTAACGCCGCGAATTTTTGAAATGTTGCAGCAAACTGACATCGGTGTCGGCGGTGAATTGCAATTAACGGATGGATTATCAAAATTGTTATCTTATGAAACGATTTCCGCCTGCTTATTGAAAGGCAAGCGTTATGATTGCGGCAGTCGTTTGGGTTTTTTAAAAGCCACCATTGATTTTGCATTACAGCGTGATGAATTTCGCGATGCCATGTTGGAATTTATTGCTGAAAAAAACAGGGTGATTTCATGAAAAAAATTCATCCCGTTATTTTATTGGGTGGTTCTGGTACACGTTTGTGGCCGCTCTCGCGCAGCAATTATCCGAAGCAATTCGCCGTATTTTCTGAAAAATATTCGCTGTTTCAAGAAACCGTGTTGCGATTGCGACAATTGCCGACTGTAGGTCGCATTTATTTAATGGTGAGCACACACAATTATTTTATTTGCTTAGATCAACTGCGTGAATTAGCGATCGATGATATTGAATTGCTTGTAGAGCCTGTTTCGCGTAACACCGCAGCGCCCATTGCTGTGATCGCGTCACACATTCAGAAAACGCATTCGAGTGATGATGCGATGTTGGTATTACCTTCCGATCATCATATTCAAGATGCGTCAGCATTTATTGAGACAGTGCAACAAGCAGCAGTAGAGAGCGACAATAAATTGATTTTGTTTGGCGTAAAGCCCAATCGCGCTGCGATCGAATATGGTTACATCGAAGCGATGAACGCTGCGTTACCATCTCCCGTCAAACAATTTGTTGAAAAGCCCGATGAATCACGTGCTCGTACATTAATTGAAAATAAAAATATGTATTGGAATAGCGGCATGTTTTTATTTTCAGTGAAAAAATTATTGAGTGAATTACGATTGTATTGTTACGAAATGACGGTGCTTGCAGAAGCTTTGCTGCAGGATGTGATTCAGCAGGGCAACACGATTTATTTAAATAAATCTGCGTTTGAAAAAATGCCAGTTATTTCGATTGATGTCGCTTTGATGGAAAAAACGCACAACGCCGTTGTTTATGCGTTGCAATCGGATTGGTCTGATTTGGGTGATTGGAAAGCGGTATATGATCACGCCGAAAAAGATGAGAATCATAATGTGACGATTGGCCCTGTGTTATCACTTGCAACACAACACTCATATTTGCGCAGTGATCAGCAATTATTGGCAACCATTGGCGTGGATCATTTGGTGGTGGTTGCCACCAAAGATAGTGTGTTGATTGCCAATAAAAATGAAACACAAGCGGTTAAAACACTCGTTGAGTTATTAAAAAATAGTGTGCACCATGAATGCGCCAAAGAAGATTTAAAAATGTATCGGCCATGGGGGAGCTCAGAGCGTTTGATTCATACCAAACAATTTCAGGTCAAACATATTGTCGTTAAACCCGGCGGACGATTGTCGTTGCAAGTGCATCATCATCGCACGGAGCATTGGGTAGTGGTGAAAGGGGTCGCGGATGTTGTTTGCGGGCACAGCAATTTTCAATTACACGAAAATGAATCGACTTACATTCCCAAACACACACAACATCGTTTCATAAATTCCCAATCGACCCCCCTGCATTTAATTGAGGTGCAAGTTGGAGATTCTTTGAGCGAAGACGATATTGAACGATTGGATGATGTGTATGGGCAGATTGACACGCTGATCGGCGTCGATTAAGATGCCAAACACATCGCACATAGACGCGAGTCGTAGCGAGTGAATCAAAAATCGTACATAAACGCGAGTTGTAGCGAGTGAATCAAAAATCGTACATAGACGCGAGTTGTAGCGAGCGAAAATAAATCAGGACACAGACGCGAGCGGTAGCGAGCGAATCAAATAAGGTAACTTGTCATGAAACGTACATTCCAACCCGGAAAATTACACCGCAAACGCACGCACGGTTTTCGTGCGCGCATGGCAACACCCGGCGGTCGTTTGGTGTTGAATCGGCGCAGAGCCAAAGGGCGCAAGCGCGTTAGTGTCTAACCATTTTTTACCCAAACAGCATCTTCGCACAGCTGATGAGTCTAATGCAGTTAGAAAGTTGGGGCAACGGATTGTTGTGCGCGACTTCGCACTGCATTTTTCAAAAAATACGTTGGGATATGCGCGCCTGGGAATGATGATTCCTAAAAAATACTGTTCATTGGCGGTCGATCGTCATCACATTCAGCGACTCATCCGTGAAGCATTTCGATTGAATCAAGTGCATTTTCCGAGCATTGATGTGGTTGTCATGTTAAAATCCCAAACCGTTGAGTGTCGAAATGAGAGACGGGCATGCATACCGGAATTATTTCAATCGTTGATCGCACAGTACGGCGCGTTTTACTCGCGGTGATACAAGGTTATCGTCTGTGTATTAGCCCTTTTTTCGGGGCGCGCTGCCGCTTTCATCCATCTTGCTCAACGTATGCCAAAGAAGCGATGCAAACGCATTCGATTTTGACGGCAATGTGGTTTACGTGTCGGCGCATAATGCGTTGCCACCCTTTTCACTCAGGCGGGTATGACCCCGTTCCAACGAAGCGAGACAATCATGGATTTTAAACGCGGTATTTTATATTTTGTGTTGGCGGTTTTGGGCATGATGTTGTGGCATGCGTGGCAAGCGGATAATCAGGTTGCAACGAGTGCTGCGAGTGCTGCGCAAATGCAAAGTGCAGTGCAAACGCCAGATCAATTTGCGCCGAGTGCCACGCAAGGTGACGCATCAAGTGTGTCGCGCGCCGCTGTGCATGCAACCGCTCCCGTTTCTCTTTTGGCAAAACCCATCACAGTGAAAACCGATGTGCTAGATGCCAAAATCGATTTGCGCGGCGGCAATTTAATTTCTGCAAAATTGTTGCAATATCCTGTGTCGCTGCAAGAAAAAAATGTTCCCGTACAAATTTTAAATCCCAACAGCAATGATTTGTATATTGCGCAAAGTGGGTTGAGTGTTGCTGCATCCGAAAGTGCATCCAAACCCGTTGATTTTCAAAGCACACAAACAAGTTATGTTTTGCAACCCAACGAAACCAAATTATCAATTGTATTAACAGGAAAAACTGCGCAAGGATTGCTGGTTCAAAAAACATTTACATTTTATCGCAACGATTATGCGATCAAAACTGATTTGCGCGTTCAGAATACAACGGGAAAAACATGGCAAGGAAATTTGTATAATCAAATTACGCGACGTGATGTGCCTGAAGCGGGATATCAGCGCGCATACAGTGGCGCCGCGGTTTCTACTTCTAACACACCTTACAAGAAATTAAGTTTCTCAGACATGAGCGACAATAATTTTTCTCGCGATATTCAAAATGGTTGGATCGCGATGCAGCAGCATTATTTTTTAAGCACATGGATTCCGCCGAAAAACGAGACGCTACATTATTACAGTCGTTCATTCGGTCATGGCGATGATGGTAAAAATAATGTGTTTGTGTTGGGTTACATGAGTCCGTCGTTGCAATTAGCGCCCAATGCGGAAGCGAATTTAAATTCTACTTTATATGTCGGTCCCGAGATTGCCAAAAATTTGCAAAGTCTTGGAAAGGGATTGGATTTGACCGTCGATTATGGTTGGCTGTGGCCGATTTCAAAATTTTTATTTTGGGTGATGAGTGAGATTTACGTTTTTGTGGGCAATTGGGGTTGGTCCATTGTGCTTGTGACAGTGTTTGTAAAAATTGTGTTTCACTGGTTCTCACATAAAAGTTATTCTTCGATGGCGCACACACGCGATCTGCAACCCAAAATAAAAGCGTTGCGTGATCGCTTGGGCGATGACAAACAAGCGATGTCCAAAGCGATGATGGAACTGTATCGCAAAGAAAAAGTAAATCCGCTGGGCGGATGTTTGCCGATGCTGATTCAAATCCCCGTATTTTTTGCGCTGTATTATGTTTTAGTGGAAAGTGTTGAGCTTCGCCAAGCGCCGTGGATTTTTTGGATCCATGATTTATCGGTGAAAGATCCATTTTATATTTTGCCAGTGTTGATGGGGCTTAGCATGTTGCTGCAACAAAAATTAAGCCCACCTCCGCCCGATCCCGCGCAAGCAAAAATGATGATGTTTTTGCCGGTGATTATGACGGTTTTCTTTCTTTCATTCCCGTCAGGCTTGGTGTTGTACTGGTTCACCAATAACTGCGTGTCCATTTTGCAGCAATGGATAGCGATGCGGATGCATGATAGACGTAAGCAGGCACGTCCGAATTAACCATACTTTAATATGTAAAAAAGTATGTAAATTTTTCAGTATTTTTGTTAGGATAACGTAGGAAAATGAATTCGATATTGTTTGAGTGGGATGAGACGAAGAATGCGGCCAACATTAAGAAGCATGCTGTTTCATTTTATGAGGCACAACAAGCATTTTTAGATCCTCATCGGGTGATCGCAGAAGATAGCGCGCATAGCATGAATGAACCAAGGTTCTATTGTTTTGGCGAGGTGGGAGACGGCGTATTAACGGTTCGATTCACTTATCGTGATAATACCATTCGAATTTTTGGTGCGGGTTACTGGAGACAAGGTAAGAAAATTTATGAAAAAGAGAAAAGTAAAATATACAGATGAAGCTCTAGGTAATTTAGAGGTGGTAGAGGATTTTTTACCAAAACCTGAAGATTTGATTTTAAAAGAAGAGACAATAAAGGTAACTTTATCTTTAACAAAGGATAGTGTTGATTATTTCAAATCTCAAGCATCAGAGCGACATACTCAATATCAGAAAATGATTCGTATTTTATTGGATAAATATGTTGCACGTTTTTCCGGACCAAGAAAAACAACACATTTTAAAAAGAACGTTACACGGCGTGCTGAGCGTTTATCAGAAAAATCGTGAAAATGATTGACACCATCGCTGCTATCGCAACACCGTCTGGACGCGGCGGTGTTGGGATTGTGCGCATTTCTGGCGACAACGCAACAATCATTTCAGAAAAAATAATTCAACAATCATTACGGCCACGCGAAGCCATTTTCACAAAATTTTATGATTTGGAAAATCGCGAGGTCGATGAAGGTATCGCACTGTATTTTCAGAATCCGCATTCCTTTACTGGCGAAGACGTGATTGAATTACAAGCACATGGCAGCCCCATTGTGCTCGATCAATTATTACAAATTGCAATTCATTATGGTGCGCGTTTGGCGAGACCCGGAGAATTTTCTGAGCGCGCATTTTTAAATAAAAAAATTGATTTAACACAAGCTGAAGCGATTGCCGATTTAATTTCGGCGAATTCTCTGCAAGCAGCACAATCGGCGATGCGATCCCTCCAGGGTGCTTTTTCTGAAAAAATTAAATCACTGCAAGAATCGCTCACCACATTGCGCACGCAAATTGAAGCGATGCTCGATTTCCCCGACGAAGATATTGATTTTATGGCACAGCCAGAAACGCGCACGTTGTTGCAAAAAACTATCGATGCAGTGTTAGCAGTTAAAAATCAGGCGAAGCAGGGTGTGTTATTGCAAAGTGGTTTGAATGTGGTGATCGCTGGAAAACCGAATGTGGGGAAATCCAGTTTGCTCAATTATTTAAGTGGACGCGAATCAGCGATTGTGACTGACATTCCCGGAACCACGCGTGATATTTTACGTGAATCGATTCACATTGATGGTATGCCGTTACATATTATCGACACCGCTGGATTGCGAGAAACGACAGATAGAGTTGAACAAGAGGGTGTGCGGCGTGCGCGTGAGCAAATGCAACAAGCCGATTTAATTTTATTTATCGTTGAGGCGGTTGATTTAGCAATACTGGAAGTGGGAGCGACAGCGACCACGCCAATGTTAATTGTAAAAAACAAAATTGATTTAACGCATGAGTTACCAGAAATCATTTCAAACAAAAATAGAACCGAAGTAAAAATTTCCATTAAAAATAATTTAGGTTTAGATTTATTAACGAAAGAAATTAAAAAAATAGCGGGATTTCAATCTGAAGAAACGAGTGGTTTTATCGCGCGACGTCGTCACGTTGCCGCACTTGATCGCGCGTATCAATTTTTATTGCACGGTCAATCACAATTAACAGAACATCGCGCCGGAGAATTATTAGCGGAAGATTTGTGTGACGCACAAAAAGCATTGTCAGAAATTACGGGTGAATTTTCTTCTGATGATCTGCTGGGAAAGATTTTTTCGAGTTTTTGTATTGGGAAATAACGCACTTGCTCCATGTTGCGTTGCAACACTTTGCGCGTGCTTCTGTGGGTTTTATTTTCTAAATATCACCAACGCTGTCAATCCGCGCGTTTTTTTATTTTTTAATTTAATTTTTCCGTGATGCGACAAAATAATATCGCGCGCGGAAGCTAACCCCAAGCCAACACCGCTATGATCGCGAGAACGTAACTGATCGCTGCGATAAAACGGCTCAAATACTTTTTCCAAATCAGTATCAGCGATGCCGGGACCATTGTCTTCAATTTTAATCACAATAAATTGCTCGCGCTCGCTGACGTGCACCACAGCATCGCCCGCATAGCGAATAGCATTGTGAATAATATTCGTAAACGCGCGTTTTAATGCGATCGGGCGCCCCGTAAACGCAATGCGATGTTTGTTGGTAAACAATTTCACGTGATGTCCCATATCTACTGCATCATCTATAATGGAAGAAAGTAACGACACCAAATCCATCGGAATTTTATTTTCTTGGCGTGATTCTTCGCGTGCAAATGCCAGCGTTTCAGTAATCATGTGTTCAATTTCAGTGAGATCATCGAGTAATTGTGTTTTGTAATGACTTTCTTCTATAAATTGTAATCGCAATCGTGCGCGCATGATGGGTGTGCGCAGATCATGTGAAATGGTAGCAAGCAAAAACGTGCGATTGCGAATCAATTGCAAGATACGATTTTGCATTTGATTGAGTGCGTCCGATACTTCTTGTATGGCTTTGGGTCCGCGTACATCAACAGGCGTGATAGATAAATCAATTCCCAGTTGATCTGCAGATGATTTTATTTTTTTAAGCGGAAAAGAAAAGCGATGAATAGACCACAGTGAAATCAACACCGCGCCAAAAAATAATAATTCTGCTAGCAAGAAAAATAATTGTATCAACACCAAATGCGTGTACAACGTTGATTCAATATTAACCCATTGACCATCATTTAACGGGATGGAAATAAAAAAATTCTTACGGCTGTTTTTCAACGCCTCAAAAATCTGAAATGCAGAATATTTTTTTAATTGAATGGGCGCGCGCGGTTTTTCAGATAAAGTGACTTGAATGACGGGGTCTTCGATCGCATTAATAATCTTTTGACGCTTTGACAACGGTGTATCGCGCAATAGGTGAATGGTGTTTTCAATTTTTTGAAATAATCGGTTGCGAATTTCTTCTTGTTGCGAAATTTGATTGGTTTGAAGTAAATGCGCAATAAAAAGCACATGCAACACAACAATGAGACACAAAAAAATGATGACTTTTTTGGTTGTGAAATGTTGAATGAGAAAATTAAACCATTTATTCATGATACGTCACTGTAACGGGTACCGCTAATAGATAACCATCTCCGCGTACGGTTTTAAGTACCGTGGGATTTTTCATGTCCTCTTCAATTTTTTGCCTGAGCCGACTGATTTGAATATCAACACCGCGATCAAATGGCCCCGCTGATCTGTTTTTAGTGGCAATTAATAATTCATCGCGCGTTTGTACTTGTTGTGGGCGCTCTAATAACGCGAGCAATAAATTATATTCCGCAGTCGTGATACTAACGTCGAGTTGATCAGGCGATATCAATCGACGTGTTCCCGTGTCCAACGTCCAGTTGACAAAATGGTAAACGGGATTTTTTAGCAGGGTTTTTTCTTGTAATGGATTTTGCACGCGACGCAAAATTGCTTTGATGCGCGCCAATAATTCGCGTGGATGAAATGGTTTTTGCAAATAATCATCTGCGCCCATTTCCAGTCCAACGATGCGATCCACTTCTTCGCCAGCTGCAGTTAACATTAAAATGGGAATGCAGGATGTTTTGCGTAATTGTCGACACAACGACAATCCATCTTCGCCTGGCAGCATAATATCTAAAATAATTAAATCGATTTCTTGTTCTGCAAGCACTGTACGCATCACTTTGCCATCTGGCGCCAAATACGTTTTAAAATCATGAAGACCTAGAAATTCAGCGAGCAGATCGCGAATGCCCGCATCATCATCAACAATTAAAATACGATTTTTTGGTGTATTGTGCATTGCTTCAGAATAACAATCTTCACGTTAGAAATCGAGAATGCATTACGAACATCTGTTACACATTGTTACAAATTTTTTGTTTAATATTACAGAGTTATGTGATGAAATGATGACATGAAAATTAAAAAGAGGTGCGTGTCATGACTAAAGATGAATTATGTGGTGTTGCGGCTGTATTTGCATTTTTTGCTATACTGCCTGCGGCACTGGCCTCTGCAACGGTCGTTTCTGTTAGAGCTTATAATAATGATGATATCACTGATAGTTTCGGTAGGGCCGGTTTGTTAGTAGTACTCATGGCGGAGGGGATAGCTGTGCCGACCTATTTGTATGCAGTATACCTGATATGTAAAGAAGTTTGTTGTGGTAATGCAGCGGATCGTCAACCATTACTTCCTTCGGTTGCAACCAATGATGCGGCGTTACACGGTGCTGTGCGCGATGCGGGCGAAACAACAGAACCGCCTGTTACTGATCATCTTGTTGGAGAATTGGTTGTATAGAATCACATTGGATGGCACTCAAATGCAATTGCGCTTCCGTGTAATCCAATGGTTTTGCAGTGCCACCCAAATCTAACGTTGTCACTGTATCTAGCGCCATAAAATCACAATTCACGGCACTTCGTGTGTTTGATAACGACACAGAATATTTGGTGTATAAATCACCGATAAATAATTTCATAATTTGCATTGCAAAATGCATAGCGATACAACTTTGTTGACCTGCACCAAATGGTTTGTATGATTTTTTTTGATCCGGGGTTAACTCAAAAAATCGTTCTGGGCGAAATTGATCCGCATCACTTCCCCAAATTTTACGATCGCGATGCAAAGCGAGCAGCGGAAAAATCACCACCGATTTTTTTTTCAAATGCAAGCCGTCGTACGTAAATGATTTGTCAACGCCGCGCGTGATCATCGGAAATGGTGGATACAAACGCATCGCCTCGTAAATAATTGCATCGAGATATTCATTTTGCAGCACTTCTTGCGTACCTAACGTTTCAAATAATTTTTCTTTCACGGGCTGAAATGCTTCTATTGCGCGAATAACCCAATGTAACGTCGTGGCAGTGGAATCCCATCCGGCAAAAAAAGTAGTGATGACTTCGCCTGTGAGATCTTCATCGGTTGCGGTAACACCATTTTTTTCGGTCATGTAGGCGCGCAAATGGGTAATAAAATTATCAGGATGATTGTAAATGAGTGAACGTTTGTCGCCTAAATCACGCAACAATTCATCTTGCATGCTGCGGCGAATTTTTGAAAAATCCGTTTCTTCGCCGCGATAAATTATTTTTCGCAAAAATGCAGGCGTTCTGAATTTAGCGATGTTGCGAAATCGAAATACTTCCGCGATATATTTTTGTAAGAATGGCAACGAGCGATTAACGATCTCAGTACAATCATCCATATTTTCTAGGCCGTAAAAGGTGGCCATTAAATTCGCCAACACAAATTCTTCCAGTAATAAATGCAATTTGACGGTTTGTTTTTCAGCGGCGCGATTTAAATAGGTTTGTATCACCAAGCGATTGATAGGCATGTAATCGGCCAAACGCGCTTTAGATAACATCATGGGGCGATAAGCAGCAGCACGCCTTTCTTTCCATTCGGGTCTTGGGTCTGTGATAAGCCCCGGGCCAAATAATTCCACGAAAAAATCAAATGAAAACCCACGCGACACACGATCTTTTTCAAATCCTTCATCGATTAATACTTTAATATCTTCCGCGCGCGTGCAGACTAACCACACCTCAGGCCCCACCCAAAAATACGAAATTCCTTTGTTGGCGAAAGCGATAGCGCTTGCCGCAACCAATGTTTTGATCATGCCATTGGGTTTGCTCATGTTGGCGATTTGCCCGCCGAGTTTGCCTTTTAATTTAGGAACAGTGGGGTAGCGAGAAATTAAGCTGCGCATGACACATCCAGTGTTAAATAACAGTAACAATGAGCGTATCTGAATTAATTATTTTAGCAAGTGCTTTTTAGATTGTTTGATTTTGGCGGCGTGATTGAATTTTTGATAATCGCTCTAAAAAATGCAGCATAACACGTGGGCAAATCGCGTCTCGGATAAATGCGCGATTCTTTGAGTGCGTGAAAATGAAATGGAAATTTAAGTGTTGCGCGATGATGCGTTGTGATCACCATTGTCAACGTTAACATTTTGAGAATATGCGCGTTGCGCAATGCAATCGGTTTCGCGCAAAATTGTAAGGAATGTATTTCGTTGCTGCGCAACAACGTGAGCAACACAAACTCCAATCGCATCATATTTTCATTCAACACACGTGTACCGGCAAATAAATTTTCTATGATTTGTGTGTCAAACGGTCTTCCTTTTGAGTCAACTGCATTTTTTGCAATAACGTAACTCAATAAATGACACAATTCCCATTTTTCTTGTTTCACTTTTTCCTCAGGAAAACCAAATCCGCGTGATTTTAAAAAATTGGTTACCAATTCGTTGGCGGAATTACCGATCACACGTCTTTCAGGTTTTTGTGTTCGTCGATCAGGCTGATTTTTGATTGTTTGCGGCGTGATAGTCACAGAAAGCATTTCTATTGGAACGCCGGGATCTTGATCCAATTTTTTTAACAGCGGTGAGGGTTGTGTTGCAGTGTAATATTTTTTACGCGCGAAAAGATGTAAGCGTTCTTGCCATTTGTGTTTACCTTTGGGTGTTGTGACTTCGACCGCAGTGACTTTGGTAGGCGTGCACACCGCTTCAGAGCCTCGCGGCGTTTCCGCGTGTGTGATTTCTTGATTTTTTATCTTAGTAATTTTTAATGGTGGCGGTCGCTTGCGTGTTAGCGTTTCCATTTCTTCTTGAAATGTTTCACTGGATGGACCGATGGCATAGGGGATTAATAATTTCGGTACTTTTTTTGAAATCAATGACAGTCGCGGCTGAATTTTTTTGAGGGTATTTTTAGTGGATGGTTTTTTGACGGCGGCGGCTCGAGGCTTCGCCTTGGCTTTTTTGGCTGCGGGTTTTTTTGTTGCAACACCGTTCCTTGGCATAACCTTAGAGTAGCGTATTTTGATGAACGTGGCTATTTGAATGCTTGGCCCACAAGCGCCACTGGTATGTAATTAATATTGACAATATGAACTTTATGGCATATATTCATATTACCAATATGAAGGAAACTTATGCAGCGTGATTTGATCAAAACGGCTATTTTGGAATGGCAAACGCCACACGTCATTGCCCCGAATGTACAGAGAAAATTATTCGTTAATTTGGATGCCATGATACGCAGTGAGCTTATTGTCATTATTACGGGAGTGAGACGCTGTGGCAAATCCATTTTGTTGCAACATATTCGGCAGCAGAAAAAAGAAAACCATTATTATTTGAATTTCGAGGATGAACGTTTGGTGCATTTTACCGTCGATGATTTTCAAATGATGATGGAAATTTTTATTGAATTATTTGGCGAAGCGAAAACTTGTTATTTCGATGAGATTCAAAATATTTTAGGGTGGGAGCGGTTTGTTAGGCGCTTACATGAACAGGGATACAAAATTTTTGTGACGGGATCCAATGCTAAAATGCTGAGCCAAGAATTGGGAACACATTTGACGGGGCGGTACGTTAAAATTGAGTTGTACCCTTTTTCTTTTACGGAATTTTTAGCGTATAAAAATATTGCGCAAAATACTTCGCACGCGATTACCGCTGTTAAAGCAAAATTAAATGGTGCGATGAAAAAATATATTCAGCTAGGTGGTTTTCCACAATATCTGAAAGAAGAATTATTGGAATATTTGCAATCATTGTATGAAAGCATTTTGTATCGAGACATTGTTTCGCGTTACCGGTTGCCCAATGATCAAATCATTCGCGAGCTTGTGTTTTACTTGGCGAGCAATGTTGGAAAAGAAATGACGTTCAATGCATTGCGAAAACAGCTGCATTTGGGCGCTGTTAATACCGTTTCTGAATATTGTCAATATTTGGAAAATTGTTTTTTATTTTTTTTAGTCAAACGTTTTAGCCATTCTATTAAAGTACAATCACATTCGCCAAAAAAAATATACGCAGTGGATACAGGCCTTGCACGTGCCATTGGTTTTCGATCCAGCGATGATTTCGGTCGCATGCTGGAAAACATTATCTATATTGAATTAAAACGCCGGGGTTTTGAGATTTATTTTCATAGAGAAAAAAAAGAATGTGATTTCGTAGTGTGCAAGCAAAATAAAATTAAAATGCTGATACAAGTTTGTCTCGATATAGACGATTCGGTAACGCGCGCACGAGAAATAGATGGGCTCATGGATGCCATGTCACATCATCACATGACACAGGGCATTATTATCACATTGTCTGATTCAGAAACTGTGCACGTGGAAATTCAGAACAAACGATGCCATATTGAAATTATTCCCGTCTGGCGCTGGCTCACTACAGAATAAAACGCATATTCGATTGCGAGGTGTGCAAAATTAAAGCATACTCTCGTTCTATGAAAAGCAATCTTGATAACACATTTGACATCATTGTGGTGGGCGGCGGGCATGCGGGCACTGAAGCCGCACTTGCGTCTGCACGCATGGGCATGAACACGTTATTGCTCACGCATTCCGTTGAAACATTGGGACAGATGTCCTGCAATCCCGCGATCGGAGGAATTGGCAAGAGTCATTTAGTCCGTGAAATTGATGCGCTCGGTGGCATCATGGCGCGGGCAACTGATTATGCGGGTATTCAGTTTCGCGTGTTGAATGGCAGCAAAGGACCAGCCGTTAGAGCGACACGCGCACAGGCGGATCGTGTTTTATATAAAGCGTTTATTCGAAAAACACTGGAAAACCAGCCTAATTTATCAATTTTTCAGCAAGCGGTTGCTGATCTGCTGATTGAAAATGATGAGATTCGCGGCGTTAGAACCGAGATTGATTTGTGTTTTTATGCGCGCAGTGTAGTGCTCACGACTGGCACCTTTTTAGGCGGCGTGATTCACATTGGATTGCAGCATCATCAAGGTGGCAGAGCCGGCGATCCACCATCGAATGCATTGTCAAAACGGTTACGTGAATTACCATTTCATGTGGGACGATTAAAAACAGGGACGCCACCGCGCATTGATAAACGCACGATTGATTTTTCACAATTGATTGAGCAGCCCGGCGATACACCGACACCCGTCATGTCGTTTTTGGGGTCGCGTGCGGATCATCCGCGGCAAATCTCATGTTACATCACGCACACCAATGAAAAAACGCACGATATTATTCGCAGAGGACTCAATGAATCGCCGATGTATACCGGAAAAATTGATGGCGTTGGGCCGCGTTATTGTCCGTCGATTGAAGATAAAGTGATGCGGTTTTCGGATAAAAATTCACATCAAATATTTTTAGAACCGGAGGGATTGGATGCAATCGAAATTTACCCCAACGGAATTTCTACGAGCTTAAGTTACGAAACACAATTTCATTTTGTGCGCAGCATGAAAGGCCTGGAAAACGCACACATTATTCGCCCCGGTTACGCAATTGAATATGATTTTATGAATCCATGTGATTTGAAAAATTCTTTGGAGACAAAATATGTGCGCGGATTATTTTTTGCAGGCCAAATCAATGGCACAACGGGTTATGAAGAAGCGGCTGCGCAGGGAATTATTGCTGGCATCAATGCTGCGCTGCAAATACAGGGAAAAAGTGCGTGGTGCCCGCGCCGTGATGAAGCGTATATTGGTGTACTGATTGATGATTTAATCACGCGCGGCACACAAGAGCCGTATCGCATGTTTACGTCTCGCGCGGAATATCGTTTGTTGTTGCGCGAAGATAATGCGGATTTGCGATTGACAGAAATCGGTTTTCAATTGGGTTGTGTCACTGAAAATCGATATGCGCAATTTTGCAGAAAACGTGATGCAATAGAAAAAGAAAACGCGCGATTAAAATCGCATTGGATACAAAAAAATTCTGTGGCTGCAAAACAGTTTGAAGAAAAATATCAAACGTCCATTGAACGCGAATATAATTTAATGGATTTGTTACGCCGTCCTGAGGTGACTTACGAAAAACTAATGCAAATCGATCAAGCGAAAATGAGTGACGTGGATGTTGCAGTGATTGAGCAAATCAACATTCAAGCGAAATATTTTGGTTATCTCGCGCGACAAGAAAAAGAAATTGAAAGACAAAAATATTATGAAGATCGAGTTATTCCTGAATCGATAGATTACAACGCCGTGCCCAGTTTATCTACCGAAGTGCGTCAAAAATTGCAGAAAATAAGACCCAGCACCATCGGTCAAGCGTCGCGTATTTCAGGTGTCACTCCCGCTGCGATTTCGTTGTTGTTGGTGTATTTGATGCGCGGGTAACGCTTTTATAATTAGGACGGTACCAAAACACGAGTGGTAGCGAGTTTTCTAATCAGTGAGTGAAAGCATCGGAAAAAGATGTATTGCATACAATGGATAATTTATTATTTTTCCGTCACGCGAAAGATTTTTCAGCGATGCTCGCGATAAAACAGTTGGCGCGTATTTTTCATCATATACTTTTAGACTTTTTTTATGACCCACGGTAACGCCTGATTTTACTTCTAGTGGCAAAACAGATAGATCGTGATCGATGACGAAATCTACTTCAGCAACACCATCACTTGCCCAGTAATAAAGATGATCGTTACCATATGTCATCAATTGCTGAGCAATAAAATTTTCAGTTAGTGCGCCTTTAAATTCAGAAAATAATTGATGTTCATGTAAAATAGCATCAGCGGGTACGCGAGCCATGGTTGAAAGCAACCCCATATCAATTCCGAATACTTTAAAATTTTTTTTATCGCAATAATGCTCAATGGGAATTTTTGGCGTTGAAATTTGATAGGATAAATAAATTAATCCCGCATCTTTCAGCCATTGAATAGCTGTTTCATATTCACGTGCGCGTGCCGACGCTTTTATTAATGAGAAAATAAATTTTTTATTTTCTTTTGCCAGCTGAGTAGGCACCATTTTCCATACCTCAGATATTTTCATCACTTGATTTTTTTCAGCATGTTTTGAAAAATCAAGTTCATATGATTTTAATATTTCATGATGAATCTCGCGCACCACATCAAGATCTTTTTTTTCTGCATAATGAGAAACTGCTTCCGGCATTCCGCCAATATAAAAATAACGTTTCAGTTGATCGATCAACTGATGATGAAAAATATCCGGAATATTTTTTGGTGCTTTTATTTTTTTAAGCATTTCGCAGAGTTCGGAATGCTGGGTGGCATCTAAAAATTCTAAAAAAGAAAGTGGCGTCAAATGCAAAAAATTTACTTTACCTACGGGAAAACTTTTTATTTGATTGAGTTTGATGCCCAGCAATGAACCTGCGGCAGCAATATGATATTGATTGGCCGTTTCTTGAAAATATTTCAAACTGTTTAATGCTTCGGGGCAAGCTTGTATCTCATCAAAAATGATGAGTGTCGTGTTTGGATGAATTTTTTGCTTAAATTGAATCTCAAGGTTTTCGATGAGCTGCGCGGGCTCAATATTTTTTGCAAAGAGGCTGGGAAGATCGACATTGGTTTCAAAATTGCAGTAAATGTAATTTTGATATTCGGCGTGTGCAAAGGCTTCCAGCGCGTAGGTTTTACCGACTTGTCGAGCGCCCTGTAAAATCAATGGCTTACGTCTATCACTTTTTTTCCAGGCCAATAATTTTGCATAAATGGTTCTTTTCATGGTATTTATATTACCATTTCGTGATAAATTTTACAAATCATGTTGGTAAAACGTGATAATTATCACGTTTTATGTTGGTAAAACGTGATTTTTAAGTATCCTCGATCGCATGATTTATCGAAGAGTCTCTCACCGCGTGGGTTTTTGTTGTGAGAGTGGTGCAGCTCAGAGCCGGATAAAACAACCAATGACTTTTCTTGAAAATAAAAATCTCCACTCCGGATTATCTCAATTAAATTTGACATTATCCGCCGAAAAGCAATCGCAATTAATTCAGTATTTGCATTTACTGCAAAAATGGAATCGCGCATACAATCTTACGGCCATCACTGAATTCGATAAAATGATTTCATATCATTTGTTAGATAGTTTATCGATTGCGCCGTATATCACAGGGAACAATATTGTGGACGTGGGTAGTGGTGCGGGATTGCCGGGGATTCCGCTCGCCGTTTATTTTCCTGAAAAACAATTCACATTGATCGATAGCGTTGGAAAAAAAACACAATTTATGCAGCAGGCCGTGCGCGCGTTGGCGTTGAAAAACGTGACTGTGGTGCAAGCGCGTGCCGAGGCGTATCAACCAGCGAAACCCTTTGATACAATGACAGTTCGTGCGGTGGGATCACTAGAAAGATTGACACAGATCGCAGTGAATTTATTGAAACCAGGCGGCGAATTGTTAATGATGAAATCGGATGCATCACCCAACGAATGTCAGCACGCACGCATCGTTATGTTGCACGTGCCCGGTGTGAATGCAAAGCGGTCGTTGATTATTGTGAAACCCTCATCCTAACCTTCTCCCGTAAAGCGGGAGAAGGGACGAAGGATGCAAACACTCGGGATTTTGAAAGGAAAATAGATGGCAAAAATAATCGCGATTGCCAATCAAAAAGGTGGTGTTGGCAAAACGACCACCAGTGTGAATTTATCCGCATCGTTGGCAGCCATTAAACACCGTGTGTTACTGGTCGATTGTGATCCACAAGGCAGTGCGACGGTAGGTTCCGGTGTTGAGAAAGAAACAGTTTCAGCGTCATTAAACGATGTGTTGCTCGGCGAAAAAAGTGCGCAAGATGCATTAATCATTACTTCTTTTGGTTTTAGTTTGCTGCCAGCGAACGCAAAATTAACGGTTGCTGAAGTGCGTTTGTTAAACATGGACAATCGCGAACAACAATTGAAAAAACGATTGACTGATGTGGCATCTCACTATGAATTTGTGATCATCGATTGTCCGCCGTCGTTAAATATGTTGACGTTAAATGCGCTGGTTGCAGCGCACAGTGTGCTCGTGCCAATTCAATGTGAATATTATGCGCTGGAAGGGTTAACGAGTTTGCTGAACAGTATCGATAATATTCGTCGCGCAGTGAATCCCGATTTAAAGCTTGAGGGTTTGTTACGCACGATGTATGACGGGCGCATGCGATTGACAGTGGAAGTGTCGGAACAATTGCTCGAGCATTTTGGTGACAAAGTGTATCACTCAGTAATTCCGCGTAATGTGCGATTAGCGGAAGCACCAAGTCATGGCATGCCCGCGTTGAGTTATGATAATCGTTCGCAGGGAGCAGCGGCATATTTAGCACTCGCAAGTGAAGTGGTGCGGCGGCAAATAGATAGAACAGAGCCGCGCGCGTCAGCAAGCGGTATGATTGAGCCGCGCGCGTCAGCAAGCGGTATTTTACAAGGAAAGTACTCATGAACATTAAAAAACGCGGTCTAGGAAAAACACTCGGTGATTTAGGTCTAAACGCATTGCTTGGTGATCTCAATACACCAGTCGCATCTATTGAAAATACGCAAACGAGTGTTCACGAGCAATTAAAAAAATTACCAATACAAAGCATCAAGCCTGGCGCATCGCAACCCCGAAAATTTATCGCGCAAGAAACACTGGAAGAATTGGCGCATTCGATTCGCACACAAGGCGTTATTCAGCCCATTATTGTTCGCCCCATTGATAATCATCAGTATGAAATTATAGCGGGCGAGCGCCGTTGGCGCGCGGCGCAATTGGCGGAATTAGAATATATTCCCGCGATTGTGCGCGACATGAATAATGAAACCGCGATGATTGTTGCGTTAATTGAAAACGTGCAGCGTCACGATTTAAATGTTATGGAAGAAGCATCAGCGTTGAATCGATTGATGACAGAATTCAATATGACGCATCAAGTCGTTGCCGACGCGGTCGGAAAATCGCGCGTTGCGGTGACTAATATTTTGCGATTATTAAAATTACCGTGCGACGTGCATGAATTGTTGCAACAAAATCAATTGGAAATGGGCCATGCGCGTGCCTTGTTATCGTTGCCAGAAGAAAAACAAAGTGCGGCAGCAGCGCAAATTGTCGCGCGTCGCTTGTCTGTGCGCGAAACCGAAAATTTGATTCGTCAGATGATGCAGCAATCCTCATTAGCCGTAACAACAACCCGCACCCACGCTGTCCTACAAGAAGAGTTGCATCAAAAATTAGGCTTAAAAGTTTCCGTTATTCAAAACGCTCAAGGTCGCGGCAAGCTCGTGATTGAATTTCAAAACGATGCGGAATTGGAAAAATTGTTAACGCGAATTCGTTAGGGCCTGACAGGCCCTGGGGCGCTACGTTATTTCATCCACCCAATCTAACGAATGCGTTGTTTTGTGGGTTAAGTAAAACGCGATGAGATAAATAAACAATGTAAAAGCAGCGACAACGAGAAAATCAATGCCAAATGGAATGGCATGATTACCGCCAAAACTGCTGAAAAAACTTAACACTCCCATCCCCATTAAATAAATCACTGCCCAACTACCGCGTAATATTTTCAATTCTGTACGGCGAATCGCGAACAACAAAATAAATCCGACCGCAAATAAAATTAATACTTTATAAACAATAGTCCAGCCAGACCAAAAAATAAGTAAATTACAAATATAAAATGCAATAAAACAAATAAGATACATGAAACATTGTTGCAACGGTTTAAATATTTCTGGTTTTTGCTTGGTGAGCACCATGAGCGACATAGGCCCCACCACATAACCAATGACCAAACACGACACCAAAAATCCCACCATCTGTTGCCAACCCGGAAACGGCAACAGAAATATAAATCCAATGACGATATTTAAAATTAACGCGCGCAGCGGCACGCCATTTTTATTTACTTGCAATAAAAATTGTGGCAGATAACGATTTTGCGCCATTGCGAAAGTGATGCGTGTGGTTGCCAGTGCTTGTACCAACGCTGTTCCTAATGGCGAAATCGCCGCATCCACATACAACAACTTTACAAACCAACCAAAACCGAGCAATGCCAATAAACCTGCGAAAGGCCCCGCATCATTGACAAAACGAATGTGTGCCCAACCGTGCGACATACTGTCTGGCGGCAATGCTGCGATAAAAGCAATTTGTACGAGCACATAAATAATCATGCAAATAAATAATGCGCCGAAAATTGCAATGGGGATTGCTTGTTTTGGGCTATGTGATTCCGCGGCCAATTGTACCACTGGATTAAAACCGATAAACGAATAAATCACACCGGCCAGTGGCAATGCGGCAAAAACACTTTTGATACCGTAGGGCATAAAATCGGTTTGCGTAAAATAATGCGCGTGAAATTGTGTAGTGATTAATAAAATCGATGCGGTAATCGGAATAATTAATTTAAACGCCAAAATAAAATGATTGATGCGTCGATACACATCCATACCCATTGCGTTAATTATCGCAATAAAAATTAGTAAACTTGTGGCAACGACAAAACCCATCGGTGTTAACATGGGTGTTGCAGTGTGCGTCATTAAATATGGAATATAATTCGCGCTGTATTGCAAAATCGCGAGTGCTTCGATGGGGGCGACGGCAACCCACGCGAGCCACGCAATCCATGAAAATCCAAAACCTGCAAAATGTCCGTGCGTTAATTGAAAAAACCGTACTGTGCCACCTGTGATTGGCAAATTGCGCGTAAGAATAACAAAGGTGCTCGCAACCACCATCATCAATAGTCCGCCAATAATCCAGCTTAAAATCGCCGCGGGTCCAACTAAACGCGCGCAAACTAAGGGGCTTAATAACCAGCCGGAGCCGATAATACCTGCAACGGCGGAAGACAGGAGTGTTAACGTGCTCACGGATTTTTGAAATGACATCGATAACTCCCAAAATTTCGTTATCTTATCATGATAAATAAAATAGCATTGTCATTTTCAGCGAGTCAGGAGATTTGATAGAAGGGCATTTCTTCTGCAATAAGACGATTAAATTGCTCAAGGATCCAGTTTGGTAAGTTTTTAATAAACGTTGTATGTAATTGGGCAGTTGCAGAACTGCCTTTGTTAAAGAATGGGAAACTTCTTTTTCCGATCGGTAGTTGTTGTAGCGCGCACCCGCATTTCTGAATTACCTCTGAAATTGATTCATGATTCAGTCTATTTTCAGATAAATTTAAAAGTGCAAAGCGCAATGCGCGATAGTAGCTTTGCATGTTGGGGTCGTAATATGCAACACGTTCACGCTCAGCAATTTCACCGGCGATCGTGCTCTGAAGACGTTGCATAGGTGTGGATTCTACGGCTTCTAATCGATGAAAAACATTCGCGACTAAGTCTGCATATTCTTGTATTTTTGCACGCGGTATAAAATCATTCGAGTATATTTTTTTTAAACACCAATCCAGTAGATCGGATTCATGATTGAGTTTGTTGATCAACGGTGTTGCAAATAGTGTAAATTGTGCTGCGCGAAATTGTTTAACGCAAAATAAAAAACGGCTTTCATCGGTAGTTTTTTTTTGAGATAATGCCAGCATTCTTTGCATACTTTCAGTCTGCATGATGCATGTACAGAAAAGGGAATGAATTAACGCTGCCTGGTAGGAGCGATTAACGAATGTGGATTCATCACACAAATATAAAAGTGTCAGCAGATAAACATCGTTCAGTTCCTTGGAAGAATTGGATTGCCCAATGACATCCAGATGACGCTGCAGGGTTAGTAACTGTGGGCTTATATCGCCGTGTAATTTTTTTAATATGGCAATCAATTCTGACAGCAATAATGGGGTTAGCATGGGTTTTGAATTGTCAGTAAGTTCGATAGCGCATCGGATGAGGGAGTTGCAAGTTTCTGGGATAATCTTAGAATCCCGCATCATTTTTAATATTTCAATTCGATTGTGTGTGATCAAAAAATTCAGTAGTTCCAGTATGAATGGCATTGCAATTTGAGATTGTTGAGTTAGTAAAACACAAATAATTTTATCCACAGTTCCCCAATCTTTTGTGTTGGCAAAATAGCGTATCCCTGGGAAAAAATGGCTTCTTTCTCTTAAAAGAGGGATTAATTGGATTGCTATTTCTGGTCGATTTTTTTTGCAGGCAGTGAAAAATCCGATTTCGCGTGCATGAGTCACATAAGATTCCCACGCGGGATTAATTCTGCCAACTTTACTTATGTAGTTTATGTAATGCTCAGATAACTCCACGTTATTGTCGCTAATAATCGCCGTAAATAAGGTCAACAATTCTCCGGGGCGAGCGATGGAGGCTACTATACATGTCGTTAACTCAGGATAAAACTGACCTTGACCGTAAATTGGTTGCAGAGTGTAGCAGTCACATTTTGCATCTGGGCTCATGCAAAACTCACCATTTTCATAGTGAAAAATCTCAAATGATAATTCTTTTGGTACAAATTCTGGAAAGCAGGAGAAAAATTGGTGATTCGATTTCGCAATTTTGATTACATCGTCAATAAAATAAAAAAAATGTTGGACGTTTTGATTTTCTGGCAATGTTAAATAAGTTTGAACAACATGCTGAAATTGTTGAAGCAACAGCGATCGCTTTTCATAATCGTGCCGATGTTTCAACCACTTAACCCATGATTGTCGCATATATTCGTCCAATACAGATTCCAACGCTAGATTATATGGTTTTATTAATTCTGCAATTTTTTCTGCTTCAGGCCGAGTATCTTTTACGGCGCGATCAAAGTGTGTGCCTGGCAGCGTTTCCTGATCCAAATCTTCCAATAAAAATTTATCCAGGATAACGCGATTTTTTGCCTGTGGGTACTGCGTGGTGATTTCCGCCAGCATTTTTGTCATAAAGTTAAAACAGGAGCCATTCCGATTTCGATAGGCACCAATCAGATCATAAGTGATGCTTTGCCTTGCGGAACCTATCAACAGGACGATTGTCGTACTTGACTTTTCCTCCAGAAGTGAGGTTACAAAATTGAGGAACGCTTGGTGTGACAAGTCATTGCGTGAGCTGGACAGCGTTCCATCAAAATCAACCGAAATAAAAATGTACATATGAATCATTTTTAAATAATTAAGTTGAGCAAAATATTACCTGTTTTGAGCGCAAAAAGCTAAATATTCTATCCCATTGAATCCGTTGCGAATTCGGGTGAAACCCTTTATACTCGCCGCATTTAACGCGCTATTAACATAGCGGGGTGTGATTGTGCGTGCGATTCCAGCAACAATGTCTCGCTTGCTGCAATGGCAATGGGTTGCGGTGGGTGTGATCACAGCGCTCGCGTTGGCGATGTTTGGGCATATTGTTGCTCGATCTGTGTTATTTGGTGGATTGTTGGCAGCAATTCCAACCGGCGTTTCGGCTTTTTATTTTTTTACGCGCAAGCAGCAGTGTCGCCCAAAAGCAATATTGTGGTCATGTTATTGGAGCGAATTGATTAAGCTTTTGGTGATGGTGGTATTGGCTGTGTTATTGTTGCGAAGCGGCGCTATTTTATTGGCGCCATTGTTGACGGGATTTTTGAGTGCATATGCAGCTTATTTTTTTCCGATGAGTATGAGGAAAATGGCAAATGGCGGTTGAAAAATTAACAAGCGCTGCTTACATCGAGCACCATCTGCATTATTGGCACGGGCAATTGCCGGGCACAACGCAGGCACTGGCCGCATTTCATTTAGATACTTTATTTGTTTCCATTGTGCTTGGTGTTTTATTTTTAGGATTTTTTTATTGGGTTGCGCGAAAAGCGCATGCAGGTGTGCCAAGCGGTGCGCAAAACTTTGTAGAATGGGTGGTAGAAGCGATCGATAATACAGTGAAAGATGTATTTCACGGTAAAGATAAACTGATCGGACCATTATCACTCACCATTTTTGCGTGGGTGTTTTTGTTGAGCTTGATGGATTTGGTTCCGGTAGATTTGCTGCCGCGCGCCATGGGGTATGTTGGTGTTGATCATTTTCGCGCAGTGCCGACAGCTGATTTGAATCAAACTTTCGCGCTGTCTATTTCCGTATTCTTCCTGATTATTTTTTACAGCATTAAAATGAAAGGGGTGCGCGGCTCATTGAAAGAAGCATTGACGCGTCCTTTCGGCCCCTGGTTATTTCCCGTGAACATTTTGTTTCGCGTGATGGAAGATGTGGCCAAACCTTTTTCGTTGGCATTTCGGTTGTACGGTAATTTGTTTGCGGGCGAGCTTATTTTTATTTTAATTGCCGCATTAATTCCTTGGTGGTTGCAGTGGTTGCCTGGTAGTATTTGGGCAATTTTTCATATTCTGATTATTACGCTGCAGGCATTTATTTTTATGATTCTGACAATCATTTATTTGAGTATGGCGTCGGAACCGCATTGATTTACTAAAAAATAAAAGGGGTGTTGTGATGGAAGGTATTATTAGTTCAGTGTCTAGTTCCACCGTGCTTGCCGTTGCCATATTAATTGGTCTTGGCGGATTGGGTATTGCGATTGGCATGGGACTACTCGGTGGAAAATTTTTGGAGGGTGTCGCAAGACAGCCTGAATTAACCAGCATGTTGCGTTTGCAAATGTTTGTGGTGATGGGCTTGCTCGACGCATTTGCCGTGGTTTCCGTAGTCATCGGTTTATATTTCTTGTTTGCGAAAAATCCCGTGTTATCTGCGGCGTTACAAACATTAGCATCTGCAAAAGGCGGTTAATATGAATTTGAATCTCACATTATTGGGTGAGATGATCACTTTTGTGATTTTCGTCTGGTTTACGATGCGTTTTGTGTGGCCGCCGTTGATGAAGGCCATGGATGAGCGTCGCGAAAAAATTGCGAATGGATTGGCGTCGGCGGAAAAAGCGGCGCGTGATTTGGAGTTGGCGCATCACAAAGCCACTGAGATTTTAACAGAAGCGAAAACACAAGCAGCTCATATCATTGAGCAGGCGAATCAGCGTGCTAATCATATTGTCGAAGAAGGTAAGGTACGTGCACACGAAGAAGGGAATCGCTTACTCGCCATCGCGAAAAGTGATATTGAGCGCGAGCATCATGGCGCACGAGAAACATTAATCAAAGAAGTATCGACTTTTGCTATCATGGGTGCTGAAAAGATTTTGCAGCATGAAGTAGATAAAGGGGTGAGTGATCAATTGGTGTCGAAATACTTGAAATCTGAGGCGCGCGCATAAATTATGATAAACACCATTTCTGTTGCGAGACCCTATGCCAATGCCGCATTTACTTTTGCTGATGAAAAACGGCAATTGTCTGTGTGGTCTCACGCATTACATGTATTATCTTTTGCAGTGCAAGATGATCGCGTTGCCGCATTGTTGAAAAATCCCAATTACAGCAGTGTACAATGGTGTGAATTGCTTGCGAATGTGTTGCAAGCAGCATTAACAGATGCTGCGGCAAAATCAGTGTTTATTGACCTCACTCATTTTTTGCAATTGTTGGCAGAGCATAAACGGTTGCAATTATTGCCGGATATTTCAGTATTGTTTGAAGAATCACTTGCGAAAAAATCGGATTATTTAGCATTGACTGTCACATCAGCAAAGCTTCTTAATGCGGCAGAACAAAAATCAGTAACACAACAATTGGCGGAAAAATTAAATCAGGAATTACACATCCATTTTCTGCACGATAAGGCTGTGATGGCCGGATTATTGGTACGCTCAAAAGATTGGGTAATGGATGCCTCCGTGGCTGGCCAACTAAGACGAATGAAATCAGATTTGATGAGGACCGCATGACCATGCAACAAATTCAACCATCCGAAATTAGCGATATTATTCGTTCACGCATTGCTAAATTTGACATCAAGCCTGAAATTCAGACCGAAGGCACCATCGTGAGTGTAAAAGATGGCATTGTGCGTATTTATGGTTTGAGTGACGTCATGTATGGAGAAATGATTGAATTTTCTAACGACACATTTGGTTTGGCATTTAATTTAGAGCGAGATTCTGTCGGCGCTGTTGTGTTGGGTAGCGGCGAACATTTGCGCGAAGGGATGACCGCGCGTTGCACAGGTCGAATTTTAGAAGTGCCGATTGGCGATGCGCTGCTGGGTCGCGTGGTGGATGCGTTAGGTAACCCCATTGATGGCAAAGGCCCCATCAAAACCAATTTAACAGCGCCCGTTGAAAAAATTGCGCCTGGCGTGATTGATCGTTACCCGGTGTCGCAACCTATGCAAACTGGAATTAAATCCATCGATGCGATGACACCGATTGGACGTGGTCAGCGAGAATTAATTATCGGCGATCGTCAAACGGGGAAAACTGCTATTGCGATCGGCGCCATCATTAATCAAAAAAATACTGGCGTGAAATGTATTTATGTTGCGGTGGGGCAAAAAACATCGTCGGTTGCTTCAGTGGTTCGTGTGTTGGAAGAACACGATGCGATGAAACACACCATTATTGTGTGCGCCAATGCATCCGATGCGGCCGCGATGCAATATTTAGCACCATATGCCGGCACCACCATGGGCGAATATTTTCGTGATCGCGGTGAAGATGCGTTAATTATTTATGATGATTTAACCAAGCAAGCGTGGGCGTATCGTCAAATTTCGTTGTTGTTGCGTCGCCCACCTGGTCGCGAAGCTTATCCTGGCGATGTGTTTTATTTGCATTCGCGTTTGCTAGAGCGCTCGTCTCGCGTCACTGCGGAGTATGTTGAAAAATTTACCGAAGGAAAAGTGAAAGGTAAAACAGGTTCGCTCACGGGAATTCCAATTATTGAAACACAAGCGGGTGACGTTTCTGCGTTCATTCCTACCAACGTAATTTCGATTACCGACGGACAAATATTTTTGGATGTTGGATTATTTAATTCGGGCATTCGCCCCGCGGTGAATGCAGGATTATCAGTGTCGCGTGTTGGCGGCGCTGCGCAAACTAAAATTATCAGAAAATTGGCGAGTCCTGTGCGCATTGCTTTGGCGCAATATCGTGAGCTCGAAGCATTTTCTCAATTTGCATCTGACCTGGATGAATTAACGCGCAAACAATTAATGCGCGGTCAACGCACCATCGAATTATTAAAACAGCCTCAATACATGGGCTGGTCAGTGGCAGAAATGGCCGTGCTTTGGTTGGCGGTGGACAAAGGTTTGATGGATGATGTTCCGGTGAAAAAAGTATTTGAGTTTCAAACAGCGATGCTTTCTTATTTTCGAGATCAACAAACCTCATTATTAAAATCTATCAATGATAAGCCGGAATATTCAGATGAATTGGCAAAAACAATGATTGACGCGATTCAGACGTTTAAAAAAAACAACGTGAGTTATTCATAGGTAGTTATGTCGACAGCACGTGAAATTCATACCAAGATTGGCAGTGTTAACAGCACGCAAAAAATTACGCGCGCGATGCAGCTTGTTGCTGCGAGTAAAATGCGAAAAGCACAAGAACGCATGAACACATCGCGCCCTTACGCACAAAAAATTCACCGCGTGATTCGTCATGTTGCGTCTTCGCATGCTGAGTATCGACATCCCTACATGCTGCGGCGCGAGCAAGTCGAGCGTGTCGGCTTTATTATTATTTCTACTGATCGCGGATTGTGTGGCGGTCTCAATATTAATTTATTTCGCAAAGTGATTTTGGAAATGAAACATTGGAATGATCAGAAAGTGGGTGTCGACATATGTGTGATTGGTCGAAAAGCCCAAGGATTTTTTTCGCGACATGGCGCGCATATTTCTGGAGCGGCAACGCATCTTGGCGATACGCCTGCTTTGGAAGATGTGGTGGGCGTTGCGCAAACATTACTGAGAAGTTACGACCAAGAAAGATGTGATCGTATTTATATTTGTGCGAATGAGTTTATCAATGCAATGACGCAGAAACCGTTTATTCGAGAATTATTGCCGTTGCAACATGATGAAGATGCAACGCTTGATCATGTGCGTTGGGATTATTTGTATGAGCCTGACGCGGCAAAAAAATTATTAACGATGTTGCTCGTGCGTTACATTGAATCGCAGGTGTATCAAGCAGTGATTGAAAATATTGCATGCGAGCAAGCGGCGCGCATGGTTGCGATGCAAAATGCAACGGATAATGCAAAAGACATTATTAAAGAATTGCAATTGGCATATAACAATGCGCGACAAGCGGGCATCACGCGAGAAATTGCAGAAATTGTCAGCGGTGCTGAGGCGTTGAGATAATTTCGCTCCCTACCGGTCGCGTCTATGTCCATTTTTTGGGACGCAGACACGAGCGGTAGCGAGTGAAAATAAATCAGGACATAGACACGAGCGGTAGCGAGTGAATAAAAAAAATCGAGGGTATTATGGACCAAGGTCACATCACAGAAGTTATCGGCGCAGTGGTTGACGTGGAATTTTCACGCAAAGCCGTCCCCAATATTTTTGACGCACTCTATTTGCCTGAAAAAGATTTGACGTTGGAAGTTCAGCAACAATTGGGCGATGGTATCGTGCGCGTGATTGCGATGGGTCCGACAGAAGGATTAAAACGCGGCATGACGGTGAAAAATACCGGCAAGCCCATCATGGTTCCCGTGGGTGAAAAAACGTTAGGTCGTATCATGAATGTGTTGGGAAAACCCATCGACGAATTAGGCCCCATTCAAACCGATGAACGCATGCCTATTCATCGTGAAGCACCCTCGTTTTTGGAGCAAGCCAACAGCGCACAAATTTTAGAAACGGGTATCAAAGTAATTGACTTGGTCATTCCTTTTCTCAAGGGCGGCAAAATTGGATTGTTCGGAGGTGCCGGCGTTGGAAAAACGGTTAACATGATGGAATTAATTCGCAACATTGCCGTCGAGCACAGTGGATTTTCCGTTTTTGCGGGTGTAGGTGAACGCACGCGCGAAGGCAACGATTTTTATCATGAAATGAAAGACTCGAACGTATTGGATAAAGTATCGTTGGTTTACGGACAAATGAATGAACCGCCGGGCAATCGTTTGCGCGTAGGTTTAACAGGATTAACACTCGCCGAAAAATTTCGCGACGATGGTCGTGACGTCTTATTATTTATTGACAATATTTTTCGTTACACATTAGCGGGTGTAGAAGTATCTGCATTGCTCGGTCGTATGCCATCTGCAGTAGGTTATCAACCAACACTTGCAAAAGAAATGGGTGATTTGCAAGAGCGCATCACATCCACCAAAAAAGGCTCTATCACATCAATTCAAGCGGTGTATGTTCCCGCAGACGATTTGACTGACCCCTCACCTGCGACAACGTTTGCGCATTTGGATGCAACTGTTGTGTTATCTCGTCAAATTGCAGAGCTTGGTATTTATCCTGCGATTGATCCACTGGATTCTTCCAGTCGTCAATTGGATCCATTGATTGTGGGCGAAGAGCATTATCGCATTGCGCGCAGCGTGCAAAGTATGTTGCAACGTTACAAAGAATTAAAAGATATCATCGCAATTTTAGGGATGGATGAATTATCCGCGGAAGATAAGACAACAGTGCAACGCGCGCGGAAAATTCAGCGCTTTTTGTCACAGCCATTTTTCGTTGCGGAAATTTTTACGGGCGCGCCTGGAAAATATGTTTCGCTGAATGATACTTTGGCGGGTTTTAAAGGAATATTGAATGGTGATTATGACGATTTGCCTGAACAAGCATTTTATATGGTTGGCACAATCGATGAAGCGATAGAGCGTGCTAAAAAATTGCAAAGTGAATAATCGTTTTTATGAATACATTAATTCTTGACATCGTGAGTGCTGAAGCTTCCATTTACAATGGGGAAGTGACGTTTGTTTCTGTGACCGGCAGTGTTGGTGAAATTGGTATTTACCCAGGACACGCGCCGCTTTTAACTGTGTTAAAACCGGGGCAAATTCGTGCCACGCTAAAAGATGGCAAAGAAGAAGTGTTTTACATGTCAGGTGGTATGCTGGAAATTCAACCTACGATAGTTACTGTGTTGGCGGATACTGCTTTGCACGCAGAAGATTTGGATGAAGCGACAATCCAAGCAGGAAGATTGCACGCAGAAAGAATGTTGGCTGAAAAAAAATCGGATGTGGAATATTCGACAGCACTATCAGAATTAGCGGAAACAGCAGCACAGTTGCGCGCCATTAGTTTATTGCGAGATAAACTGAAGAAGCGGCGTTAGGAGGGAGCATGACACTGCGCGTTGTTATTTTGGCGGCAGGGAAGGGAAAACGCATGGCATCGTCGATGCCCAAGGTGATGCATGCGCTGGGTGGTGTGACTATGCTCGAGCGCGTGGTTGCAATTGCCGAATCATTAAGCCCTACAAAAATTCACGTGGTTTATGGCAACGGCGGCTCTGCATTACCGCAAGCATTGCCACATTTGCCGGTAGATTGGGTATTTCAAAAAGAACAATTGGGAACGGGGCATGCCGTTATGCAAGCATTGCCCGCTTGTCGCGATGACGAGCGCGTGTTGGTTTTGTACGGCGATGTGCCACTCATTTCCAAAAGAACATTGCAATTATTATTGAAAGAAACACCGAAACAAAGTATTGGTTTGTTAGTGACGGAAGTAGACAATCCCGCTGGATTTGGGCGTATTGTGCGCGATCATGAAGATAATATTGTTGGCATCATCGAAGAAAAAGATGCGACACGCGCGCAACGCGCGATCAAAGAAATTAATACCGGCATTGTGACAGCCCCCGCGCAATTTTTAAAAAAATGTTTGCCGAAATTATCCAACAAAAACGCGCAAAAAGAATATTATTTGACAGACATGATTGCATTGGCTGTCGAAGATGGTGTCGCTGTGCGCGGCATTTCTGCAATGAATTCACACGAAGCAAGTGGTGTGAACGATCAATGGCAATTGGTAACATTAGAACGTCATTATCAACAAGAATTGGCGCGCGAATTGGCTTATAACGGTGTTACTATCATGGATCCTGCGCGTTTGGATATTCGCGGAGATGTCTCCATTCAGCCGAGTGCAAAATTAGATATTAATATTATTTTGGAAGGCAATGTTTTTATTGGTGCCGGATGTGACATTGGTCCGAATGTGGTGATTAAAAATTCCAAAATTGGCGCGAATGTGAAAATTTTTGCAAACTCTGTGATTGAAGGTGCAGTGATTGAAGAAGGATGTGAAGTGGGTCCGTTTGCGCGGGTGCGCGCTGAAACGATTTTAAAAACGAAATCCAAAATCGGCAATTTTGTTGAAACCAAAAAAACCGTGCTGGGTGAAAATAGCAAAGCCAGTCATTTGACGTATCTGGGTGATGCGGTGATTGGAAAAAATGTAAATGTGGGGGCGGGCACCATCACGTGTAACTATGATGGTGCAAACAAATGGACAACAGAAATTGGTGACGGTGCATTCATTGGCTCTAACACCTCGCTTATCGCACCCATTAAAATTGGGAAAAATGCAACGATTGCTGCAGGTTCTGCTGTTTCCAAAAGCGCACCCGCTGAGCAATTAACCTTAACTCGCGCAGAACAAAAAACCGTAAAGACTTGGAAGCGGCCAAGTAAATAAAAACAGAGCCGCGCACGTCAGTGAGCGGTGTTTTCGAGGCAAATAACCTGCTGTTGCCAATAGCAACTTTCCATGGTATCTTGCTACTATCAATAGCAGAAATACCAATGAACAAACAAGATATAAAAAAAATAATTTTAGATCAATCAGTTACAATACGGCGTGATATTGATACCAGGCGTGATATTGAGTCGGAATTGCCTCGTCACTTTATCCACGGACTGGTAACGATTATTACTGGCATGCGTCGCGTCGGGAAATCTACCTTGCTTCAGCATATTCGAGCGCACTACAAACAATCTGATTTTTGGGTCGATTTTGATGATGATCGTTTCGTTAATTTCCAATTAAGCGATTTTCAAACACTGCTTGAGTTGTTGATTGAATTGTATGGCCCGCAAAATACATTTTTCTTTGATGAAATTCAAAATATTGTAGGCTGGGAACGCTTTGTTCGTCGACTACATGATCATGGTTATAAAGTATTTATCACTGGCTCTAACGCAAATATGTTGAGCAGAGAGTTGGGCACACATCTAACGGGTAGATATTCGTGCTTAGTGTTGTACCCATTTTCATTTCACGAATTCTTGCGCGCGAAGCAGCCTGAACTGTTGACTACGCAACATTTCAATACCGTCACCCGCGCGCAAATTAAAAAACAATTTAATGACTACTTTTCTAAAGGTGGTTTACCATTTCAATTAACACAAATCGATCCTGATTATTTGTCGGTATTGTATGAAAATATATTGTATCGCGATATTATTGCTCGATATAAAATTACTACCGAGCGGCCGATTCGTGTGTTGACGCATTATTTGGCGAGTAACGTGGGTAAAGAAGTTTCCTACAACAAACTAAAAGACACAATACAGGTAGCAAATCATTCTACCGTTTCAGAATATTGTCAGTATTTTGAAAATAGCTATTTGTGTTATTTGGTTAATGTTTATGATGACTCTCTGAAAAAACAAACGCGTTATCACAAAAAAATATATTTTAATGATGTGGCCATGGCAAATAAAATTGGGTTTCGCCATAGCGAAGATCGCGGGCGTTTGCTAGAAAATATTGTCTATCTTGAACTCAGAAGAAGGTACTCGGAAATATATTTTCACAAAAATGAGAAAGAATGTGATTTTCTTATCAAGGAGGCGCATCAAATCATCGCGGCATACCAAGTTACTTTATCAATTGACAATGAGGATACTAAAAAACGCGAATGCAATGGGTTAATTGAGGCGATGCAACATCATTCCATTATGCAAGGATACATATTGACAGAAGATACTGAAGACGAATTAATACTACAAGTCGCTAAGAAAAAATATAAAATTAAAATAATGCCAGTGTGGCAGTGGTTATTAGACGGCAGAGCGCATCAATAAACAAAGAGCCGCGCACGTCAGTGAGCGGGATTTGCGAAGCAAATCATCTTGACGGAGCAAGTGCGTAAAAAACGGAGCCTAGATTTATGGAAAAAAATCAAATTGTAACATTGCACGAAAATTTTGAAAAAGCAGTCAACCAAGAAGGAAGTATTGAATTTTGGTTTGGGCGAGATTTACAGAGTCTGTTGGGATACGATGAATGGCGAAATTTCCTTAAAGTTGTTGATAAAGCAAAAAAAGCTTGCTCAAATTCAAGGCAAGACATTGCGCACCATTTTGTTGATACCAACAAAATGGTTTCACTGGGATCAAGCAGTCAGAGAGAGATTCGGGATATCAAATTGACACGTTACGCTTGCTATTTGATCGCTCAAAATGGTGATTCTAAGAAAACGCAAATTGCGTTTGCCCAAACCTATTTTGCTGTCCAGACGCGTAAGCAAGAGATTATCGAACGTCGTTTTGCGGATGTTGAGCGATTACAAGCAAGAGAAAAATTATCACGATCGGAAAAACTTTTATCCGGTGTATTATTTGAACGTGGTGTAGATAGCAAGGGCTTTGCGCGTATACGTAGCAAAGGTGATAATGCATTATTTGGTGGTTATTCAACTCAAGAAATGAAAAACAAATTAGGTGTACCCGATCAACGTGCGTTAGCTGATTTTTTACCAACCATTACAATTAAAGCGAAAGATTTTTCGAATGAAATCACTACCTTTAATGTAACGCGGGATCAGTTACGAGGTGAAGATCATATTACAAAAGAGCATGTGAAAAATAATCATGATGTCAGAGATTTATTGAAACAAAAGAATATTTTTCCTGAAAATTTACCACCCGCAGACGATGTAAAAAAAATAGGTCGTAAAATTAAAACAGAAAACCGGAAATTTCCTCGATCATTATGAGACGCATTCGACTTTACCATCCTCATCATTTAACCACCGGCTTGACGGTGATGCTTGAAAAAAATGCGAGCCATCATCTGTTGCAAGTGTTACGAAAAAAAACGGGCGATACATTATTTGTTTTTAATGAGAAGGATGGTGAATATGATGCCACCATCCAGTCCGAACAAAAAAAAATTGCATGCATCGAAATTGGAAAATATCACGAACGAAAAACAGAATCACCATTGCGCATTCATTTGGGACAAGGGATTTCGCGCTCCGATCGCATGGATTATGCGATTCAAAAAGCAACGGAATTGGGTGTTGCAGAAATCACACCACTCTTCAGCGAATTTTGCCAAGTGCAATTATCCGCCGAACGCATGGAAAAAAGAATTGCACATTGGCAAGCGATCACTGTTTCTGCGGCCGAACAATCAGGGCGCTGTGCGGTGCCTGTTGTGCATCCCGTTATGCCATTTTCAGAATGGATAACACAAAACGAAAAAATAAAATTTATTTGCTGTCCGCGTCCAACAGAGCAAAACATGTTGTCAGAAAAAATAAAAAACTGCCTACTTACCATTGGCCCGGAAGGTGGTTTTAGTCAAGCAGAAATAGAGAACGCATTGCAGCAAAATTTTTCGATATTATCATTAGGCCCTCGTATTTTGCGCACAGAAACCGCAACCGTTGTTGCGATGACGGTGTTGCAGAGTTGGTGCGGGGATTTATAAAAACCACGTATTGCATTTTTTCTTGTATCTGCAAGAATTATCCCCACTGAATTAGCTTGATGGAAATTTTTTATGACAACATCAGATGACACTGATTTGTTGGTAGAAGAAATTCAAAAATGTATTATAAATATACGAGGCGAGAGAGTTATGCTTGATTCGCACCTTGCAATATTATATGGCGTAGAAACAAAAGTTCTAGTTCAAGCAGTAAAGCGTAACTTGACGCGTTTCCCCGTGGATTTTATGTTCCAAATCAGCGAGGATGAATTAGAAATCTTGAGGTCACAAACTGTGACCTCAAGTTGGGGCGGACGCCGATATACCCACTTCACTTCAAAATGCGATTTTTTTATCGCATTTTGAAGTGTCTTCTCACGATGGGGTTTCTAAGGGGAGAATCGTGATTCTCCCCTTAGATTTAGCAAACGTGAATTCATTTTACGTTTGCGTTTCAATCAGGATATACCGCGAGTGATGAAGTGCGGTAATATCGCATCTTCATTGGCGAGCGGTATATCTACCCTACGTATTTACCGAGCAGGGGATTGCAATGCTTTCTAGTGTGCTACATAGCCAACAGGCCATCTGGGTTAATATTGAAATTATGCGAACATTTGTGCGATTACGAAAAATGATAGATTCTCATCAAGAATTAAGGCAGAAAATTGAAAACCTAGAAAAAAAGTATGATAAAAATTTTAGAATGGTGTTTGAAGCTATCCATCAGCTAATAAATCTACCCGCTTCCAAAAATAATAGAACCATTGGATTTATTTGATTATTTAATTGAGAAAATCAGTTGATTTCGTGCTCTTTCATGCCGAACGACGATGAATTTTAATCCAATCCTGTAATGCATTATTCATTCGCGATTGCCAGCCGTCGCCGGTCGATTTAAAATAATCAACGACATCGCGATTGTATCGCACTGTCACAGAAATTTTAGTGGGTGTTTTTTGCAAGCCTCTTTTCCCCACTGTGCGTTTGGGCAGGATTTTAATTAATTCGCTTGGCAACACCTCCATCGCAGGACGCATAGCGCGAATATCTTTACCAGTGAGTTCGCGCACCTCACCTGATTTATTGGTTAGCGGCTTGCGTGATAACTTCCGTTGTGTATTTTTTTTTAATTTCTTTTTCATATCGTTTTATCTCTCGTTTATTAGCACGGCGAAAACTAATTACGCGAATACCAGAATCAATTGGCGTAAAACACAGTACATGCAAACGCTCACTCAAATAACCAATTGCAATGTAACGTATTTCAGGGTAATCACGCCTTTCATCCCGACAGGTTAATGTTGTCTCCCACTCAAAATCAATTACACAATCAAATGGTAAATTTCTTTCGCGTAAATTTTTTAATGATTTTTCAGGATCAAAAGTAATACGCATCACCATCATACACTCATTTAATTGTAGTTACAAATAAAAACTTGGCTATGAAACAGGAAGATGCCCTGTTTTAAAGACTTGCGCAATACCGCGTTTTTAACAAATGTCTATTTGAAGAAATTAAACCCAATTCTCACATTTTAATTTTTTAATACGTGAAAATTCTTTGAGATTGTTGGTGATCAGTGTTGCGTTCAGGCTGATGGCGTGTGCGGCGATCATTAAATCGTAGGCTCCGATAATGGTTCCCGCCTTTTCTAGCATGGCGCGAATTTCCCCGCAACATTCTGCTGCGCATTCATCATAAGAAATCACTTGAACGGGGATAGAAAACTTATTAATAGCCAGTAAATTTTTTTCAACTTGTTGGCTTTTGTGCGCACCGTAATGGAGTTCTGACAAAACAATCGAAGAGACCCCGATTTCTTCCATGTTGCAGCGATGAAATTTTTCGATCACTTGCACTGGACGTTTATTCATAATATAAACGCAAATGTTGGTATCCATCATGTATTTCATTTGAAAAATTCTCCTCGATCTTGCGGTAGTGGTTGATTCCTACCATCTTTCATAAAATCGTCTGAAAACTCATATAGACTTTCATAAAATAAATTCCATAAATCTTCTTTTGGGATGAGTATGATACAGTTCCTGCTTCTCTTGATATACACTTTTTTTCCCGGCATGCGATATTCTTTGGGAATTCTAACCGCTTGGCTTTGGCCATTCATAAAAAGCGTTGTTGTTTTGATATTGCTTTTTGTGCGAACGGATTTTGCGCCACGCTTTTTTAGCATTATTTTTTTGGAAGATTTCGATCGTTTTTTTATTGCTGCCATGGGCCACCTCGCACTATAAATAATATATACCCTGGAGTATATATTATTTTAGCCCAAAATCCACTCGATAATGAGTTCGCAGGCAGTATAAAATTCCTGTAGGATAATTGTAAAGGTCTTGTATGGAATCACAATCCGAACAACTGTATCGACTGAAAAGCAAAGTACCGCATATTATTTCATTGATGTTGTTAAGCGCGTTCGCTGCGATGGGCGCGATTGTCATGACGCCTGCGCTGCCGCAAATTGCCAACTTTTTTGGAAAGAACGTTGGTTCCACACAATTGGTCGTGACAAGTTTTTTGTTGGGATATGCCATCGGTCAATTAATTTATGGGCCGCTAGCCAATCGCTACGGCAGAAAATCGGCATTGTATGTTGGCATTGTAATTGCAACGTTGGGTTCGCTATTTAGTATTTTGGCATCGCCCGTAGATTCATTTGCACTGTTAATTACCGGACGATTTTTAGAAGCGATTGGCTCGAGTGCGGGACTGGTGATTAGTTTTGCTATGATCAACGATTTTTATTTTGAAGAACAAGCGAGAAAAATAACAGGATTGTTGATGTTGGCGTTTGCGATTGTGCCCGGCGTTTCAACCGCAGTGGGTGGTGTGTTGGTACAATACCTGGGTTGGCGCGCTTGTTTTTATTTTTTATTGTTCTACGGATTGTTATTGCTGATTCCAGTGGTGAAACTTCCAGAAACTTTGATCAATAAAGATTTCCATGCCGTGCATTTTAAAAATATTTTTTCCAATTACGTGGATAAATTTTTAAATAAAAAATTAATTGGTTACGCTTGCATTGCTGGATTTTCCAGTGCGTGTGTTTATGTGTTTGGTGCCGAAGGCCCTTTCATCGGAATTTATATGTTACACACCCCACCCGCTCTTTACGGAATACTCAGTTTAACGCCATTTATCGGTACTTTTATCGGTGCGTTAATCGTCGTGCGTTTATCAAAATTAAATTCACTGCTAGTATTTAAAATGGCTTTTGCCATTGAGCTTTCCGCATCCCTCGTTTTATTTTTCTTATTTATTTTTCATTTTGTTTCATTGTATACATTGTTAATTCCGATGGCATTCTTTTGCATTGGGCATCCCATTATTGGCGGGACGATTTTACCGCTGTCCATGAAACAAAGTGCTGATAAAGCCAATGCATCTGCGGTGATGAATTTTTCATCATGTGCTATGCCAGTTGCCATGACTTTTTTGATGGGAACATTACATGTGCCCTACGCTTGGATTATGCCGGTGATTTTTTTGATTGCGTTGGCACTGATGATTTCACTATTCGCGTTTGTGTCAGGGCGGGAATAATAGCCATAAAACTTCCATTTTTACCCATAAAAAGTTACCATTGAGGTCTATTTATGCCCATAAAAATACCCAGATAAATAGATATAAAAAGGTAACACATTGATTAGAAAAGATTTATTTGAATTAACACAATGGTTGACGCAATCGGGCAGAAAACCATTGGTGCTGCGCGGCGTTCGCCAGTCTGGAAAGACATGGCTGGTACGTGAATTAGCCAAATCACAGCATAAGCAATTAATCGAAATCAATTTCGAAAACAGACCTGATCTGCGCTCTTTATTTTCGAGTAATGATGCAAAATCGATGTGGTCAAACCTGGAAACATTATTGCCGGCGCCGGCAGCGTGCAGAGATTGTTTATTGTTTTTAGATGAAGTGCAGGTGGTGCCGGAAATGCTGGCGAAACTTCGCTGGTTTTATGAAACACTTCCTGAACTTGCAGTGATTGCCGCAGGTTCATTACTGGATTTTGTTTTACAAAATCACACGTTCAGTATGCCTGTCGGCCGTATTCAATTTTTTTATTTGGAACCATTGTCGTTTGAAGAATTTTTGCAAGCAGATTCACAAAATATGCTGATGGAATATGTAAAAAAATTAACACTGAGTGATCAAATTCCTGACGCCATTCATCAATCGTTAATGCAAGCCATCGACAACTACTGTTTGGTGGGTGGAATGCCAGAAGCGGTTCAGAACTGGATTTCACATCACTCCTATTTGCGCGTTAATCAAATACATCACAATCTATTGACCGCTTATCAAAATGATTTTGCAAAATATCCTTCTCGCATTGCGCCAGAGCGATTGCACGAAATTATTCTTGCTATCCCGCGAATGCTAGGAAAAAAATTTACTTACACGCAGGTAAATCCCGATGTAAAAAGCCAAACAATCTCCAACGCAATTTCTTTATTGACGCTAGCGCGTGTTGCGCACAAAGTGCAATCCGTTGCCGCGGATGGTGTACCACTGGGCGCAAAACCAAAACGCGGATATTTTAAAATGATTTTATGCGATGTCGGTTTGGTTAACATTGGTGTCGGCATTGCAATAAATCAATTGAAACCATTAAGTTTAGCGAATAATGGCGAAATTGCAGAACAATTGGCAGGACAACTGTTACGAAAGAATTTTCTTTTTTACCAGGATCCCGTTTTGTATTATTGGCAGCGCGAAGGGCAAAGCAGTGCTGAAATTGATTACGTGATTCAATATCAAGATAAAATAATTCCCGTAGAAGTGAAGGCGGGCAGTGGAAATACGTTGCGTTCATTGCATTATTTTATGCACGAAAGGCAGCTCAAATTCGCTGTGCGCATTTATAGCGATACGCTCAATATCACGCTCATTAAAACTCAATTGAATACGGGAGAATTCGTTTCTTATCAATTGCTTTCAATACCATTTTATATGGTAGAAGAATTACCGAGATTGCTAGATTTTGTAAAATGAAACTGATGGATGCAGCGTATGCTAAAAATTATTAACCTGAAAAAAAACAACCAACTTTCTTTGGATACATTTTATTTTTGGAAAGATGTAATTCAAACCATTGCAGCACGTCATTTTAACAATGTGCCGCCAGGCGATGTTGAACAAATGCTGCGGAATGCACAAGTGCATCAAGGTACCTCGTATGTGATTTTTCACAATGAAAAAGCGTGTGGATTTGGTAATACGTTTTATCGATCCGTTACTTTTGGGCGAAAAATAAAGCCTTATCTTATTCTGGATGTGTGCTGCATGGACAACGATGTGCGTGGGCAGCATATTTTTGGGATGCTGAGTTTGCGAGAAATTTTGCGTCACAAATTCAGCTCACGTGAAACATTATTTCGAAAAACATATGCGCTCGTGATTTGTTTAACACCTTTGGCGTATTTAACAGAAACAATGTTGCCGGTGCGCTGGTCTTTAATGAATCCTCTTTCGCCAAAACAGCGTGCGATATATGATGCTATTCTGACTTCGTATTGCCATGAATTCAAAATAAACTACGCCGGTTTTGAAAAACCGATTCACTGTGAGACTTGGATTCCATTTTCTACTTCTGACATTAAAAACAAAGAAGACGTTCGCGTGCAACAATTTTTAAAGTTCAATCCAGATTGGAAAGCAGGTAATGGATTGGGAATTATTTTTCCGATGGGATTTCGAAATTTTATTTCTTTGTTTCTGGTATTAATTTTCTATCAAATGAAAAACTTATTTTATTTTCTCAGGAAAAAACATGAGTAAAATATGTTACATCGGATTATTATTGATTTTTACACTACAAATGGCCGCTAATTTCTTTACGCCCATTTGGTCTCCTTACACTGAAATGCTGGGTGGCGGTGTTCAAAGTGCGGGTATCGCCATTTTTATTTTCACGTGGGGGACTGGCATTTTTTCTATTCTCACTCCGCTCGTGAATAATAAACTGCGCATCTCAGATCATTATTTTTTAGTGGCGGGTATTTTTATTGATATGCTGGCAGTCATTTCTTATTTTTTCATTCATCATATTCATTATTTTTATATCGCACAATTGGTGTTGGCATTGGGTGCCGGCATACAAATTCCTGCTTTTTATGTGCTGTATGAAAAAAATATTACGGATAAAAATAGGGGCATTGCTTGGGGATCATTGGATTCGATTTTTTATTTTTCCGTAGGGCTCGCCTCTTTGATTTCTGCATTTTTATTTCATCATTTTGGTATTTATGGTGTATTTTCTTGCATGCTTCTTTTCACACTTTTCGCATTGGTGTTATCGTTTTTTTATATCAGAGATTTTGTGAAAAATATGAATCCTTTTTTGTGAGGCCTAGCTATTACCCCCCGTTTCCGCTACATTACATCAAACAACAAGGAAGCATCATGATTGAGTTAAACCGCGCTATTCCCCATTTCACCGCTACCACGCAAAGTGGCACAGTGGATTCTAAAACATTACTGGGAAAAAATGTGGTGATTTATTTCTATCCCAAAGACAGTACACCAGGGTGCACGCTAGAGTCCCGAGCGTTTCGTGATCATTACGCAGAATTTCAACAATGCAATACAGAAATTATCGGTGTGTCGCGCGACAGCGTGAAATCGCATTGCAACTTTATTAAAAGTCATGATTTAAATTTTTCGTTGATTAGTGATGAAGATGAATCACTGTGTAAATTGTTTGATGTGCTCAAGCAAAAAAACATGATGGGAAAAAAATACATGGGCATTGAGCGCAGCACTTTTTTAATTGATGCCAACGGTGTGTTGCGTCAGGAGTGGCGAGATGTGTCTGTGTTGGGGCATGCGGCGACTGTGCTGGCATCTGTTAAAAAATTATAGATTAGTAAAGAGCCGCGCGCGTTAGCAAGCGATATTTTCTTTGCCGCGCGCGAAAGCCAAGCGATATTTTCTTTGCCGCGCGCGAAAGCCAAGCGATATTTTCTTTGCCGCGCGCGTTAACTTATTGCCAACACATCCTCGACCAATTGCTTTACCCCCGCAAACACTTCACCAATTCGCGTGGCAAGCATGTAAGCTGGTGTGCTGACTACTTTATTTTTTTTATCGATGACTGTTTGGGTAACGCTACATGCAATATGTCTTCCACCCATTGTCGTAATTTTTTCAGCGGTGGCTGCATCATTACCGATCGTGTGTTCAATGCCAGACCCATAAATTGTTGAAATCATCGCGGGTGCGATACAAATAAATCCCTGCGGCTTCCCCGCTTTTTTCATTGCTTGCGCGAAAGATAAAACATCTGCATTGACTGTCATGTCGACACCTTTTTTTCCAAAATCACAGAGTGTCAGCGCTGCACCGTGACCGCCGGGATAAATCGCTGCATCAAAGTCATGCGCATTCGCTTTTTTGATATCGACAATATTGCCGCGCGCGATACGTGCTGCTTCTTCTAATGCGTTGCGTGTTTCGTTTTTGGTTTCTTGCGTGAGATGGTTGACGACACGCGTTTGCGCCACATTGGGTGCGAAGCATTGATAGCAAGCTCCCGCTTGGTCAAGTGCCAGCAATGTGCTCACTGCTTCGTGAATTTCGCTGCCATCAAAAACGCCGCATCCCGATAAAATAACCGCCACTTTTTTCATTTCACTCACCCAATTTTGTGCGAAATCTCTCAACACGTTGTCAGCCAATTTCGAATTCTGTGCGATGTGTCTATCGCGTTAGCATAACGCAATCGTGTTGATTTACAAATTATTTTTAAACAAACATTGTCGAAATAACTGGGAAAATTAAAAATTGCTTCCTTAAGGACTTGTGAAATGACGCAAACATGATAGATTGAGTCCTGTTTAGGGAAAACGATGGACGAGTGGCAGATGGATTGCTACACCATCAGGGACAGAATGAACTAGGATGATTTCCGTTAGGGAAAACAGTTCTAAGGACAGAACGCGTTGGTAGGGATTGCCAAAAAGGGGGCGGTATAAAAACCGCCCCTTCTTTTATGTAGTACCTCTAAAAAAGGAACATGCATATTTGGCCGCTTTTTTGTGAAAAATTTCTTCGAAATGCTCATTGACTAACGTGTCAACTCCGCTTTCTCATCAATTTTTCACAAAAAAATCAGCTCAAATCTGCAAGTTCCCCAAGAGTTGGAATTAATTTTTTTTCAACAGTGTGTTCTTATCATGGTTCTTCAATCGTCAGAATTAATTTTAAATACCGACGGCAGCGTTTATCATTTAAATTTATTGCCTGAAGACATTGCAGACACGATTATTTTGGTGGGTGATCCGAATCGTGTTTCAGTGGTATCAAAATATTTTGATTACATCGACGTAAAAAAATCCAAACGAGAATTTGTGACACACACGGGTGTTTTAAATAAAAAACGCATCACAGTAGTGGGTACCGGAATTGGTGCTGGCAATATTGATATTGCATTAAATGAATTGGATGCGTTGGTAAATATTGATTTTCAAACACGCACCATAAAAGAAAAAATTAAAAAACTGCAATTTATTCGGCTGGGAACGGCCGGTGCTTTGCATGCACACACGCCAGTTGATTCGTTGGTGATCTCAAGTTTCGCGGTAGGTTTAGATGGCATGGTGTCATATTATAATTGGGAATCTCATGCAGCAGAAGCACAGTTATTATCGGAATGTCATCATGTATTTTCGAAAGCGCCGATATCAGCGGCGATGTATGTGGCGTCTGGTGCTAGCAGTTTGATCAGCGCATTTGCCGTATTGGGTACAGTGGGAATTACGCTCACTTGCCCTGGTTTTTACGGCGCGCAAAATCGTCAATTGCGCGCGCCACTCTCCCCTGTTGATTTATTTTCGCTCATCAAGCAGATTCAGTTTCGTCATCAATTGATTATAAATTTAGAAATGGAAACTGCGGCGATTTATGGTATGTCGCGATTGTTGAATCATGATGCGTGTTCCATTAGCGTGATCGCAGCTAATCGCGAAACCAAAACGTTTTCAAAAAATGTGGACGAAGCGATTGATCGGATGATCAAGAAATCATTAGATATCATTGTTGAGCTTCTCCCGTTTTCAGAAGAATTTTCATCTTTGGGTGATATTGAATGATAATTTGCCTCGAAAATGCTCATTGACTTTCGTGTCAACTGCGCTTTTCTCACCAAATTATCATTCAATCTCACCTCAAATCTGAAAATTTAAGTTAATCGACCTTCAGAGTGGGAACTATTGATCATTTCTGAGAAATAAATTCCATCACCAACTGTTTTAATTGCCCCGCTGCTTTTTTAGCGCCGGACAACGTTAATTCGTGGCTGATTTTTTCGCAGCTTAAACCTGCTGCCATATTGCTGATCGCTGAAATCGCTGCAACACGAAGACCGCAATGGCGTGCCGTGATGACTTCATTAATCAGCGACATCGCAACAACATCGCCACCCAGCGTTTGAAATGCGCGAATTTCAGCGGGTGTTTCAAAGCTTGGACCGAGCACTCCAAAATAAACGCCTTCGTGCAACGTGATATTTTTTTGTTTTGCGATTTTTAATAATGTGTTGCGCAGCTCGGGATCATAAGCATCTTCCATTCCAGTAAAACGTTCTCCAAATTCATCATCGTTTTGTCCAACAAGAACATTTGTAAATTGAAAATTAATATGATCCTTAATTAAAACCAAATCGCCCGGCACTATGTTTTTTCGCATGGAACCTGCTGCATTGGTTAATAATAATTTCTCGCAGCCAATTAATTTCATTGTGCGAATATATGTTTTTGCAACCGCGTTAGAAACACCTTCGTAAAAATGCGCGCGTCCTTGCAAAAAGGCCACGGGTACATTTTTCCATTGACCGATAATGAGATTACCTGCATGCCCTGCGACAGAACAGGGTGGAAAATCGGGTAACGTGTGATAAGGAATTGTGACGGAGTGCTCGAGAATTTCAACTAAATCGCCAAGTCCTGATCCAAGCGTTAGTGCGATGATGGGTTGCACGCCCACTTTATCCAGAATTATTTTCGCCGATTTGTTTGCAGAATCCGTCATGATGGTCTCAAATTGTTTTGATCAAATGCGTGAGGCAATAATTGTTGCAGGGTATAATGCGCATAATCTCCGTTGGTGTTGCACAAATGTATCACGGTATTTTCATTCGCGCATTCACTTAATCGCTGACGACAAGCGCCACAAGGCGGACATAATTTTTTATGTTCTACCAAAATTAACGCTTCAGTTACTTTACGAAATCCCGCAGCAAAAAGAGCGCCCAAGGCGCTAGTTTCAGCACAAATGGTTGTTGAATAGGATGCGTTTTCGACATTGCATCCAAAAAATAATTGTCCCGATTCACTTCTCACGCAAGTTGCAACGTGAAAATGAGAATAGGGTGCATAGGCATTTTTGATGACAGCAGTTGCAGCATTCAGCATGGCTTGCGGTGGTTTTTTCAAAGTAAAACTCCTGTATGATAATTAGCTCCTCTCGCTTTCAAAAGAATTTTCATCTTTGGGTGATATTGAATGATAATTTGTCTCGAAAATGCTCATTGACTGACGTGTCAACTCCGCTTTTCTCACCAAATTATCATTCAATCTCACCCTAAATCTGAAAATTTAAGTTAATCAACCTTCAGAGCGGGAACTGCTGTATGATAATCTTTTGTGTTTTAAAAACCGCAACATGGAGTTTGCCTTTGGCGACAAACGCCTGTCAAGGATGACATGATTGATATATTGACTGTTTTAACCTATCTGCTTGCACATGATGCGCGCATTCCCAATCGGTTAGAATTGCAAGCGCAGTTTTCGCGTGATGCGAATTCTCCGAGATTAGTGTGGCGCGGTGTGCCACCCGAAGCCAAATCATTGGCGGTGGTAGTGAAAGATGATCACTCGCGTTATTGCTGGGTGGTTTACAATATTTCGCCTGACGCAAAACAATTTCCATCGGGATTAAATCAAACAATCAAATCACAATACGAGGGCTGGAACAGTTGGGGCGTGCGCGGATATCATCCCCCTGATTCATCTGCAACGATGGTGACTGTGTATGCTATCGATCGACGTTTGGAAGCAACGCATCTTACGGGTGATACACTTGCGCAAAAAATTCAGGGCCACGTAATCTCAAAAGCCAGTAGTTCCTACTGAAAATTTAAGTTGAGCCCGCTGCTCTGACACGCCGCGCTTGCGGGCCGGCATCACTTTCCGTTTCAACAAAATGCACGGGCATTCCGATGCGCAAATCTTTAAAGTGCGGATACGTGACATGTTCCGCATTAAAATAAAATTCTGCACCATCAGCGCTTTCGATAAATCCGTATTCTCCGTCAATCAATCGCGCGATCTTTCCGGATAAAATAGGTGAAACGGTTTTTACATCGCCGCGAATTTTTTCAGCATAATTTTCTAATTGTTTTGCCATGGTTTCAAATGCTTTGTGAATGGAAGTGTGCGCGTCGATGGCGCCGTTGTGTTTTGCAATCAATTCTTTTCCGGGCACTGTAACGATCACATGCGTGTCGTACAAATTGCCGTGTGTTTGATTGTGATTGGGTTTTTCAAGCACCACTTGGCACGCGACGATCTTATCAAAATATTGTTGCAGCTTATCGGCTTTTTCTTGAAGTTCTGCTTTGAGTGATTCGGATTGGCCAATGCCACGAAAGGTGATTTGTAATGGGACTTGCATGATGAGACTCCTTAATTCTTGATTAGGCTAGTGTAAGTATAGTTTGAAAATTTGAAAGGGTTGATTGAATAAATTTTCTAAAGTGACGCAACCCATTGATTTTTTCAGCATACCACATAGAGTATTTTTCATAGAGATGTACAAAATGGATAACTGCTGGTTTGTACAGCAAAATTTGCGCATTATTAAGGTTTTTTTCAGGCGAGGTATGATAAGCTCAAACAATCACCTGGAAAAGAACAGGAGGTTTGGCATCTCTCACTGGGATGAAAATAAAATTGGGTGATGAGTTGAGGTCAGTGTGCGCAACAAATTACAAGCCACATATTCAGGTAGTTTGAAAGACATCAATTTTAATACGCTCTACGACAACTGCGCAATGACATTTAATGATCCAGAGACATTTAATGATCCAGATTTTTCAGCAGACGAATTCATTAAACATTTTACCTTGTCTGAAAATGATGCGTTTGGCTTGAATGAAATTCGGAATCAACAAATTCAACGGCGTCGTAACAATTTCGAAAAATCGACAGTCACGATTACACAAAACAAGATTTTGTTTTCATTAAAGCGCATTGGCTTAAATTCAAATTCAAATTCAAATATATCCATCAGTTCTGCTGATTTATTGGCGGCTTATAATGCCGATCAAACAAAAAACGCACAAGCACGAGAAGAATTAAATGAGTTGACTGTCAAAATTTTTTTGGATGAAAAATTTTTAAAACGGTTTTTGTTTGGGCAGGCATTCAAAAAATTCAAACTCACCGCTGAAGAGATTACTCCGCTTTTTAAATCATTATCTCCCGAAGAATGCTTGAAAAAATTAGCAACGCTTGATTTTTCAAAAATGACAATCACTCGCGTTTCAGGAGGACCCGTTGAAAATTTTTTTGCAGAACCACTAATCAGGAATAAAAAATTCGTTCAAAAATTTAAACCGATGTTGATTGAAGCATCGCATGTTGCAAAAAAACTTCAGAAAAATGGCGCCACGGGGTTGGATGAAAATGGTCGCGCGATTATCGATGGAAATGTTTTCATTCAAAAAGTGAATCAAGGTCGTCGTACATTCACTGGTGCATACATCACCGGCGATATTGATTTTTCCAAAATCAACAAAGATATTTTTAAATTGCATTTAGAAAATGCCACTTTTTCAGGGCAACTGACATTCCCAATTGATTTGGCTTCGAAGCGCGGTAAGCCGCGCGGCAGATTAAAAGGCAATGTGATTTTTGAAAAACCGGTGCATTATATTTTTGATAAATTGACAACAGTGATCGTCGATTTTTCGGAAACAATAACAGATGATAAAGCGTTTGTATTAAATGAAAAAAATGCAGCAAATTTTATAAGGCAGTTTCGATCATCGTATAAAACACAAAAAAACAAACGGTGGTGGATTGTTGGCAATGTGTTAACGCGCAAAGAATATGTAGCGTTAAAAACTGATTTAGAAAAAGCACAATTTTTATTGCAACGGGCTTACAGTCAACAATGGACCAGAACCGCGCATGCAGCATTAGTGGCGGTTTCGCAATGCAAATTAGAGACAGAAAAAAATGCGCCATTGCACATGAGCGATGGTCCCGTTGAGCAGTCGGATTTATCAGGATCAAGCAGCGAACTGGAAACGATATCGCTTGAATCACCGCGCGTGAAAACACAGGAAGAAATCACACAAGAAATCGACAATGCAAAAATAATACTTGCCGCGGCTTTTGGAAACGCATTTGAAGAAAGCGCATTTTGTGGAACAGGATTGGATAGTAAAGAAGCGCGTGATGCAGCTAAAGAGCCGATTGTTGCTGCAGCAAAATTGCTGATGATGCGCAATGATCCTTCTGTCACTCAATTTATTTCGCAATTAAAAAATATTGAATCTCGTTTGATTGAGCGGGTATTGCATCGCCGCGAATACAAGGGAAAACACGTTCGTTATGCATTGTTAGAATCATTGCAAGTTGCATTGAGTGTTAATACCAATGCAATAAAGCTTGGTGAAGAAAGACGTAAAGTTCCTAATCAAGATTTTTTCAAAACGAGCAATAATGTTTACGTGATCGCGCAACAAAAAATATGGGCAAGTCGTTCGCTGGGAGAATTAAAAGACGCGGGATGTAAGATTGATGAGGTGATTTTTGGCTTAGTTCAAGAAGCATTGGCTGCGCTGAAAAAACAACCCGAAAATCGCATTGCTGCAGAAAAATTAATTTATATCGCAAAATTATTAGCTACTGAGCAATTTGATTTTGCGATTGCGGAAGCCAAAGCGTATGCGGCGGTAAATCAAAATCGCGAGATACATCATCCCATACAGGCTGTGTTTGATAACGCTATAATTGCGTTGATCAATAGCGCCAAAAAAGATTTAAATCCAGGTCAGACTGTCGCCGAACAGTTAGCAACTTTTAAATTTAATAGTGAAGCAAGGAAAGAAGATTTTAAGGAGCTTATAAAATATTTGCCCAGTGTAACCGCTTTTTCAACGTACACTGAAACCACTGCCGCGATTGCGCGTGGTATTGCAGTGACAGATGTATTGAAAAAAATTGTTTTTGCAGCATGCAATGCTACCAAGGAGAAGCATCAACCATTGGAAGTTGATCATCTGATTTCGCTGGCTAAAGAAGTGGATTTCAATAAGAATCGGCTTCGTCAATTTGTATGGACCGATAGTAATAAATCTCTTTTAACAGGATTCTTAGGGGATGCCATTGCATCATCACACAATCGTGATCATCGAAACTTATGTAATTCCTTGAAGAATTTACTGTGTGGATTATCGACAGTTAACGATGTTGGATCGCCCGAAGCGAAAGGATCTTTGTCCACGCTAGACCCAGCAGAGCTTAAGATCATTACATCCTCTTTGTTTTTCGCAGATCAAGCAGTCACCTCGATGAGAAATGCGTTAGCGCACGTATGGGCTTACACAAAATTTGAGGGGTTACTGGAAGTAAGTTCGGGCGCTCACAAAATTGAATTTAAGTTAGAGGGCGCGACTGGTAAAGTATTAAAAAAATTACAATTCGCTCAAAAACTGTTTCAACATCTTAATGAAATGACAGAAAGACGAGACACCCAGTGGTTTTTATTTAAAGAAGAGTCTGAATTACTTGGGTCGCGCGACGGTCGTCAAGTGATGAAATCCTATGCGAGAATTGTAAAAGAATTTGATGTATTAATTTGGTTTTTGAAAGAAGTCGATGATCAAATTGTTACAAAAGGAGATTTCACTCACTCCCTGCAATTGGCTGCCAACGCACTGATTGCAGCGAAACAAGCATGGATGGATAGTGTCGCCTCTGTTGTCACAGTGCCTGAATTGAAAAATGAAGCTATGGAGCAATTGCTTCAAGAAACTGAAGCCGATGGCACTGTGAAGAATGATTCGGTGGTGACCGCCATGGTCGCTACTTCAGCTGCCGCGCTTGGAAAAACTGCGGACTATGTTCAAGCTTCGTGGAAGACAACGGTCGATTATACGTGTTGGCTTGCTTCGCTTGGTACCAGTGGTTTATCAGTTGCAGCGTCTGTTGCGACGACGGCGGTTAAAACTACGTTTGGATGGCTTGGCTTTGGTGGTGCGCCAGCGCCGCAAAACTCGACGCGCCACAGCACTTCTGGTTTAATAAAATAATATTTTTTATGTATTTTTAAGAGCGAACGCATTACCATGCGTGCCCGCGAGAGTTTTTGATGCGTATCTTAATAACCGGCGGTGCAGGATATATTGGCTCACACACGGTTCGATTATTACAACGTTCATCGCCTCATCGCATCACTGTCTTCGACAATCTTTCTACGGGTCATACGGATGCGATACCCAACACACATCTGATTATCGGTGATCTGTCTGACAAAGATTGCATCGAACGTTGCTTTCAACAAAATCAATTTGATATCGTGATGCATTTTGCATCGCACATTGATGTGGCCGAATCCGTAAAAAATCCCGCGAAATATTATCGCAACAATCTCATCAACACGATCAACTTGCTGGATGTGATGCGCACCCATCACGTGAATTATTTTATTTTTTCATCAACAGCAGCGGTGTATGGAAATCCCATTGCAACACTAATCTCCATTCGTCACCCCAAAAATCCCATTAACCCTTATGGAAAAAGTAAAGCGATGATGGAAGATATTATCGAAGACTATCATCGCGCGTATGGGTTGCACTATATTATTTTGCGCTACTTTAATGCAGCGGGTGCTGATCCTTCTGGTGATTTGGGTGAGCGTCATGATCCAGAAACGCATTTGATTCCCTTGGCATTGCAAGTAGCGCTTGGAAAAAAATCCGTGCTGAATGTATATGGTACCGACTATGATACATCCGATGGCACTTGCATTCGCGATTACGTTCATGTGTGCGATATTGCTGCAGCGCATCAATTGGCGGCAGAGTATCTTTTGAAAAAAAAACAATCCCGATGTTTTAATTTAGGTACGCAAACGGGTCATAGTGTGAAAGCAGTAATTGATACGGTTGAGAAAATCACACAACAAAAATTAAATATTCAGTGGCAAAATCGCCGCGCGGGTGATGCGCCTATTCTTGTTGCTGATTCAATCGAAGCCATGCATGTGTTACAGTGGAGGCCTGTGTACACAGCATTGGACGAGCTCATTCAGCATGCGTGGAACTACGCTAAGAAATCCGTATGATGTATTAATCATCGGCGCTGGGCCTGCTGGATTGACTGCGGGATATTTATTATCAAAACACGTTATTTCTAGCGTTATTGTTGAAAGCAGTAGCCAGGTTGGCGGCATTTCGCGCACACCGTGTTACAAAAATTTTTATTTTGATATCGGTGGCCATCGTTTTTTCAGCAAATCTGACGCAGTTGAAAAACTGTGGGATGAAATGCTCCCGAATCAATTGTTGACGCGTTCACGCAGCTCGCGTATTTTTTACCAAAAAAAATTTTATCACTATCCACTGAAGCCATGGAATGCATTAAAACAATTGGGCGTGATTGAGTCGATGTTATGTATCGCTTCTTATGTTCACTCAAGAATAAAACCTTGCGCTGTGCGTTCATTTTCAGATTGGGTGATTAATCATTTTGGCAAGCGATTGTATTTACATTTTTTTAAAACATATACCGAAAAAGTGTGGGGCATGCCCTGCGAATCGATTTCAGCGCATTGGGCTGCGCAACGCATACAAAATTTATCGCTATTTTCTGCGATAAAAAACGCATTATTACCCTCAATCTTTAAAAAAAGAAAAAAGGCCACTATTAAATCGCTGACTGATTCGTTTCGATATCCTGAGAAGGGGCCGGGGATGCTGTGGGAATCGTGCGCAAAAAAATATGAACACAATAACGGTACGTTAATTAAAAATGCGCGCGTGGTGCAGTGTGAGTGGATTTCAATGGATCAATTATGGAAAGTGGGTTATCAAATTAATTCAGAATTACATGCTATTTTTTGCAAAGAATTAATTTCATCAGCACCGATCCAGCAACTGGTTTGCGATTATTTACATCCTCAATTAGATCCGCTGTGCATTCAAGCAGCGCGTCAATTGCGATATCGTGATTTTTTAATTGTGGTATTGATTGTAAAAGATAAAAATAGTTTTACGGATAATTGGATTTACATTCACGATCGCGATGTCGATGTTGGGCGCATCCAAAATTTTAAATCATGGTCGCCACACATGGTGCCTGATCCCGCGTTTTGCAGCTATGGCATGGAATATTTTTGTCACGAAGGAGATTGCCTGTGGGCGCAGGATGATGATGCGTTAATTCAAAAAGCGAGTGATGAGCTGATTAAAATTGGTTTGGTTTTGCGAGAAGATATTGTGGATGGTTGCGTTGTTCGTCAACCTAAGGCGTACCCTGTTTATGATCACCATTATCAAACGCATCTCCAGGTGATCCAGCAATCGCTTTCAAAACATTTTCCTCATTTACATTTGGTGGGCAGAAACGGTTTGCACAAATATAATAATCAAGATCATTCGATGATGACGGCCATGATGACCGTCGATAATATTGCATCAGGTGAAATGAAATACAATGTGTGGGATATTAATCAAGACGACGAATACCATGAATCTGGATTGCGAGAAGTACCTCAAGGGATCTAAGTGATGACGTCAACGCAATTTCGAATAGCGGATTATCTTTTTATTGCTGGTGCATTTGCATTGAGTTTTTATTTGCAGCAGCACATGTTTTTGAATTGGGATGTGGGTTGGCATTTGGAAGGTGCTAAACGAATGCTGGAAGGCGGCACTTACACCAGTAATATTTTTGATGATAATCCGCCCATGGTGTTTTGGTTTTATATGCCAAGTGTATTACTGCATCACCTCACTTCTTTTTCGTTTACGACACTCACGTGGTTTAATGTGACGATCGTGATCGCTATTTCGTTTGCGCTCAGCAATATTTGTTTTAATCAAATGGCTATGTCGCATCGCTCACATCTGCGTGTGATGTGTTATGCGTTATTGTTGTCGTTACTATTCCTGCCATTGCGCTCATTTGGTCAGCGTGAAATGTTGGTTGTGTATTTTTGTTTTCCCTATATTGCGCTGATGGGCGCAAGATTTTCTGGTGATATTTTTGGATGTGTCAAAAACCCCTATTTTCAAGCGTTTTTAGGCGTATGGGCGGCTTTTGGTGTCGCCATGAATCCATTGTATACGTTACTGATTGCGGCACTTGAAATACAATTGTGGTTTACGCATCGTCAATGGCACGCGTTCCGCCCAGAGCTCATGGCATTGGTAGCAACCAGTATTGTCTATTTGAGTGCGATCGCTATTTTCTATCCAGATTATTATTCCGTGATTGTGCCGAGCATTTTTGTTTTTTCGCCCGGCTTTGATTCTCACTGGGCAAAGTTGGTCAACAATGTTTCCGTGATTTATTTTCTGTTGCTCAGCATCTGTTTTTTCTGCACCTATCGAAATCTTAAGCAGCGTGCTTGGTTGTTGTCTTTATGGATTTGCGCCGTTGTATCTTATGGAATTTATTTGTTGAATATGAAACTGTGGTATTACCATTTTTACCCGTTTATTTTTTTCGCGACGCTATTGAGTGTCGAGGGTTTGAGCGGGATTGTTCATATCAATCGTAAGCGTATTCTTCATTACGTTGCTGGAATTGTTTTTCTGTCCTATGGCTGTCTTGTGATTTTCGGCATTATTAGTGCTGACAGAATGAATATTGCATTGTTTAAAAATCCCAAGACAGACACCAATCAGGTGATTGCCTATTTTAAAAAACAACCGAGTGACGCCACATTCTACGTGTTTTCAACCAACCTTTCGGCTGCTTTCTCATTGGCAAATAGCATTCATCAGAAATTTATTTCTCCTTGGCCGGTGTGCTGGGTGATACCCATGATCGCGAGCAATCATCAATTTCATACTGTCACTGGATGGAAAAAACAATGGATAGAAAAATATGAGAAAAATTTTTTGGAAACGGTGGGCCATGATTTTAAAACTGAGCGACCCAATTACGTGATTGTTGATACAACAAAAAATCAACGTTACTTGCGTCACGTATCTTTTGATTTCATCGATTTCTTAAGCCACAATGAAGCGTTTCAACAAGCCTGGAAGTCGTATCGGCTCGATACCGTGATTAAGGGTTATGTGATATACATCAACTGGCGCAGCACGCGGGAAGCGAGCATCGCTCGCGAACCAAGTGCGTCACCACCTTAACCCCCCATTAATTTTCCGTAAAGCCTAGCATTTCCCCCTGTTTTTGCTAATGTGGTCGTATTATGACCGATCCAGTACCAGCTCAAACCGTTATTGCGGACGAACTTTCCGACGCATTTTCCGATTCCTTGATTTTGCGGCGTCCTCCAGCAGCTATCAATCGTGATTTTACCGGTGAACAATTTGTTAACGCCATTAAAGACGGGATGTATTGTTTTATGAATGTTCGTATTTTAGGCCCCTGCGAAATTAAAGCATTAATGGAGCATTTGCGCGCGTTAAAAAAAGCAAAAAACTTCAATAAAAAATTGATATTGGTCGACGTTGATTTTTCACAAATCGGATTTTTAAAAGAAGGCAAGTTGGATTCAAATTCGGCTTATCATGATTTTGTTGGGGAAGAGTTGTATGCATTGCTCACTTGTTTTTGTATCTATTCAGAAATCACGTTAAACGCACCTCAGAAAAAATCGCTGAAAAGTTTAGAAAGTTATGTCAATGCTGACGGAGTTCGTTTACCGGTCAATTATGGCGTAATCGATAAGTTCTTGCTTGATAAGCCTTTAGCATCTGAAAAGGTGCCATCATTAAGAAAAGTTAGTTTTGGCAATCCTATCGACGACAGCATGCGTGATTGCACACCACCCAGATTGAGAGCACCCACTATATGGGAACGCTTTACTACTGCTTTTGTGAAAAATATTATTCATCCGATTAAAAAGTTTTTTACAGAAAATGTATTTTCAAAAATAAAATCGTTTTTTGGATTTGGAAAGAAAGTGATGCATGCGAAGCAGTATAGACCGACTGTAACAACAACGCCGACGTCGAATAACACTGAGACTTTTGTTCCATCGATTAGCACGCCTGTTATGGAGTCGTTACCAGAGTTATTACCATCGATTATTATGTTGGAAGAAATACCAGAAAGACCATCTGCTCTGACTTACCAGATGCGTTTTGCTGAGCGTGAGCAAGTGATGAAGGAAAAAGCACTAGCTCGCGAGGTGTTGGATTATGAAAGGAATGCACCAGACTGGATAAAGAGAATTGCGAAAGAAGAAATTATAGAGAAAGCGTTTAAGAATGTTACCAAGAGATCTAAAGCTGCGCCCCGAGTGCAGTTCTCATTGAATAACTATATTGAAAAAAATTTTACGAATCCCCTCCATTTTATTCAGCAATTGAAAGAGATGAAAGAGCTTGTTACCCATTATTCGAATTTTTGCAATGAAGTTTGTGCAGCGGTAGATTGTGTGATTGCAAAAACAAAAGCGATGGAGGAATCGCTTTACGTCAGGACGAGCGGCATAGGAATGTATCACCCTCAGTTTTTTCCTGTAAAGACATCCCCAGCGTGTGAATTACACACAAACCTTCAACTTCCGTCCCTAAAATAAAACCAAGCTTGAGGGTAAGCTGTGATCGTGGAATTCATTAAGAAAAATTCAAGCTTGAAGTGATTCATTTTAGTGCAATTTAAAAAATTGAGATTTCCCCTATATTTTTTTCGCGATTAATAAAACCTTAATATCCCTTTGTTATCGTACCCCTGCAAATTTTTTTTGCGTCGCGCTAGAAGCTGTGGCAGAATGCTGCGATTTGTTTCAGCGGAGGATGTGCGTTGTTTGCGCAGCGTACGATGAGTTCATTGAGGAGAGAAAATCATGTTAGTATTAACGCGTTCGGTTGGCGAACGTCTGTTCATTCAAGACGGTATCGTTAAAATTCAAGTGTTGGAAGTCAAGGGCACCCAAGTGCGCATCGGTATCGAAGCGCCCAAAGAAATTGCCATTCACCGCGAAGAAGTGTTTAACCGAATTAAAACAGAAGCGGCCGACAAGTCAGAAGAAGAAGCTGCTTAAAATAAAAATCGGAGCCGCGAACGTCAGTGAGCGGTTATCTTTCGCAAACGCCACGTTGAGTTGCGACCAGAATGTTATCCGCGCATCGTTTTGCAAAAATGCCGTTGCAAACGGTGCCCGTGATGTTGTTGATTGCTTCTTCCATTTTGATCGGATTGGTTAAATCGAGCTGAAATACATCCAAGATAATATTTCCATTGTCTGTGACAAACCCCGCGCGATATTCTGGTATTCCACCCATTTGCACCAGCGCCCGCGCCACCAATCCACGCGCCATGGGAATTACTTCCACGGGAACTGCGCAATCGCCCAGCACCTTTTTTTCCTTGGTTTCGTCGACAATACAAACAAATTGCTGAGCAGCGGTCGCGATAATTTTTTCGCGTGTCAGTGCACCACCACCACCTTTGATTAAATATTTTGATGCATTAAATTCATCAGCGCCATCGATATAAACCGGGACAGTATTCACCGCATTTAAATCCAACACGGGAATACGATGTGCTTTTAAGCGTCTTTCCGTTTCAATTGAGCTTGCAACAGCACCTTTAATTTTATGTTTGATGGCAGCGAGTGCTTCAATAAAAAAATGCACGGTAGATCCAGAACCCACACCCACAATTTCATCGTACGCAATGTATTTTAAAGCGGCTTGCGCGACTTGTTGTTTCAGTTGATCTTGATTCATGGGAAATTCAAAAACAGACGTTTATTTGTTAGACTAACTTAACATAACCGTCTTAGGATACGCAATTGCGAAAAATAATATCCACCCGCTTACAGAATTCACTTGTTTTTTCTTGGGTGATTTGCATTCTTGCCACACTTTTTTACACATACGAATATTTATTGCGAATTGAGCCCGGTATCATGCTCAAGGATTTACGTTTGTATTTCTCGTTGAGTGCCGGTGGCGTTGGCTTGTTGGTGTCCGCGTATTATTGGGCGTACACGCCGTTGCAATTAGTAGTGGGGTTGATTACTGATCGCTTTGGTGCACGACGCGTTTTATTGTCCGCACTATTTTTTTGTGTTGTGGGCACTTTTATTTTCGGTATGAATGAAAATTATTGGATTGCTGGCGGCGGACGATTTTTAATTGGCGTTGGCAGCGCATTTGCATTTGTGGGTGCACTGAAACTCGGCGCTGAGTGGTTACCCAAAAAATATTTTTCCTTTTTTGTGGGGCTTTGCACATCCCTGGGGATGTTGGGTGCGATGTTTGGCGAAACGGTGATGAGCTGGGTGGTGGATCATATGGGTTGGCATCCCGTGATTGTGGATAGCTTGTGGCTAGGTGTTGTGTTGATGGGCGTATTTTTCTTTTTTGTATTTGAAAAACATGAAATCACCGCTCAAATGCGTGTTGAAACGCCACTGAATTTTCGGCTGTTGTTTGATTATTTGTTTAAAATGGCGCGTTCAAAAACCATGTTGCAAGTAGGATTTATTGGCTGCGCATTATATTTATCGTTGTCTGTGTTGGCGGAGCAATGGGGAAATACATTTATCCAAAAAACATTATCTGTCGATGCGCAATCGGCGAGTTATTATGTCGACATGATTTTTTTCGGTTGGTTTTTGGGGTCACCGCTGCATGGCATTTTATCGGAAAAATTAGCATCTCGGCGTCATGTGTTGATTTTTGGCTGCGTGTTGTCTTGCGCGAGCATCGTGCCCATCATCATTTGGGCGGCGGTGTTATCAAAAATCACGTTGGCCGTTTTATTATTTTTATTCGGATTTTTTTGCAGCAGCGAAATCAATTGTTTTGCGGTAGCCAATGATTTGGTTGAGCGGCGATTAGTGGCAACTGCAATGGGTTTGATTAATGCGTGCATCATGGTGAGCGGGATGATTGTGCAACCGTTTTTTGGTTTTTGTTTGGATTTTTTTTCCAGTAAAATACATACCGTGCACAGCAGCGTCGTGTATACATTATCGGATTATCAAAAAGCGTTGTGGATCGTGCCGATATTTTTAATTGTCGCGCTGGTGTTTGCATTGTTTATTGATGAAAGTTACCATCAAGGCGTGAATTTGCGTAAGCGCGATAAGATTCATTTATAAATTCAGCTGTCTCCGAATTTTTTTTCTTAAAGTGATTGCATAACGCAAAAAGGGTGTTGCGTTTTGTTGTGTGGGTTGCTATCAAGAATTCTTTAGGCAGCGATAGGTGACAGTGAAACGCAGAAAAAATGCTGATCGCCGTGTCCTCGTCATTTTTGTAAAAACGGATAGGTAAATGGTTGGCATCGATATGCATCCAACGTTTGGTGCGATGATCGTAGCTGATTAAAATGACATGCTGAATATCAAAAAATAAAAAAACAAATTTATTTGGAAATCGGTCTGCTTTTTCTCGCATGATTTTTAGATGTTGGGTTAACTCCGTTACTGTGAATTTTTTGAAATCCTTTCCAATACAAACGATTTTATTATTTTTTTTGAATGGATGGGGTAATTTAATATGAGCAATTTGATTAACATCTTGCGGTATCGTTCTATAAGAGATATTTTTTTCTCTAGGGTTAAAAATTTTTGAAAATTGCCATGGGTTTTGTAACATTTCAATCGCATCCAAACATTTCTTCTCTTCACGGGTGATCATCTTTAATTTTGAGCGAGATAATGTTTGCATGAGATGTGAAAACCAGAGAATCCGATTACCAAGTACAGCGATTAATGCAATACAAGTAATGCCAAAACAAACACCTTCTAGATCTGCATGATGATAACCAAAGCGCTGCATATTATGAATGATGCGCTTTTGGTGAAATGTATGATAAAAAAATATTGAACTACATCTCATCGATTTATTCTCACCAAATCCAAGTTCTGAGTTATTTTTTTTCTCTGGATACCGCGCTTTCGCGCGGTATGACGTGGTTTTTTCTTATTGTGTTATCAATTTTCTCTATATTGATCAAACAAAAACTCAGAATTTTGGTTACCAAAGCAAGCGCGTTGGATTCCAAGTAGAGCGATTATCTGGGTTCGCCGATTCTGTTGGTTTGTTAACTAATTCAAACCCCATTTCTTGTGGTGTTTTAGGGCGATCACTGGCCTTGGGTGTTGGTAATTTTAAAGTTGAATCATGCACAGTTTTTGCTATTTCAGCGCGTCGCGCAAATACAGAAAGTTTTTTGGGTTCTGGTTTTGGCGCAACTATAGAAGGTTTTTTGGGTTCTGGTTTTGGCGCAACTGCCCCCACTTCTTTTCGCGCAGTAATCAGTTCGGTTCTTTTAAAAAATCCACCGGTTAATTCAGACCGTTTACGTTGCTCATCATCCGTCGTAGCATGACGATGCGCACTGGCTTGCACTGCAACAGTCATTCTGTCTTGCGCCATTTTTGCCCGCGTCATTTTGTCAGCTTCTATTTTTTGTTTAAAAAAATCTGTCCACGTTGTGCAATCTTTTTCGAGCGTTAAGCGTTCTGTTTTTTCATCGGTTTCCAACCAGTTGCGCGAGGTTGATTCGGCATTGTCGACCAGGCGTTTTCGTGTTTGTATATTCGCAGAAACTCGATTGCTGGCAGCGTGTTGCGTTACACGTGCACGCAACAACATTTCATCATTTTCAATTTCATTTCGCACATCGAATTCTGCATTACCACACACAATGCGTTGATTTTTTTGATCTTGTTGGATGGCTTCGTACAATTTTTTTGAAAATAAACTTTGTTTGACGAAGCGGCCTTTTTTATTGCGCGGCTTTTCAGTGAGTTCTGGAGTTACTGATTTTTCAGCATCAAGAACACTCATTACACCTTTTGGAAGTGGTGGTAACGTAAAACCAGTGTCTTTAGGATCTACATAATATTTTTTTTCTTTGCGATGCTTGCCCATAACCAACCTCCTTGTTGTGTGATGTCAAGCTAAGTGATAACACAAAGTGAATATAAAAGTCTATATTTTAGAAGTAGGAAGATTGAAAGTCGGTGTCGTGCTCGAAGTATTTTTTGGATCATCCACCAACACCCAACCCGAACCCTCTGATTTTATGCGAGCGATTTGCTCTTGCAGCCTTTCCACCCTTTCTTGCTCTGCGATTTTCCGTGCTTCTTGAATAAATTGCAAACGCGTTGGGCGTTTATTTTTTTCTTCTTGTTCAATGTATTCGCGATCGTTATTTTCTTTTCTCACGCACGCTTTTTGTTGCTCGCAAGGATCAGATAATTTTTGAAACGCATCGTGGATTGCCAAAGAAGAAGCGAGATATTGGCGATACGATTCGAAGATTTTCTCTCTCGCCACCATTTCATCACACATGAGATCACCGCGTTTTTCCGCCCTATCGAGCTCCCCCCATAATTCTTTAATGCCTTGAAAAAATCTCATTGTAACACTCCTTGTTCAATTCGATGTTTTTCAAGCATACTGCTTTTGCAAAAATAAAGGCAAGTCATTTGATTGCCCCGTGGACAGGGCCTAGACGCATCAATATATTTTTAAGAAAATGAAATTGATTGAGGGCGGTGACGCCTACGCTTCGAATGTGATTGATGGATTTTTGTTGATAGGAAAAAATTTCTTGCAATAAACGCATCGCAGCAATAATAGGCACATGGTTGGCTTTTGCGGCACGCGTATACGAACGTAGAGATTTTTGCTGAGTCAATACATCGGTTAATAACGCGGCATCGAATAATCCTAAATTAACACCCAATCCCGCTAACGGATGAATGGTGTGCGCTGCATCACCCGCTAAAATAAAATTATTTTTTGCGTATTCAGTTACATGTCGCATCATTAGAGGAAATTGTTTGCGTGTCGAAATTAATTTTAGCTTTCCTAATTTAAAATCCAATGCCGCAGATAACGCTTGCTCAAATTGCGTATCTGTTTTTTTCATGTGTTCATCGCTGACAATATTATCTGATGACCACACGAGTGCTGTGTGATGTTGATCGTGTAGCGGTAATAACGCAGCAGGTCCTGTTGTTAAAAATTTTTGAATCGCGGTGTGTTGATGTGGTAATTCAGATTGAATGACAGCAATAATTGCTTTTTGTTGATAGGATCGTTCTTGGCAATCGATATTCATTTGTTGTCGCACCCAAGAATTAGCACCGTCTGCGCCAATCACAAATTCGCACGGAATTTTCTGATGATTTTTTAAAATTAAAATATTTTTTTCATAACCCACTGGTTGGTTGGGGCAATAAAAATTGATTACCCCCGTTAATTTTTTTCGCAATGCATTAACGATCGCACGATTTTCCACTATCCAGCCCATTTGTGTTTCGCCAATATCGGCCGCATCAAAATCAAGATGCGCTAATTGCGCATGATCCCAGATATGCATTTTTTTAAGCGGTGTTTTCGCTTCATTTGAAATGAGTTCCCATGCGCCGGTATGATTTAAAATTTTTTGCGATGTTAAGTGAATGGCGCTGACACGTGCTGTCAGTAATTCCATTTCACTTTTCGATTCAGATTCCACAATGGAAACAGACAATCCGTGTTGATGCAATAACGCCGCTAATGTCAAGCCAACCATGCCCGCACCCACAATAACAATCATGGTGCCATCCCCATTAATCGCTTGGCTAATTTATTTTTAATGGGTTTGATCAGATCGACGTTTAATAAACCTGCGCCGCGCGCGCAACCCACGAGCGGCAATTCAAATAATCCCAGTAATTCACTCGTGATGTTGTAAATCTTTTTTTGATGTGTGCTGACTTTTTTTTCGTACAGGGGCAAATCTAAAAAATATTGTTGCAGCAAAGATACGTCGCGCAAACCTAAATTAAATCCTTGTGCGGCGACGGGGTAAATGGTGTGCGCTGCGTTGCCCAATAAAACAAAAGACGACAACGTTTGTTGTTTTGCAATGAGCGTTTTCAGCGGAAATTCCGAGATTTTTTTCATCGTTTGAATCGCTAGACGTCCTTCAAATGTTTGTTGCAAAAATTGCAAACGATGTTCTTCATCCCATGTTTTTATTTTTTCTGCGATGCGTTCCGTCATCGTCCACACCAACTGCATTTTATTTTTTTCAAGTAGCGGCAACACAGCCAGAACGCCGTATTCAGTGAAACGCTCATATGCAGTGTGCGTGTGTGGCTCTGATAATGTGAGTGTATGAATTTCTGCAATATCTTTTGGATTTTTTTCAATGACGGGAATTGCTAGCAATCGTCGGCATGTTGATTGTGTGCCGTCGGCAGCAATGATAAGATCCGTTTGTATTTTTTGCGTTTGATTGATCGTAATAGTGTTGGTATTCAGATCAATTGCATCAACTGATTGAATGGATTTTACGAAAACATTTTTGTGTGACGCCATTTTTTCGTATAATGTTTTTTGCAATGTATGATAAGGAACAACATAACCTAACGCCGGAACTTTTTGTTCATGCGCAGAAAAACGAGCGACACCCAATCGACCTGCTTCAGACACATGCACGGATAAAATGGGGCAGGCGACTGCTTCCAATGCATCCCACACGCCCAGTGTCGTGAGCAGACGATGACTTCCATATGATAATGAAATGGGGCGTGATGTTTTTTCTGACGGCGAAAATAGCGGTAGATGGGTTTCTAGCACAGTGAGCGCGCGGGCTTTGTCGGCCAGGGCAATAGCGGCAGCACTGCCGATTAACCCTGCGCCAATGATCGTGATGTGTCTAATCATGCGCGATATGCTAACATAAAATCCGAGGTGATATGTGACTACCGTCGTTCAAAAATTACAGCAATTACGCCAGCTAATGCAAAAAAAAGATATTGAATATTATTTTGTGCCAACGCGAGATGATCACCATAATGAATATGTACCATCCCATTGGAAACGTCGCGAATGGCTTACGGGTTTTACGGGTTCGTATGGCGAAGCGTTAATTGGTCAAGATCACGCGTATTTGTGGACGGACCCGCGTTATTATTTGCAAGCAGAACAACAGTTGAATGCGAGCGAAATAACACTGATGAAGCAGATTCAAGGCGTTTCTGCGCCGATTGCTGCTTGGTTGTCAGAGAATGTGCGCAACGCCATCGTGACTGTCGATCCCAAAGTGATGAGTATTGTTGAACAAGAATTGTGGTCGAAGGCATTATCGCAAACACACAGCGAATTAACAGCCATTCCTGAAAATTTGGTCGACACAATTTGGAAAGATCGCCCCGCGCATCAATATCAGCCAGCGCATGTGCTCGATGAAAAATACACGGGCCTTTCTGTGTCGCATAAATTAAAAATGATTCGCGATGAGATGAAAAAAATTGGTGCCGATCATTTCATTATTTCACCGCTAGATGAAATTGCTTGGCTTTTTAATATTCGCGGCAGTGACGTGCCGTATAATCCACTGTTGATCAGTTACGCGATTATTTCCGCAACAGAAGCGGCTTTATTTTTAGATCCGAATGCCATAGCATCCAACGAATTATCTTATTTTTCAAAAAATAATATCGAATTAAAACCCTATGCTAATTTCGAAGATGCGATACAACGCTTGCAGGGAAATGTGTGGGTGGATCCTCGCAGCACAAGCTGGTGGGTGGCGTTGCAATGTGATTCCGCTATTTTAATTGAAAAAACATCACCGATAGTGATGTTAAAAGCTGTTAAAAATGAAACTGAAATAAAAGGCATGCATGAAGCACATCGCATTGATGCGATTGCGATGGTGAAATTTTTGCAGTGGATTGAAAATCATTGGCGCGATGGTATCACGGAAGTCACCGCCGCAGATCAGCTGGAAAAATTTCGTCGTGAAGATGCGCGCTGTAAAGATTTAAGTTTTTCGACGATTTGTGGTTTTGCCGATCACGGCGCCATCGTGCACTATTTTGCACACGCTGCAACAGCGCACACCATCACCGATCAAAATTTAATATTGATTGATTCAGGCGGGCAATATTTCGAAGGAACAACCGATATCACGCGCACAATTCATCTTGGCAATCCCACATTGGAACAGAAAAAACATTATACGTTGGTGTTGAAGGGGCATTTGGCGTTGCGCCACATGCCATTTCCGCGCGGTGTCACGGGAGAACATATTGATGCATTAGCGCGAGCGCCACTGTGGCAAGCACATTTGGATTATGGTCATGGTACGGGGCATGGTGTTGGTTGTTATTTGTGTGTGCACGAAGGTCCGCAGCGTATTAGTTATGGCGCAAGTGGTGTTGCATTGCGCCCGGGCATGATGGTAAGTAACGAACCCGGATTATATTTCACCGGAAAATATGGCATTCGTATTGAAAATGTTTGTGAAATTACGCAAGATACTCAAGATTTTTTGATCATGCGCGATGTCACGATGGTGCCTTATGCGCGACGTCTCATTGATGTTGCATTGCTGACTGATCAAGAAATCGTTTGGATTGATGAATATCATCGCGCTGTTTTTGCGTTGCTTGAAAAGGATTTGTCATCAGAAATACGCGATTGGTTGCAGAGTGCAACGCAACCGTTAAAATAGGGTTTGACGCGATAGGGAATTGCATTTTATGCTCGTAGAGTCATTAACGACGATCAAGGATGAACGCATGACCAGTGAAGCCCAGTTGGATCAACTCGAATTACAAGTGAGTCACCTGATGCACTTAGCCAGTGCACTGCGCTCAGAAAATATTGTGTTGCGTCAGAAGATGGCGGAAAGCGTGAAAGATCGCGCGCGTTTGCAATATCGCAATCAACGAGCAGCGCGGCAAGTCAAACAGATCGTCAAACAACTCAAGGAAGGTTTAGCATGAGCGACGAAGGCCACATGATTTCAGTTCAGGTATTTGATCGCACGTATCAAATCAAATGTCCCACCGATGAAGCAGCACAGCTACATGAATCAGCAAAATATTTAGATGCAGAAATGCGTAAGATCAATCAACGCTCGCAAAGCAAAAACACGGAACGTTTAGCCATTGTGGCAGCGCTCAATATCGCGCACGAATTGATGTATTTTAGAAATCAAAAAAATGTGGATATCAATACGATGCATGATCACATTAAATCATTACAACAACGCATCCAACATTTTTTAGAAAGCAAAGATGAAGTCTCTGCATAGATTATTAATTCGAAAGCGACGCGCTGCTTTACCCGTTGGTGAATATCGTGCGTTGTCTCGCGCCGTCTTTTCAAAAATAATTACGCTGCCGGTTTTTACCAAAGCGCAGCATGTTGCGGTTTACATGCCGCATGAAAATGAGGTGGACACGCAATTTCTCATTGAGCAAGCGCACGCCGATAAAAAATCCGTTTATCTGCCGGTGTTTTCAAAAACATTGTCATTTCATTTAGTGAAACCAGGAGACGCGTTAATCGAAAGTGAAACAGGTATTTTGGAGCCGGTAAAAAATTCGGAAAGCGCCGCACTTGCTACGCGAATTGATCTGATGTTCTTGCCATTAGTCGCCTTCGATGAACGCGGCTATCGTTTGGGTCGTGGCGCAGGCGCCTATGATCGTTATTTGGCATTGCATCGCCCCTATTTGATTGGCTTGGCTTACGAATTTCAAAAAATCAGCTCGCTCGAAAAAGAGCCGTGGGATGTTCCGATGGATTGTGTCGTTACAGAAATGAATGTGTATTGTTTTAAACCTAGATTCGGTAGTTGAAACCGTATTCACCCATACGGTGAAAGAAATTTTTTAAAAATTTAAAGTAGATTCAGACGATTAATCGCTCGTAGTAGGTTTCAACTACCGAATCTAGGTTAAATGACCACCGTTACTTTTCTTTGGCTCGTGTCAACGCTTCTTTTATCAAAGCATCAGATAAAAAATAATGCCCATTTTTTAAAAGCATCAAGATTGGCTTGATCGCACGAATCATTTTTTTTTGTTTTGCAAGCAATAACACACCGATGGTACCAATAATTTTAACTCTTAATTTTTTTGCAGCACCGCGACCTAACTTTTCATCAATCAGCAATGGAAGATTCAAAGAGTGTGCAAGCGTGATTGCCTGAGCTTCTCCTTCATCTAATATCGAGAGAATTTTCTCGTAGCTACTAGGTGCTACAGAATGAATTTGAATTTTTTTATCATGAATTGCCTGTGTAATAGCGATAGCCCCGGGCCGTGCTTTATCCGTCAAACATTCGCCAGCGACAGCTCCCGGAATAATGACTGTTGCGAATAATTTAAATAACACAGATAGTTTATCAATACTGCCAAATGCAATCAGCGGGCTTGCATCAGCAATAATAATTTTATTCAAAATCCTTGAGCTCCTCATCCACTTCTTTGATCGTATAACGAATTACCGGGATTCCGAGCTTGCTTATCGTTGTTATAAACCCCTCAAGTGATTTGCCGGCAAGTTTGGCGGATTTCGCCAGTGTTAATATGCCTTCCTTGTATAAGTGAACTGCCAATGTGTGACGCAACCCAAGCTCTATTAGCTCATCGGTAAATGGGATTGCCAGAAAAACAGGACGACCGTGCTTGGTGATCAACGATAATTTTCCTGCCTCTGCATCTTGTATTAATGCCCCTGTGTGTTCACGCAGATCTCTGACTGAAAAGGTATCCATTGGCCACCTCGATGAATAATATGTGCCATCAAATGATAGCACATATTTTTTGATCAGGGGTAAGTTTACGCATCAAGATTCGATAACCGCAGAGAAAAAAGAGTATCCAAATGACAGATCCGATTAGGGCATTTCTCAAAAAAGGCAACGCAGCGATATAACAATCCAACAGACCTTGCGACGTGAGTGGATAAAGGTGCGCGGTGAGCCACGTTCCAAAATTGGTCCACACCCAAAATAAAAATGATGAGATAACAGCCAATGCGCTGGCGCGCGAAAAACGTGCTTGAAACGACGTTTGGATAAAGATACAACCAAGTGCTGTTACGCCCAGCCACCCCGAATACGTAAACCAACTCCAATTACCAAACCACGGTTCGTGCAATAAAATATGCAATGCAAAATCCGATAACAATAAAGAAAAAAACGTGATGAAAAATGATAATCGTTTCGAAAAAATAACGGGAGATAGCAACGCTAATGCAGATAAAGGAGTTACATCTGGCACGTGCACAATCAAGCGGCCCAGCACCGCGATTGCAATACACACAACAATTTTATTTTTTTCCATGGTAATAGACCAGCCCCATAAAAACGCTCACTTTCGGGTGCTTTTTCACGAAAAATCTCTTCGAAATGCTCACATACTGACGTGTATGCTCCGCTTTCTCATCGATTTTTCGTAAAAAATCACCTCAAAATTGAGCGTTTCAGTAATTCAGACAGGAGAGTCCTGATCTGTTACTTTCTACGAACAAAATAACCAATTAAAAACATGAGTAAAAGAATAGGCAATAACACTGGAAATAACAGTGGAAACAGAACAACCGCGACGACAGTCCAAACAAAAACAAAAATACCAAAAATAAAGATTCCGATGCCGGTGAAGACAAAAAATAACATGATGGCAATGCAGAGCAATACAATCGACGCTATTGCAATGGAAAATATTCCGGAGGTCACTGCAACAGTAATGCCGAGCATTGGCAATAAGAGTTGCCATACCGCGATCAACGCTAACATCACGACTAAAACGACCAAAACGATCTTTTTTGTGGAATTATTTGAGTTGTTCGAGTTGTTTTCGTCACGCATAGGGCATTCTATGCGATTTAAAATTAAAAATCTATTGGTTATACAGTATACTTGTCCCAAATTTACCGGGAGCTGTTCATATGAGCATTAGCAATTCTTACACGATACGCATTCATCTGCCGCAGCAAGGCGACGTTTTTTCCGAAGTGTTAGCGACCATCCATCAGTTGAACGGTCATGTTGGCGCCATTGACATTGTTAAAACCGACAACAATACAATCACGCGTGACATCACGATTGAAACGCAAAACGATGCGCACGCGCAAAAGATTTACGATGCGCTGTCTCACATAAAAGACGTGACGGTGGGATATATGTCGGATCGCACATTTATGTTGCATTTGGGCGGAAAAATTGAAATCAAAAATAAAATCGCAATCAATCATCGCGATGAGTTATCGATGGTGTATACGCCGGGTGTTGCGCGCGTGTGTATGGCAATATATGCGGCACCTGAAAAAGCGTTAAATTTAACGATTAAAAAAAATATGGTGGCGGTCGTGACGGATGGAACCGCAGTATTGGGCTTGGGCGACATCGGCCCGTTGGCAGCGATGCCGGTGATGGAAGGCAAGGCCATGTTGTTTAAAAAATTTGGTGACGTGAATGCATTCCCCATTTGCCTGGCCACCAAAGACGTGGAAGAAATTATTAGCACTGTTAAAAATATCGCGCCGGTGTTTGGCGGAATTAATTTGGAAGACATTGCGTCGCCGCGCTGCTTTGAAATTGAAAAACGATTAAAAGCAGAATTAGATATTCCTGTTTTTCATGATGATCAACACGGCACTGCTATCGTGATGACAGCGGCTTTAATTAATGCATTAAAAATTGTGAAGAAAAAAATGTCGGATATTAAAGTAGTTTTTAGCGGTGTAGGCGCTGCGGGAACTGCATGCGCTAACATGCTTCTCGATTTAGGTGTTAACAATATTATCGGATGTGATCGCTTAGGTGCATTGCACATGGGTCGCGAAAACATGGATGCTGCCAAAAAAATCTACGCAGAAAAAACCAATCCAAACCAAGAAAAAGGATCGCTACATCAAATTATTCAAAACGCTGATGTGTTTGTAGGATTATCAGCGCCGAATACATTAACGGTAGATGATTTGAAAATCATGAGCAAAGATCCCATCGTGTTTGCGATGGCGAATCCTGATCCAGAAATTGCGCCTGAGCTTGCAGCGCCCCACGTCGCTATTTTTGCAACGGGGCGTAGTGATTATCCTAATCAAATTAATAATGTGCTTGCATTTCCCGGCATATTTCGCGGCGCATTGGATTGCCAAGCGAGCGATATTAATGGTGAAATGAATTTGGCCGCAGCGTACGCGATTGCTAATATAGTGGATGCACATGCATTATCACCCGATTACATTATTCCCAGTGTTTTTAATGCCGATGTGGCACCCGCCGTTGCCAAAGCGGTAATGGAAGCAGCGCGCAAAAGCGGTGTGGCACGTAAATGAGTCAATCGCGCCCGTAGCTCAGCTGGATAGAGTACCGGTTTCCGAAACCGGGGGTCACAGGTTCAACTCCTGTCGGGCGCAAATTTTAGCTATACTTGAGAGTGGAGGGTGTATGATGCATTTTCCACATGAAGATAGTCGATGGGTTGAGTGGCATAACCTGTTGATTGAAGCCCAAGAAAAATCGGGCCACACGTTGATTGAACCTGTCGAGCATTACGTCTTAATCACGCTCGATGCGTATACGGCTCAGCTGAAATTAGCCACTTCTGCGCTTGCCATTGAGTTTTTGGAAAATGTGCACGTAAATCACGTGCGTGATTTTCAGAAGCTGCGTTCGGTGGGCGATCAATGTTTAATTCTCGCCGGATTATTTCCAGAACGGGCGATTCGCAAGCGTGTCTCTCGCGATTATTTTACGCATCTTGGTGAAAACGCGTATTACATTTTGTCTTACGCGCAAGTGCCTATTCATATCGATCACAGTTTATTTTATTTGTTATCTGAAAATTTTTCTGATTTGGTGCAAGTGCTGCAAGCAATGCGTTGGGTGAATGATCGAATTCAATAATCACGGAAGCACGCGCGCAATGTTGCGAAGCAACATGGAGCAAGTGCGTTGGTTATTTACGCATCTGACATCGCACAATGGCTTCAAAAGTCTTTTCTGTTTGGCTCGCAATAATCATATGACGTGGCACGGTCATCGCATTATCGCCTCGGCTCGCGCAATAATATCCAATCGTAAATGCCATCGCATAACCTGATTTTTCTGCCATTTGTTCAACTTCTTGATTATGAATACCAAATGGCCACGCTAATAATGTGACTGACGTTCCCACTTTTTCTGCCAATATTTTTTTCGAGCGGGTTAATTCTGAATATAAAAATCGTTGGTATTTTTCATCGGACAAGTGTTTTTTCATTTGTTTAAAATTGGGATGCGAATACGTGTGGCTTTCAATGTCAAAAAGTTGAGTGTGTTGTAATTCTTTTAATTGTTCCCACGTCAGCGCGTATCGCGCGCGCGAAATTACCGCAGGATAAATAAACAACGTCACAGGAATATGATAACGACTGACGATGGGCAACATGTATTGATATACTGATTTTCGCCCGTCGTCATCGGTAATCACAATGGATTTTTTTGGTAACGCGGATATTTTTCCTTGCAAGTAACTAACCAATTCTCGCAGCGGAATAACGGTATAGTGATTGTCTTTTAGCCACTGCAATTGCTGTTCAAATCGCGCAGTACTGATGGTCATACTGCCGGGCACGACGGGATCCAGATTGTGATAGACCAAAATGGGCACGTGCAGCATCGGATTTGATAGCGCGACCGTGTTTACGAATAACAAAAAAAATAAGCAAATGAAGATGCGCATCAGTTTCTCCGTAAACTTCAGCTGGATCCCGCGGTCAAGCCGCGGGATGACGATTTTGAATTGCTTCAGCGATTATTGATTATCCTTTCATGCTATCAAAGAAATCATTATTTGTTTTGGTGAGTCGCAAGCGTTCAATTAAAAATTCACTTGCAGCCAACTCATCCATCGGATGCAATATTTTGCGTAAAATCCAGAGTTTTTTCAGCTCGTCTGGTTTCACAATCAATTCTTCGCGACGTGTGCCAGAGCGATTAATATTAATTGCTGGAAACACGCGTTTTTCCGCGATGCGACGATCCAAGTGAATTTCCATGTTGCCAGTGCCTTTGAATTCTTCGTAAATTACTTCGTCCATTTTTGAACCTGTATCAACCAATGCTGTGGCAATAATGGTGAGGCTGCCGCTTTCTTCTGTGTTACGCGCAGCACCAAAAAAACGTTTCGGGCGTTGCAATGCATTTGCATCTACACCACCAGTCAATACTTTTCCGGACGCAGGAATAACTGTGTTATATGCGCGACCCAGGCGCGTGATCGAATCCAATAAAATGATCACATCTTTTTTATGTTCGACTAAACGCTTCGCGTGTTCGATCACCATGTCTGCAACTTGTACGTGACGTGTTGCGGGTTCGTCGAAAGTGCTTGCGATGACTTCGCCTTTTACTGAGCGCTCCATTTCAGTGACTTCTTCCGGGCGTTCGTCAATCAACAATACAATCAATACGCATTCGGGATGATTGTGCGCGATCGAGTTAGCGATGTTTTGCAGCATCATCGTTTTGCCGGCTTTCGGCGGAGAAACGATTAATCCACGTTGGCCCATTCCAATCGGCGACACCAAGTCGATGATGCGCGCAGTGATATCTTCTGTTGAACCGTTGCCAATTTCCATGATCAAGCGTCGATTCGGAAAAAGTGGTGTTAAATTTTCAAATAAAATCTTTTTGCGCACGTTTTCAGGTTTTTCGTAGTTCACATTTTCAATTTCGAGTAATGCAAAATAGCGTTCGCCTTGTTTGGGCGGGCGAATTTTTCCTGTGATAGTATCGCCAGTGCGCAATCCGAAGCGGCGAATTTGATTGGGAGAAACATATAAATCATCAGGGCCTGCCAAATACGAGCTATTTTCCGATCGCAAAAATCCAAAACCATCTTGCAAAATTTCTAAAACGCCATCGCCGTAAATATCTACGCCATTTTGCGTGTGCGTTTTTAAAATGGAAAAAATAATGTCTTGCTTGCGCATGCTGTTGACGTTTTCGATACCGAGACTTTCAGCAAGTTCTGTGAGGGCGGTGGGGGTTTGATTTCTGAGATCAGTGAGATTCATTGACATAGTGCAAAATACCTTTTGGTTGTTGAATGACGGATGGATAAATACGATAACGCTCTGAGCTAAGGTTGAATTTTATAAAGTTTTGGGGAAAATTAAGATTAACGATTTTATGTTACAGGAGCTTTTACTCATCGTCAAACTATAATTTTTTTAAAAATTCAAGCAGTTGCGACTTTGATAACGCGCCGACATGGGTGCCAACCAGTTTTCCGCCGTGAAATAGCAGCAACGATGGGATTCCGCGAACGCCATAGGTTGCTGGTGTTTCTTGGTTTTCATCCACATTCACTTTAGCAATTTGGATTTTGCCTTTGAGCTCGCTTGCTACTTCTTCCAAAATTGGCGCAACCGCGCGACAAGGGCCGCACCACGGCGCCCAAAAGTCCACGAGCGTTGGCAACGACGCATTTAATACATCTTTTTGAAAACTCGCATCGCTGGTATTTAAAATGAGATCGCTCATAGAATTCCTCATGTGCTAAAATTTCCGATCATCGTACAATAGTTTCTTAGAAAAGGATACTCACGTGGCTAAATTACATTTTTACTATTCCGCAATGAATGCGGGAAAAAGCACGACGTTGTTGCAGTCGAGTTATAACTACAACGAGCGCGGCATGGACACCGTATTATTTACGCCCATCATCGACGATCGCTTTGGCGTTGGAAAAATTGCTTCGCGCATTGGATTGGAAAAAGAAGCCATTGCGATCGATAAAAATTTCGATATTTTTTCAGCGGTGAAAAAATATGTTGCTGATAATTCCAATATCAAATGCGTATTGATCGATGAAGCGCAATTTTTAACGAAAAAACAAGTGGAACAGTTAACACACATCACCGATTTTTTAAATCTGCCGGTGCTCGCGTATGGCATTCGCTCCGATTTTCAGGGCGAGCCTTTTGTGGGCTCGATTTATTTGCTTGCGTGGGCAGACAATATTATTGAGCTTAAAACCATTTGTCACTGCGGTAAAAAAGCAATTATGAATGTGCGGGTGAATGAACAAGGTGAAGTGGTCACTGAAGGCGAGCAAATTGACATTGGCGGCAATGAAAAGTACGTCGCCACTTGCCGCAAGCATTTTCGGATGCGGAAAGTATAAAACACACAGAAGCACGCGCGCAGCAAGTGCGTAATATCAGTGCGCCGAGAACGTCAGTGAGTGAACTTCTGCGCTTAAAAGAGCGCAACTCCTTGTTTTTCAGTTTCCTCGCTAACTTTCGGATATTACGGCTAATTTTAATATTCAGATAAGATTCCATGCGTATAATTATCTTCTATACTTGGTTGAAATAACCGAAGAATTAAGCAGGTTGCCATGCCAGACACATCAACAAACATGAAAGCATTAAAAGGCGATGCGCTGAAGAGGGCGCAAGAGATCTATGCGCGGGAAATTTTGGTGGTTCGAGATAAGCCTGATTTTTATAAAGACGTAGAAAGAAGTCTGCAAGATGTATCCGTAGTCACGAAAGATACGGCCGGAAATGAGACTAAGAAATCTTTGAAGGAACTAGCAGAAGAAAATTCTAGTGATCCATATAATGACGAAACCTGGAGTAGCAAAGTTCTAGATGAAAAAAAAGAGTATATTACATCGCTTCTAAACAAGGTTGAAATAAACTGCAAAAAACTTGAGAAAATGCATACGCAAACAGCGGGATTTTTATTTTCTGATCGGTTGTTTTTTGCGATGGCGCCAGAGTTACACTTTCAACTCGGTGCAATCATGATAGACGGGGAAAGGCATGTCGAGCTTTCCACACTTGGCAATGGAGAAGTGCAATATCATGCGCGTGGAAAAATTTTTCTGCGTGATCAAGCCACTGAAGAAAAAATCTCGCTTGGAGAAGTGGACTATCAATTTGTTTCTGATGGCGACAGCGCGCGTCTCGATTACTTTAAATGCAGTGATCCGGCTCTTTTTGAATTATTTTCAGAAAAAGATCAGTCATTGAGCGTTTATAATGATCCGGGCGATGAACGCAGACGCCCCGTTGTATTAAGCCCTGTTGCATTTCTTGCACAAAAGAAATTTTTGTCTGAATTAAGACAAAAAAGAGAACACGATCACGATGCGCAAAATTTTCCAGCTTTACCCAGACAGCTTGAGTTAAACAAAGATTTGTCGTTACGGGTTATTGATATTGCAAATGATCATCGCAACGTGATTGCGTCGCTTAATGTTGAAAACACTGAGACTTCTAAAAATGCAACTGCATTTATCTTAGAATTTCTACATCGCTTAAACGTGATATCCGAAAGCAAGGATTCAATTGATGCTGAGATTGCTAAATCGTTTATCAAAAAATTAAAAATAGCTGAAAAAGATGGTGAAAAATTAATATTGATTGTGGAATGCGTTGAAAAATTTCCGCATTCACCAGTGACAGAAGCATTTCATCAAGCGTATTACCATCTTTATAAAGAACAAGAAATATCGCTCACTGACGTTCGCGGCTCCCGGGATGGTAACGATACTCATCGGACGCAGATGCAAGCAACAGAGTTAGAAGGGACACAGACACGAGCAACAGAGTTAGAAGGGACACAGACACGAGCAACAGAGTTAGAAGGGACACAGACACGAGCGGTAGCGAGTGATGTAGAGCGGGAACAAGCCCAAGTTGCATTAAAATCACGATTAAATCAATTGGCAGTTGAATTTTATTTTACTTCAGCAACACCCGCTGTCAATCAATCGCAATTTATCTCGGCAGCAAATAAACCAGGTGACATTCAATTTCTCAGCAAAGCAATAGATACGTTCAATAGCGAGGTTCTATCTAAGCAAGCAGTACCTACGTCATTTAATGGTGATGTTATTCGAGCTTCAGCAACAATGTTTGCGAACGGGGTGAGTTACCAAGATTTTTCTAGCAAGCCGCATGATCAGGAGATTTCACCCAGAACATGGTTGCAAAATAATTTAAAAACTGACGTAACGACAACAGACGCGCTGATCATGGGTTTCAATCAACAATTGGTATCAGCGGATAATCTTTTTCTAGATCGTTTTACAGCTTCTTTCAACAGCGCGATTTCTGTAGCAATTCAGACAAAACCACGGCTCGCATTAGCACCTCACGTTCAGTGTACTCCACTCTCTGCCGAATTCAGTCAGGTCGATGGGGTTCCAACACTGACTATCAACAACGAAATAAGCTATAGGAAGATTGGGCGCGATTCAAAAGACGATTTTTTTCGCATCAAAACGACATATACCTATAAATTAGAAACGCGCAATGATGTGGCCAATTATTTTCTTTCTTCTGCGACCTGCGAAGATCCACTGATGTTAAGTTTGTTGACCGGTCAATGTGCCGGGGAGAAAGTTGCAGATAATATAACGGAAATTTTATTTCAATTAAGCAAAAATTTTGTATTGAGATCAACAAAAACCAATCAAGAAAAATTCACCGCGTTAAAAACAGTTTATGACAGCTTAAAAGAACTCAATAGAAATTTAAAATTTGATTTGTCGGGAATGGACTTTTCTGAAGTTGCTTTTAGTGAAAAAGACGAGCACGGTTCGCTAAAAAACGATATCAGCATGGCTTCGTCTTTTCAGGGGGCGGTGCTTGGCGGTGTCAAGAATGTAAAATATTTATTGACCGAAAATAACAATAAATCATTACTCCGCGACACCAACTTGTCTGACGTTTCTTTTGACTACTTAAAATTTAAAAACGCTGATATCAGCGGTGCTCAATTGAGCAGCGCGTGTTTTCGTGCAGGAACCACACCAAGGGACACCATCGGAAGCCTTAACGCAGACATACCAACCAACATGCAATCAAAAGAACCGGATTTCAAAGGCGTTCTATTTGATGCAAAAACACCGTTTACGTATGCAATGCGTGATTCAGATAATCAATCGATCGTAACGTTGAAAATCACACCTGAAAAATTATATCGTTCATTCGAAAAAGAATATAAAAAATTATTGTCGACACAGGATTATTTGTCTCGCCTGCTGACCTCAAAAAAAACATCGATTGGTGAGCGTTTATTACTGGCGATGCAATTTTCTGAAAGTGAGGGTGATGCGCACGCAACTGTCAAACGCGCTTTTCATCAAGCATATTACAACGAATGTTTGATTGCTGCGCGCAGCAAAGTAAATAATTTTGAAACCACTCGACAAGAAAAGCGTGAAATCGTCTTGCAATTGTTACAATTAGCTGAATTTCTTGACGTTCGAAAAGATTTTCAGGGCATGGATTTATTTAGCGTTGATTTAAGTGCACTTGATTTCACTGGCGCTCGCTTTGACCGCGCAAACTTAGAAGAAGTTAATTTTACTGGATCGATTTTAGTTGGTACAAGATTTTCTAAAGCCAAAATCACCAGTCATTCTCTTGCAGGATCTATCATCCATAAGACAAAATTTACAGACGCGTTGTTGAAAAAAGATATTAGAACCGCGCGCGTCGGCGAGCAGAAACCAACCATCACTTTCGTAATCCAAGATCGCGATAATGCGGGCGTGACAGCAACACTCACCGTCAATATCAAAGAATTTATCGGCAAAATTTATAACAATTTAGAAAAACTCAACACCGGATTTTTTAAATTTCATCATACGTTTTTGAAAGATCTAAATGAAAGGGAAGATTTGAATGATAGCGATAAATTAATTTTAATACTAGATCACGCATCGCAACGAAATGCATTAGGCCAAGAAAATTTAACAGCCAAGATTGTTCGAAAGACGTTGGATGAGATGGCATCCCAGAACAATTTAATCGTTTCTGATAATACTGAAATTAACAAAGAAACATTGCCGGTATTGATTCGCTGGATGGAAGAGAACAAATTTTCACCTAGCGATAACTTACTGAATAAAATGGTAACCAAAAGCGTTACAATAGAATTTCAGGGTAATCGACTTGAACAAATGGTAAGGGCGCGTGAATTGAATAAACAACTTACCCCAGCTGCCATTTTGGCTTCTATTTTTAAGAAGATGATTTCTGAAATAGATTCAAAACAGATGCGTATGCATATTTATTTGATTAAAGAATTTTATTTAACTGTTTTTAATTTATATCCTAAACACAATGAAATTGGAGCAGATGATCTGACGCCATTCTTTTGTGAAATTGTGCTTGAAGCGAACAATCAACTGAATGATGCAGAAAAAAAATTGTTGAATGATCATATCAATAATTATTATGGATCGCCAAACAAGAAAAGCCCTTTATTTGAAGCTGATAACGTTGCGCAAGTTTCATTTCTATCAACAGCCAATGTTGCTGCACACATGGATGATATTGTTAAAGCTTCTTTGGTGCCATCTAGCAAAGCAGTAGAAGATCGAGCTAATCAAGATAAGAAAAAAGCGACAGAGATAATTGCAAACATTGGCCGTGTTTCATGGAATCAATCACTGAATGAGGTGAACATCACTCGATTTCTTCGGTACCGCGATAATCCGGGATCGGAATTGAAACATGAACTTCGTCTGAGTCAAGATGTGAATGCGCAAACCGTGATGTTTTTTCAAGGCATTTTACAAGATACAGAAGGTGACTTGGTAGGTGACAGATTAAAAAAATTTGATGCTGAGATTATGAAACAACGCGCATACTTTCAGAAATCCGTCCCAGGCACTAAACCCGCACTGAAGAAAGAGAGGGGTTCTCCTCAGCAGAAAGCACCATTTCCGGATGAAACTCAAGAGCTATCCACCGCGCAACTTAAGGTGGTTTTGGATTATGTTATTAAAGATCGTAATTCAAAAATTGACAAACCTAAAATGCAGTTGGTATATGGCGGTATTGTGAGTGCGACTTATAATAAGCGCCAGAACGCATATGTATTCAACGAGCCACCTGCGAACAACGCAATAGCTGCACTACCTTCTTTGGAAATTGCAGAAGATCAAACTGCTTTGGTTTCATTTTCTAGGAAATTGCAAGAGTTAAAACAACGCACAGAAAAAACCCGTATGGATTTTGTGCTGCATGACGGGGGTAGAAATCATTTTACCTTTTTAGGGGTTTTGTTTGATCCGAAAGAAAATTCAATATTGGTAATACATTTCGATTCAAAATTCTTAAATGAAACTGAGCAGAATGCATCCAATCTTTATAAGGCAATGAAAACACTTATTGAAAGTCAAATAAAAAAAGTGTTTTCACAGGGCAACAACCATAAATATCATTATGATAGTACAGATCAACAGCCAAAAACTGCTTGTATTTGTGGTGATTGTGTTATGCAAGCATTGGCGAGATTTTATGGGGATTCTTCTGATTTGAAAGTGAAAGCACTTCTCGATGCCAATGTAAAAAACAAAGGGGAAATGCGCAACGCTATGTCAGCGCTTTATTCTGCAGCTGCGCCTGTGGTTGTTGCTACTGAACCTGTGGTACCCGCCATCGAACCTGCGCCCACACCCATACCCATACCCATACCTGCGGTTATTGCCGAACCATCTACCCCTGTTTCTCCTTCCGCTCCCACTAACATTGCCACCGTAACGCAAAGTAATATTCCAGTGTCAATACCGGCAATACCAGCAACGTTAGATTCAACGAAGATATTTATCGATCGTTTTAAAACTTGCTTTGAAACTGGTGTGAAAGCAATCACTCAAATCGAATTTCCCAATAAAAAACCGGGTGACAACGATGCAGTGAAATTGAATTTTGCATTTCAAAGTTTGGTTGTTGATGATGCTGCAAAAAAATTCACTGTGCGTTTTAATGTGACTGATCCAAAAACCAACGCATCAGAAGAAGTGATGCTCGTCGCAACAGTAGCGGATGAAAACAAAATCACCTGGGATCTAACGACGAAGAAAAATAATTCATTGGTGCCAGAAGATGACACGAATCGATATTATGTGTTGGCGCATGTTTCAAAAATAGTGCGCGAAAAATTATATCCAACCAATGATGATACTTTGAATCCAAGAAAGATCGCGCCTGATCAGATTGAAGTAAGCGCTATTGATGCAGATGGTAACACGCTGAATGATAATGTTCAGCACAGCATGATTGCTGCGCATTTGCAGGCGAAGTATGTAGATGTGAAATGTGGTTCCGATACTTATACAGCAAATAATTTGGAGCGATTGTTGTTGCAGCTTCGACCTTCGCAAAGCGGGATGTTTTCTTCGCCGACCAATAATCCCTTGCCCAATTCCTCAACTATTGACTACCAGCAAAAGAAATCTTAAATAATCGCTGCATGCCATTCCCGCTCGTTAACACTCGCGGCTCCGATCGTCACGGGGGATGTACCGCTCGTTAACACTCGCGGCTCCGATTATTTTGCATGGGGTTGGAGTCATGTCGGAGCCGCGAGTGTTAACGAGCGGGAAAATACCACTTAATAATCCCAGTTTTCGTGCTTTAACAATTCGCTATACCATGGCTGATGAAAACATGCCATTTTTTTGCCTTGTTCTTCGATAACATATTTCATTGCCGGAAATAAAAACTCACGAGACCAAATATAGCGAGTGCTGCCGTGACGCGACCAAAATTTTTTTATGGTATCTCCATAAATTTTATTTAATCGTCGCGATGCGTACGCTTTTATTTTTGTCATCATGTGTTCCGCAAAATCTGCCGCTTCAATCACGATATGCACATGATTAGTTCGAACATGCGCAGCATATAACTCCCACTGACAAAAATCGCAAGTTTCAATTAATTGTTGCAACACTATTTTGCGATCGCTGCTTGTTAAAATGAATGGATGATGTTTCAATTTTTTTTGCATGCTTTGAAGTAGTAATGGATGATGTTTTATTTTTGGTGTCAGAAATTGATTATTTTTCACGTGGACACTGGTTTTTTCGTTACCATGCAGCCAAGTGCCGTATGTGGTGAATGTGATGAAGTATGCAGCTGGTCGTTTGGCGGGATCTTTGTTCATGCACGTGAGAGTAGCAAAGCAGTAATTTTTTGAAATACCGTGTTTGCGTGAGAAAGCACCGCTCCCTAACGGTCGCGGCTCCGATCGTGCGTGTGTATCCGCTCCCTAACGGTCGCGGCTCCGACATGACTCCAACCCCATGCAAAATAATCGGAGCCGCGAGTGTTAACGAGCGGGAAAATACTGAAAAATAATCGGAGCCGCGACCGTTAGGGAGCGGAGCGGTACTTCCTAACCCCTTGTTTCTAACCTCAAGAATCTCGCATTGTTACCCCAAATTCATCTTTATTTAAGCCAAGTTAGCTATACTGATCAACAAGATTAGTCATTGAGCGACGATGATGTTATGCCAGAACGCGGATTTCCATATTTTCCACAAACAGTAGTTGATGCATTCAATCAAACAATACCGCCTGGCGGAATTCGCGATGCAAGTGCGCAAGGAATTGCAACAGAGATAAATCGCTCAGATATTTTTTTTAAAGGAAAGGAGATTGCGCCGGAACAGATTACTGCTACTATCCCTAAAGAATTGGCTGATGCGTTTAGTCAATCGTTTGCAAGTGAATTTTCAGAATTTAAAAAGATTACGTATTACACCGGCATTCAAGGGAACTTTGCAGAAAAAACCCCATTTATTGCATACGGCAGACTAGTAACTCATTTTATCGATCAGGATACAGTTTGTGTTATTCGCAAAACGAACATATCCATCAGTGGGGGGGATAAAGATAAAAAAGAAGCATTGCCTTTAGCTACTACAAAACTGACATATAAACTCAACAGAAATGAAAATCCCATCGGCTTTTATTTTCAATCGGGAACTTGCGACGAACCCTTGCTGCATTCATTACTGACTGATCAAAAAAAAATAAACAATGAAGCCGAAACAAAAATTATTTTAGCACTGCTTTGTCGAAATGCGTTACTCAATGCGGATCTTGCAGTTGAGGAAAAAATCAAAAAATTAAAAACCGTTTGTGAAAATTTGGAAGTATTATATGATGAAATAACAGAGGATAATGCTGAATTTTCATACCATATTAAAAATCATGATAACATAGCGATTGCAATTATCGCTATAACACCCAATGCTCTTTACAAAGCAGTGAAAGATCAATTTCAAAAAGTACGCGGACTAAATTCATCATTCATTGCTTCAATCGAAGATAATTTTTTCTCAAAAAAACCATTGTTAGAACAACTGCAGAATGCAATAGCACGCGGTAAAAAAGGTGGGGAAAAAAATAAACAAATCAGGCACGCTTACAATCAAGCACTTTACCAGTTATTTAAATCACAATGCGCGCAACAATTATGTGATACCAAAAACGGCGAAATAAAAAAAGATATTTTTTTACAGCTTTGCACAGTGGCAGAAACACTGCGTGTTAAAAAAGATTTATCGAGTCTTGATTTTAGTAATGCGCATTTGGAAGAATGCGATTTTCAAAATGTCAATTTTACAGGATCAAATTTTAATAATGCTCACTTAACTCAATGTGATTTTAATGAAAGCACTTGTGTTGCTCGCTGCTCTTTTAAAAATGTCACTATGACATCATTTATTGATACTCGCAAAGCGCAAGATACCAGCGGCTTTCGCAAGGGATTTGAGCCGGGACCGTTCACGGTGCGTGCGGATATCAAAAATGCTGAAAATTTTTTAACAGAATTGAGCAAATATCATGAAATAAAAGAACCTCAGCATAGTACTGCACAGACAGCGCTTTATTTTCAAGGATTTTATAGAAAAATACAACGCAATGCACTCCTTGACTATAAAAAAAATCTAGGATTTATTATTTCACATGAAACTGACACTGAAACTTTGTTACCCCCGCCTATTTCCGCATCGACAAATCTTACGACACAACGAGGGGTATTGTGGTCAGAAAAATATGCTACTCCAGAAGTAATTCAAAAGTTATTTCCATTAACATCTGAATCCATCGATCAGTATCTTGCAAGCAAAGGAATTGAAAAAGGTGAATTGATTGCGCACAACTTTTCAGGCTCGCAAGATTTTTTTAGAAATATTTATCTTGGCGTTACTTCTTCCGATCAATTTCAATCGGTTTTGCAGAACTTTCATCAGGTAATATCTGACGCTTTGCTCATGAAAGAACTTATCGTATTGCGACTGATCGTTAAAAACGAAGGTGAACCATATCAACTGATTTCTGTGTTTCTTGAGCCAGAAACAAAGACTTTTTATTTAGATATCTTTTCATCAACACAAACCGATCAACGCAATGAGGAAACTCACAAAATAATCGCAGCATTGAAAATTGCTTTTTCGGAGTATGAAAATAAACAAGCTGATACACACAATTTTGCGATTCAAGAAGAGGAATTTTTTTCGCAAATCAATGTCGATAATCTTCTATGTACTGTAGATGGATTATTTATTTATTGCGATAAGAATGACGCACACTGGGAATTAAGAAAGTACATGCAAATTGAACAGCATAAGAAACAACAAGTAGCATTCATGAATCAGAATATTCACAAAAAAACTCTTACGCAGTGCAATACAGTGTCACCGCAAGCCATTCCCACTTCCACTTCGGCAATGCAACCAGTTTCCTCGAAATCAGCAGCGAAAGCTGAGCTTGAAATCTTCGCAACACATTTTAATAACGCAATTTTTAAAACGATAGTAACTGACGAGAATCAATTTCTAAAAAAAATGGACGTCGCTTCTGCGAGCGCGCGACTAGAAAAAGATTGCAAAACAAGTTTTTTATCGATTGATGAGAAAAAAAATTGCTGCACGGCAACACTCGATTTTACTTTTAAAAAAAATGATGTGACTACTGCTGAAGCTGATGTTCAATTATCTTGCGCGCTGGCGAACACTGCTCACAATGAAACAAATTTTATTTGGGAGTGCAAAACAAAGGCAGATTCACTGCTGGATGCCTATCGTTTAATTGCAGTGGAATCTCTCGAGACTCGCCGTTTGTTATATGCAGATAGCAAGACCGTGCAATACAATGAAATCGCATTATCTGGAATTCCAACGGGACATGAAGATAAAGTGATTCAAGCGCATTTCGCGGCGGGATTTGTCAAAGTGATTGTGAATGGGAAAACGCATGCTGCTTCAAACAGCCAAGCATTTTTTCCGCCCGTATCTCCGGGCAGCTCTGTCGAACTATCGCCGTCATCGCCGCCGCCGTCGCCACCATCATCACCAAAAAATTAAGTAATAAAGAGTAGCGCACGCGTTATTTGATTCACTCGCTACCGCTCGTGTCTATGTCCTGATTTATTTTCACTCGCTACCACTCGCGTCTATGTCCTGATTTATTTTCACTCGCTACCGCTCGTGTCTATGTCTTGCAAAAACGGACATAGACACGAGCGGTAGCGAGTGAATACTACAAAAAACTTTGAAACATTTCACACTGCTCTTCACTCGCCGCTTCGCGTAATTTCACGGTGGGATGATGCAGCATTTTATTCACCAATTGCTGCCCAAATTTTTTGAGTACAACTTCGGGCAATTCACCGCGCGATAATTTTTTTAATGCTTTTTCGTATTCACCCGCGCAAATCGTTTCGAGCTGTTCACGATATTTCGCAATCACATGGCGCACGTGAAATACACGCATCTTTTGTAAAAATTGCAACGCGTGCGATTCCAAAATATTTTCCGCTTGCACTGCCGCTGATTGTCGATGATGCACATTATCTTGAATTATTTTTTTTAAATCATCTAGGTGATATAACATCACGTGTTTTAGGGTAGCGACTTCGGGCTCAATGTCGCGCGGCATGGCCAAATCCATCAGCAATAAATTACGATTAGGCGCGAGCGCACTTTCAATCATGCCTTTTCCAATAATAGGCAAAGGACTTGCGGTTGCAGAAATCACGATATCCGTTTCTTTCAGATAGACAGGAATATCTTCTAATCGAATCGCGTGCGCTTGCAATCGTGTTGCCAACGATTGTGTCTTTTCTATCGTGCGATTGGCAATCATTATTTTTTTTGCGCCATGTTCGTGCAAATGGGTTGCCATTAATTCAATAATGCTGCCCGCGCCAATGAGCAGAACGCGAGAATTTTCCAAAGATTTTTCGCATTGCTTGATTTGTTGCAGCACGGCGTAGGCGAGCGTGACAGGATGTGCTGCAATCGCTGTGTGTGTGCGCACGTGTTTACTTGCAGAAAATACCGCGGGAAATAATTGCGATAGCTGTTCCCCGACTGCCCCCACTTTTTCTGCCGTAAAATAAGCCTTTTTGATTTGCCCCGCGATTTGTGGCTCGCCCAAAATCATGGAATCCATACCGCTTGCCACGCGCATCGCATGCACTACCGCTTCTTTTTCACGGTAAATATAAGCATGTGTGCTCAATTCACGCGGCGATAAATTTTTTTGCAGCGCCAGCCATTGCGCTAATGCGCAAGCATTGTTAGCAGTGGCATAAATTTCCGTGCGATGACAGGTAGATAATAAAACTGCTTCAGCGATATCAGTTGTTTGCATTAAATGACGAAGCGAATCAGCCCATTGCTCCTCTGCAAAAAATAATTTTTCGCGAAACTGGGCAGGGGCGGTTTGATGATTAACACCATAAACCAGTAACACAATGATCTCCGCTTCAAATAGAAGTTGCGCGCATGATAGCAACTCCAGTTCATACAGGGTAGCATAAAGAATGTCGTGTATTACTGAGGATGCGGGTATGTTCAGACGGATCTTAATCATATTGTGTGTGATGTGCTTAACGGGTTGCGCCAGCTTTCCATTCGACGGAAAACCTGCAGTTTACAAAGTAGAGCCGCCGGCACTTCGCCAAGCGCAATTGGAAAAGATACAATTTTGGCGTATTTATGGCGCTTTTAGCATTCGCCAATCGAATCGCAGCGCTGAAATCGCGGATTTCAATTGGTATGAGTTCAATCGCGGTTATCGCATCAGTATCACTTCCGCATTGGATTTATATCGCATTTCCATTTTTCGACAATTTAATTCTGTAACGCTTTGGAAAAACGGCACAGAAGTTTCAGAAGCGAAAACACCTGAAGGATTGATGGAAAAAGCCATGGGTTGGTCGTTGCCCCTGCATCAATTAATTGTGTGGATTAAGGCAATGCCAGATGAAAACGCGGGGCCTTTCAAAGCGTCCTACGATGAATTTGGACATTTAACCAAGTTGGTTCAGGCTGGTTGGACAATTTATTATGCGAAATTCAAACCGACGGACAATGACATTGATTTGCCGCATGGCGTTATGTTGATACGTGGTAATTTAGAAGCGGATATTGCGATTAAGCATTGGGATCTAACGACGTATCGCGAACCCACGCCGAAAATGATGCCTTGAAGGCCCATGCCATGACTTTCATGAACACGCATAATTTGAACCTGGGGTGCCAGGATTCGAACCTGGGTATGCCGGGATCAAAACCCGGTGCCTTACCGCTTGGCGACACCCCAATACAATTTGCGCTAAGAAAATCGTATTTTACGCGCTTATCGTGCTCTGTCAATTTTCTATTAATTAACGTTATAATGTGTTCCGTGATAAACAGGCTGAAGGTGATTAGTGGCATTCGTCAAAATTTTCGCGGGTAGTGCAACGCCGGTGCTCGCAGAACGCGTGGTGGAATATTTAGGTTTATCGCTGGGAAAAGCCATGGTCGGGACTTTCAGCGATGGTGAAACGCGTGTTGAAATTCGAGAAAACGTGCGCGGGCGTGATGTCTTCATGATTCAGTCCACGAGCGCGCCGTGTAATGACAATTTGATGGAATTATTGTTTATGGCTGATGCATTACGACGCGCATCAGCAACGAGCATCACCGCCGTTGTTCCTTATTTTGGTTATGCAAGACAAGATCGCCGCGTGCGTTCTTCTCGCGTCCCCATTTCAGCGAAAGTGGTTGCGGACATGATTGCAAAAGTGGGTATTACACGTTTGATCACTGTCGATTTACACGCGGATCAAATTCAAGGATTTTTTTCTATTCCTGTTGATAATGTTTATGCAAGCCCGTTGATTTTGGAACAACACGGCATATTAGCAGATTATCCGGATTTAACAGTGGTATCGCCGGATGTTGGCGGTGTCGTGCGCGCACGCGCAATTGCGAAGCGTTTGCATGATGCCGATTTGGCAATCATCGACAAGCGGCGTCCGACTGCGAATCAGTCGCAGGTGATGAATGTGATTGGGCGTGTGGAAAATCGAGATTGTTTGATTGTGGATGATATTGTCGATACCGCAGGTACGCTGTGTCACGCGGCAGAAGCGCTCAAAGAACGGGGCGCAAAACGAATTGCAGCCTATTGCACGCATCCGGTTTTATCAGGAAAAGCGCTAGAGTATATTGAGGAATCAATTTTGGATGCGGTGATTGTCACAGACACGATCCCGCTTTCTGAGGCCGCCTTAAAATGCAAAAAGATCAAGCAAGTGTCTTTAAGTGGCCTGATTGCTGAAACGATCTCTCGTATCACGACGAATGAGTCGGTGAGTTCGTTATTCGAAGATTAATTATATAAACTGGTAATTTCTCTAAAAATCGCTACAATGTCGCTTTGTTTATCAATTGGAGTACGTCATGTCTACTGCGTTTGAATTCGAAGGTAAAATGCGTGAAGCCACTGGAAGAGCGGCTGTGCGTCGTTTGCGTTCGATGGAAGATCAAGTGCCTGCCATTGTGTATGGCGCTGGCAAAGCACCGATGCCAATTAGTTTATCGCACAACAAAGTTCAAGAAGCGTTAAAACACGAAGCCGTGTATTCGCACATTTTGACGCTGAAATGCGACGGTGTAGAAGAAAAAGTGGTTTTGAAAGCATTGATGCGCCATCCGTTTAAACCAAAAATTATGCATATGGATTTTTTGCGCATTGATACCAAGCAAAAAATTACGATGCGTGTGCCGTTGCACTTTTTGGGTGAAGACAAAGCGCCTGGCCTGAAAGAATTGGGCGTGCTATCAAAATTAATTACCCATGTTGAAGTTTCTTGTTTGCCGCTGAATTTGCCGGAATATATTTCCGTCGATATTTCAGGGTTAAACATTCATGACTCAATTCATATGTCGCAACTGAAAATGCCTGAAAACGTAGCGTTTGCGCATGCGTTGGATGCAGATCATGATCAGGTGGTCGTGAGTATTCATCCGCCAGCTGCGGAAGAGCCTGAAGAAACAGCAGCGCCAGAAGTTGTTGAGACTGTCATTACAGGTCAGAAACCGGAAGAGCCAGTTGCTGAAGGTGAAGAAACAAAAGACGGCAAAGAAGCAAAGTCGAAAGATAAAGAAAAAGATAAATAACGCGAGATTGCAGGATGCGCATCCAATGTATCATTGGTCTTGGCAATCCTGGCGCGCAGTATGCCAAAACGCGGCATAATGTGGGCGCCTGGTTTGCGGATGAATTGGCATCACGAGAAAATGCTGCGTTCAAAAAAGAAAAACAATTGCATGGGTATGCCGCAAAATTTTCTGCAGCAGATAATTCCCCCATTTGGATTTTTAAACCGAGCACGTTTATGAATGAAAGTGGCATCGCCGTTTCGCAGTTTATTCAGTTTTATAAAATTTCCACAGCATCTATTTTAATTGTGCATGATGAACTGGATTTTGAGGCAGGAATAGCGCGTCTAAAAAAAGGGGGTGGCCATGGCGGCCATAACGGATTGCGCGATATTATTTCGCATATAGGCGCTGATTTTTATCGTTTGCGTTTAGGTATTGGTCATCCAGGCCATCGAGACCAAGTGACAGACTATGTGTTGCAAAATCCAAGCCGCGCAGATCACACGAAAATCATTCAATCCATCGATGACGCGCTTGCCGTCATGCCGCAATTATTCAATGGCGAAATTCAACAAGCGTTTCATGCGTTGCATTCTGAATCGGAGCCGCGAACGTGAGCGCGCTTTATCAACACGACCATTTTTATTATTGTAAAAAACCGTCGTTTTTCGACGGTTTTGTGCTATAATTATCCCATGAGCACAGTACTAGAAGATAAATTATGGCATTACCCATCGCTTGTTGTGACAGAATCACAGCTGGCGCAATTGTTAGGTGGCACGCCAGACAGTTACAATGCAAAAATTCGTCGTGCAGTTGCAAATGGGCATTTAATTCGCCTGAAACGCGGCGTCTTCTGTCTTGGGAAAAAATTAGCATTAAAACCAATATCAACTTTTGAAATGGCGCAATTTATTTATGGACCTTCTTATGTTAGTTTCGAATCCGCACTGTCTTACCACAGCTTGATTCCCGAAGCGGTTTATATGACGACATCAGCTTGTATTTTACGCAACAGAGTTTTTAACAGTCTTCATGGAAATTTTTCATACAGCTGTTTACCAACAAAAAATTTTTTTATTGAAGTCGAATATGTTGAATCAGGTGAAAATCAGTTTTTAATGGCCTCGCCGTGGAAAGCATTGCTAGATTATATTTATCATAATAAATTAGATTGGCATGATTTTTCGCCTGTATTAGGCAGTCTTCGAATTGAAGATGATGCATTACCCAAAATTTCGCGCATGAGACTTCAAAATTTAAAAAGTTATTATCATTCGAAACGCATTAATATTTTTGTTGATGCAATTCCAGAGGAATTAATTGTATGAGCTTAGAAATTATTAAACAGCGTTTGGAAAGTTATCATTGTGAAAATGAAGCTGAAAAAGGACAAGCACTGAGAGAAATTACTCAAGAAGTTATTTTAATGGAGTTAAGTCGACATGAATTTTTTGCGACTGCAGAATTTCATGGCGGCACTGCTCTAAGAATTTTGTATAGTTTGCAACGATTTTCTGAAGATTTGGATTTTGCGTTGTTAAAGCCAAATGCAAATTTTTCATTGTTGCCATATTTAAACCAAGTAGCGAATGGATTGCATGCATTTGGGTATGATTTTGAAATTCAAGATAGATCCAAAGCAAGTAGCGCTGTCAAAAAAGCATTTTTAAAAGACGACTCATTGGGAAAAATATTAATAATAAAAAATTCAGGTGCATTAAAAAAAATGATAATCAAATTGGAAGTGGATACCAATCCGCCATTAGGCGCAATCACCGAAATAAAACAACTAATTTTTCCGGCACCATTTAGTATCACTGTCAAAAATCTAGAAAGCTCATTTTCAGGGAAATTGCATGCATTGTTGTGTCGTCCCTACGTGAAAGGAAGGGATTGGTTTGATTTTATTTGGTATGTTGCGCAAAAAACAAGAATAAATTATGAATTACTAAAAAATGCGTTGTATCAAAACGGTCCGTGGAAAAATCAGCATTGTAATGTTGATGCAGGATGGATTGCGCAATCGCTACATCAAAAAATAAAAATGATCGACTGGGCGAACGCAAAGCGAGACGTTTCACCATTTGTTAAGTCATTTCAAAGGGACTCATTGAGTTTATGGGGCGTGGATTTCTTTTCCAGTGTTATTAAAAAAATGGAAAATTACCTGCATGAAACTTCCTAAAATAGCAAGTTTCTTACATAACTTACAGGCTCGTCTTGCAGAAGTATTCCGGGTGCAATTTGGTCGTCAATCGGGGTGTTGCACGAAATATCAACTGAAGCGTATACTGCCGCAACAATTTCCGGAGAATAATGATCATGGGTTTCAAATGTGGCATTGTTGGGCTGCCGAATGTTGGTAAATCCACGTTATTTAATGCATTAACGAAAGCAGGTATCGCTGCATCGAATTATCCATTTTGCACCATTGAGCCGAATGTTGGTATCGTGCCCGTGCCCGATGCGCGTTTGGATAAAATTGCAATCATTGGAAAATCACAACAAATAATTCCAACCACGGTCAAATTTGTCGATATCGCAGGATTGGTGGCAGGCGCTTCCAAAGGCGAAGGATTGGGAAATCAATTTCTCGCCAACATTCGCGAAACGCAAGCGATTGTGCACGTCGTACGTTGTTTTGATAATGATGACGTGATACACGTTGCTGGAAAAGTGAATCCATTATCGGATATCGAAGTGATTAATTTAGAATTAGCACTCGCTGATTTAGATTCAGTGGAAAAAGCTTTAAAAAAGAAGAGAGGTGGGAGCGCAAGCGACCACGGCGACCACGCAAGAAGCGCAAGCGACCACGGCGATCACGCAGTTTTGCTTCGAGCGCAAGCACAATTATCTGAAGGCAAGCCTGTTCGTGCAATGCAATTAACATCTGAAGAAAAAAAATGGTTAGACGCATTTCAATTGTTAACAGCAAAGCCCGTGTTATATGTGGCGAATGTTGATGAGGCGGGATTAAATGGAAATCATTATTTTAATCTTGTCAAAGAATTATCTGAAAAAGAAAATGCAAAAATTGTTTCTATTTGCGCGGAATTTGAGGCGCAATTAATTGATTTACCCGAATCAGAAAAAAAAGAATTTATGGACAGTGTTGGCATCAAAGAGCCAGGGTTACATCAGCTTATTCATGCAGGCTATGCTTTGCTGGGACTGCAAACGTATTTTACGGTGGGCCCCAAAGAAGCGCGCGCGTGGACGATAGAAAAAGGCGCGACTGCGCCGCAAGCTGCGGGTGTTATTCACACCGATTTCGAGCGTGGATTTATTAAGGCCGAAGTCATCGCTTATGACGATTACGTCAAATACAACGGCGAAGCAGGTGCTAAAGAAGCGGGAAAATGGCGACAAGAAGGCAAAGAATATATTGTGAAAGATGGCGACGTGATATTGTTTAGATTTAATGTATAGGAACGTCTTTACTAACATAGCCACTGCAAAAAATTTTCAGCGCTGATGACGAGCACTTCGCTATCGCCGATACTGACAAGCTTTTTGACCCCAGGCGTTTTCACAATTTGAATGCCTTTTTTGCAGGATAGATGATTTAAATAAAACGACCAGTTTGGCGAGAGTGTTTCGTCACTCAATTTTACTTCAATTGGGAGCCACGGCTTATTATTTTTGAGTAGTAAAAAATCGATTTCTTGTTTTTGTTTATTTTTTAAATAACGCAATTCCGTTTTGGATTCACCTGAATCATTTAAAAAATGAACATACTTTAAAAGATGACAGGCAATGAGATTTTCAAATTTTGCGCCATCCTTTTCAATTTCACTCCAATCATACAAATAAATTTTCCCTTCTTTTTTTAGAGAACGTGGAATTGATGTTGCATAGGGTTTAATTTCAAACAGATAATATATTTCTTTTAAATAATGTATCCATGATTTCATGGTTGCGTAAGCAACTTCCAAATCTTCGCGCAGGGATGTAATGCTGAGTATGCCAGCCGCTTTTTCAGGCAACATGCTCACCAACATTTCAATTTGACTTAATTCTTGTATGCGACTTAAGTCTCGCAAATCTTCACGTACCAAGCGTTGTACGCGCTCAGACTGCCATAATTGCAAAATATTTTTGTTTTCTCTGAGCAACACTTCTGGAAATGGGCCGAATTCCCACAGTTTTTTCATCCACTTTTTGGCGTCCGCGTGTGTTGGCAAATCTAAAGTAAAAATTTTATCAATTAAAGAATTGCTTTCAAGGGTATATCGATTATTCAGCAATTCACCCAGCGAAAATGGATGTAGTCGGAAATGATGGTAACGTCCCAGCAAACTGTCGCTGCCGCGTTGGTACGTATTTAATTTTGCGCTGCCAGTGACAATGATATCTAGGGGTTTTTCCAGCGTGTCAAAGACTCCTTTTAAGTTTCGCTTCCATAATTTTGCTTTGTGGATTTCATCTAGGATGATAATAGGCGTTTTACTGCGTTTAACTTCGTAGGCTGATGTGACAACAGCGAATGGATGTTTCGCCCAGGCATTGCGAAATTCCTTTTCATCCCAGTTGTAATATCGGCCAACACCGCGTTCTTTTAAAAATTGCTTAGCTAAGGTAGTTTTACCGCATTGCCGAGGTCCTGAAATAAAAGCCATTTTATGTTGAGGGAAGCACAATGTTTCAATGAGGCGGTGCAGATACCGAGATTTTACCATTTTATAGATACCCTATAAAAAAGTTATTGTAAGTGACCATTTTATATAGCGCATATAAAAAAGTCAAATTTTATGACTATTTTATAGGTAACATATAAAAAAGTCATTTCGATAGTCGCACATACATCAGGATGGGCAGTATCACCAGAATATAGAGGCAGCAAATTCCCGCACCTGCGAGTGCTCGAATAAAAATCGCGGGATCAAAAATCACAATACAAACGGGCGGTAAAAAAGTGAGTACTGCGATCAGCATGCGATCAATCCCGTGTTTTTTACGACGCAATCCATCGGTTAACACATCCATCAGTGATGTCGACACACTTAAAAAACCAGTGATCGCGCAAATTGAAATAAAAACAACACTAATGGATTGCAGGATGACATGATGCGTGAGTGATGCAATATCACTCATCAGCATGGAATTGGTGTTGGCGGAATTGTTCATCGCTTCTAAACTGTGGATCCCGAAGCGCGGCAGCGCTCCTTGAATTACTGCAATCCAGATGAAATATAAAATTGGTGGAATGATGCTGCCGATCCAAAATACACGCGTTAATTGCCGGCGATCATTGTGCAAGTAATCGCGAATGCTCGGCAAAATAGATGCATAACCAAATGATGTGATGATGACAAGCCAAGCACTGGGATTGATGCGCCAATCGCCTTGCGCTAACGCATTAAAATGTGAAAATGGAATTACCGAACCAATCAATAAAAAACAAATCACGAATTTTGCACTCATTAAAAATCGATTGGTGAGATCTACTGCGCGAATACCGCCGTACACAACACTGCCTAAAATAATCGTTGCGAGTATCGTTGCCGCAAAACGCGGAATAATTGCGTGAATATCGCGAAACAAGCTTTGCAATAAATCGCCGCTGCCTGCCAAATACGCACAAATTAAGCTGTATAACTGCAACAAATAAATTACCCACGTGATATATTTAAATGATTTGCCGAGCGTTGTTTCAGACATGCTGATAAAATTTGCGTGCGGCGGCATGCGCATGTTCACTTGCAATAAACACCAAGCACCAATCGTCATGATTATCCAAGAAGACAATAACATGATGGAGGTTAATGCAAAGTGAAATTCTGCCGTGACAATGGGCAGCCCCAACATGCCGGCTGCAATACATGTTCCTAAAATTAAATAAACCGAACCAAATTGTTTGATCATGGACGTATCCTTTGTTTGATATACATCGCGACGGGTAATGCAATTAAAATATATAAGCAACAGGCGCCGGCGTAAGCGAGTGCACGAATAAAAATTGCCGGATCAAAAATCACAATCAAAGTTGGCGGAATGAAGGCGATGGGAGCAAGCAGAAATTTATTTTTGCCGCTATTTTCTTTTTGAATGCCGTCGGCTAGAAAATCCATTAAACAAGTGGACACGCCTAAAAATCCCGTGACAGAACAAATATAAATAAAAATAACACTTAAGGATTGAATGAGCGCATGATGCGTTAAGTTTGCTAATTGAGACATCAACATGGAATTGGTATGCGCAGAATTATTCATGGCGATGAGTGCTTGGCGCGCCAACGCACCTTGCACCACCAAAATCCAAATAATGTATAAAACAACCGGAATACAGCTGCCAATCATGACAACACGCGTCAATCTTTTTTTATCGTTACCCAGATAATCACGAATCGTTGGCAAAATAATCGCATAACCAAACGCACAAATAATCACAAGCCACGCATTATTATTCCAATGTGTATTTCCCATGGATAAATTGCGCAGATGTGCAAACGGTGCGACGGATACAATAACCAGAAATGCGATAATTAATTTGGTGCTCATGAGAAAGCGATTAGCCCAATCTACCGAGCGAATGCCATGCGTTACAATCGCACCCAAAATCAGCACCGCAATGAGCGTGGATAACCAGCGCATCATCGGCACGTGCATGGTATGAAATAAATGTTCCAGCAAATCGCCGCTTGCTGATAAATACGCGCAAATCAAACTATAAAGCAGTAATAAATAAATCGACCACGTGAGATATTTCACAGGCCATCCCAGCGTGCGCTGCGACATAGAAACGAGATTAGCACCTGCGGGCATGGTTAAAGTTACTTGCAGCAAACACCAAGCGCCGACTGTCATGAGCACCCACGCAGAAATAATCATAGTGAGTGTAATGGAAAAGTGATGCGCTGCTGTGACAACGGGTAGGCCGAGCATTCCTGCCGCAACGCAGGTGCCTAAAATTAAATACATTGCGCCGAATGATTTGCCCACAAACACCCCTGACTTTGCAGCGAAACTCAACACCGTAGCAGTTCTGTGTTTGCTTGACAATACTGCGTGAAACCGCGAAAATTCAGCTTCTTCGAAAGGCTATGTAGCTCAGCTGGTTAGAGCACGGCATTCATAATGCTGGGGTCAGTGGTTCGAGTCCACTCATAGCCAATTTCCAAAAGACACGTCTATTTTCGCCAAAATTGGCTAAAACAGGTGGCATTTTTCGCCATGGTCACTACTTCAAAAAATCTGCCCAGCATCTTCCGCTGATGATGAAGTGGTGGTGGAAGTGGTTGTAACGGCTGTTCCCGATTCGGGGGCGCTTACTTCAGCATGTGCCACCGTTTGCGTTGGCATGTGATCTTTTTCGAAGACTTCGAAAATACCATCCTTTTCGCCGGGAGCGGCGAGCAAGCCAGTTTTAGAATCAATGCGCGCAATGATGATGTCAGGTGGTTGCGGCATCGTGGCTTCGGGTTGATTCGCAAGCGCTGTTTTCATGAATTGCATCCAAATGGGTAACGCGGCACGCGCGCCGTATTCATGCAATGACGTATTGCTGTTATCAAATCCCACCCACACCGTCGCGAGTAAATTGCTATTAAATCCAGAAAACCATGCGTCGACTTGGCGATTGGTGGTGCCGGTTTTTCCCGCCAAATCATGACGACCTAATGCGTTCACTGCTTTTGCTGTGCCCGATTTGATTACATCACGCATCGCTTGTGTCATGAGATAAACCAATTGTGGTTGAATCACAGGTTGACTGAGCGCTGGCATTTCCGCTTGATAAACCACATGATGATTTTCATTCACAATTTTTTCGATGAAAAAAGGTTTAATGGAATATCCGCCGTTGGCAAATACTGCATAACCTGTGATCATTTGCATGGGTGTTTCAACACCGCTGCCTAACGCGAGCGATAATGAATCTGGCAATTGTTTTGGATCAAAACCAAAATGTGTGACGTAGTCGAGTGTGTAGGGGATGCCAATTTCTTGTAGTAATCGAATCGATACTAAATTACGCGATTCGGTGAGTCCTACGCGTAAACGCGTTGGCCCATAAAAATCGAGTGTGTCATTTTCAGGGCGCCACCACGCGTTTTCGCCGGAGTCTTTCATCATGATGGGGGCGTCATTCACGATACTCGCGAGTGTTAATCCTTTTGCTAATGCAGCGGTGTAAATAAATGGTTTGAAACTGGATCCTGGTTGTCTTTCTGCTTGTGTGACGCGATTAAATACGCTTGTATCAAAATCATATCCGCCTTGCAACGCGAGAATAGCGCCTGTTTTGGGATCGATTGCAACCAAAGCGCCCTGCAAGCCAGGTAATATTTTTGAAGAACCATGACGTTGACTATATGCCAATAAACCCGCTTGCACGGCACTGGTTGCTGTATTTTGTAGTGATGAAGTAATGGTGGTGTAAACAGATAATCCAGAATCATACGCACGATCGCCATACATCAACGTCACCGCTTGTCGCACCATTTCTGCAATATACGGCGCATTCAAATTGACGCGCTCTTCGTGATAACGCGCTGTTTGCGGCGCTCTGATGGCATTGTCGTAAGTGGATTGATTAATGTATCCCACTTCCAGCATGCGTTTTAATACGTGATTTCTGCGATCCAAAGCGCGCGTTGGATTTTTCAGCGGATTATTGCGCGAAGGTGCTTGCGGCAAACCGGCAATCATCGCAAATTCTGGCAGCGTCAATTGATCCAATGATTTTCCGTAATACACGTGTGCTGCCGCCGCGACACCATACGCGCGATTGCCAAAATATACTTTATTTAAATATAATTCTAAAATTTTTTCTTTCGAGAATTCGCGATCGATTTTAATCGCCAATAAAATTTCTTTGACTTTTCGTGAATAGGTTTTTTTACGCGTCAAGAAAAAATTGCGCGCGACTTGCATCGTGATTGTGCTCGCACCTTCGACTTTTTTTCCTGATGCAAGCACTGCGATCGTTGCGCGCAATAATCCGATGGGGTCCACGCCCGAGTGAGAATAAAAACGCGCATCTTCCGTTGCCAAAACTGCTTCGATGAGTGGTTTGGGCACTTGATTCAGCGTGACTGGCGCGCGACGCTTCGCACCAAATTCCGCTATCAATTTTCCATCCGCACTGTATACGCGCAGTGGCACTTGCATGTGTACGTCTTTTAGAACAGAGACATCGGGCAGCTGAAATTCCATGTAAGCGTAGAGCGTGCCGAACACAATGGCCATGGTAGCGAATAGGCTCATCAAAGTGAGCAAAGAACGACTGATGAATTTTCGGAATTGGTATAGCAAATGGCCCCCATCAAAACAGTATAGCAAAACACGGTATTGCGAATAAACATAAAAAAACTACACTGACCGTTATGACTAAAACCAAGTGCTATTTTTACATTTATCAGCAATCGCTGATCGGCATTACCTGTGAACAATATAAAAATAAACAGGTATTGCTGGACGCGTGGTCCGTGAGTTTAGATGCACCCGAATTGCCAACATTTATTAACCAGCAAATGGTGACCAGTGCTGCCATTGAATTTCAAAAAACAGTGTTGCACACGTGTGAAATTCAAAGTGAGCTCACGGACGCGGAAATTTTTTTATTGATTGAAACGCATGCTCTCGATTGGTTTGGTCATCGCGCAAGTGAATTGTATTTGGATTATGAATGGCAAGCGACAGATCGTGTGCGTGTGGTTGCAACAAAACGAGAAACGATACATGCATTGCCGACAATGATTCAAACGTCTCTGCGCGTGATGAATGTGGATGTATTAGCGATTGCGCAATTCACCGCAGCATTTGAAAAAAATACCATTGTTGTGTATGCGCATGATCAAGTGATATTGCTTGTGGTGGCAACGCAAGGAAAATACATTACCAGTCAATTATTGCAATTGAATTCGATTCATTCAGTCATTCAGTGGATTTCAAAAATAAATCTCACAATCGATCGCATTTTTTTCGCAGGCGATCCTGATTTTGTAGCTGACGAGTTGCAACATGAAATGCGCATTCCCGTCATTACTGAAGTCAGGATGAACAATGTCGATAATAAAACTTCGCTGACTTCAGCAGAATTATCGCGTTGGATTGTGGCGCTAGGTTTATGCGGCGGTTGTTATCATGCATGATCAAAGTGTTAATTTGTTACCGTGGCGGCAATTTCGCCGGCAGAAAATGCAGCGACAATTAATGCTGCGTTGCGCAATATATTTTTTGTTAAGCACTATGATGATTTTGTTAGCGCATATTTTTTTATTGCATGAACTTAAAATTTTGTCATGCACCGAATTAACGCTTCGCGCGATTATTCAAAAAAACGCATATCAACTTCGCTCAAATGAGATGAATTTATTTCATCGCATGCAATTTTATACAGCAAAGCGACGTGTGGCGATTCAACGTAATCAACAAATCAAAACACAATTACAAGCGATAGCCGATGTATTGCCCGCTGAATTGACGCTCACGTCGTTGTCATTTAATTCAAAAATAATTGTGATGACGGGCGTTGGAGAGCAATTTTCGGCTGTGCACACCTATCAAATTGCATTGGCACACACCGCGCTATTTAACAATATTCAATTGATCAAGATAACACAACAAAAAAATCAGGCGTTGGCATTTCAATTACAGTTGCAGTTATGAAAAAAAGCATGATGATAGAAATCATTCTGATCGCTGGAATATTATTTTTTTCAGTGATAGTGAGTTATAGTTTTTTTGATCATGTTCTGCAACATTATTCGATTGAAAAAAGAAAAGTGAATGCATTGCAATTGCAAGCTGCATTGCAGCGACAGAAGCAGCATCAAAATAAACTGGTTCAGAATCAATTGAACACAGAGCAGAAAAAAAACCCCGCGCTGTTTCAATTTGTGAGCGCCACAGATCCTCGCGCGTTTTCAGTTGCAGCGTTAACCCAATTGATTCAGAAATCTGATGTTAAGATTATAGAGTTGACACCGAATATTCACACGATTACGTGTCGCATCACCGGTTCTTTTTTTCAAGTGATGCAATTGATTGACGCATGCAATTCCCTGCCGTTTCCGTGTGAAATCCATTCGCTCAAAATCACTGCGATCAATCATGTCACCCTGACTTTTGTGCTTGCGGAGATGACGTGATTTATTTTTTATATGCGTTGATTTTTTTATTTTGCTCAATGGTTCCGGTGATTGCTGATTCGGTAGCGGTGGCACGCGATCCTTTTTTACCAGCGCTGTCGTCCACCGCATCACCTATTTTAAAAAATACTTGGATTCCACTTTATTTTGCCAAGGCCGCTGATGTCGCCAATTTTTTAACGAAATCTTCCGTCAATTTTTTATCTGCCGCGGGAAATATTCGTGTTGATGAACGCACCAATCAAATTTGGATACAAGATGATGCGGCACACATTCACGCTATTGAAAAAATAATTTCACATTTAGATCAACGCGAACCGCAATTTCTTATTAAAGCCAAAATTATTCATTTGGATAAACAATATCAGCGTGCACTCGGTGTTTTATTTCAAACGACCAACACCGCGAGTGCGCCGACCACGTTGCAGTTCAATGAATCCAACACTGCGAATCAACCCGGCCAATTTTCTTTTGCAATTGCAAAATTAATGGGTGGAAATTTATTGGATTTACAATTATCAGCGCTGGAACAAGAAGGGCATGCGGTATTAATTTCTTCACCAGAATTAACCACGTTAAATCATCAAGCAGCGTTGATTGAATCGGGTGCGGAAGTGCCGTATCAAGCGGCAGCGTCTCGCGGGGCGACGAAAGTGAGTTTTAAGAAAGCGGTGTTATCGTTGCAAGTCACGCCTGAGGTGATGCCGCATCATCACATTTTGCTCAAAATCACGTTAAATCAAGACAAGGTGAGTGAGCTCAGAGTGAATGGCGTTCCTGCGATTCAAACGCAAAAAATTGCAACGCAAGTGATCGTGAGGAATCATCAAACCATTGTGCTCGGCGGCATTATGGAAACCGCTTCTTCCAAACAAAATCAGGATATGCCGGGAATTCACTCTATTCCGATTTTGGGTGCGCTGTTGAGTCATCAGTCACGACGTGCTGAGCAGTCGGAGCTGTTGATTTTTATTACGCCGAGCAGGGTGAATTGATGCACTCGCTACCGCTCGTGTCTGTGTCCATTGAGATAAAACGGACATAGCAGGGTGGATTGATTATTGAGATAAAACGGACATAGACGCGAGCAGTAGCGAGCAGTTATACTGCCTCACATGAAAAAAAATATCGTTCTCATCGGCCCCCTCGGCGTTGGCAAAACCACGACGGGCAAACAAATCGCTAAAAAATTATGCTTGGTTTTTTACGACACGGATCATGAAATTGAAAAGCGAAGTGGCGTGTCGATCGCAACTATTTTTGAATTTGAAGGTGAAGAGGGATATCGCAAACGAGAACGCACGATCATTGCAAATTTAATTGGACTGGACAACATCGTGTTGTCGTCTGGAGGTGGCGCCATTTTGTCTCCAGAAAATCGCGCGCTTTTTTCCAAATACTGTACCGTCATCTATTTGCGTGCATCACTGGAAACCCAATTGAATCGCACCAACCGACGCAAAGGCACGCGGCCTATGTTGAACATCGATGATCCATTTCAAAAAATCGCCGAATTTGATCGTGTGCGTGCGCCGTTGTATGTGTCTATTGCCGATTATACGTTTGATACCGACAAGTTTTCGCCCAGCGAAATTGCTGATCAAGTGGCCCAACTATTTAATCGATAATTGACCCCTTAGCTGCAAAGTGATAAAAAGGTACGACGGAAAACTACGGAGTGGTCGTTCATGCAGGACGCAGTCGAACTGAAGCACTTTTTCGAATCCAAAAGACCATTACTCATGATTGTCGATTCCACGCGTGCCGAGAGCAAGCGTTTACTCGCTGCAGCGGGGACACTCGCCGATCCCAATCACATTGTCTTTCGCATCAAAGCAAAACCCACACTGCCATTGACCACGTTATTCGAATTATTTTCACATCATTGGGCAGTGCGATACAGCGATGTTGAAGCCAGTCACTCCCAAGACCAATTGAATTTTATTGTGGAGTGTTTGACAGCACACAATCAAAATTGCGTGTTGTTGGTGGCGCAAGCGCATTTATTGTCAGACGTTTTTTTGCGCGCATTGTGTCGTTTGGCAGAAGTGCAAGAAAATAAAATGCCGCGCATTCGTTTAATTTTATCGGGCTATCCTGAACTGGTGGAGAAAGTGAATGCATGGTATTCATCAGCGACAGAAAAACCACCCGTGGTTTTCGCATCAGATGTAATATCAGCAGAAAATAAAAAAACTTTTTTACTTTCTTCTCAATTCTTGTCAAAATTTTGGCAGATGCACAGTGTGAAATCGATGGCGGTGTTGGCATTAATCATCAGTGGTGTGTTGTGGTGGAAGATGCAGCAAGTTGAATTATTGTTTCACGCAAAACAGCAGTTGCCTGCGCATTCTGAATCCGTGAAAGTTTAGGGGTTATGATGAGATGTATTATTAGCGTTATCTGTGCGTTATTTTTTTCTGCGACAGTAATCGCGGATCCCATTGCTTCGCGTCTGCAATACCTGTTGAGTCAAACGCATTCACAAGCGCATATCGGTGTGTTGGTGCAATCAGCCGACTCTGGCAAAATTTATTTTTCAAAAAATAGTAATCAAAATTTTGCGCCGGCGAGTGTGCAAAAATTATTTACCGTCGCTGTTGCAACCAGTTTACTGAAACCCGATTATCGTTTTACAACGCGTTTGATGACGCAGGGAAATACGAGCGGTGGTGTGTTGAATGGCAATGTGATTTTTCAATTTACGGGTGATCCCACGATTACCGAAGGTGATCTCAATCAATTGGTGCAAACATTGCAATCAAAAAATATTCATCAAATCGCGGGAAATATTGTGATTGATGACACCGCGTATCAAGCGTTGCCTTATCCGCCCGGTTGGATTTGGGATGATTTGAGTTATGATTACGCGGCCCCTTTAAATACCGTGATTATCGATCGCAATCGTTTTGGTTTGAGTTTTAAGCCGTCGCCGATCAATGGCGGTAAAGCGGCTATCGAACCGCAATTACCAAATCAAACAGCGCAATTTTTTGATGGACTTATCACTAATTCTTATTCCGGAGAAGACTGTCCGTTGACTGTTTATAGCGATATGCAAAATCAATATTGGGTGAGTGGGTGTTTGTCGCGGCAATTGGGCGTGCAACATCGAATGCTCGCCATTCGTAACATGAAAATGTTTACGAGTGCCTTGATTCGCGAATTGCTGGCGCAACATCACATTCAATTGCGTGGGCAATTTTTGTATGAGCATGCGCCTGCGAACGCATCTGTCATCACCACAAAATACTCGCCGCCGCTGCAGGAATTACTGATTCATCTGCTTAAAAAATCCGATAATTTATATGCGGGCACCTTGCTGAAAAAAGTGGGTGAGCATTACAGTCATGAAGCTGGTAGCTGGAAAAATGGGGTGAACGCGTTGAATTTATTTTTAATTAATACGGTTGGCATCGCTAAAAAAGATATTCACATTGATGATGCCGCGGGATTGTCGCGTTATGATTTTGTAACGCCGCGCGCGGTTGCGAAATTATTAGTGTATATTTATACGCATCCCGCACTCAAAAAAACCATTTTATCCGCATTGCCGATTGCCGGAGTGGACGGCACACTCGCTGGGCGCATGCCGAGCCTGGGCGCTTCTCGATGCGTTCACGCCAAAACGGGCTCAATGACCAATGTTTCTTCGCTGGCTGGCTTTGTAAAAACGCGTCAACATGGTACCCTGGCCTTCGTTATTTTAGTGAATAATTTTTCGGGGAAATTGGCGCCGTATCGATATTTAGAAAATCGTATCGTTGAAGCGCTAGCAAAATCATGACCATCGTTTTACCGTCGTTTCGCGATATTGTCATTGCCGATATTGAAAAAAATTTGGATCAGTTGTTGCAAAAAAACACGCAAGCGATTGAGGCGTTGTTATTGCAATCCGCGTATACATGGGACAACTTGATTGCGCCGCTTGAAACAATCGATGACACGCTCGCACAATTTTGGTCTCCCATACGGCACATGGACGCTGTTGTGAATTCAGAGGCACTTCGAAAAAGCATCGAAGCATGTTTGCCAAAATTATCTGATTATCACACGCATTGGGCGCATCATGAAAAATTATTTCATGCCGTGGAAAGCATTAAAAATTCAACGGCGTTTTCAGCTTTATCTGTCGCACAAAAAAAATCAATCGACAATCAATTGCGTGATTTTAAATTAAGTGGTGTACATTTACCTCTACCGCAAAAAAAACAATTCGCTGAATTTAGCAAACAATTATCACAATTATCACATCGCTTTGAAGAAAATGTGTTGGATGCGACGATGGCATTTCAACACATCATTACTGATGAAAAATTATTATCAGGTATTCCAGAGCACGCTAAAAGTGCCGCAAAATTGTTGGCAGAGCAGAATAAAAAAGAAGGATGGATGTTTACGTTAGAAGCGCCGTCATATTTGGCGATCATGACATTTTCGGATTCGAGCGCATTGCGCGAAATTTTTTATCGCGCGTATGTAACAAGAGCGCCTGCCAATGCTGCTGTGATGCGCGATATGTTGCGCCTTCGTTTTGCGTTAGCAAAATTGCTGGGCTTTGAAAATTTCGCGCAATATTCCCTTGCTACTAAAATGGTGAAGACAACAGACGAGGTGATGCAATTTTTAAATGAGCTGGCTGATAAAGCAATTGCTAAAGCGCGCGATGAATTTGCAGCACTGTGTCGCTTTTCTAAAGAAACGTTGGCACTTGAAAAATTAAATGCGTGGGATGTGACTTACGCCGCTGAAAAATTTCGTGAGCAGCGTTTTCATTTATCACAAGAAGAATTGCGCCCGTATTTTCCGCAAAACAAGGTGATGTCAGGTTTATTTCACATCATCAGCAAATTATATGGCGTGACATTTGAAAAAGTGAGTGATGCGGATGTGTGGCATCGTGACGTTTCCTGTTATCGCATGCTGGATTCCAATCATGTCGTGCAAGCACATTGGTATTTTGATTTGTATGCGCGTCCCAATAAACGCGCCGGTGCGTGGATGGATGATCCCATCATTCGCCGTCGTTTGGATCGCAATAACATTCAATTGCCCGTGGTTTTCGTGACCTGCAATTTTAATGCGCCCATCGGGAACGAGCCTGCTTTGTTTACGCACGATGATGTGGTCACTTTGTTTCATGAAAGTGGGCATGCGTTGCAGCAAGTGTTGACACACGTTGATGTGGCCGATGTTTCTGGTATTCAAGGTGTGCCGTGGGATGCAGTGGAAGTAGCCAGTCAATTTTTTGAAAATTGGGCGTGGGAAAATGAATCGATCCATCATATCGCGGCACATTATCAAACAAACGCAGCACCGCCGGATGCATTATTGCAACGCATGCAAGATGCCAAATATTTTCAATCCGCCATGCACATGATGCGACAATTGGAATTTGCTTTGTTTGATTTCGAGTTGCATATGCATTATGACGATCACAATCCTGACAGCGTGCAAATGATTTTGGATAATGTGAGAAAAAAAGTGTCCGTGGTGCCCGTGCCTGATTTCAATCGCTTCCAGAATAGTTTTTCACATATTTTTGGTGGCGGTTATGCAGCAGGATATTACAGTTACAAATGGGCGGAAGTGATGGCGTGTGATGCGTTTTCTTTGTTTCATGAAAAAGGTATTTTTGATTCAGCGACCGCAGCATTGTTTAAAAAAACATTTTTAGAAAGTGGTGGCGCGGTTGAGCCCATGGATTTATTTATTGCATTTCGCGGCAGAAAACCGACGGTGGATGCGTTGTTAAAACATAGTAATATCCCCACAAACACCACCAACCCCACCCACTGATTATTTAAAAAAGCGCGAAAGGCGTCACCTGAATGATTGCGCAACAATAGATAATGTTGATATAAAAATAAAATACCCGCGCCAGCAATGCTGCAAAAATAAATCCAGGAAAAATGATTTTCTTTTCCTAACAAATAAAATAAATAAAGCACGGTCAAGTGCAGTATCGCAATAATCAATCGATCGTATCGCCCAAACAAAATCGCTGTGGATTTGATGCCAATGCGAATATCATCTGCGCGATCGGTGATGGCGTATTGTGTGTCATACGCGATGGTCCACAATACAGTGATTAATAAAATCAGCAACGCTTTACCTGAAACATGATTGGTTTGTGCTGCAAATGCCATCGGCACGGAGAATGAAAACGCAATGCCGAGAATCAATTGCGGGCAAGCCAGAAAACGTTTGGTGAATGGATAAAGGATTGCAACACCGAGTGCTGCAAAAGACAGCGCAATCGTATAGGCATTTGTTTGCAGCACCAGCAGAAAAGACAGCATGCACAAACCAAAAAATAATATCAGTGCATTGTTGACGGAGATTTCCTGGATAGCGAGTGGGCGCAATTTTGTGCGCGCGACTTCTGAATCCCACCGTCGATCTACCACATCATTAATCACACATCCGGCTGCGCGCATGCCAATCACACCGCACACAAAAATGATGATATTTTTGATTGAAGGGTGTCCGTTTCCCGCAATCCACAATGCCCACATTGTGGGCCACAGCAGTAAAAAAATACCGATAGGTTTATGAAAGCGCATGAGCTTCAGATAAATCATCATATAATTTTTAAAAACTCAGGGTGAAATATTTCAGTGACTGAAAGTGGATTGCCGCGAAAATGAAAAGTGGATTGTCTTGCGATCGCATCTTCATTCACTTGAAAAAATAAAAAAGGAGATCGCGTGAGTGTTGGATCTTGAAATAACAATTCACCAATGGGTTTTTCTTTTAATTGCGTTAATTCATCGTTGTTGGCATGCGCTGTGCGCGCGGGGATAGCAACAATTCCGGTCACCCAGCGTTCATTCTGAAATCGCCATTCGATTTTGCGTATCCATTGTGTTTGTTTTTCATTTTCCCAGTCATTGAATAGCAAGCGTAACGTGATTTCATTATCCGTCCATTCCCTTAATCGTTTGGTTAATGAATTCGTATTGGTGAGCCAGCGTTGAATAGGAGGCGTCATTGCACGAAGTGCGCGCGCATCCAACAATGACCATTGTTCTATTTCCATAACTGTTTACCGTGTCACAATGACCGGCGTGCCGATATCCGTAAATTCATGGTTCATCCATTTTGCATCTTCAAAAAATAATCGGACACAACCGTGGCTCGCATTATAGCCCGGCAATGTTGATCCGTGTAGTGCAAATCCGCCACTAAAATGCATGCAGTAAGGCATGGGTGCACCGCCGTTTGTTTCTATTGGAAACTTGGATGACACGCAACTCTCACCTTGTTTTCGATAAATTTTAAAAGTGCCCGTTGCGGTGTTGCACGCGCGTCCCACGTCAGGGCAATATCCTTTACCGCCAGATACAGGTCCCCAGCGCACTAATTTTCCGTTTTGATCGTAAGCACCAAACGCTTGTTTTGTGAGGTTCACGATTACGAGTTTTTTACCATTGGTGTTATGCTCCAATGGAAATGGCGATAATTCCATGTGAGAAATGCTGCGTAGATTCGTTGGCACGACAATCCAGCTGCGATATTTCACCGGCATGTTAGTGCGATTGAGTCGCATGACGATTTCGCGATTGCGTTCATTGGGGAATAACTTTTCCCAGGTATCGCCACGTTTAACCTTAACGCACTCAAAACCGGAATAGCCGCAGAGGTAGGACCCATAATACCGGGTTGATGCCTGGGCGGTATCCGCCAGAAATGCGAGTGCAATAGCACTCGCAATAAAGGAAATGACTTTTTTGTATTTCATGGATGTACTCCCAACTTCGCATCCATGCAAAAATCACTTTGCTGTGGATTATAGACAATATGTTGCCGATTTTTGGTCAATAACACCCTTATTTTTATGAAGTTAGGTGATTTTATATGTTTTTTTACTATTAATAGGTTAAATATAGACCCTAAGAAATTGATTAAAAAATAATCACAACTTGCGTTATTTGTTTAATATTTACTTAAGATTCCTCCTTTAGAATGGTTTGAATTACTGGAGGGTGAATTATGTCAATTTTTAAAGAAACCATGATCAAAGCAGTGAATAGCTATCGTGTTGTATTGCGTCGTGACTTGTCGCAATCAGAACGTATGCTCAAATTGAAGATGTTGAATTTGCGCTCCAAAGAAGTTTTTAAGAGCGATGTAGCGTTGTACCACGTCGGTCAAGGGATCGTCGCCGATATTCGTCAGAATATGTTGAAGCCAATACAAGGATATTACAGTTATTCGGGTGTTGCGCAATTTTGCGAATATCTTGAAGAATATTTATCTCATTATTACATTGAAAAAGGTCGCGTTGTGCATCGTGCGCAGCTGGCATCGCGCGCGATTCTGGATTCTATTCAATTGGCGAGCATCGCACGTGAAGAGTTGAATGACAGCATTATGAAACGTTTTTATCGCTGCAATGAAATCATCGTGGATTTTGGTTCAAGTGAACAATGTGATTTTCAATTGCAATTGTTGGAACGCGAACAAGCGTCGCACCCCGGGTTCTATACGCAATTGATTGCGCATTTGGAATCGTTGAGAAATGGTCGAGCAGCAGCCGCGGCATAATAATTTAAAATTCTTCCCACGTCATCTGCATCGGTCGATTCGACGGATGACGAAGTTGCGCGAAAGCGCGCATGAGTTGTTTTTGAATGTCATCGTGATCCATGTCATGAAAAACAGCACAGATAATTTTGAAAAACGCAGCTTCATCTTCATCAATTAACAAATCATTTTTTAATTCGCAATAATGCACGATACTCACACACGCATCATTTAATTGCTGGATTTTTTTTCGTTTCAACGTTTTCACATTGGATTGCGATTCATACAACATTTGCTGTTCGATCTGATATGCTTTTGCAATTTCCACTTCCAGCGCTTCGCGAATTTGTATCGCGATGGGATCGGCGTGATTCGCAATCAATGCATGCGTATATTTTAATTCTGCGATGACACGTTGATGCCACAGCACAATTTGTGCTTGCAGCATTTTAATTTGGCGGCGCGACAGACGACCGAAGCTCGATTGCGCAAACCAAATGAGATAAAGGGCGATATTTAAGTTGAATCCACTCTCGTGTTGCAAATGATACAATGACGATTTGAGCGTAGAATTCGCCAGCAGCGTATTGAAAAACTGGGTGAAGGGATTGTGTGATGGTGTGTTTGGCATCCTGCGTGCATCCTGCATCTCTTTTTGAATATTATACCTGTTTCACTGTATTATGGTAAGCGAGGTTTTTTTGTTAAGAGCCTGTTTAAGGTCTCCGGGCTCTAAGAGGGAATGGATATGCGCGGATGGAAAATAATAGTGGTGATCGCAAGCGTTTGTGCTTGTTTAACGGGTTGCGATAGTGCGATGACTTATGCCAGCAATCCTAGCATCAACAATCTTCCCAATGAGCAACGGATGCGATTGGCAAGAGTGGAAGCGTCTGGTATTCAAATTATTAAAGAAGGCGCGCGCTTCACTTTTGAGATTCCCACGGATTGTTTTTTCGTCAAATCAACACGCGAATTAAAAGACCATCGTGATGTCGATATCGACACGCTCGCTTATTTTGTTCGTGACTACTTGCAAGTATTTTCAGATGCCACTGTATCGATTACGGGGTACACAGATACATCTTGGATCAGTCCCACGCGCGATCGATTATCGTTGCAATATGCAAAAACAATTGCAACGCTGTTTTTAGAAGATGGAGTTGATGGGAGAAAAATAGTAGCTCGCGGTAAAGGGGCAGGGCATCCAATCGCAAGTAATCATTATCCGATGGGAACGTCATTCAATAGGCGCGTCGAGATCATTATTCAATAAATCCAGTAATTGCTGCATCGATTGCCCGCGGTGACTGATGCGATTTTTTTCAGTGGTAGTGAGTTCGGCGGCGGTTTTGTGATGGGTTGGCACATAAAAAATGGGATCATAACCAAAACCATTTTTGCCGCGCGGCTCATTCGTGATTTTGCCTTCCCAGATACCATGACAAATGACCGGTACTGGATCATTTTCATGTTCCAATAAAACCAACACCGAATGATAACAAGCGTTGCGTTCTTTTTCGGGAACATTTTTTAATTCATGCAATAATTTTTGAATGCGTTCTGCATCGTTTTTTGCATAGCGCGAAGAAAAAACACCAGGGTTTCCATCCAGCGCATCCACTACCAATCCTGAATCATCAGCAACGGCAGGCAATCCGGATAATGTAGTGGCGTGCCTTGCTTTGAGAATTGCATTTTCGATAAACGTTGCACCAGTTTCCGCGACATCGGGAATGGATAATTGCGATTGCGGGATCCACTCGATTGGAATTTCTTTGAAAAACGCCTCAAATTCGGCGATTTTACCTGCGTTGTTTGAGGCAAGAACGATGCGCATCGAGCTTTTTCCTCTTCAAAGCGGGAACTTGTGCGTATCGAGTTTGTTTCGGTTCACTACCATCCTGATCCCCACGCCCTTACCTCTGCCGCTAACTGACGAGCTTCGTCGTCAGACGACACACGAGGCTTTTTTTCTGGGGAAGTGTTCACCTCCGCATGAAAGAGTCCAGGTTTGTGCGCAGGCGATGGCGATGGCGATGGCGATGGACTGCATTCTCTTTTTAGTGGCTTCATGATTATTTTCCTTGTGCCACAGTAGGGTTCATTTGTGTTGGTGGCGTCACGTTCGATTTTGTGGCGAAGTCTTGATTCGCGCGAGTAAAACGGTCTCGAAGACTTGCTGGAACAACAGACGACGGAGCAGCCGTCACTGCATTATTCGCTAGGATTAAAAATACGACAAATGTCGCTAACCTTAAGAGATTGGTGAGCATGTATGAATTGCTGCGCCAAGGATCAAACAATCCAGCAAGTGCTATTGCGGTGATGACTTGTGCAACTTGTTTTTGGGTGGGGGTGAATTCCTTGAGGCGATCTGTTCTCATCGTGTTACTCCTTGAATCGGTTAAAACCAAGGTGATTATATCCAGAATTTATTTTAGAATGCGATACCCCAAAGCGATCTGGCTAAAAATTCATGACAACATTGATTAGAAATAGGCAATTTATCACGCTCTGTCTGCTAACACTTTGTTTTTTCGCGTCGCCCATTTCTGTGACGGTAACGACGATCACTTATTGTGCCGCGTTTTTCTGTGTATTAATTTCAGGTGATTGGCAATCGCGCTGGCAATCGATTCAATGCAATCGTGCTGCGTGGAGTTTTTGGATTTTATTCTTTTTGTTTTTAGTGGGTGCCAGTTATTCCACTTCGCCTTGGCGTCTGATTTTTTTTGATATTCAAAAAAGACATTGGTTGTTGATTACGCCATTTTTGATGATGGTGATGCAAGATGCGTTGTGGCGAAGGCGCATGATTAACGCGTTTTTGTCGGCAATGATCGTGACGCTTTTATTTGCATATGCGCATTATTTTTTTAAGGTCAACATCACTGGAAAAACGTCTAATCTGGATTTATCCACCGACATTGTATTTGCTTTTCATATCGTTCAAAGTTTTGCGATGAATATTGCAGCGTTTATCTGCGCTTATCGTACGCTGTTTGAAAAAAAATGCCGATGGTGTTATGCAGTAATTTATTTTGTTATGGCCGTCGATATTATTTTTTTAAGCGATGGGCGAACGGGTTATATTATTTTTATTTTGATTTTTGCTTATCTGGGTCTTATTCGTTTTGGATGGCGCGGCGTAGTGATCACGATAGCGATTGCTTCTGCAATGATGTTAAGTGCTTATGGTCTATCTCACAATTTTCGATTTCGCGTGAATTCAATGATTCAACATACGACACATTACTCCACAACATATCGCACCAATGGTGTTGGTCAGCGCATTGAAATGTATCACATTGCCAAGACCATGATTGCGAAACGCCCCTGGTTTGGTTATGGCACGGGTGGCATTAACACCGAAATGCAAAAAATTATTCCTGCAAAAGATCGCGTGCTGAATTCACGCATGAATTTTGTTGAATCGATTTATCTGAATTTTTTATTGGAATTTGGCGTGGTTGGATTTGCGGTATTGTTGATTGCGATTGCGTTTCAAATTCAGCAAAGTTTTTTGTTAACGCATGAATATCGATCGTTGATTCATATTGTGTTGATCAATGTGTTTATTGGCGGCTTGATCAATAAATTTTTTGTATCATCGCCGATTGTGCATATGTATTCGTTGTTTGCAGCGCTATGTTTTGGATAATAAATTTTACCAGTGCCGCTACCCACTCTGCGTTTGCATTCAAGCACGGCGCCACATCCATCGTTTTTCCACCCAATTTCATCCACTGATCGCGTAAACGAATATTAATTTCTTCCAGTGTTTCAACACAGTCAGTAATAAATGAGGGGCAAGCAACTGTGAGTCGTGTGATATTTTTTTTTCTGAGTGATATTAATGCACGATCAGTGTAGGGTTTTAGCCATGGTGTTAATCCCAAACGTGATTGAAACGTCATTTGATATTGATCACGTGATAATTTCAATTGTTGCGCGAGTAAGCTGCTTGTTTCCGCGCATTGTTTGCGATAATCACTTGCACCGGACGCACGTTTAGGCAGTCCATGAAAACTCATTAATAAAAATTCGGATTGATTTATTTGCAGCGTGTTGCGAATCACGCTTGAATAAGCATCAATATAAAAATTTTTCGTGTGAAATTCTTTGATATAAAAAATCGAATTATCTTTTGAAAGTGTTTGCGCCTCATAAGCAATTGCTTTTGCATATTGTGGAAATAATGGCAACGTGATTATTTTGTCACATTTTTTTTCGCGCAATTCGTGTATCGCTTCTGAGATGCTGGGATTGCTATATCGCATGCCGAGTGCTACGGGAAAATCAATTTGTGTTTGCAACGCCTCTTTTAATTGTAAACTGTTCACCAATAATGGCGAACCTTGTTTCGTCCAGATTTGTTGATATGCATGAACAGAAGACGCAAGCCGTCTTTTTAAAATAATTTTGTTTACTAAAAATTCGCGCGCAAAGCGCGGCAATTCAATCACATTGGGGTCTAATAAAAATTCGCGCAAATAAGTTTTGATGGCAGCTTCAGTTGGTGCTTCTGGCGTTCCTAAATGAATAAGCAAAACACCGATCATGCAACACCTGTGACAAAGCGGGGATGATGATTCAAATCATGATGAGAAATAATATTGCGAAATTTTTCGCGTTGAAATAATTCCATGACTTGTTTTGCTTGATCAAATCCATGCTCAATAATTAATATGCCGTCCGATTTTAAATAAGATTTTGCGTGTTGTGTGATGTGCGTGATGGCGTCCAATCCTGCGTCACCCGAAATCAATGCAATGGATGGCTCGTGCGTGAGTGCTGCGAGATGCATATCATTTTGTGCAATGTAGGGTGGATTGGAAATAATAATACCATATTTTTTTCGAGGTAATGCAGAAAACCAATCACTGTGATAGAAATTAATTTGATTGCAATGATATTTTTTTGCATTTTGTTTCGCAATGCTTAATGCTTTTTCAGAAATATCGGTAACATCGATTTTCCAGCCGGGATTTTCCAGCGCGAGCGCAATTGCAATGGCGCCAGTGCCTGTGCCCAAATCCAACACGTTTAAATTTTTTGCGACCACATTTTTTAAAATCCACTCAATTAAGCATTCGGTGTCGGGGCGTGGAATTAACGTATCGTGCGTCACCCTTAATTCCATGGTCCAAAAAGATTGCTTACCAATTAATAAAGCGAGTGGTTCGCCTGCGTCAACCCGTCGATACAATGCGGCGATATTATTGATTTGATCGCGAGATAATTCAGTGGATAACTCAGATAATAATTTCTCACGCGATATATTGAGCACGTGCATTAATAATGCATCTATCACCACGCGATCTGAAAATGGTGCGCGGAATTGCGCAATGGTTTGCATGCATTACTCGCCTAAGCCCGCGAGTTGTTCTGCCTGAAATTCTCGCGTGAGTGGAATGATGACGGGATCCAATTTTCCATCCATGATGTCATCCAGTTGATACACAGTTAAATTAATTCGATGATCGGTGACACGGCCCTGCGGAAAATTATATGTGCGAATGCGCTCTGAGCGATCGCCGCTGCCAACCAAACTTTTTCGTTTTGCTGCTTGTTCACTCGCTTGCTTGGTTTGCGCTTGATCGAGTAATCGCGATTGCAATAACGACATTGCACGCGCACGATTTTTATGTTGTGAGCGTTCATCCTGACATTCCACGACGAGACCGCTCGGTAAATGGGTGATGCGAATTGCAGAATCTGTTTTATTCACGTGTTGACCGCCTGCGCCGGATGCGCGATACGTGTCGACGCGTAATTCCACGGGATTAATTTTAATTTCATCAATTTCATCTAATTCTGGCAAGATGGCGACTGTGCACGTGGAGGTGTGAATGCGACCTTGCGCTTCGGTGGTTGGCACGCGTTGTACGCGATGCGTTCCTGATTCAAATTTTAATACGGAATAAACGCCGTGGCCCTCGATGCGCGCAATCACTTCTTTGAATCCGCCTTGTTCGCTGTCACTTGCAGAAACAAGCGAGAAGCTCCATCCTTTTTCTTCCGAAAATCGATGATACATGCGATACAAATCGCTTGCGAATAATGCGGCTTCGTTACCGCCGGCACCCGCGCGAATTTCTAAAAACACATTGCGTTCATCATTCGGATCTTTCGGCAATAATAATAATTGTAATTCACTTTCTAATTTTTCTTGCAGGGTTTTCAGCGCGTTCAATTCATCTTTCGCTAACGTTTGTAATTCCACTTCATTGCTTTCTAGCATTTCTGCGGCACTTTTCATCGCGTTTTCGTTGGCTTGATATTGCGTGAAGCAAGTGACGATGGGTTGTAATTGCGCGTACTCTCGGCTCAAATCGCGAAATTGATTTTGCTTGTTGATAATGACGGGGTCGCTTAGCATCGCACTTAATTCGTGATAGCGATGGGCGAGGGTTGTCAATTTTGTTTTTAATGAGTTTTTCATGGAGTCATTGTACTGAAATTAACTACCAGGTTCATCAAATAACGTGTTAGGTTGTTCTTTTCCTTGAAATCAGGAAGGATTTTGTGTATTATTTCCTTTAAATAAGGACAAATGTTGCAAATTTCATCCTTAAAATAAGGAAACATAATGAACGTTGTCGCCATGCTTGAAATTTTATTGGGTGAGATTCAGGATAAATTGCGCGACGTGCCCGCGATCCCGAGAAACATTACTTTCCCAGCCGTAGAGAAAAAAATCAAGGTGGCGGTTGGCATGCGGCGCACGGGTAAGACCTCGTTTATGTTTCAAACAATTCAATCGTTGCTTGCCAAAAAAATTCCAGCGAGTCAAATTTTATATTTGAATTTCGAAGATGATCGATTGATGCCGTTAACGCGAGAAAAGGCTGCAAAATTAATTGAGGCCTTTTATGCGATTTATCCAGAAAATCATGAGCGTCGTTGTTATCTTTTTTTGGATGAAATTCAAATGGTGCCCGATTGGCCGGTGATCGTGCGGCGATTTTATGATACCAAAAATACGGATATTTATTTGTCAGGTTCATCCGCAAAATTGCTAAGTAAAGAAATTCATACCAGTTTGCGTGGGCGATCATTGGCAACTGAAATATGGCCACTCAGTTTTCAGGAATATCTGGTTGCGAAAGATATTCAATTATCTACAGATTTATTTTCACAAAAAAAACAAGATCAGCTAAAAAAATATTTTTGTGATTATTTAATCAGCGGCGGATTTCCAGAAATCATTCATTTTAATTCGGAATTGCGCATTAAAACGTTGCAAGAATATATTGAGGTGACTTTATATCGCGACATCGTCGAACGACACGGTGTTAAACATGTTGCGTTGCTAAAGTATTTGATTTTTTTTATCATTCAGAATAGCGGCTCCTCATTTTCAATTCATAAATTTTATCATGATGTGAAAACGCAGGGTTATAAAATTACCAAAGATATTTTATATGAATATGTGCGTTATATTGAAGATGCATACTTAGCTTTTTCGGTCGGGCTTTATGATCGTTCTATTCGAAAAATACAAACGAATCCGAAAAAAATGTATGCGATTGACACGGGATTGATTTGTGCACTTACACTCAATACGCAATTTGATTTTGGAAAATTATTTGAGAACGTGGTTTATGTGGATTTAAAGCGACAAGGGTATCAAGTGAATTATTATCTTACCAAAGAACGATATGAAATTGATTTTGTTGCTCAATCGTTGCAGGGAGATAAAAAATTAATTCAGGTTTGCTGGGATATATTGGATGAAGAAACATTGGCGCGTGAAGAGCGCGCGTTAAATATTGCAAAACAAGAATTAAAAATGGATGGGGAAATTATTACGCTGCATCATTATTTGAAAAATAGGGTTAAGCCTTGGTAAGGCTCTAAGAGCTGAGTCTCACGCAAAACCTATGTTACAATGCCATTTTCCTATTCGAAGTAATTATGCAAAGTTACAAACATCATTTTTTGGTTTCCATGCCGCAAATGCGAGGCGAATTTTTTTCAAGAGCAGTGGTGTACATTTATGAGCATTCCCAAACGGGCGGTGCCATTGGATTTACGATCAACAAACCGTTGTCTGCCACATTGGGCAACGTGCTCGAGCATTTGAAAATCGCCGGCACAGATAAAAAAATAGCGGAAGTTCCCGTTTTTTCCGGTGGTCCCGTCGGGCCTGATCAGGGGTTTGTGTTGCATGATCGTATGTCTATGCCCAATGCGCCGGGGGATCAGGAAATCACCATCGGCACTTCTCGCGATATTTTAAAAGAAATTGGCGAGGGTCGCGGGCCGGATCATTTTCTAGTGTTACTCGGTTATTCTGGCTGGGGGGCGGGGCAGCTAGAAATGGAAATTGGGCGCAATGATTGGCTGGTATTACCATTTCAAAAAGCCATCGTGTTTGATATACCCATCGCTGAACGTTGGGTTGCTGCCGCGCGAATCATCGGAATTGATTTTAATCAGCTCTCGAGTCAAACCGGCCATGCTTAATATTATTTTAGGATTTGATTTTGGACTGAGCCGCATTGGCGTGGCTGTTGGTCAATCTGTGACACAATCAACGACGGCACTCTCAATTGTGAAAGCGCAACGCGGTGAGCCGGATTGGCAAGCGATTGCTGATTTGATTGCAGAGTGGCGCGCGGATGCGTTGATTGTGGGATTGCCATTAAATATGGATGGAAGCTCGCAGCCTATTGCAAAAAAAGCAAAGCAATTTGGCGAACAGCTGCGCACTCGCTTTCAACTCCCTGTTTTTTGGGTCGATGAACGGCTCACTACCATCGCGGCACGCGAAAAAATGCACCGTGAACGACAAGGCAAAAAGCGATTTGAAAAAGCCGATAGTGTTAGCGCGCAATTGATTGTAGAATCATGGATGACCGACAATAATCAGAAAAAATCATGAAAGCAAAACCACCCATCCTGCGTCATTTGCTGAGCATGCAATCGCTGGATCGCGAGAAAATTATTTATTTGCTCAATCGCGCTGAATTTTTTTTGAAAGCAGCTGTTGTCAAAGAAGAAACATTGGATACGTTGCGCGGTAAAGTGGTGGTAAATTTATTTTTTGAGCCAAGCACGCGCACGCGATGCTCATTTGAAATTGCAACGCATCGCTTGGGTGCCATTTTGTTGTCACCCGACACCAAGCAATCGTCGATGATTAAAGGCGAAATATTAATTGACACAATTTTAAATTTGGAAGCGATGGGGGCGCATCTCTTGATTGTGCGTCACGCAGACAATCACCTCGCGCAATTTTTGGCAGGGGAATCGAGGGCGGGCGTTGCGGTGATTAATGCGGGCGATGGCAGCAACGAACATCCGACGCAAGCGTTGATTGATTTGCTCACCATTCGCCAGCACTACCCCGATTTTTCTCATTTAACGATTGCCATTGTGGGTGATGTGATTCATTCGCGTGTGGCGCGATCGTTGGCGATCGGATTGCATTGCATGGGAGTTGCACGCGTTCGCGTGATTGCACCTAAAGAATTTTCACCAACGGAATTGGCGGCGATGCCATTTGATTTATTTCATGATATGAATGCGGGGCTAAAGGGTGCTGATGTGATTTATGCGTTGCGCATTCAAAAAGAACGTTTAAAACCAAATGAGCAACCACTGAAAGACGACCACTATTACCAACATTTTGGATTAACGAAAGATCGATTGACATTGGCGAAACAGAATGCGATTGTCATGCACGCAGGTCCTATTATTCGTGGCGTAGATATTGAATCTGCCGTTGCGGATGGCGCACAATCCGTTATTCTTGAGCAAACGCGAAATTCAGTCGCGGTTCGCATGGCGGTTATGGAAACATTGCTTTTGCAAGGCGCATAATGTTTTGTGAGTAGTTTCTGCTTTGAAGGTTGATTAACTTAAATTTTCAGATTTTCGGTGATATTGAATGATAATTTGATGAGAAAAGCGCAGTTGACACGTCAGTCAATGAGCATTTTCGAATTAAATTATCATTCAATATCACCCAAAGATGAAAATTATTTTGAAACAGTTGGGTTTGAGATTTTGTCAGGGACGATCATGTCAGAAACGGAAACCATCGAAGTGTTATCAATTTGGGAAAAATGCCTAGACTATTTGCGTGACGAAATTCCTGCGCAAAAATTCGATACGTGGTTGCGTCCGCTGCACGCGGAATTAAAACAAAATACATTAATGTTATTGGCACCCAATCAATTTGTATTGGATTGGGTGAATGAACATTTTCTCGTGAAAATCATGGATACGTTGCGTCAATTGTGCGATGACGAACCGCCCGTGGTGAAGTTGCGTATTGGAACCAAAACCACTTATTCAGATGAAGATGATGGTGGTGACGGTGACGGGGGCGTTGCATTCAAACCAGTGTCGCGTCAAAGTGTGCATAAATCATTGCCGGCGCATCACAGTAATTTAAATCCGCTGTTTCGTTTTGATAATTTCGTTGAAGGAAAATCCAATCAATTGGCGCGCGCTGCAGCCAATCAAGTCGCTGAAAATCCGGGGCAGGCGTACAATCCTTTATTTTTATATGGTGGCGTTGGTTTGGGTAAAACGCATTTATCGCAAGCGATGGGCAATTATATTTTACAAAAAAATCCAGATGCGAAAGTATTATATTTGCATTCCGAGCGATTTGTCGCTGACATGATTAAAGCATTGCAACACAATGCGATGAATGAATTTAAAAAATTTTATCGCTCAGTGAATTGTTTGTTGATCGATGACATTCAATTTTTTGCGAAAAAAGAACGTTCGCAAGAAGAATTTTTTCACACGTTTAATGCATTGCTCGAAAGCAATCAGCAAATTGTATTAACTTGTGATCGTTATCCCAAAGAAATTTCAGGATTGGAAGAACGACTGCAATCGCGATTCGGTTGGGGGTTGACGATTGCGATTGAACCGCCCGAATTGGAGACACGTGTCGCAATTTTGATTGCCAAAGCGGAACAGTCCAAAATAACCTTGTCGAGTGATGTTGCTTTTTTTATTGCGAAACATATTCAATCCAATGTGCGTGAATTAGAAGGTGCTTTGAAACGTGTGATTGCGAATTCACATTTTATGCGGCGCGATATCACGGTTGATTTTGTGCGTGAAGCGCTAAAAGATTTGTTGACGTTGCAAGCGAAATTAATCACCATTGAAAATATTCAGCGCACGGTATCGGAATATTATAAAATTAAAGTCGCTGATATTTTGTCGAAACGTCGTAATCGATCAGTGACACGTCCGCGACAAATTGCGATGGCGCTTGCGAAAGAATTAACGACGCACAGTTTGCCGGAAATTGGTGATGCATTTGGTGGTCGCGATCACACGACAGTATTGCATGCGTGTCGCAAAGTAAAAGAATTATTGAGTGCGCAATTGGATTTACAGGAAGATTGGAAGAATCTTATTCGTATTTTGTCGGCGTGAGGTATTCATGAAACTTACATTAATCCGCGAACAATTACTAAAACCGTTGCAACTCGTGATTGGCGCTGTTGATCACAAACAGGCGATGCCGATTTTATCCAACGTGTTATTGAATGTGGATACCAAAAAATTATCGGTGACTGGCACAGATTTGGAAATTGAATTAGTAGGGCATTCCATTGTTCCGGAATTTACGGAGTCGCACGCACGCATGACTTTGCCTGCGCGAAAATTATTTGATATCTGCAAAGCGCTGCCAGAATGCTCCCCCATTGAGTTGTACCAAGAAAAAGATCGCGTGATTTTGCGCTCTGATCGCAGTCGTTTTACGATGGCAACGTTACCGGCCGATGATTTTCCCAGTGTGGAATCCACTGAGGCCAAGCTCACGTTTACGTTGTCTCAAGGAGCGTTGTCTGAGTTGTTGCATCGCACTGCATTTGCAATGGCGGAACAAGACGTGCGTTATTATTTGAATGGTATGCTGATGGAGATCGCTGAAAACACGTTGCGTGTTGTAGCAACGGATGGTCATCGATTGGCGCTTAATCAGTCGGCAGTCGATATTGTGAAACCGCATCGATTGCAAATGATTGTGCCGTATAAAGCGGTGTTGGAACTCATGCGTTTGTTGAAAGAGCCGGATAGTTTGTTGACGGTGCAGGTGGGTTTGCATCATATTCGCATGGTTTCGCAGGATTTTGTGTTTACGTCGAAATTAGTAGAAGGACGCTTTCCCGATTATCAGCGTGTGATTCCGAAAATGGGTGATAAAGCAGTGTTGGTGGATCGCGATGTGTTGAAGCAAGCATTATTGCGTACAGCGATTTTGTGTCACGACAAAGTGCGCGGTGTGCGTTTCGAATTAAAATCGGGTTCGCTGCAAATGTTTGCGCACAACACCGAACACGAAGCTGCGGAAGAAACACTGGATGTGAATTATCACGGCGAGCCGCTCGACATTGGTTTTAATGTGACGTACTTGCTGGACGTGTTGAATGTTGTGCAGCCCGGTATCGTGCGATTAACCTTTATCGATGGCAACAGCAGCATTCGCATCGATGAGCCAAATGATAAAAGCGGCAGCGTGTTTGTTGTGATGCCCATGAGAATGTAACAGGAGTTTCGCAAAATGCGAAACTCCTGTGTAATTTAAAGATCAAGATCGTACCGATCCGCTAGGTCCTGTCCCTAAAGTTACATTAATTTTTTTCGTTAAAAGTGTTGTTTATTTACACTTTTTAGTACCAAAAAGTGTATCAGTGTGTCATAATTTCGATAATTCAACAATCAATAACGAAAAATCAACAAGTTATGAAAAGAACGTTAATTACAACGCTGGAACAATGGATAAAAAATCCAGTTCGAAAACCATTGCTGCTGCATGGGGTTCGCCAGGTTGGAAAAACCTATTTGTTGCAGCAAGTGGGCGCGCAGTATTTTCCAGAAACGCATTATTTTAATTTTGAAAAAGAAACAAAACTTCACACCATTTTTTCTAGCAATCTGGATCCTAAGCGCATCGTGGATGAGCTGCGATTTTATTCAGAAAAACCTATTGATGAAAAAAAAGATCTCGTTATTTTTGACGAAATTCAAGCATGTCCACGCGCGCTCACCAGTTTGAAATATTTTCAAGAAGAGATGCCGGGATTGGCGTTAGCGAGTGCGGGATCACTGCTCGGTTTATCATTGGGAGGTGGTTCTTTTCCAGTTGGAAAGGTAGATATATTAACGCTTCATCCGTTATCATTTTTTGAATTTTTAATGGCATTAGACGATCACAAATCACTGTCGTTACTGAAGAATCTGACATCAGATTCTTCCATTCCTGATATTGCGCATCAGCATCTATGGGAAAAATTAAAATATTATTTTATTGTGGGCGGGTTACCTGAGGCAGTGCTTATTTTTAAAAATAATCAACAAAATAGTTTTGAAGCGTGCAACAAAGTGCGCATAAAACAACATGAATTGATTACTGGTTATTATTCAGATATCGCCAAACACGCAGGAAAAATTAATTCCATGCATATTGATCGCGTTTGGCATGCAGTTGCCACACAATTAAATAGCTCACACGAAGGCGGGGCTGAAAAATTTAAATTTAAAAATATTATTCCGAATGTGAATCGTTATGGTCAGTTGGTTGATGCGTTGGATTGGTTGCTCGCAACACATTTGGTGATCAAAGTACCGATTGTCAATCGCGCTGAACTTCCGTTCTCTGCTTACAGTAAAGAAAATACGTTCAAATTGTTTTTATTTGATGTAGGAATTTTAGGTGCCATGAGTGAGCTGTCTCCAAAAACCATTTTGGACTACGATTATGGTACTTATAAGGGTTTTTTTTCAGAAAATTTTGTTGCGCAAATGTTTATTGCCAGTCACGCGCAATCATTATTCTGTTGGCGTGAAAATACGGCAGAAATAGAATTTTTACGTGAGATCGATGGAAAAGTTATTCCCGTTGAAGTGAAGTCCGGTTTTGTCACCAAGGCAAAAAGTCTCGCGGTATTTTGTGAAAAATACAAACCAGAATATCGCATTATTTTTAGTGCTAAAAATTTGTATTATGATCGACAAACTATGACGCATTACTATCCGATATATTTGGCAGAAAAATGGTAACAGCCCTATCGTCAATTGATTTTTGGTATTCCAAGCGCTGTACTTCCAAAATATTAACAATATTAATATTTTGGAACACAATCTTCCAAAATATAAAAATAGGGTATTTTCTCATGATTTTCAAGAGATTATCTGAAAAAATCTGCGCACTTGCTCCGTGTTGCGTTGCAACACTACGCGCGTGCTTCTTATATGGACCCCGCCTGTTTCTGCAAGAAATAAATTCATTTTTAAC
>MGXR01000018.1:0-13722 GCA_001801425.1 Gammaproteobacteria bacterium RIFCSPHIGHO2_02_FULL_42_43
CCGAATATAAGAATGCATCTCACCAATTTGTTAAAAATGAATTTATTTCTTGCAGAAACAGGCGGGGTCCATATAAGAAGCACGCGGGGAGCGAGCATCGCTCGCGGACCAAGTGCGTAACACTGTATTGCAAAATCCACCGATTAGCCTATAGTTTTTCCTCTTAAAATCTGAAAAAAAGATTTATTTTTTACTATACCCTTTAAGGGGATATTTGTGTTATGATATTAATTGAAACCACACTCTTTACCAAACTACTGCCGGATTATTTAACTGATGATCAATATAGCGAGCTGCAAAATCATATTATTGAAAAACCAGATGCGGGTGTAGTTATTCAAGATACCGGCGGCCTTCGTAAACTGCGTTGGTCGTTAAACAATAAGGGGAAACGGGGCGGCGTTAGAATTATATATTATTGGCAGGTAAGTGATGATCACATTTATCTAATGACGCTGTATGGAAAAAATGAAATAGAAAATTTGTCTGTGCGTGAGAAAAGAACATTAAAGAAAATATTAGCAAAATGGTGATAGCAATGACAACGACACCCATTAAAAAACGTAACTTGCTTGGCGAGTTAGTCAGTGGTATTAACGAGATTAAAGCACACAAAGCGGGTAAAATGACACTGCGAAATTTTTCTATTGAAAAAAAACCTCGCCCAAAAGTTAGCGCGCAATTCATTCGAAATACACGCGAAAAATTTCACATGTCTCGAACCGTGTTCGCATTGTCTCTACGTGTATCACCGCGAACACTGGAAAAATGGGAACTGGGGGAAACCATTCCCAACGATCAAGCGGCGGTGCTTATTTTGATGGTGAGAAAATATCCAGATACATTGAAGCGACTAAAGAAAGTGTGATTGAAGCCGCGGTGTTAACGAGCGGCAAAAAGCGCATTAAAATTTTTCGTTGTTTGCAGTGCCACGGTTTCAACATCCATTTTTTTTATCTCAGCAATTTTTTGTGCGACGTATTGCACATAACGCGGTTCATTTTGCTTGCCGCGAAACGGCACGGGCGCTAAATACGGCGCATCCGTTTCAATTAATATTTTTTCAAGCGGCAGCGCTTTCACGACTTCCACCAAATCCGCCGCATTTTTAAACGTAATAATCCCTGAAAAAGAAATATAAAAATTGAGATCGACGGCTTCACGCGCCATCTCCAAACTTTCTGTAAAGCAATGCATCACACCTCTAACATCGCGCGCATTTTCTTCGCGCATGATATCAATTGTATCTTTTTGTGCGGCACGTGAATGAATGATCAATGGCTTTTTCGCACAATGTGCGGCGCGAATATGCAACCGAAAACGCTCGCGCATGACATCCAAATGCGCGTGATTGTAATGATAATCCAAGCCCGTTTCGCCAATCGCAATCACTTTGGGATGCTGCGATAATGAAACAATGGCTTCCATTGATAAATCATCTTCTGCTTTTTCGCTGGGGTGTGAACCGACACTCGCATAAATATCGTCGTATTGCTCTGCAATGCTAATGCATTTTTTTGCAGTATCCATATCCACTGCAACACACAACATTTTTTCCACTGTTTTTTTGGTTTCTGTAATAAAACGATCGAAATTATTATCATACGATGATAAATCGAGCATGTAGAGATGACAATGTGAATCCACTAACATACTTTTTCCCAAGTAATCAACTGATCTTCCAAACACAATTGCAAATTTAACGGGATGCCGCGAGACAATAACGCGCTGGTTTCCAATAATTGCGATAAAAAATGTTGCAGCGCAACCGCGCGACAGTGCGCTGCTAACGTTTTGATTTTTTCTGCTTGATCTTGGTTGGTCAATAACATTTTGTCAGCGCAACATTGTGCACGCATAATATCCACACACAATACTATCCATACTGAAAATAATATCGACACATCGCACTTTAAAAATTCTGCAACACTTGTCATTATCGTTGTTTTTTTCTGCGCGGATAATAATAAATATTGTAATAACTGATCACGCAGTAACAAATATTTTTCATCTATCCACTGCTTCACTTTCAATGGAGAAAATTGCGTTAATCGCAACAACACGGGCAAGTTTTTTTCGCTCGGAAATTGTTGTTGCAACCACGACAACATTATTTTTTCATCGTGAACAGTAAAATAAATGCGTTGGCAGCGACTGATAAGAGTTGCGAGCATCGATGTGCGTTGATGATCAATCAAAAAAATAATCACGCGACCCGAAGGTTCTTCAACTGTTTTTAATAATGCATTGGCGGCGGGTGCGGGCAATGTGTCGGCTGGATCAATCACCACAATTTGATAACCGCCGGCGTATGCGGTGCGCGATAGCTTGTCGCTCATCGCGCGAATCTGATCGATCTTAATGGTTTTGGATTTTTCTTCAGGTTCTAACAAAATAAAATCAGGATGCGTTTCCAATGATTGTTTTTTTAATAATAGTTGCGCGAATGTTTTTGCAAAATGCAATTTACCCAGGCCTTCTGGGCCGGATAACAAATACGCGTGAGATAAGCGATGAGATTGATACGCGGTGTAAAGGGAATGCCATTGAGATTGTTGCCAGGGGTAGATTTGAGTCATGGTTTGATCCGCCCGATGTTAAATGATTTGCTTCGCAAATCCCGCTTGCTCACGCGCGCGGCTCATTTCTGATTGATAATTTTACTCAGTGCCATATGAATATCTGATTTTACTTTTTCCAATGCTTGATCCGCACGAATGACGACAAATCGTTTGGGATTTTTTTTCGCACGATCCAAATACACTTGACGAACGCGTTCAAAGAATGCGACGTTTTCGTGCTCAATGCGATCTTTTTTGCCACGCTCGTGAATGCGTTTTAAACCGATCTCAATCGGTGCATCCAGCAACAACGTTAAATCTGGCGTCAAATCGCCTTGTATCCAATCCGATAACATTTGTAAACGTTGCGGATCAATGCCGCGCCCACCCCCTTGATACGCAAAACTCGCATCCGTGAATCGATCTGAAATAACCGTTTTTCCCGAGTCTAATGCGGGTTTAATGACTTCGGCAATGTGTTGTGCGCGCGCTGCGAACATCAATAATAATTCAGTGTCGGGCGACATCACGGTGTTGTCTTGTTGCAATAAAATATGGCGAATCGCTTCACCAATGGCGGTGCCCCCCGGCTCGCGCGTCAAAATAAAATCCAATTGCGCTTGACGCAAAAAATCAGCGATGTATAACAGCGCTGTGCTTTTTCCTGCACCTTCACCACCTTCCAGCGTGATGAAATAAAATTTTTTCATACGGTGCTCGTGTTTTTCATTTTCAATTGCAATTTAAATTGTTTGGTTTGCGCCATGTGCTCTTGATATGTTTTTGAAAAACGATGTCCGCCATCACCCGTAGCAACATAATATAAATAATTTGTCGTGGCAGGATGCAGCGCTGCATCGATGGACGAAATGCTTGGCATGCAAATCGGTGTGGGTGGCAATCCGTTCATTTGATACGTATTGTAGGCAGTTTTGGATTGTAAATCTTTTTTGGTAATCGTGTCACCATATGGTTTATGCAAACCATACAACACCGTCGGATCAATTTGCAATCGCATGTGTTTTTCCAAACGATTTAAAATCACACTCGCGATCAGCGGTTTTTCTGCGGAAACTGACGTTTCGCGTTCAATTAAAGACGCTGCGATCAACGCTTGATACGCCGATGTGTAGGGCAAATTCGATGCACGATGTTCCCATGCGTCATTCAACGTTTTCTGCATCACTCCATATGCGGTTTGATACAACGAAAAATCACTGTTGCGCCACGTGTAAAAATACGTGTTGGGATAAAATAATCCTTCGAGATTGTCGTGCGATGTGTTGAGCTGTTGCGTTAATCGCGAATCAGGCTGATTCTGTAATGTCTGTGATAAATTTTTATCTTGCGCGATAGCTGTTTGCAATTGTTGAAACGTTGAACCTTCAACTATCGTCAAACGATGTTTGACAAAACCTGTGCCATGCGTCACGTGTTGCAATAAATTCCATGCTGTCATCGGATATTCAATCGCGTATTCCCCAAAACGCAATTGATTCTGCGCGCCAACTATATTTGCAAACGCACTGAAAATCCACGGGTGCTGAATAATATTTTGCTGATGCAATTCAGAAGCGAGATCGTAAATGCCGTGACCAGGATACACTTTGACTGACGTCGACGTGCCCTTGGGCACGATAGGCACGCGAAAAAAATGATAGACGACGCTCACGATGTGTAAAAAAAAGAAAAGCAGTAACACAAGCGAGATGGTTTGGATTTTTTTGAGGTTAACTGGATTCACTCGCTACCGCTCGTGTCTGTGTCCGTTTTTATTCACTCGCTACCACTCGTGTCTACGTACATTTTTTCGGACATAGACGCGACCGGTAGGAAGCGAATTAATTAATACGCTTGAATATAAGCGTACCATTGGTGCCGCCAAATCCAAATGAATTTGAGGCGACAACATCAATTTTTGCTTGACGCGCGGTATGGGGAACGAGATCGATATCACAACCCTCGTCGGGATTATCCAAATTGATCGTGGGCGGTGCGACTTGATCGCGAATAGCCAGCACGGAAAAAATTGCTTCCACAGCCCCAGCTGCCCCTAGCAAATGACCTGTCATCGATTTGGTTGAGCTCGTCATGCAGTGATACGCGTGATCACCCAGCGCTTTTTTAATTGCCATTATTTCCAACGTATCTGCCATGGTCGATGTGCCATGCGCATTCACGTAATCAATTTCAGTCGCATTCATTTTTGCATCATGCAATGCGTTAATGATGGCTTGCGATGTGCCACGCGCAGTGGGCTCAGGCGCCGTGGTGTGGTACGCATCGGCACTCATGCCAAAACCCACGAGCTCCGCATAAATATGTGCGCCACGTTTTTTGGCAAATTCTAATTCTTCTAAAATTAAGACACCCGCGCCTTCGCCTAAAATAAAACCATCGCGATCTCTGTCCCACGGGCGACTCGCTTTTTCTGGCGCGTCATTGCGCGTGGACAGCGCTTTAATAATATTAAAACCGCCGATGCCCAATTCAGTTGTCACCATTTCCGCACCACCTGCTACCATCGCATCGGCATCACCATACGCAATCATACGCGCTGCTTCGCCGATGTTGTGTGAACCAGTGGTGCATGCCGTAACAATGGAAATATTGGGGCCCTGTAAATTGTGTTTCATCGACACTAAACCAGGCGCCATGTTGATGATGGCTCCTACGATAAAAAAAGGTGAAATTTTTCGGGGCCCACCTTCCACAAACGCATCGCGGTTTCGCTCAATTTGACCCAAACCACCAATGCCAGATCCAATGGCGCAACCCACTCGAAGTGCTAACGCATCGGTGATCACCAAACCAGAATCAAGCATCGCCTGTCGTGCCGCTTCTGCGGCAAACAAGATAAAAGTATCCAAACGTCGCGCTTCTTTTGCGTCAACAGCGAGAGATGAATCAAAATTTTTCACTTCGGCAGCAAATCGCGTGGCCATGGGTGATGCATCAAATCGCGTGATCGGCGCCACACCACTTTTTCCAGCCAAAACAGCATCCCACGTAGTCTTCACGTCATTGCCCAGTGGGCTTAGCATTCCCAAACCTGTAACAACAACACGCCGTTTCACTGCTATAACCTCTCTTAGACAAGGAACACGCACATTTGGCTGCTTTGACTAATCTTTTACTTTTGTTTCGCTTTAATAAAATCGATCGCTTCTTGAATCGTTGTGATTTTTTCTGCTTCTTCATCTTTAATTTCGCAGTCAAATTCTTCTTCTAATGCCATGACCAATTCGACGGTATCCAAGGAATCAGCACCCAAGTCGTCCACGAATGAAGCGGTGTTCTTCACTTCGTCTTCTTTAACACCCAATTGCTCCACGACGATCTTCTTTACGCGAGCTTCAATGTTGTTTGTTGTCATGATCACTTCCTCTATTTTGTCTGAATAAAAAGTTAGATTTTAACATTTCAGGCCATATACATGCCACCGTTGACATGCAATGTTTGACCGGTAATGTACGAAGCGTTTTCCGATGCTAAAAACAGCACCGCGTTCGCTATGTCCTCCACCACGCCAATCTTTTTTGCGGGAATTTGCGATAAAATCGCTGCTTGTTGTTTTTCATCCAAGCAACTGGTCATGTCAGTTTGAATAAATCCGGGTGCTACCGCATTTGCAGTAATGCCCACTCCCGCCATCTCCATCGCAACCGCTTTGGTAAAACCAATCATGCCCGCTTTCGCCGCACAATAATTCGCCTGCCCCGAATTGCCTGTCACTGCAACCACAGAAGTCACATTAATGATTCGCCCAAAACGCGCTTTCATCATCGCGCGCAAACAAATTTTAGTGGTGCGATATACGGCACTTAAATTTGTATCGATCACGCGATCCCACTGCTCTTTTTTCATGCGCAGCAATAAATTATCGTCAGTAATTCCCGCGTTATTAATTAAAATTGCTGGCGCGCCAAATTTTTCTTGAATGTCGGCATACACTTTTTCAATCGCATCCGCATCACGCACATCCAACACCAGACCATGCCCCGGAATATTTTTCGCACCCGCTTCGGTTGTTGCAGTACCAATCACCACCGCATTTTGTTTTGAAAATGCTTCTGCAATCGCGCGACCAATGCCGCGACTTGCACCTGTAATCAACACCACCCTTTTTGAGAATGTCATGCTAAATTCTCCGTTATCACGTCTTTTGAAATGCGTTTATTCAATCCCGCTAAAATTTTTCCGGGCCCGCATTCATAAAATAATTGAATATTTTTTTGTATCATCCATTGAATCGTTTCCACCCAACGCACCGGTGAAGTTAATTGGCGAATGAGCGCGTCGCGAATTGTATCAGGCGTTTTAAAAATCGCAACATCAGCATTTTGCACCACGGGAATTTTGGCGCGGCGAATATCTACTGCTCGCAATTTTTGTGCGAGCTTCAACGCAGCACTTTGCATTAATGCGCAATGCGATGGCACACTCACCGGAATTTTTTTTGCTATTTTAGCGCCTTTTTCCAGTGATAATTGAATTGCTTTTTCAATGGCATCTGTTTTCCCTGCAATCACCACTTGACCAATAGAATTATAATTCGCGGGACTCACATCGCGCACTTCATCGCAAATCGCTCTCACCGTTTCATCTGATAATCCGACGATTACAGCCATCGCACCCTCATCAGGCGCAACTGCTTCTTGCATATATTTTCCACGCAGCGCCACCAATGACACTGCATCTTCGAATGCAAGCGCGTCGGCACACACCAATGCTGCATACTCACCCAAACTATGTCCTGCTAAATAAAGCGGTTGCTCTGCGAAATGATTTTTTTTGCATTCCCATACCGCTACGTCAGCCACCAACAATGCAGGCTGCGTGAATTCTGTTTGATCTAATTTTTCTGCGGGACCATTTTGTATCAATTCCCACACGTCATAACGCAAAATTTCTGATGCGCGAGAAAAAATATGGCGCACGCCGGGAAATTGCGTTCTTAATTCTGCAAGCATGCCTACGGATTGCGAGCCTTGTCCTGGAAATAATACTGCGAACGGATTGTTTGCCATTAATACACCACCAAAGCCGATCCCCACGCAAATCCAGCACCAAAGGCTTCCAACAATAATTTTTCGCCGCGTTGAATTTTATTTTTTCGCACCGCTTCATCGAGCGCCAATGGAATTGACGCCGCAGATGTGTTGCCATGTTCTTCGATCGTCAATATCACTTTGTCCATCGACATTTCCAATCGTTTGGCGACCGCTTGAATGATGCGCATGTTAGCTTGATGCGGGATCAACCAATCAATTTCTGATTTTTTTACATTGGCTTTTGCCAGCGTTTGATCGACAATTTCATCGAGTTTGGTCACGGCCACTTTAAACACTTCATTGCCTTCCATGTGAATATAATTTTTAGCTTGCCCTGACCACAATGCACTGTGTGCATACAGAAGCGGCAAATATTGCCCGTCGGCGTGAATGTGTGTCGACAACAAACCGGGTTCTACATCCGCTTTTAACACAACAGCACCGGCGCCATCGCCAAATAAAATGCAAGATGACCGATCTGACCAATCGGTCACAACAGAAAGTGTATCAACACCAACAACCAACACATATCGCGCGGCACCTGATTTGATGTATTGATCTGCGATACTCAATCCGTAAATAAATCCGGCGCATGCTGCATTAATATCTAGCGCGGGACATTCGTTGGTAATTCCTAATCGTTGCTGAATGTCGCACGCCACACTGGGAAAATAGCGATCGGGTGATGCGGTCGCCACCAATATCAAATCAATTTCGTTGGGCGATAATTTCGCGGCATTCATCGCGGCAAATGCCGCTTTTTCTGCCATGGATACGGTCGTGTCATTACTGTTCGTCACCACATGACGACGACGAATGCCAACACGTTTTACTATCCATTCATCCGTGGTATCCACCATTTTTTCGAGATCCGCATTGGTCAATACTTTCTCGGGTAAATAACCGCCGGTGCCGATAATTTTTGCATACGTCATGAATCTGATGACTCCTGTTTTAAAATGGCACCTACTTTTTCGCCAATCAGCGCGGGAATATTCTTTTCTAATTCAAGATACGCTTGTTCGAGCGCGCAGGAAAATGAAAATTCATCGGCGCCACCGTGACTTTTAATTACAATGCCGTTTAAACCAAGCAGCGTTGCGCCATTGCGTTTGCGCGTATCCGTGCGATCTTTTAATCGACGCAAAATAGGATAGGCGGGTAATATGGACAAACGAGAATAAAGGTTGCGATGAAACTCTTCTGTCGCGATTTCCATGATAAATTTCACCATACCTTCGCACGCTTTTAACATGCTGTTACCCACAAATCCATCGCACACCACCACATCTGCTTTTCCATAAAAAATATCGTCGCCTTCGACGAAACCAAGATAATTAATTGCACTGCACTGCGAAAATAATTCTGCGGCTTGTTTGACTTGTTCGTTGCCTTTAATTTCTTCCGCACCAATATTCAACAGTGCGACACGCGGACGCTGTAAATTGTCGACAGCTTCTGCAACGGCAGAACCCATGACAGCAAATTGCAGCAGTTGCTCCGGCGTTGAATCCACATTCGCCCCCAGATCCAACACACGCACATCGCACCCTCTCGTCGCAGGAAAACGCGCCATAATGGCGGGGCGATCAACTGCAGGTAATGTTTTTAAAACGAAACGCGCCGTTGACATCAAAGCACCTGTGTTGCCCGCTGAGACACACGCTTGCGCACGTTTTTCTTTGACGAGATCAATCGCAACACGCAAAGAAGAATCTTTTTTGGATCGCAGCGCGCTGCCCGGGTCTTCACCCATCGCAACCACTTCGGTTGCATTCACGATGCTAAAACGATCTTGTACATCGCTGCCTTGTTTGGATAACAGCGGTTGCAGCGACTCGGCAAGACCCACGAACAATAACTTTAAATCGGGATGACGACGCAACACCTGCAAAGACGCAGGCACCGTTACGCTGGGACCGAAATCGCCACCCATGGCATCTATGGAAATCGTTTTCACGAAAGTTACTCTTCGCTGTCTTCCACTGAACGTTGTGCAATGACTTCGCGGCCACGGTAAAAACCATCTGGCGTGATGTGATGACGTAAGTGTCTTTCGCCCGTTTCCATATCGGTTGATACGCATTTTGCACTCAAGGCATCATGCGAACGGCGCATACCACGACGTGAACGGGTGACGCGACTTTTTTGAACGGCCATGGTGTACTCCTCGGTTAAAAGCTGGCCTATTCTAGCAGCTTGTTTACGTTGCGCAAGAACTCTTTCGCGCAATTTCCCTTAGAATGTTTTGCAACCATCGGCAAATTCAAGAGAATCTCATCTTCGATTAAATCGAATAAAGCAACGTGACCATCGATCAATAAACAAGGATCTATCGAATCCGGCAACTGCCCTGCTTCGTAATCGTTGTTGACTGGACTTAACAAAAAAGTAACGTCCATTTCGTCCTGCATGTCATCATTGCAGCGATCGCATGTGAGTTGGATGGACGCTTGAATGCGCCCTTTCATCACAAAGAAATTCTCAGCGCTTTTTTCAAATACAATCACGACCGCGGCTTTTCCATCAGCCTGATCATGAATCTTTTGCAAACGCGGCAAGGCGCGCAGCATCACATCACCTTCTAAGGTGGTGTGTTGTTTCGCAAGACGAATGGGGTCAACGGTTTTGGGTAAATTCATCGGGAATCGGCGCCTCAAACACGCATGGTTTTTTACCAGATAGTGTAAACACTAATCGTTGTGCATGCAAAAAAAGCCGCTTTTCTCGCGATTTTGTTCCGTATTTTTCATCACCGACGATGGGAAAACCCAATGCACTCGCATGAACACGAATTTGATGCGTACGGCCTGTGATTAATTGTGCGCGCAATAATGTCGTTTTTTGAAAAATTTTCATTGGCTCGAAAATAGTTTCGGCGGGTTTTCCCGCATCATCCACTACCACCATGCGTTCGCCACTTTTCAGTTGATTTTTTAAGAGTGATAACGTCACGTGTTTCTTCTTACCTAAATTCCAAGTCCCCTCTACTAAAAGTGCATAGGTTTTCTGAATCAAATGATTTTTTTGCAGCGCTTGTAATTCAAGCAACGTCTTGCGATTTTTGGTAATCAATAAACAACCAGAGGTGTCACGATCCAAGCGATGCGCCAACGACAAGTGTGTATCGTGTCGCATTTCACGCAACGCCTCGATCAACCCACATTGCACATCACTGCCCGCGTGCACCGCCAACCCTGAGGGTTTATTGATCACGATTAAATTATCGTCTTCAAATAAAATGGCTTCGTCAATGCAACTTCGCAACCGCGCCGACGGCTTGGCAATATCACGCTCTGCCACACGCAAAGGCGGAATGCGCACCGAGTCATGAAGTGCCAAACGATAGAGCGCTTGCACTCGACCCTTGTTCACACGCACCTCGCCTTTGCGCAATGCTTTATAAACACGCGAATGCGGAACACCCTTCAAAAACCCGATGAGGAAATTGTCGATACGCTGGCCGGCGTGAGAGTCATCGATGATGAGGTATTTTGCTGACATGACGCTATTGTAGTGACTTTTCGTTGCGAAGCAATGAAGATTGCGATACTATCAGTGGGTTATTTACAGTATCGTCGCAGGTTCGATAAAACCATAAGATTGTAATGCAAGCGACTGAAAAATAAATAATTTTTATAGAATTATCAAAGCCAAATTTGGCATAAATAATAAACATGAATGTGCGCTCTAGAATTTAAGATTCAATTGCAAAACAGGTTTTACAGATGAAACAGTTTCAAACCAATCACATGAAAAACCGACTGCTTAAGGTCTTTTGAGCGCCTTAATTTAAGAAGGTTTCTATCATGAGAATGTTAATTAACGCATCGCACGGTGATGAGCTGCGCGTTGCTATCACGTCTAACTCAGTACTCGTTGATCTGTACGTTGAATATCCAGGTCAAGAACAAAAAAAATCGAATATCTACAAAGGACGAATCAGCAGCATTGAACCAAGCTTGGGCGCTGTCTTCGTTGATTACGGCAGTGAGCGTCATGGCTTTTTGCCACTCAAAGAAATTTCTCCCGAATATTTTTTAACGCCCATTTCTGGCGATATACTCGATGCTTCTGTCGATCTCAGAAAAATTTTGCGTGAAGGCCAAGAAATTGTCGTTCAAATCGACAAAGAAGAACGCGGCACAAAAGGTGCAGCACTCACCACGTTCATCAGCCTCGCGGGATCATATTTGGTATTGATGCCCAACAATCCCGATGCAGGCGGTATTTCGCGACGCATCGAAGGCGATGATCGCGACAGTTTGCACGAAATTATTAAACAACTGTCTATTCCCGAAGGCATGGGCGTTATCATTCGCACAGCGGGTGTATCGCGCTCGAAAGAAGAATTGGAATGGGATTTGCGCGTGTTGCTGCGTTATTGGGAAGCGATCAAACAAGCAGCAGTCGCAAAACCCGGCCCTTATTTAATTCATCAAGAAAGTGACGTCATCATTCGCGCGGTGCGTGATCATTTGCGTCAAGATATTATTGAAGTGATCATCGATGATCAAAGCGCTTATCAACGCGCTAGAGATTATATCGCACAAGTGCGCCCTGATTTCGTTGATCATATTAAACTTTACACGGACAAGTTGCCTTTATTCAGTCGTTTTCAAATTGAACGTCAAATTGAAGCGGCATATCAACACGAATTGCGTTTGCCATCGGGCGGCGCCATCGTGATTGATCACACGGAAGCACTGGTTGCAATCGACATTAATTCGTCGCGCGCCACCAAAGGCGGCAATATTGAAGAAACCGCATTGCAAACCAACTTGGAAGCGGCCGATGAAATCGCAAGACAATTGCGCATTCGCGATATCGGCGGATTGGTCGTGATCGATTTCATCGACATGACTCCAATTCAAAATCAACGTGAAGTAGAAAATCGTTTGCGCAATGCGCTGCATTTGGATCGCGCACGCATTCAAATCGGGCGCATTTCGCGTTTCGGTTTGTTGGAAATGTCGCGTCAACGGTTGCGCGCAGCGCTCAATGTCTCGTCTGAAATTTCGTGCCCACATTGCGACGGTCGCGGCAGCATTCGCAGCATTGAATCAGTTGCTATTTCCATTGTTCATTTGATTCAAGAAAATGCGTCGCGTGTTCCTGATGCGCAAATCCAAGTGCAATTACCCATCGACATCACCACGTATTTGATGAATGAAAAGCGCGGTGTGCTCGCAGAAATTGAAGCGCAAACATCAGCGAAAATTATCATCATTCCCAATCAGCATTTAAAATCCCCGCATTATCATCTTAAAACGACCAAAGACGAACACTCGAGATCGACACCGAGTTATCAATTAGTGAGAATGCCGCGTGACGAAACGATTACGCAAAAACAATTTGTGCCGCCACCTGCCGTGGAACCCGCAGTTTCGCAATATTTAACAGATGAGTTGCAAGCTCCTGTGCCACAAAAACCACAGCAAAGCGGCTTGATCAAGCGTTTGTGGGATGTGATGTTTGGCGCAGAATCGGCGCCTAAAAAACCGGTGAAAAAAGAAATACGTCCGAGAAAAGTAATGCCCATCAGAACGGAATCACCAACGCGCACGAATAGCCCACGCACAGATCGTCCACCGCGTCGCGGCAATCGCCAACATCGTGGTAATCGACGGGATGACAGAAGGGGTGATAACCGAGGAGGAGATGGACGCATGAATACGCGTCCGCCGCGTGACCCCAATCCAAGACACCTTGAGCAACGAGCGGATCATCAAAATCTGCCAAATCATAATCATCACGTTGAAAAACCGATGGAGACGCGTGAAGAATTTCATCAAGAAGCACCCACGGTGGTAACAACACCGCCGCCGATTGCTGAAACACCGTCAACACCAACGCCTGTTGTTGCAACGACACCCGTAACGCCACCTGCCGCACCATCACCGAACTACAAAGGATTGTCATCGAGCAAGCCGTTGCAGCAAGTGACGACGAAGAAAGATTAATTACCATTCGCTCCCTACCGGTCGCGTCTAGGTCCAATATTTTGGGACACAGACACGAGCGACATCAGTAACCACGGAAGCACGCGGGAAGCGCAGCGGACCAAGTGCGTAAAATTTCGTTCCCTACCGGTCGCGTCTAGGTCC
>MGXR01000018.1:13741-89642 GCA_001801425.1 Gammaproteobacteria bacterium RIFCSPHIGHO2_02_FULL_42_43
GTAAAATTTCGTTCCCTACCGGTCGCGTCTAGGTCCAATATTTTGGGACACAGACACGAGCGGTAGCGAGTGAATCAATCAGGACACAGACACGAGCGGTAGCGAGTGAATACAAATTTACATCGCAGCTGCTAGACTCGGGGGATTACCGTCGTTATGATGAACAGCAGCAAGATTATCATCAACAGAATCCACGCGTGTTACGGTGGGAGAAAGCAATCCTGAGGCCGAACTTGAATTTAGATTTCTTATTTCCAGCCCTTGAATACCACCTAGTTGATGCACATCAGGCTCTTCCCGAGTTGCAACTCGCACATACCCTTCATATGTTTCGCTTGTTCTAGATGCAAAATACTGCGCCGCCTTTCCAACCGTCAACGCCAACAATAAATGCATAGGGCCACACAACAGCATATGTTTATAAATCACATCCAGCGGATTACCCGGATGTTCTTTTGCCAAATGCCCATTCAATGACATCAATCCATTTAAAGCCAAAATGAAAAAATACGCTGCGACCATAGGCATTTTGAATACGCCCCAAATACTCACGTTATTGCGAACGGCGGGGTTACTCATATCGACGGGTTTTCCAAATGCTTGACGAACACCGAGTTCAAGCGCTGCAGGAACCACTGGCATCAGCAAATTCAACACAGGAAAAAGTTCTGGGGCATACTCTTTTCCAACAGTCGGCACCATCACCTGCTCCATAACAAATTTAGGAAAATCAGGCTCTCCCGCCGCAATCGGCGGAACTAACATGGTATTGATGTAAATATGCTGGAAATATACAAAGATATATAAATCAAGTAACGTAGTTTCTCTGGCTTGTCTGGGCATCACTCACCTCATCAAAAATAAAGTTAACTAATGGGGCAATGTTACGCTAAAAATATTAAGAATTTCTTAAAAACCGTTCACTGACGTTCGCGGCTCCGATTGTGCGCGTGCACCGCTTGCTCACGCGCGCGACTCCGACTCTCACGCTGAATCGGAGCCGCGAACGTCAGTGAGCGGTTCTCACCCGTTCCAAATCCGCCGGAGTATCTACTCCTGCCGGAACAGATACATCAGTCAACCCCACATGAATACGATAACCGTTCCATAAAATGCGTAACTGCTCTAACGATTCCAATTGTTCTAACGCGCACGCTGACCAGCTCGAATAGGTTTCCAAAAATTCGGCGCGATAGGCGTATAAACCGATGTGGCGATAATAAGCATCGGCTATTTGAATTGATTCGCTCGCTACCGCTCGCGTTTGTGTCCAAATTTCACTGAATCGATCTCGCTCCCACGGAATCGGCGCGCGCGAAAAATAAATCGCAACGTTGCGATAATTAAAAATCACCTTCACCACATTGGGATTAAATAATTCTTTAGAATTTTTGAGCGGCGTTGCAAGGGTTGCGACTTTCACATGATCATGTTCCGCCAACAATGCGGCAACTTGCGCAATCAATGGCGCAGGCATGTGCGGCTCATCCGCTTGCAAGCACACTACAATTTCGTCTTCATCAAAACCAATGGAAGCCGCCGCTTCTGCAATCCGCTCCGTGCCAGAACGATGCGAGCTTTGCGTCATGCAAACATTGGCGCCAAATTTTTCGCACACACTCGCCACTTGTTCATCATCCGTTGCAATCGTAACACTATCCGCACCCGCTTCTGTAGCGCGCTCAAACACATGCTGCACCATCGGCTTTCCACGAATATCGAGCAATACTTTTCCCGGCAAACGTTGTGAATTTAAACGCGCAGGAATAATGATATGAAAATTAGTCACGAAAGCTCCTTGAAATTATTCTGACGACTCACATTGTCGCGCCTCAGATTCAATCATCACGGGCACTTGATTGCGAACGGGATATGCTAACCGATCAAAACGACAAATCAACTCTTTTGCGCTGTGATCATACAATAATTTTCCTTTGCAGGCAGGGCAAACCAAAATATCAAGCAATGCATGATCCAACATAAAATTTATGTCTCACAACTAGCAATAAATCTGTGATACTCATAAAGAAAAAGTTTGTAGATGTCTTCTGCTTGATGAGACGCGAACAGTGGGCGCACATCGGGATATCCCGGTCCTTCCATTTCAGCTTCATCCAACACCACAAAATTATTTTCTACTATCGAGGGAAAGCGAATGCGGTTTGCTACTTCGTTAACAATTAACGTATTCAACGATGCAGCACCAACAACACCACCAAAATGATTTTCGGTTTTCCATCCACCAATAGGTAAATCCAAAAAAACTTCCACTGCATTATTCGCATCAATCACAGCATGTTTTCGTTTCAGTTCAGTCGCTTTATCTGATAATACAGCACCTGCAACAGCGGCATACGTAAATCGTGCCGCATTCGCTGAGAGCTGTACTACCTTCATCAACGCTGCGGTACCCACCACTAATGGGCTGTTGTCATCCTGTGAAGCAGATGGCAATGCAGTGCTCGGCACTGAACTCTCCAATAATTCAGTAGTCGGCTCACCTAACGGATATTTACGATCATGCAGCACAGATTCGTATTTTTTAAGCGCCTCATTGATAGCATTGGCTAATGTTGAGCGATTTGCGTCTTCTTTCACCCAATCGAGCAGCGCTGGAATAAAATCAGCAACCGACCACACTTGTGTGCGCACACTAAAGCCTCTTTGTAATGAACGTTTAAGGAATCATACTGATAGATGTTCGCAAAGATCAAGCGATTCACGCAATTGTATTTTTTGATGCGAGGTGTAAAATCACCGAACCATTAAAAATAATCGGGGGTTGGAAATGTCTCGAATGCCTAACTGGGTTGAAACTCTTTGTCAGAATAATCAGGCTCAATCGCTCAACGCGGATAACGAGCCGTCTTATGACGAACAGGCCATTCAGCATTTTATTGCGACGCATTTTTCTTTTGAAGAATCCGATCGCGCGATGCTAACAGATGAAAACATCAACCACTATCGATTTTTACATGCCGATATTGCATTCACTGAAACAGAGCTTCACGCACTCATCAATTTTATGAAAGCGCATCACTTTGACGGCGCGTTGTATGACGCAGAATATCAACCCAGTTCCGAAAGCCTTGCGGTGCAATCTCTCATCGCTGCAAAAAAAGTACTTATGCAAAATATTCGCCCCACGGCGTTTGTTTTTCAGTTGTTGAATTTATTGGAAGTGACAGCGCTCTTATCCGCCATTTGGGAAAAAGACAAAAATTTTTTTCCAGGCCCTGGTCTTTTTTCATGGCTTGCTGTTGTAGCCCTATTTACGCTGCGCAACAATCATTATTTTGCGAGTGTGATTGGCGAATTCAGCCGAGAAAAAATGATCCAAATAAAAATAAATATTGAAGATCAAACACGAGATCTCTTAAATGAATTAGCAAAATTGACACCGGGCGTGGAAGGCGTTGATATCAACACAATCTTACTTCGTTTACTCACCAAACCTCTGCGCCATGAACGCATTTTACAAGAACTGAGCTCCTGGATTGCTTATACCGTTAAATTATCCGCAACTGCCGCGGTATTTCTCGAAGAATTTAAATTGTGGCCCTTGCATCTCACCTTGTTCGCCGCGACGATTGCCGGAACCATTCAAGGTGTTGACTCATCATACACAATGTATAATGCGATTAACGGCGAGCACAGAAAAATTTTAGAATATCGCGCGGGAAAAATTCCCGTACAATACACGCCCGATCGCGCATTATTTTTTCCAAAATTTTCTGATTTTCCCGTTATTCCGTGGATGATGGCAAAATTGGGCCCGGCCATTTGGACCGCCGTCAAATTGCGCGCCGCAGTAACTTTAATCCGATTATTGAAATTAGAATCAGCCGATGTACCTGGCGGGCTTTATGGATTTTATGGCATCGCGTTTGCATCTGCGCTGTATACGTCTTGTGTATTTAGTTTGTATGGCATCGATCAAAAATTAGCAAAAGAATTGCCAACGCAACGTAATTTTCAATATACGCACACACTTGATCGACACAGTATCGCAACAGCAACGCTCGGCGCATTGCCAATTTCTGCAATGGTTGCTTACGGCATGCATCTTGCTAATTACGATAATAAAAGTGCTCTCATTGCGGCGCTGCCTGCATGGTCAGCAACTACCGTACTCATTTTAAATTTTCCCGTGTTCGCCCATTTTTACCGACAAATCGTTGAGATGCGATACGTTGATTCGCTCATGCATCACTTAGATCATTTGCCCACCAACGATAAATTCATGCTGTTTGTTTTATCCGCTCTTGCTACTGCAGGTGGAATTGGTTGGGACAAACCTGCGCTCGCAGTGCCCGGTGAAATCGCTGTGTTTTTGACATTCACCGCATGGATTGCGCAATGCGCTCGTCCAACCGCAAGTTATTTGCGTTACACCGTGGCGCAAAGTGTTTTATACGCAACAGCATTGGTCACATGGATATTAAATTGCGCAATACCATTTTACAATTTAAATACACATCAAGATCCCGCGGATCGTCCAGCGCATTTGGATGAATCTTATTTTCACACCGCGGGTTATTTTATGATTGTTTCGATGGGGTTATTCGCATGTTTTGGCGCAGCACATCGAGATTGGAAAGCCACGGCCGCTAAAATTCCCGCATTGACTGGAAAAATCGACACAGACAATCAAGAAACACGCAGTGTGATTTTCAGACCGCTGTCATGGATGTGCAACAAGTTGATAAAGTGTGTGACGCCTGAGCCGGGAACGAGACTAACATTTTAAAGTTGTAACAGTTCAGCCCCCCATAAAAGCACTCAAAAGTGAGCGTTTCAGTAATTCAGACAAGGAGGCCTTGATCTATGTTACTTAAAGTTAAGCACGTGTACTGATGCCTTCCCATGGTGGATTTTTAAAAAAATCAATTGGGTTGGTGACGTGAATTCCATTTTGCTCAAACGGTCTTGTTAATTTTCCAACGATTTGCGTGGTTTGCTTTGGTTGTAATAATTGTCGATAATATTTTAGCGAAGAAGATATTTCAGTATCTTTCAATTTTACCTCAATGAGATCTATTACTTTTCCATCGATGACCGTAACAAAATCCACTTCTCGATCATCGCGATCACGAATGTAATGTAAATGACATCGCTCACCAAAATAATCTTCTCTGAATTGTAAATGTTTTAATAAATGTGTTGCGACTAAATTTTCTAAGCGGACCGCGGGATCATTTTCACAATCGGCATTATCATAAAAATAAACTTTGACAGGCTTTTGAATACCGCGTGGAATATTTTTAGTGAGCGGATAAATCGGAAATAACAAATACAAACGTTCTAATAAATTTAACCATGATTTCGCTGTTTTTGGTGCAATTTCTAAATCACGCGCCAAATTTGCAAATGAAATTGTACCGCTGACACGTTCACGCAGCGCATCAACAAATATCGGCAGTAATTGTATCTCGCGAATATTCGCAAGATCTCGCACATCTTCACGAATCACACGCAGAAAACGTTCAACACGCCAGCGATTGGCTTCACGTTTATCCGCATTAATAAATGGCTCTGGAAAACCACCCACTGTCATAAGACGCTCATACGCTTCTGTCTGAGAAATTTTTGCAGGATGCTCATCCAACGTAAAGGGATGCAGACGCCAATAATGGTATCGCCCCATGAGAGAATCGCCACCACGACGATACACATCCAATCGCGCTGAACCCGTCACCAAATATTGTTGATGTTCTGATTTTGTATCGTACACCCCTTTAATCCATCGCTTCCATCGTGGATATTTATGCAATTCATCGAATACAACCAATTGATCGTCTTGAGGCCACTGATGCTTTAAAATAATTCTACGATCACTGTCTAAATCTAAATTTAAATATCGGCTCGTCTTATAATGATGGCAAATACTTTTACTTAATATAGTCTTTCCCACTTGGCGCGGACCACCAACAAAAACCATTTTCTTTCGTAAATCTTTTAGGATGAAGGGTTCGATATAACGTTGCATGATCAATCAACTCGATATAACTGAGACTTATAGTAATTCGGCTAAAATGACCTACAGTCACAATCTGCCTCGGCAAATTAGTAGTATAGGTCATTTCTGCCGTACACACAAGCCCGTGGGTCCGACATTTTAAAGTAAATCGAACAAGGCTCTTAGTGAATACGCAGAGCAGTCAGAGATGTGTGTTCTATATCTACAGCGTGATTCTTGTATCGGGACAGGAGGATTTGAACCTCCGACCCCTTGCACCCCATGCAAGTGCGCTACCAGGCTGCGCTATGCCCCGAATGCGAAAAGACTACGCGACCTGTAGTTAAAAATCAATTACACCGAACGCACCTTTCGTGCCTTTTAATACTTCGCATATTTTTTTGCTGCAATGAGCGCTGCAATTGATAACACACCACCGATCGTTAATAAAATACCAGGCGCTAATATCACACCTTGTTTAATTAGCGCAGTAACAACCAACGGCGATAACCCTCCAAAAATAGCAAGTGAGGTATTATAAGAAAATGCGATGCCGCTATAACGCACTTGCGTTGGAAATAAAGCGGCTAATTCCGCTGAAAAAGCAGACAAATAGGTAATTGAAAAAAACATCAAACAAAAATTTGCAAAATAAAATGATGTGGTCATCACATGATTCACAAGCACTCTATTTAAGACATATGAAAATGCAATAAATGCAATTGATGATATTAATAAAATCATTCGCGATGAAATGACTTTTGATAATTTCCCAAGAAAAGGAGTGAGTATCAACGCAATTAAAATCGTCCACAAATTTTGTGTTTCTACCACAGTAAAAGACGCGTGTAATATTTTTGAAAAATACGTAACAAAATAAACAATCACTAACCAAAATGAAATACCCACTTGTGCAGCAATTAAAAATCCAATGATCATCGGCATTTTATAGTCACGCAAGCAAACAGCGAGCGGGATTTTGTGACGCACTTCTTTTTGAATAGCCATAAATGCTTCTGTTTCTGAAATATGCCGACATAAAAAATAAGCAACTAGACCGAGTATTGCGCCGAACAAAAAAGGAATACGCCAACCCCATGCTGCAAATGTTTGCGCGGTGGTAAATGCCATCACAACTTTAATAATAATCGGTCCAATTAAAATACCGCTGAATAATCCCACCTGAACAAGCGATGAATAAAATCCACGATCTTTTTTTTCAGCAATTTCGGTGAGATAACTGATCGATCCCGCATATTCACCGCCGACCGACAATCCCTGAAATACGCGAATGCATAACACCAAAATTGGGGCGGTAATACCGATCGTTTGATAGCTGGGAATCAATCCAATTAAAACGGTTGGCACGCCCATCAATACCATCGATGCAATCAATGTTTTTCTGCGACCGCGTGTGTCGCCGAAATGTGAAAATAATATTCCCCCGATTGGGCGAAATAAGAAACCCACTGCGAATACTGCAAAGGTGAGCATTAATGAAGTGAGATGATTTTGTGTTGGAAAAAAATGTTGCGCAATAAAAGGCGCCAAGCTGCCATATAACACAAAATCGTACCATTCCAGCGAATTGCCAAACACGGCAGCTAATACATTTTTTTGAAATAAAATAAATTTCATTTATGTTTCTAATTCCGCCGCTAGCGTTTCAAGCTGCGTGATCGCTGATTGCAACAGCACGTGAGAATTTTGTATTTTTTGTTGAGATCGGCTTTCGTCGCCTTGCAAATGTGTGCGCGCACCATCGATGGTGTAGCCTTTGGTATAAAGCAGTTGTTTAATTTCGCGAATCAAGATCACATCTTTGCGTTGATAATATCGACGATTACCGCGACGCTTAGATGGGGTGAGCTGCGGAAACTCTTGTTCCCAATATCGCAACACATGCGGTTTGAGTTGACACAACTCTGCGACTTCACCAATAGAAAAATAAAGCTTGTCCGGAATCGGCGCAAACTCACTCTCTCGATCCATCTTGTTCTTGCGATCCGACATAATCTTCCACCCTGGATTTTAATTTATGTCCTGCGCGAAAAGTCACAACGCGTCGCGCAGTAATTGGAATTTCTTCACCTGTTTTTGGATTTCTGCCGGGGCGTTCGCTTTTATCACGCAAATTAAAATTGCCGAACCCGGATAACTTCACGCATTCACCTTTCTCAAGCGCTGCACGAATCTCTTCAAAAAAAGATTCCACCAACTCTTTCGCTTCACGTTTATTCAACCCAACTGTAGTAAACAGATATTCTGCCAAATCGGCTTTGGTGAGTGCACTCATCGCCTACTCCCTCAAAGTTGCATCCAAATCACGTTCAAGCATAGCCACAACATGATGAATTACTTCGTTTATTTCCTCATCCCTTAGAGTGCGCGTGGAATGTTGAAACGTCAAGCCCAATGCGACACTTTTTTTGCCAACTCCGATACGCTCACCTTGATACACATCAAAGAGGTGTAAATCGATTAATAACTCACCTGCTCCTGAGGTAACAACCGCTGTCAGCACATCAGCAGTTACCGACTCATTCAGTACCACAGCGATATCGCGACGCACGGCCGGGAAACGTGAAAATGGCTGAAAATGAAGAGCGTCGCCTTCACGCAACCATTCCAAATCCAATTCAGCCACAAACACAGCGCCACGAACATCCAGGGTACTTGAAATACGTGGGTGCAATTCCCCCATCCAACCCAAGCGCGTATCGCCACGATAAATGGCAGCGGAACGCCCCGGATGCAACCCATCGTGCGCCTCTACTTTGAAATGATGATTCGTTAGATGCGATAACGCCAACAACGCCGATACATCCGATTTCATGTCATACAAATCCGCTGTACGTTTTTTCTCGCCCCATTGTTCTGGCACGAGATCGCCAATGGTAATCAATCCCAGTTTTTGCCGTTGCACCAATTCATCGCTGATAAATTCAAAACACATGCCCGTTTCAAACAAACGCACACGTTCACATTGATGATGTTGATTCATCTGCGCTGCTTGCAATAATCCGGGCAACAAACTCGTTCGCATTACCGACATGTCTTGCGACAACGGATTGTGCAACGAAATCGTTTTTGCCGTTTCTGAAAACACTTGTTGTAATTTTGGATCGATAAAACTATATGTCATCGCTTCGTGATAGCCGCGATCAATTAAAACATGACGAATGCGTCTCAAACACACGCGTTTTTCAGCGTTTGGCTGCATGAGTAATGCGCCCGTCATCGGCGTTGCAGGAATTTTATCGTATCCGTTCACGCGCGCCAATTCTTCAATCGCATCGATGGGCAGCGTCATATCAAAACGAAAAGACGGCGGGGTGATGTCGAAATGTGAGCGTGAGTGTGAAAAAGACATTCCCAGTGATTGAAAAATTTTTTCAGCGCGATTATCTGCAATGTCAGCACCCAAGATGCGAGCGATTTCATTTTTTTCTAAAACAATCTTCTGGCGTTTAGGCAAATGCTGAGATTCCATCACATCAACCATATTCGCTGCTTCGCCACCTGCAATCTCTAATAATAATGCAGTCGCGCGCTCAATCGCTTGCGTTGGTAATTCAAAATCAACGCCGCGTTCAAAGCGATACGCTGCATCACTCGTGATACGATGACGTCGCGCACTCATGGAAATATTTTTTGGCGAAAAAAATGCCGCTTCTAAAAAAAGATCAGTGGTCTCGAGCGTCACACCCGACTGCAATCCGCCCATAATTCCTGCTAACGCCAACGCATTATTTGAATCGGCGATAACAACATCTTCTGAAGATAATGTGAGGGTGCTTTCATCCAGTAACTGAATTTTTTCATTGGATTCTGCGTGTCGCACGTTAATTTTTCCGTGTAGCTTGGACAAATCAAATGCATGCATGGGCTGGCCCAATTCCAACATCACGTAATTGCACACGTCCACCGCCAAATGAATAAGCCGCACATTCGCGCGCTCCAATCGCTGACAAATCCATGATGGCGTTGGCACGCGATTATTAAAACGACGAATCACGCGGCCTGCATAACGCGCGCACATTGTTTTGGCGGTAATGGAAATGGGCAGCGTGTCTTTTGAGGTAACGCGAACTGTTTTATTATCTCGTTTTTTTAAAGCAAGTTGATTCGCGGCTGCAATTTCACGCGCGATACCGAGCGCACTCAAACAATCGCCGCGATTGGGCGTAATTTCGATATCGAACACATGATCGTTCGCTAAAAAATAATCGTAAAAATTTTTACCAACGGGTGCATCACTTGGCAATTCGATAATGCCCGCGAATTCTGTTTTTCCCATGATTAATTGCAATTCATTTTGCGAACAAATCATGCCTTCAGAAGGCTCGCCACGCAATTCCACTTTTTTAATTTCAACGCCACCCGGTAGTGTTGCACCGACCATTGCAACCGCGACTTTTAATTTAGCGCGTACATTCGCTGCACCGCAAACAATTTTAAGCGAAGCAGATCCACCAACATTCACGACACAGCACGTTAATTTACTCGCATTAGGATGCGGCGACGTTGATAATACCTCACCAATTGTCACGTGAGAAAATGCGCCAGCAACTGCTGTGACGGAATCTACCGTCAAACCCAGCATGGTTAATTGTTCTGATAATTGCGCTGTGGTGATCGGTGGATTAACCCATTCACGCAACCAGTGCTCGCTGATTTTCACTTTATTTGCTCCCGCTTATTCGCACTTGCTCCACTGCGTTTCGCGCGTGCTTCCGTGTTTTTTTGAGACTCAAAACTGCTTCAAAAATCGCACATCATTTTCAAACAACAATCGCAAATCGGGAATGCGATAACGCAACATCGCCAATCGATCAAGCCCAATTCCAAATGCAAAACCAGAATATTTTTTGGAATCAATGCCTGCGTTATCCAACACATTCGGATGCACCATGCCGCAGCCCAACACTTCAAGCCATGTATTACTCGACGACAAAATATCCACTTCTGCCGATGGTTCTGTGAATGGAAAAAAACTCGGGCGAAAACGCAGCGGCGTTTCTTTTTCAAAAAAAGCATTGATGAATGTTTGCAGCACATGTTTTAAATTGGCAAATGTGCAGTGCGAATCCACTACCAAACCTTCCAATTGATGAAACATTGGCGTGTGTGTCATGTCTGAATCGCGACGATACACGCGCCCCGGCGTGATGATGCGAAGTGGTGGCTTTTGTTTTTTCATCGTGCGAATTTGCACGGGCGATGTATGCGTTCGCAATAACAAACCATTCGGAAAATAAAAAGTGTCTTGTGATTCTTTGGCGGGATGATGTTCCTGAAAATTAAGCGCTGAGAAATTATGATAGTCGTCTTCGATCTCAGGACCTTCGGCCACCGTAAAACCCATCGTCGAAAAAAGTGTTACCACGCGATCGCGCACACGTGACACGGGATGCTGGCTTCCCAACGCTTGCCCACGACTCGGTAACGTCACATCCATTTTTTCAGAAGACAAACGCGCGTTTAATTGTGCTTGGTTAAATTGATTTTCGCGGGTATTGAGCCATTCTTGAATTTGCGATTTGGCATCATTAATGAATTGCCCGGCGCGCGGGCGATCCGCGGCATCGAGCGACCCTAATTGTTTGAGTAATTCAGTGAGTTCGCCTTTTTTGCCGAGATATTTCACGCGAAGCGCTTGAACCTCAACTGCGTCCTTGCAGTTTTGAATCAGTGTTGCGGCGTCTTTAACAATGATGCTTAATTTTTCTTGCATGAAAAATTCCGTTTTACGCGCGCGACTCCGACACCTGTTTTGCTAATTTCGCAAATCCCGCTTTATCATTCACCGCTAAATCCGCCAGCACTTTTCTGTCCAATGTGATATTGGCGCGCTTCAATCCATTCATAAAACGACTGTAGGAAAGACCATGAATTCTGGCTGCTGCATTAATACGCGCGATCCAGAGTGCTCGAAATTCACGCTTGCGTTGGCGGCGATCGCGATACGCATATTGCAATGCTTTGATGACCGCTTGTTTGGCAACACGAAACACGCGACTACGCGCGCCGTAATACCCTTTCGCTAGATTTAATATTTTTTTATGGCGCGCTTTTGCGGTAACGCCCCGTTTTACTCTGCCCATGTTACCTTCTCCACTTTGATTAACGCCTTCGCTTTCGCTGGACGTGGGTTGATTTTATAGTTTCTTATTTATCACACAACATTCTTGCAACAGAATTCACATCGCATGCTTTCACTGCATCAGTGCCACGTAATTGACGTTTACGTTTTTGTGATTTCTTCGTCAAAATATGATTGCGATAAGCGCTGCGGCTTTTAACAGAACCGTTGCCGCGATGTTTGAAACGCTTTTTCGCGCCGCTGTTTGTTTTTAATTTTGGCATATAAAATATCGCTCCCTTAGAGCGGCTCTCTGTATATTAATGTTTTCCCGCCACCACCAACATAGTGATTTGGCGACCTTCCATTTTCGCTTCCTGCTCCACAACCGTGCCAGGTGGCAAATCCTTTTTAATTCGGTCAATGAATTCAATGCCGAGCTCCTGATGTTGCACTTCGCGACCGCGAAAACGCAAACTCACCTTCACTCGATCACCCCGCTCCAAAAACTCCGTAATTTTGCGCATCTTGACACGGTAATCCCCAACATCTGTCACCGGACGAAATTTTACTTCTTTCACTTGCACCTGTTTTTGGTGCTTCTTTTGCTGCGTCTTACGCTTTCCTTGATCAAAAATATATTTGCCATAATCCATGATGCGGCAAACGGGCGGATCTACGTTCGGTGAGATCTCAACTAAATCCAGCGTCACCTGTTTCGCTTGAAGCAACGCTTCATCCACTGTCACGATGCCCACTTGGGCGCCGTTCTGATCAATCAAACGCACGCGCGGCACACGAATGTGCTCATTGATACGCGTCTTTTTATTCGGGCTGATGTTGCATTCTCCTTATAAGTTCGTCGAGCGTCATCACTTCCGACTGCTCGTTATCACTTTTACGCACCGAAATTGATGCATTCTCCACCTCGCGATCGCCTGCAACCAGCAAATACGGCACTCGCGCGATGGTGTGTTCGCGAATTTTAAAGTTGATCTTCTCGTTTCTCAAGTCTGAAACCACTCGAAACCCTGCATTCTGCAAAGTTTTTGTGACTTTGTCCACATATTCTTGCTGATTGTCTGTAATGTTCATCACGACCGCCTGAACAGGCGCGAGCCACACCGGAAAATGGCCGGCGTAGTGTTCAATTAAAATTCCTAAAAAACGCTCGAATGTACCAAGAATGGCGCGATGCAGCATCACCGGCACTTTTTTCTCGCCATTTTCAGCAATGTAACAGGCATCTAAACGTTCCGGTAAAGCAAAATCCACTTGAATCGTACCGCATTGCCACATCCGCCCCAAACAATCTCGCAAGTGAAATTCAATTTTCGGACCATAAAATGCACCTTCGCCCGGCAACAAATCAAACTGTAAGTGTTTAGCTTCCAGCGCATCCGCCAACGCTTTTTCAGCTTTATCCCAAACCGCATCGCTGCCGACACGTTTTTCGGGGCGCAATGCCAATTTGTAAATAATGTCAGTGAATCCAAAATCTTTGTAAACCTGGTGTAATTGAGTGATAAAAGCAGAAACCTCTTTTTGAATTTGATTCTCGGTACAAAAAATATGGCCGTCATCTTGCACCATAGCGCGCACGCGCATAATGCCATGCAACGTTCCCGACGGTTCGTTGCGATGACAGCAACCAAATTCAGCATAACGAATCGGCAAATCACGATAACTTTTGATGCCTTGATTAAACACTTGAATGTGACACGGGCAGCTCATCGGTTTCACAGCGTATTGTCGATTTTCAGATTCGGTAATAAAAATTCCCGCGTCAAATTTTGACATGTGGCCCGATCGTTCCCACAAACTAACATCCACTAACTGCGGCGTATTAATTTCTTGATAACCACTTTTGCGCAATACGTTGCGAATATAATCGCGCATCACATTAATCATCGTCCAACCATTGGGATGCCAAAAAATCATCCCTGGCGCTTCCGGTTGCAAATGAAACAAATCCATTTTTTTTGCGATCTCGCGATGATCACGTTTCTTCGCTTCTTCAATTCGCGCCAAATATTCTTTTAGTTTTTTTTGATCTTGCCACGCTGTGCCATAAATTCTTTGCAACATTTCATTTTTAGAATCACCACGCCAATACGCGCCCGCTAATTTCGTTAATTTAAATGCTTTTAACAAACCTGTTCGCGGCACATGCGGCCCACGACACAAATCCACAAAATTATCTTGTTCGTAAATTGTTAGTGTTTCGTTTTCGGGAATGTCGCGGATAATTTGCACTTTATAATGTTCACCCATTTTTTCAAATAGTTTCATTGCATCATTACGCGAAATTTTTTTGCGTGTAACAGGCGAATTTTTTTTCGCCAATTCTTCCATTTTCTTTTCAATTTCAATTAAATCTTCTGGCGTAAACGGTCTGCCGAATGCAAAGTCGTAATAAAATCCATCTTCAATCACCGGGCCTATCGTCACTTGCGCGCTGGGAAATAATGTTTTAACTGCGTGCGCCAACAAATGCGCCGTGGAATGGCGAATGATTTCCAATGACGCATCATCACGATCAGTGATTAATTTTAATGTGGCATCTTTTTCAATCGGTAAAAACGCATCGACCAATTGATCATTCACCAGTGCCGCAACAGTCGCTTTGGCTAAATTGGGGCTGATGGACTCGGCGACGTCCAGTGCCGTCACTGATTTTTCAAACTGCTTTTGCGTGCGATCTGGTAACGTAATTTGCAACATAAATTATCCGACGGTTTGGCATTCAGAAAGATAGCATTCGCGCACACGCTCTGCAATCCTAACATTTCAGCAGAAATTCCCGGCGAACAAATTTCTCAATGAATTATAGTTCAACCTCGGCTCAAATCTGAAAATTCTCCTAGATTCTAAATTCACGAGGAATTACTGATCACTTTTCTGCTTGTTGCAATTTCTTAGCATGTTCCAAATGCATTGCGACCGCGGCTCGCGTAGCTATCATGAATTTTTTAATTTCAGGTGTGGTCGCTGTTTGCATGAGTTGCGTGTCGATCAAATGCAGCGCGCCTTCGTGACCAGTCACCATCGCATTCACATACGCCTTTTCAAATGAAACGCCTTGCAATCCACCCAGCGCTACCAAATCTTTATTGCCATCCGCAATAAATTGATCTGCCATAACACTCGAGAGCGGCAATGCATGCAATTGGTTCGCGAGCTGCAAAATTTCCGTTAAATTTGCACCATGCTGACCAATCATCATATTGGCAAATTGATCGATTTCATGGGATGCGTGTTTATGCAGTGCCACCGTTCCCAATAAAATTTCGTCTTTATCGATGGCAGCAACAGTTGCCAAAGTGCTTATTTCTGCTGACGTCACAGTGGCAGCCACAGGCGCAGGTTCAGCCAGTGTGTTGGCTGTGATTACCGCAGCTGCCAATGTTATTCCTAATGCTAATAATTTAAATTTTTTCATGACGAATCATCCCTTGATGGTTCAATAAAAAAGGCCCCCGTCAACGAAACGACAAAGGGGTACGAAAGTATAGCAAGTTAACCTTGTTTGTCACTACCGTGTTTTTAATCTTATCGCACATTTAAAAAAATCTTAAGCTAGCTGTGTCACACTGTTGCTCCTATGCGTAAAACTACAATGACATTTCTAAACTTAACGGTTGATCCACCTGTTGAGCGCGAGCTTTCGTTAATGCAAGTTCAGTCAATTATTAAAGCGGGAACGGGCCGCGATCTTGTATTTGAAGACTTGCAATTTACGCGATTTTCTCTACTTAAATTAGTTCGTTTTCCTGACCCTATTGGATTTGCCATCGTGGCAAATCAAGATATTAAGTCAGGCACTGTGCTCTGCCCTTATGGCGGTGAAATTACGTCACAACCAGCTAGTCCTGCGCCATGCACAGATATCGACTATCTGCTGACAGCCATTGATAAAAATGAAACGTACCAACAGCAAGCGAGAAACTCTGGCGACTTAGGCGCGTTGTTTGCGCACTTACCAGATAAAGAATTTTTAGAGCATATCGGCTTAGATACAAAAGATTATCCAAAAATACAAATGGCCAACACAACAAACATACTTTGCCCCGTCAATTCAGGAAACTATAGATTCTACATGCAATCCACATGCGAAATAAAAAAAGGCACTGTAATTGGTTTTAGTTATGGATGGGAATATTGGGCTGAAAAAATGATTTCGCCTGTTTTCTTTGTGAATAGCACTACTGAAATATTTGACATGGCGCAAGCGCAATTCACAGGTAGAGCCATTCCATACGACAGCAATAAAGACATTCAAAAAACGATGATCGGCAGAGAAAACAAACTAAATAGCTACTCACTATTTTTGTTCGCACAAATTCTCAGCTCTTATCCTGCTGAAGCAAAAACAATCATTCTTAAACATGGACTAGAACTCGAAAGAGCGGCGTTTTTCGCTACTACGCTGCGAGCGGCATGCGCAAATCCTGATGTGCGTACTCTAAAAGACTTAAGATTAAAACAGGTAATGGTATTCTTCCCCATAACCCAGCAAAGCAAGGGCTGCGAACCACCAGAAGATTCCTACATCACAAAAGAGGGTGTAACAAAAGTGCCTAAAATTCATTAGGCACGACTGGGCTCGAACCAGCGACCCCCACCATGTCAAGGTGTCATGCTCCTAACTTCAGCGTACGCACTACGTCATCCCGCGGCGAAGACCGCGGGATCTAGTAATAAAAATCATCTAATAATATCGTCATACAAATCACACCAACTTGAATTATGTTTTTCAATTAATGCTAATTTCCATGATCGTCTCCATTCTTTAAGTCGTTTTTCTCGATGTATAGCGCTTTCTGCAGTTTGATGTTGCTCATAATAAACAAGCATTTTCACGTTATATTTTTGTGTAAATCCTTCAATTTCACCTGATTTATGTTGCCAAACACGCTTGATTAAATCTGAAGTAACACCAATATACAAAGTACCATTGCGTTTGCTTGCAAGAATGTAAACACAAAATGATTTTTCCATATCGAAGTATCCTGGATCCCGCGGTCTTCGCCGCGGGATGACGAATTTTGTAAGCTGCGGGATGACGAAACATTACGCACTACACTAAAAAAATGTATCTGATTGAGATAAAAATAAATATCCGTGTGAAATTTCAAAAAACGCTGAAGTCAGGAACAAAAGTGCCTGAAATTCATTAGGCACGACTAGGCTCGAACCAGCGACCCCCACCATGTCAAGGTGTCATGCTGAAATATAAAACATATTTAATTGACTGTTCTTTAATATTGTGAAAGCTTAAATGATTTTTCATAGGGTTCAACGGCATCACCAACACCCACATCAATGTATATACGATCTTTTATTTTTCCAAACTGGGCATTTAATCGAACTTGGAAGCCTACGTAATTCATATGCGTATGGTCAAGCATTGAGATATCAGAAAGTGACATCGTAAATTCATCATTGACTTCAACTTTGCATATTTGCAAAAATGCAGATTCAATATTTTTCATTTCCGCTTTTAATTTTCTTGCTAACAAATCAATATCACTTGTTTCTCTCGCAATATGAATATAATGCGCCAGTAAAAATCCGCCCTTAAATATCAATTTATCATGATACGATGAATTTGCTAAACGCACTAAAAAACGCTCTAAAATAAGTGATTTCCATACTTCTTGAAAAGCGAAAAATGTAACGGGTTGTAAATCCTTTTTATTTTTTGCTTCTTCGGAAATGCCATTACATAAAATTTGCGTGTCTTCAGATTTTGGAGATATCTCTAGCTCAATTCGGAGTGTCATTATTTTTCACCAGTGGTCAATTCCATGATTATGCACTCAGTAATGCCGTCATGTGCATTTTTTACAATTGTGAATCCCGCTTTTTCATAACAACGAATGGCACGTTTATTGGTACTTGCGGGATCAATCAGAATTTTTTTAGCAAAAAATTCATCTATTAATTTTTTTGTAAATTGTTTAATAATTTTTGTGCCGTAACCTTTATTGAGATAATCCCTTTCAGCAATAAATAAATCAATACAAAATGTCCCTGGATTTTCGTTTATGAAAAGACCTTTTGGTTTTGGTGTAAGCATTCGATATGCATATAAATCACAGTATTGAATATAACCAATCGGTTGATCGTTGATATAAATAATAAATGGATAGGTGTGACCATTGCCTTGGATTTTTTGATAAATATAATCCGATGTTTCATACCCTTCTATAAACCATACTTCTTTGATATGCGAAATGTTAATCCACTCTTTCCAAAGCGCAATATCATTTAATGTCATTTTTTCAAAGTGTATATTCATTCGTAAATTACCAGGTAACATTGAGTGGCGGTAAATTATCGCAATCATATTTTGCATAAATTAAAGTGTCACCCAATTCATTGGTGTCTGGTCTTCGACGATGATTTTTTAATCTACCCTCAAACGCATAATTCAAACGCTCTGGAATTTTTTTACTTTGAATATTATCAGCGTTACAAGATATGCTGATACGCTTTACTTTTAATTGTTTAAACGCATATTGGGTATGCGCGTTAATTGCTTCAGTCATAAAACCTTGACCAGATCGCGATGTGCGAATCCAGTACCCCGTTTCAATAGATGGAATAGCCCAGTTATAATGATGAAAGCCTGCATTACCAATCAATTCATTTGTGTATTTATCAAAAATAAATAATGGCAAATACGGTTCATCATTTTTCTTTTCAATCCAATTGTGAATTGCAAGCAGCACATATTCTTCTGATTCTTTCAATGTTTGTCCTGAAAGCGCCCAATCCATATAGCGTCGTAATTCAATGACGGACTCTGAGATCGCATTATTTAGTGCTTTTGCGTCAGACGGTATTGGCGGACGAATGATCAATCGATCTGTTGTAATTGGCATTGGAAAATCAGGTGTTTTTTGCATGTTATGCCTCGTAATAAGTAGGTGCGATCACGATATCTCGAATGAAGATCGTTTGAGTTGCTGATGAAAATTCCTCAATTTTGTGTGGCTTACGTTTATTTTTTTTCAAAAGGCGCAGGGGCGCTGTTTGGATCTGCAGCAGGATTCTCTTTTAATTTTTTTTCTGAAAAAATACCTGTTGCAACGGCCGCAGAACCTAAACCTAACACGGGCGGTTGAAATGCGGGATAGACATCAAGTGGTTTGGTGTCTTCAGGCCAAAGTTTTTTGACTTCCGCCAACATATTTTCAGCCAGCTGCCTTGTTTGAGGCAACAGATCATGTTTTGTTGCCACATCAATAAAAGCTTGTACGCGAGATAAAAACCGCGGCCTCATTAAATTCGTCTCGGGATCCCACAATGAGCCTTCTGGCATCGATGGAGGCGCCCCTCTTGATCGATCTTCTTTTAGAATATGAACAACATGTACCATTTCGCGTAATGCATAATAAGCACAAGCCTGAGTATAGGCTGTAAAAAAAGCCCTATCGTCAGATGCAGCAGGGATTGTTTTCGCGAGTTCTTTTCGGTAAATCAGATCCAAAGATTCAATTAATTCGTTTGGCGTTTCTTTGGCGCACCAGCCTGTGGGTATGCTCATACGCAAAAATACACCATCCAGTAAAGCGTTACGAGGAAATGCCCACTCAAAGTCAATGAGCTGCAATTCTTTTGATTCACCATGATCAAACACATTGTCCGGTGCCGCATCACCGTGAATAAGCACTGTGAATGGTCCAGGTTCAAACATATCCTGCAAGACTTGTTGTGCTTCAGCTATAAATTCTTTCGTCACAGATAAACCTAATGTTTGGCAAGTTGATTCAAGTTTTGGTAACAAATAATTGATATCTGCTGCCAAATCATTTTGTGCAGTCGCCGCTCCTTCATTGATATTTTGCAGCATAATGTTGTAGTCATTGGTATGACCAAAGCTTGCAGCATGCAAACCTGCCAATGCTCGTATATATCGATGTAATGCTGCAGCAGCCTTGTCGTGACCAGGAAGGGTTAACGCATCAACTAAACTAATGTGCTTTTGGCCAAGATCCTCAAGAAGAATAAACCGATGCGTTTTGTCACCGCCGTAAAAGTGCGGAACATTATGAGCGCCATCTTTCTGAATACGATTTGCAAATTCAAGACCTGTCCAATCTCTAGAAAACCGAGAATACGCCTCACAATCGTCGACATCCGATTCTTCAGGCTTCGATTGTTTTAAAATAATGCTTTTGGGAATTAAATCAGATGTGCTTTGAAGTGGTATTCTCAGAGCGACATTTCTTCGCCTCTGGTCTGTTAAAAAAACAATGGACTCAGCGTTGATGTTAATGTCTTCTGAGGAAAAATGTCCACGAAGAATTTCCAGCACCTGTTTCAGCATATCAGGGGATATTGTTCCGGTGTCATTATTAGGCATAACTTTCTTTACCTTTTATATGTGAATGGCATGACTAATCCAACCAAGTCTCCAGGAGTCACATTTCATCTGGGAATTATAGTATCTAATAAATTATTAACCATTTTTTTATAAAATTTTGTCAAGTAATGCGTGTTTTTAAGGTGCTGTTTGGGAATGGATCGTAATCATTTGTTTTTATTGAATTTATTGATATAAATCAAGAAATTAAATAGTTAGGCACGACTGGGCTCGAACCAGCGACCCCCACCATGTCAAGGTGATACTCTAACCAACTGAGCTACGTGCCTTTAACCTAGATTCGGCAGTTGAAACCCACTACGAGCGATTAATCGTCTGAATCTAGGTTTAAAATCGCTGCAAAACAATATCATTCAAAACGTCATTTCGCAACACGGTATTGTGTGATATATACCGCTCGCCAATGAAGATACGGTATTACCGCACTTCATCACGCGCGGTATATCCTAAATTGAACCATCGTGATGGGACACTTCAAAATGCGATAAAAAAATCGCATTTTGAAGTGGGATGGGTATATATTTGTATATATACTCATGCAAGGCCATCACCATGAAATCAGCAAAGAAACATGAAATTGCAAAAATGCAAAAAGCTTTTAATGCAATAAAGAACAATAAAAAATATCTTGTTGAGGCAACCGAAATACTAGATGGCCTCAATTCAGAATTACCAAATGAATCAAGTGAGCGCACGCATGACCCCGCTCTGGCAACCTAATCAAAAAACCATTCAACAAAGTCATCTGCTGCGTTTTATGCAGCAATTCAATCCGGAATTTCATGATTACAACGCATTGTATCAATGGTCCATCGATTATCCAGAATTATTTTGGAAAAATTTTTCAGCGTTTTCAAAAATTATTTTCGATAAAAAACCCGAGAAAATTATTCAAAAAAATACTGAGATGCGAAAAACAAAATGGTTTGTTGGCGCCACCCTAAACTTTTCTGAAAATTTGTTGTGGCGACGCGATGATCATATTGCTTTAATTGCAGCAAACGAAAAAGGCGAGCGAAAAAAAATTTCCTATCGTGATTTATTTTCAAGTGTCATGACATTGACAGAAAAATTAAAATCACTGGGATTGCAATCCGGCGATCGTGTGGCGGGATTTTCAACCAATCGCATTGAAACCGTTATTGCGATGCTGGCATCGACCTGGCTCGGCGCTATTTGGACGGCCTGTGGGCCTGAATTTTCAGAAAATGCTGTGATTGAGCGTTTTTCACAAATCACGCCAACGATTTTATTTGTCGATGATGAACATCGATTCAATGGAAAAATATTTCCACATCGCGACATCATTCAGAAATTAAAAAATCATTTACCCAGCGTCAAACACATTATATCGCTCAATAATCTCATTAACACTCACGCTCACACTGACATTCCCACTCACACCCCCTTCGATCACCCCCTTTATATTTTATATTCCTCCGGAACTACTGGAAAACCAAAGTGCATGGTGCATGGCGCTGGCAATATTTTAATTCAGCATAAAAAAGAATTGTTGTTGCACACGGATGTACATGAAAACGATATTTTATTTTTTTATACGACTTGCAGCTGGATGATGTGGCATTGGATGATCAGCGGATTGAGTGTCGGCGCAACACTGGTTTTGTATGATGGATCTCCATTTTATCCCAACAACACCGCGTTATTTGATTTAATAGACGAATATGATATTTCTATTTTTGGATGTGGCGCAAAAATTATTGAAACTTATTTGAAAAATAATTTGATTCCACGAAAAACACATGCATTAAAAAATCTAAAAACGATTTTAACGACTGGCTCTCCGCTCATTAAAGAAAGTTTTAACTACATCTATCGCGATATCAAAAGTGATGTGCGTGTTTCTAGCATGTCCGGTGGCAGCGATATTGTGTCTTGTTTTGCGCTGGGAAATCCATTGCTGCCAGTGTATGCGGAAGAATTGCAATGCCGCGGACTGGGAATGGCGGTTGAAATTTATGATGACCATGGTATTTCTGTGATGAACCAGCCCGGAGAATTGGTGTGCACAAAGCCATTTCCCTCGATGCCACTGTATTTTTGGAATGATGCTGACGGAGAAAAATATAGTCACGCATATTTTGATCGCTTCCCCGCTGTATGGACGCATGGCGACTTTGCAAAAATTACCGAACATCACGGCATGATTATTTACGGCCGCTCAGATGCAACATTAAATCCTGGCGGCGTGCGCATTGGCACTGCAGATATTGATGAGCAAGTGTTGAAAATTCCAGACATATTGGATTGTGTTGCGGCGGGAAAACAAAAAAATGGAGACGAAGAAATTATTTTATTCGTGACATTAAAAAATAAAACAACGCTGAATGAAAAATTAATAACAGAAATTAAAAAAATGATTCGCGATAACACCTCGCCTTATCATGTCCCAACAAAAATTTTTCAAGTCACTGATATTCCAAAAACCATGAATGGCAAAACCATGGAAATTGTGGTAAAACAGATCATCAATGGGCATGAAGTAAAAAATAGTGAGTCGTTAGCGAATCCAGCGTGTTTGGAAGAATTTAAAAAAATAGGTGAAAGTCTATGAAAAAAATATTGGCTCTCGCGTTATCTTTCTGTACGTTCGCTGCATTCGCGCACACTGCTCACATCACAGTCGACAACATCACTTCGAGTAGCGGGTATTACTGCATGGAAGTGTATGTCGGTTACGACAAAGAAAAAGGCTGCGGCATTCCAACTCGTCTTGGCACGAATTTTATCAACCAGTATTTGCATGGTATTACGGGCAGCAAAGAATATTTTATCAAATTTGGCTACTCCAAAGCGCAGCCCAATAATTATTGGCCCGCTGAAAAATACACCTGTCAATTTCCATTAGATGGCACGGCAAATTTAACGGTGAATATCAAAAATAACCAGCAGTGCACGATTACTAATCAGTTATAAGAAAATGGCGCGGCGTTTTTTTATTTGATAGCATAATTTTTCTCAACATATTTTTCTATCATTGCTGTATATTCTGCAATAATATTGTCGCCTCGTAATGTCGATACTTTTTCACCATCCATAAAAACAGGTGCAACGGGTACTTCGCCCGTGCCAGGCAAGCTAATGCCAATATTCGCGTGTTTGCTTTCACCAGGCCCATTCACAACGCATCCCATCACGGCTAATTTTAGATTCTCGACACCTAAATATTTTTTTCGCCACGTTGGCATTTTTTCGCGAATAAAAATATCGACGGCTTCCGTTAATTCACGAAAAAATGTGCTGGTGGTACGCCCACATCCCGGGCACGACGTCACCATCGGCGCAAACGCACGCAAACCTAATGTCTGCAAAATTTGTTGCGACACAATCACTTCTTTATCGCGCGAACCACTCGGCTCTGGTGTGAGCGATGTGCGAATCGTATCGCCAATGCCCTGCTGTAACAGTACACCGATACCAACACTTGACGCGACAATTCCCTTGGAGCCCATGCCCGCTTCCGTTAATCCCACGTGCAATGCATACGCACAACGCTGTGCTAATTCGCGATACACGGCAATCAAATCTGCCACATCGCTGACCTTGCAAGAAATCACAATTTTATCGGGCGTCAATCCGCATTTTTCCGCAGCTTTTGCCGACGTTAATGCAGAAATCACCAACGCTTCACGCAATACTTCGCGCGATGATTTTGGATTTTTTAATTTTGCATTCTCATCCATCATTTGTGTCGCCAATGATTTATCAAGACTTCCCCAATTCACGCCAATACGCACGGGTTTTTGATAATGCAATGCCGCTTCAATCATCGTGTTAAATTGATCGTCTTTTTTCGCGCCAAAACCAACGTTGCCGGGATTAATGCGATACTTGGATAATGCTTTTGCACAATCCGGAAAATCTTTTAATAAACGATGACCGTTATAATGAAAATCGCCAACGATGGGAACATGATCATAACCCATTTTATTTAAAGCATTGCGAATCGCGGCAACTTGCGCTGCCGCTGCTTCATTATTTACTGTGATGCGCACCAATTCAGATCCTGCATCAGCCAATAATTTAATTTGCTCAATGGTTTTTTGAGCGTCGGCGGTATCCGTATCCGTCATCGATTGCACGACGATGGGCGCACCACCGCCGATGGTAACGTGATCGATTTGTACGGCGTGCGTTTGGTGTTTTTTCATGACAGAATTGTAGCATCCATTGGCTTTTTTTTGGAGTGTGTTCATGCCTGCTAAAATTCTCGATGGACGCAAACTCGCTGAACGCATTCAAAACGACGTAGCTGAAAAAGTACGGGCGCGTGTACAGCAACACAAACCAGCACCGGGCTTGGCCGTCATTTTAGTGGGTGAAAATTCCGCATCCAAAATTTACGTAGCGCACAAACAAAAAGCCTGTAAAACCGTCGGCATTTACTCTGAATGTCACCCGTTGCTTAGCACCACCAATCAAAAAACTATCGAAGTGCTCATTGATCAATTGAATCAAAACCCCTTAATTCACGGCATTTTATTGCAATTGCCGTTGCCTGAAACTGTGAATGCAGATATTTTACTGGAACGCATCGATCCCAAAAAAGATGTGGATGGTTTGCATCCCTATAATTTAGGACGTTTGGTGCAACGTCGCCCATTGTTGCGCCCTTGCACGCCCCTTGGCATCATGACGCTGCTCAAAACAACTGGCGAAAATCTTTCAGGAAAACACGCAGTCGTCGTCGGTGCATCCAACATTGTGGGCCGTCCCATGGCATTGGAATTATTAATGGAAAAATGCACAGTGACTGTTTGTCACAGTGCTACAAAACCATTGTCTCAATATGTGCAATCCGCCGATATTTTAATTTCTGCGACCGGTTATCGCGGTTTAATTCACAGTGATTGGATTAAACCAGGTGCTATCGTGATTGATGTTGGTATTCATCGATCAGACAACGGGGAATTAACCGGTGATATTGATTTTGACACGGCGCGCGAACGCGCCAGCTGGATCACGCCGGTGCCCGGCGGCGTGGGCCCCATGACCGTTGCAATGTTGTTGCAAAATACGCTGATGGCGGCACAATAAAAAATACCCCGGGGTCGACACAAACCGGTGCGATCTTAAGATACTGTATTGCTTAAAAAATTATTTCCAGTATTCTGCATTTTAATCTATCAAATCAATAAGATTTTTTATGTCGATTCTTGAAAATATGATTGACCCAGTATCAAAAAATTTAACCGGTCAATTTACGAAAGAGTATAAAGCATTTTTGAGCGCACTAAAAAATAAGATACTAAGTTCACGCATGAAAGCGGCACTTGCAGTCAATCAAGAAATCATCAAGTTGTATTGGTACATTGGTCAGCAACTGATTGAAAAACAAAAAACATCCTGCTGGGGCGATAAATTGATTGAAACACTCTCGCGGGACTTAAGAAATTTATTTCCTGAAACAAGTGGTTTTTCACAACAAAGCTTGAAAAGAATGCGCATGTTCGCTGAATATTATCCGAATATCGAATTTGGGTCACAGGCTGTGACCCAATTACCCTGGGGTCATATTCAACTATTAATGCTGAAAAATAATTTTCCTACCGTTGAAGAAATTGAAGCTGAGCTAAATGATGATAAAGCAAATTTAAAAAATTAATATAGCGTCACCCAGTTAGCTTTAGACGCGGCGCAAGCGAGCGAGCCGAAGGAGTGTACAAGTGAGTACATGACTTCGGCGAACGAGCTTGCAACAAAGTATAAAGCTAAGTGGGTGGCGCTATATCACGCCGAAGACACTAAAGCCGCCTTCACTGCGGGCGAGAATTATATCTTAACTAGCGTACATGTTGGTCTGAAATTTTTGACCCACTATACTTATTGTAATTTTGGCCGAAAGCCAGAAATATTAAGCAGACTTCTTGATTTGGATTACCGATAAGTTTTTGGAAGAGACCCATCGACTCTCCCATACCAAAGCCATCAGAATTAGAAGCACGATAATATCGATATAACTCATAATCAGAATAGCCCTCAAGTCCAGGTACAGTGGTTCGCAACAAAACACATAATTCTTTCGAACTCATTGTATCATATGGTTTCTGAGGTTGAGGTGCAAAAAATTCAAAAAATCTTCTCATTTCTCTTTCTTCAAGGTTATTACATGAGGCAATAAGTGGGTTTCGCAAAGATAGCACATTTAGAAAATAATTTACAACTACATTTTTCCACACCATTTTTTACGGTATTGCGTTTTGTTTTTAGATAGATCATATTTTTATATTTTTGAGTCCAATACTCTGTGGTATTGGGCGAAAAAATTCAGAAATTTTAGCCAATCCGCATCATTTGCAGATCGTCGATACTTTAGGGACAGGGCCTACGTGCGTAATTTTTCCAATAGCGCCATAAAAAATTGTTTTGACCATACTGCCAAACGCGCATGATCTTGAATAAATGGGATCACATCTTTTTTAGCTTCATTAAGATCGACCGTTTGAATTTTTTGTGACAATAGTTCAATCACATTATTTTTAGTAAGCGGTTTCTTGCGTTCCCATGCTTCACTTTGAACGAGACGTTCCTTTAAATGAGCAAGATTCAGCGGAGTATTTCGGGAGACATACCAAACAAAATCATACCAATCTCGGCCTTTAATTCTTTTAATCCAGGGGCGGCATAATATCGCATGTACTTTTCCTGAAAATAAATCAGATTCGATAAAACTTCTAATTGAAAATGCAATGGGTTGAAACAAAAATTTTGATTCCGTATTAAATAAACCGGGTGGATTGGTGTCAACCTCCATTTTAATTTTGATCATTTGCATGAAATGCATAGATTCAATTATTTTTCTCGGCGCTTCAATGGCGATAAATTGTTTTTTGGATTCTGCTTTAATAAATGCAGATTCAATATTGGTTTTGGATGATTTTACTTTAGTTTCAACCGTAGATTCAAATCCAAATGCATTGAGCTCTTTAATAATAGCTTTATTATAGGAAGTTAAATCAAACTGCATACTTTTGCGCAACAAAGAAAAATCTAAATCTTCGGAAAAACGATCCAGCCCATATAATATTCTTAACGCAGAACCACCATAAAAAGCAGCCTTTTCAAAAAATTTTGCGCGCCACAAACCAAGCAACGCGATTTCTTGAAAAATTTCTTTCAGCGCATTCGAATAATCATCTTCTGAGCGAAGAAAATATTTTTTTAACATTTGTTTAATTTCTTCATGCATTTTTTACTTTCTCATTTTGATATATTTTTTTAATAAATGAATCCGGCTGTCATGGTAATAATGTGCAATTTCATCTAGTCGATTTAACTTAAAGTGACGTAATTCATTTTCATCAATTCGAAGATCATACAATAAATATTTTTCAATATCATCGAGATGATTAAATGATATATTCCTATCGGTGATGTGAATCTGATCACATAATGCTTTTTCAGGCGATGCAATCAAAAAAGCGCGCTGCAGAGACGATTGATGTAACGTAACGCCAACTGCATATTTCTTAGAATTTAAATAATAATACTGAAAGACGCCAACCTCAGTTGAAAATGATTTATAACGATTGTTGGTGATACTGGTAACGCTCGCAACGCGCTCGGGAATTAATCCGTAGAAACCAAGTGCATAAATTAATGAAAGTGCGGATGGGCCGTATATTAAATTTGCCAATACTTCTTTGGAATAAGGCTCTAACGCCACACCTTCACCAAATATATATAAACCCTTTTTGACGCGTATCAATTCTTTTTTCTTTAACCATGCGGAAATTTTGTTACGCGGTTTTGCATACTCTTTGAGAGCTGATAAAATGAAGCCGTAATCAATTTCTTCGCGACCTGCCAACTTTCTCAATGTTTCTATCTTCATACATTCTCCAGTATGTCCTTTATTTTAGGACATACTGGATGAATAAGCAAGTATGCCGCTAAAAGAAGCGCGCCAATTGCCATCGGCATCTATGCCTCTCAGACCTCAAGATGCGAACTTTATGTCTTGATGCACAGAGAGGAATGAATTAGATTTTAAGCGCCCAGATTGCGAGCAATTGAAACGTTTCGATTGAAAAAATGTGATGGAATGCTTACTGCATTTCGAGCATTTTTGATTGAGAAACGTTTCAAGTGCGATGCAAGATGGGATGCTTAAATTCGCATTTTGAGGTCTGAGAGGTATAGGAGTGCGTTCAAAGTTAAGCAATATCTGCTGCTGGCTCAGTTGAATTTCCCGGTGATTGCTGATAAATATCTTCACGAAAATGCACGTAGCCATTTTTATCAACCCAAGCAGTGATGTAAGTAATGTGAATCGGCATAGGATTTTTTAATTGAACAAATTTGGTATCACCTAAACCCAGATATTGATTCACTAACTCAGTATTTAAGTCTGTATTATCAGAATAAAAATATTCGACCAATTCAAATGGTTTTTCTAAACGAATGCAACCAGAACTATATGCACGTTCAATTTTAGAAAATAATGCTTTGTCCGGCGTGTCATGCATATACACATCATGCTCATTTTCAAAAATAAATTTAACGTGACCGAGTGGATTTTTTTCGCCGGGTGGCGCGCTCACGCGATACACAAAATTTTTCGCATTCGCATTTTTCCAATCGATCGTTAGCGGATCAATTTCTGGCGCATTTTTATCCCAGTTTGCATACACACGCATGTCGTAATGTTCTTTTAAATAATTGGGATTATTTTGCATGCCTGGAATCACATCTTTCGCTAAAATAGTTTCTGGCACCGTCCAACTCGGATTAAATACAATCGTGGTTACTTTAGAATATAGTGTGGGTGTCGGGCGCGAGAAACGGCCGGTAATCACACGCATTTCCATCACCGCATTACCCTGTTCAACCAATCGCAGTTGAAAACTCGGCACATTGACGTGAATGTAATGCGCACTTTCATCTTCTGGTAATTTTGCCCATTCATTCATGCTATGCGCTAATTCACGATAACGAACCGCGGGATTTACATTGAATTCATTCAATGTTTTTTGATTCACCACGCCGTTGGATTCTAAACCATGTCGCCATTGAAATTGCGCAACAGCGCGGGATAAAGCGGAATCAAATAACAAACTGCTGGATTTTTCTGATTGCGATAAATCACCGAGTGTAATGAGGCGATCGCGAATTTCAGGCAGCGCACGACTGTGATCACCGATTTTCAGCGGCACATGCGCGCTGATGATTGGCCATGATTGCCGCGCTGCGTGCGCGTATACAGGTAATTTGTCGTAAATCGAGAGTGCTGTTTTATTGGAAGTGTTGGGTGGTTGCGAAACAGTTCGAACACTGCTGCTACAGCCAACCAGTAAAAATAAAAACGCTGAAATAAAAATCCATTTTATTTTTTGCATAAAATATCTTTTATTTTTTAATATATAAATCTGTCACCGTGCCTTCAAACACTTCCGCTGCCATCATAATGGATTCAGATAATGTGGGATGCGGATGAATGGTTAACGCAATATCTTCCACGTCACAACCCATTTCAATCGCGAGTGTAATTTCGCCGATTAATTCTCCAGCATTGACACCAACAATTGCGCCACCAATCACGCGGTGCTTGTCGTCAAAAATTAATTTGGTGAAACCTTCGGTGCGATCAATTGATAATGCACGACCCGATGCCATCCACGGAAATACTCCTTTGCTGTATGGAATATTTTTTTCTTTCGCTTGTGACTCCGTTAATCCTACCCACGCAATTTCTGGATCCGTGTAAGCAACAGATGGAATACATTTCACATCAAAATAATGTTTTTTGCCAGCAATCACTTCAGCCGCCAATCGTCCTTCTGCTGATGCTTTATGTGCCAGCATGGGATTTCCGACGATGTCACCAATCGCATAAATTCCCGCGACATTCGTTTTCATTTGATTATCGACCGGAATAAATCCGCGCTCATCGACTTTCACGCCGGCTTTTTCAGCGCCAATTGATTTTCCATTGGACTTGCGACCAACCGCCACTAAAATGCGATCAAATCGTTTGGGATTTTCGGATGGTGCGTTTTCGCCTTCAAACGTGACAAACAATCCGTCTTTTTTGGCCTCCACTTGAGTGACGCGCGTTTTCAGCATAATTTTTTCGTAACGTTTTTCCAAACGTTTGTGCAATGGCATCACGATATCGCGATCAGCGCCCGGGATGAGTTGATCCATCATTTCCACGATGCTGATTTTTGCGCCCAATGCAGAATAAACCGTCGCCATTTCCAAACCAATAATGCCGCCGCCTAAAACCAGCAATTCACATTGCGTGTTTTCAATTTCTAGCGCGCTCGTTGAATCTAACACGCGCGGATCATCAGGAATAAAGGGTAATTTCACAGGCAATGAACCTGCTGCAATCACGCAACTATCAAAAGTGATTTCTGTTTTTTGATTATCTTTGGTGACGATTAATTTTTTGGAATCAGCAAATTCGCCAACACCCTCAACGATTTTTACTTGGCGTTGTTTCGCCATCATCGTCAAGCCACCCGTTAATTTTTTAATAATACCATTTTTGTAATCACGAATTTTAGCAATATCTAATATTGGTTTTGCAAAAGCGACACCATGGTTTTCTATTTCTTTGGCATCGTCAATTACTTTTGCGACATGCAATAATGCTTTCGACGGAATGCATCCGACATTCAAACACACGCCACCAATCGTGGGATAGCGTTCAATCAAAATCACTTTTTTGCCTAAATCTGCCGCGCGAAATGCGCAAGCATAACCACCAGGGCCGCTGCCGAGCACAACGACTTCGGCATGTAATGTTTCGTTCATATATTCTCACTCCCGCTCAAAATTATTTCACTCGCTACCGCTCGTGTCTGTGTCCACCGCATTTAATGAATTAGTCGTATTCTGTTTCCAAATAATGCGTCACAAACACTGCAAATCGCGCTGCCAAAGCGCCATCAATCACGCGATGATCATACGATAATGAGAGTGGTAACATCAAACGCGGCGTCATTTTTTCTTTTTCAAAATGTGGTTTCAAGGATGATTTTGAAACACCCAAAATAGCCACTTCTGGCGCATTAATAATCGGCGTAAACGCGGTGCCGCCAATGCCGCCCAAACTGGAAATAGAAAAACATCCGCCCTGCATGTCTTTCATTGTGAGCTGCCCATCACGCGCTTTTTTACTGATGTCATTTAATTCTTTTGCTAACACAAAAATATCTTTTTGATCAACATCGCGAATCACGGGAACAACCAAACCATTGGATGTATCGACTGCAACGCCAATGTGAAAATATTGTTTCAAAATCAATTCATCACCCGCGGCATTAAGAGATGCATTGAATGTGGGAAATTCTTTTAATGCGGCGGTCACCGCTTTCATAATAAAAACGAGTGGTGTTAATTTGTATCCTTGATCTTCTGTTTTTTTCTTGTGATCGTTACGATATTTTTCAAGCGCCGTAATATCTGCTGCAATAAATTGCGTCACATGCGGAATAGAAATCCAATTGCGATGTAAGTTTGCACCGGATGCTTTTTGAATTTTGGATAACGGTTTCGTTTTAATCGCGCCAAATTTTGAAAAATCAATCGATGGTGCAAGTGGCAATGAAAAACCACTTTCTGATTTTTGAATATGTCCTGTTACATAATTTTTTAAATCATCTTTGGTGATTCGCCCTTTTTCACCGCTACCTTTTATTTTTGATAAATTAACGCCGACTTCGTGCGCTAAACGCCTGACTGCCGGACTCGCGTGAATGGTATCATTGATTTGTGTTGTCGTAACTTCACGTGCAAGAGCCGCAACTGTTTTTTGCGGTGATGTCGGTGCCGCAGTGGCAACTGATTTTACTGACACAGTCGCTGCAACTTTCACCGTACAAATCAATACACCTTCCGATACTTTGTCGCCTACTTTCATCACAACCGATTCAACAACACCTGCAACCGGCGACGGCACATCCATACTGGCTTTATCGCCTTCCAATGTGACGAGCGGAGTATCCATCACAATAGCGTCACCGGGTGATATCATCACTGCAATAACAGCGACATCCGCCGCGCCACCAATATCAGGAACCAATACTTGTTGCGTCATTCCCATGTCCTCATGTATGCGCCGGGTCACTGCGATTCGCATCGATGTGCAGTGCATCGCGTGCCGTTAATAATTGCTTGTGTGAAAATTTTTTATCTTCTGTTAATGCATATAATGCAGTGTACGCAATCATATTAGCATCGACTTCAAAAAATTCGCGCAATGCTTCGCGTGTGTCACTGCGGCCAAAACCATCTGTACCCAACACATAATACGGTGCATGCACCGCATCGCGAATTTGATTCGCCGTCACTTTGATATAATCAGTTGCGGCAATCACAGGGCCCGCATGATTTTGAAAACACTGCTCGACATAACACAATGCACGTTTTTCAGGGGATTTTAAACGATTATCACGCGCAACAGCATCCATATTTTTTCTCAGTTCATTAAAACTGGTGACACTCCACACATTGGCGGTGATCTGAAATTGTGTCGCTAAAATTTCTGCAGCTTTAATCACTTCATTTAAAATCGCACCGGAGCCTAAGAGTTGCACACTCGCATTTTTATTTTCTTGAAATAAATACAGGCCTTGCAAAATGCCGCGCTCTGAATTTTTTGGCATTGCGGGATGATGATAATTTTCATTCATGAGTGTGACGTAATAAAAAATATCTTCTTGATTTGCAAACATGCGGCGCAAACCGTCTTGAATAATCACGGCCAATTCATAGCTAAACGTCGGATCGTAAGAAACGCAATTCGGCACTACGCCAAACATTAAATAATTGTGACCGTCTTGATGCTGTAAACCTTCGCCTGCGAGTGTCGTGCGCCCCGCGGTGCCGCCCAAAATAAATCCGCGCGCGCGCATATCACCCGCAGCCCATATCAAATCACCGAAACGCTGATAACCAAACATCGAGTAATAAATATAAAACGGAATCATCGGCAGTTGATTCGTCGCATACGATGTCGCAGCAGCGATCCACGCCGACATCGCCCCCGCTTCTGAAATCCCTTCTTGCAGCAATTGTCCTTTCTGATCTTCGCGATAATACATCAGTAAATGTTTGTCCTGCGGCTGATAACGCTGTCCCATCGCCGAATAAATCCCGATTTGACGAAACAATCCCTCCATCCCAAACGTGCGTGATTCATCGGCGACAATCGGCACAATACGTTCTTTGATGTTGGCGTCTTTCAATAACATCGATAAAATCCGCACAAACGCCATGGTACTCGAAATTTCGCGATCACCGCTGTCATTCAGCATTGCTTGAAATGCATCAAGCGCCGGGACACGTAATTTTTCACACTCACTGTGACGTTCTGGTAAAAATCCACCGAGTTTTTTGCGATTTTCTAATAAAAATTGCATTTCAGGAGAATTATTTTTCGGTTTAAAATAATGTAAATGTTCAATTTCATTATCCGATAAATCTAATCCAAAACGTTCGCGAAAATGTTTCAAATCATCCGCGGAAATCTTTTTGGTTTGATGCGCTACGTTCAACGCTTCACCGCTTTTGCCCATGCCAAAACCTTTCACTGTTTTCGCTAAAATAACCGTGGGTTGATCAAGGTGTGCGACAGCCGCCGCATACGCTGCAAATACTTTTTGCGGATCATGCCCGCCATCCAATAATTCTGATTTTAGTTGCTCATCTGAATAATCGGAAACGAGTGCCAATAATTCTCGATATTTTCCAAAAAAGTTTGCTCTAAAAAACGCGCCATCATTTGCTGAAAACGCCTGATATTCACCATCCACCAATTCGCTGATGCGTTTTTTTAATAAACCCGTTTGATCTTTTTCAAATAATTTGTCCCAGCCAGAACCCCAAATCACTTTAATCACATTCCAGCCAGCGCCGCGAAAAATTGCTTCATATTCTTGAATGACTTGGCCGTTGCCCCACACAGGGCCGTCCAGTCGTTGTAAATTACAGTTGATCACAAAAATTAAATTATCTAACTGTTCGCGCGCGGCGATATTCAAAGCGCCCAACGATTCGGGCTCACCCATTTCACCATCACCGCAAAACACCCACACATGACGCTCTTTAGTATTCGCAAGCCCGCGACGCTCCAGATATTTCAAAAAGCTCGCTTGATAAATTGACATCAATGGCCCTAATCCCATTGACACCGTTGGAAATTGCCAAAAATCCGGCATCAACCAAGGATGCGGATACGATGCAATGCCCTTTCTTGACAACTCTTGTCGAAAACCGTCGAGTTGCGTTTCAGTCAAACGACCTTCCAAATAAGCACGTGCGTATAAACCTGGCGATGAATGGCCTTGAAAATAAATTAAATCGGCATCGCGCTTGGCACTTCTCGCGTAAAAAAAATAATGCAGACCAATTTCGAATAACGTCGCGATGGAACCAAAGCTTGCGATATGCCCGCCCAATTCTGCTGATACTTTTCCAGCGCGCATCACCATCGCGATCGCATTCCAGCGCATGCAGTTGGTTAATTTTTCAAATAAAACGATATCTTGATTTGAAAGTGGAGATAGGTTGCTGGAAAGTGTATTGAGATACGGCGTATGCAAGCTCGCTTCACTCACCAATCCGCAGCTTTTTGCATAATCCATTAAATGAGATAACAGAAATTGGGCGCGCTCAGTCCCTTCAAATTCCAACACAGAATCCAGAGCGTCGCGCCACTCTTGCGTCTCTTGCGCGTCGATATCTTGGGGTTGATTCACCGTTGACATACCTCAACTATAGCATTGGGCAGGCAAGGATAGCAGTCAACCCAACCAAAATCCAAGTGTAATCAACATAATGATGACCAGCCACACCACGAGGACGCGAATGATTAACGCAACGACCTGTTGCAATGAAACGGATGATTCACCCGTCAACGCAGCGCGACCAAGCTCAACCACACTTTTTTGATCGGTTGAAATACCTTTCGGCAACAAAGTCAGCCATGGTTTGAAAACGGCGCCGAAATTTCCCGCCAATGCAAACGTTAATCCTAAAATACGAATTGGCACCCAATCCAACACACCCAACGCTTTCTCAAAATAAGTAGCAGTGGACGCGCTCGCTTGCGTGCGCAGACAAACACACAATCCCGACATGCTGACATATAAAACCAAACCCACCGGTCCAAACACGAAATACCAAAACAAAATGGCAAAAATCGTCTGATAACTTTTCAGAAACAGCGCATCTTCCGATCCAGTTGGAATTATTCTCAAATACACCACGTCCATGCAATACCACAGCAGTGCCAAACTTAAAATTCGATAGCCAATTTGACCTGTCGTGTGATACACAATCGTGAATAGCAAACACGCTACCACCACAATCGGCAAAATCAATATCAGCAACGTAAAAAAATCATGGCCGCGTGTCAGCGACAAAAAATGCTTTTGCACCCATGAATAATATTTTGATTCCCAGCGCCATTGATACTGCACACCAGATATATTAGATAGCCACTGTATTGCCAAACAAAAAATGATCACTAAAAATGACATATTCCTTTCTCCATTTTCCCTGTGCTTCTATGCTACGCGCCGCCAATACACCGTTCTTCCCAGTAGCGGCATACCAACAAACCCGTGGACACGCAACCATTGACCCTGATCAATCAATTTCAGCGTCACACTGTAGATCTTACCATTACGCGGATCTAAAATCGTACCACCAGAACAGCGAAATCTTTCGCAATGTAACGCATTCAAAATCGGCAAACCGATGATCGGCCTATTATGCAGATTACCTTGACACCTATTACACCGTTCAACTTGGTGCTTCGCAAGCTTCGTATACGTCTTCGTCACACGCCCTACATAAAAATCTTTTTCTAATTTAATCGTGATGACAGACGACGGTTGATGCGTTTTTCCATCGGTAGTCTGCCAATTTCCCGCTATGAGAAAGGGTTGCGCATAGGCAATTGATGCAAAAATTATTCCCGACATGCCGAAAATTAATCCGAAAAAAAAATTTTTTGACATAAATTTCGCCCCCACAACCAAAATATTTAGAAATTTTATCATCAAAAAAGGTTTTTACACCCAAAAATCGATCAAAATTGATAAAAAATGGCAAAAATCGATAAAAAGATGGACAAAAAGTTTGATCTTATTGATTTTCATTGTAAAATGGAATTGTCGTTTTTTTAAACTCAATTTAGGGAGAATATGGAATGCCAGCAAAAAAACGAAAAAAAGGAAAGAAGAAACACGCAGTGAGCGCAGCTCGCTACAAGAAAGTGGTGAAAGAAAGAAACCGCTTGAAGAAGCAATTAAAAAAAGCTTTGAAAGCTAAAAAAGGCGGAAAGAAAAAGAAACATCATCGCCGTAAAGCAAAACACCACAAGAAGGCGCATCATGCGAAAAGAAAGCATGGCAAACGCCGTCACCACAAGAAGAAGAAATAAGCATTCTTCGAAATTGTGAAAAAGCCGCTTTTAAGCGGCTTTTTTATTTGGGGATTGACGTGGTCGCTGTCGCTCCCACTTCTTTTATGCGGATCCCAATTGTTCCTTTGTTAATTTTTTTGCGTTATCTAATAATTCCCGCAATGCACTTTCGGATAACGCGCCGGATTCGGCGTAGACCATCACTTTGTCACGCATAATGATCACAAATGGCACGGAACGAATATCAAATTCATCCGCCAATGCTTTTTCGGCTTCAACATCAACGCTGCCGAAATAAATATCGGGATATTCTTTGGCGACTTTGTGCAACACCGTGGAAAATCCTTTACAAGGCCCACACCACGTCGCCCAAAAATCGATTACCAAAAATGAATGTGATTCTAATGTGGAATCAAAAGTAGCTGCGGTCAGTGCATGCACGGTCATCGCTTAACTCCTGTAAAATTCGAGCGTGCACCGCTTCTGGTGTGCCAACGCCCATCACTGTGTGATAGCGCGGCGCATGAGAATCTCCGCTCTTGGCCCAACGTTCATAATATTCCAACAAGGGACGCGTTTGCCGATGATACACCGTCAAACGATTTCGCACCGTCTCTTCACGATCATCTTCGCGTTGCACGAGTGGTTCACCCGTCACATCGTCAAAACCCGATTTTTTGGGCGGATGAAATGTTTTGTGATACGCCCTGCCCGACGGCAAATGCACAAAGCGCCCGCTCATGCGCGAAATAATTTCCGCATCAGGCACTTCAATATTAATCACGTGATCCAATTGAATATGGTCATGACGCAACGCCTCGGCTTGCGCGATGGTGCGCGGAAATCCATCAAATAAAAATCCATTGCGGCAATCTTTTTCTGAAACACGCGCCTTCACTAGATTAATCACAATATCGTCTGATACCAATGCGCCGCTATCCATAATAGATTTCACCATAAGTCCCAGTGGTGTTTCTTTTTTCACAGCTTGGCGCAACATATCACCCGTTGATATTTGCACCAACTGAAAATGCGTTACCAACAAACGCGCCTGCGTGCCTTTTCCAGCGCCGGGCGGACCTAATAACATCAAACGAAAACTCACGGCGACCTCCACGTCGTAATGTAACAGTCATGTGCCAGACTGACAACCCGCCAGCAATTCCGGTGAATATTTTGGTTGACTCAAATTTTCAGATTTGGACCGAGGTTGAACGATAATTCATTGAGAAAAGCGCAGTTGACACGGCAGTCAATGAGCATTTTCGAAATGAATTATCGTTCAAGATCGGCCAAAGATGAAAATTTTTTGTTCGCCGAGAATTTCTGACAACCAGCAATATTACCAACGATGCTACGCAAACGCCCCGTGCGCAAAATAATGATTTCGGCGGAATGATTCGGTGAATTTGCATTGCAAAAATAAAAACTGCCCTGCTGTCCAAACGTCATGCCATCGCGACGCCATGTCAGCGAATCCGAATCATCAAGTGTGCTTTTCCACGAAAAAGCATAGGGTTTTACTATCGCCGGCAACACGCGCAACACATTCCCGTTCGCTTGATCCAATATCACTTGCCCCGCCTGCCAATCGTTTGCTGATGCAGGCAACAACACCACGCGATGATGCGACGTAATTGCTGACATGCGCGCAAAACGCAACGCCTCAACCATCTGATTCACGTTTGCAATTAACGTGTTCTCAGTGATGAAATGCCGATAACCCATCACGCTGATCATGAATAAAATCATCGTCAATGACAGCGCGATTAAGCATTCCAGCAAAGTAAATGCGGGTTTTTTAAAAAGCATCGCGCAAGCTTATCGAGTAATGATATAAATGCAATACCGTATCAGTAACCACGGCACGCGCGTATATAGCAAGGAGCCGCGCACGTCAGTAAGCGAGATTTGCGAAGCAAATCATTTTTATTTACGGACCAAGTGCGTAAAATTTCGTTCCCTACTGATCGCGTCTAAGTCCGAATGTGTCGCACACAGACACGAGCGGTAGCGAGTGAATATTTAAAATAAAATCGGTATAATCGCCGCAATGAATGAGGTGCCATCATGTTTTCACAGCTCACCGAACGATTATCCGACAGTATTCGCAAGCTGCGCGGCGTTCATCATTTCACCGAAAAAAATATCACAGAAGCGATTTCGGATATTCGAAAATCCCTGATCGAAGCAGACGTTGCACTCTCAGTCATCGATACATTTATTGATAATGTCAAGCAAGCAGCGCTCGGTCAAACGATTATTAAAAAAGTGCATCCTGAAGAAGCATTCATTAAATTGGTTCAAGATGAATTGATCAAAACGTTGGGCGGCGAACAAAGCGAATTAAATTTGCGCGCGCAAAAACCCGTAGTGATTTTGATGGCCGGTTTGCAAGGCTCGGGTAAAACAACAACGACCGCCAAACTTGCGCATTGGCTCTCTTCATCGGAAAAAAAATCAGTTATGGTGACATCCGCTGACGTTTATCGCCCTGCTGCATTAGAGCAATTAGAAACACTCGCCAAACAAATTCAAGTCGCCCATTTTCCATCAACCATTCGCGACAAGCCAATCAATATTGTCAAAAACGCGATCGATCAAGCCAAAAAACAATTCGTCGATGTGTTACTCATCGACACCGCGGGACGCTTGCACATCGATGAAAACATGATGCAGGAAATTAAAACGCTCAGCGACTGCGCACAACCCACCGAAATTTTATTGGTCGTAGACAGCATGACTGGTCAAGACGCCGCCAATGTTGCTAAAACATTTAACGAAGCATTGCCATTAACCGGCATTGTGTTAACTAAAACCGATGGCGATGCGCGAGGTGGCGCCGCATTATCAATGCGCATGATCACAGGCAAACCCATCAAATTTGTCGGCACCGGCGAAAAAATCGATGGATTATCTGCGTTTCATCCCAAGCGTGTCGCGTCACGCATTTTAGGCATGGGCGATATCGTTGGCCTCGTCGAATCCGTACAAGAAAAAATTAACAAGCAAGAAGCCGATCAAATTGCAAAAAAATTACAAGGCTCAAAACGATTTGACTTCAATGATTTTTTAACGCAATTACATCAAATGAAAAAATTGGGCAGCCTGCAATCGCTCGTTGAAAAATTACCAGGCTTCGCAAAAATCCCGAAAAATGCGGCGGAAATGATGGATGATGGCATCGTTGTCAAAATGGAGGCGATGATTTTATCGATGACCAAAAAAGAAAGACGTTTTCCCGCATTGCTCAATGGTTCACGCAAGCAACGCATCGCCGCAGGCTCTGGCACGACTCTGCAAGACGTTGGTAAGCTGCTCAAACAATTTATGCAAATGCAAAAAATGTTAAAGCGATTTGGCGGCAACAAAATGGATAAACGCATGAGACAGTTGCAGCAGATGCAAGATCAGCTGCCACCAGAGTTGCGAAAGCAATTGATGGGTGATTTGGATTCTTGATAAAGAATAACGAAGCATCTGTTGTAACTATTGCATTATTCACCCAAACTCTCGTAGAATAACCCGCTTTATTGGTTAATATAATCTTTGTATAAGAGGAATAGCATGGTAGTGATTCGTTTGTCACGCGGTGGCGCTAAAAAATCTCCGTTTTATCAAGTACTTGTTGCAGATTCACGCAAGTCCCGCGACGGCCGTTTTATTGAACGCGTCGGTTTTTACAACCCCATGGCGCGAGGCAAAGAAACGCGCTTGGAATTAAATCAAGAACGTATTGGTTACTGGGTCGGTTGCGGTGCTATTCCGTCAGAACGCGTCACCCATTTGCTGAAATTGGCAAAAACAGGCGAAGCAGTGAACGCGCCCTCGCTCAAAAAAGCAGAAATTAAAACAGCGCAGATCGCAGAATCGCTGAAAGCCGCGAAAGTCAAAGCGAAAGCAGTTGCTGCAGAAGCAAAAGCCGCTGAAGAAGCAAAACCTGTTGAAGATGCACCTGCGCCTGCACCTGCCGCTGAATCAGAAAATTCGGATGCAAAACAAGAATAGCTCAATCGTTGTTGGCCGCCTCGGAGATGCTTTTGGTCTGCGTGGCTGGTTGCACCTAATTTCTTTCACCGATCCTGCAGAAAATATTTTTCATTATTCTAACTGGGCTGTGATCGTCGATCAAAAACCTCAGCACATCACCGTATTGCAACATCAAGTGCACGGCAATCATTTTGTGGTACAACTCAAAGAAGTGGCTGATCGTGATCACGCGTTGCTGCTGAAACATCACGATATTTCTGTTGAGCGCGATGTCTTGCCAACGTTGAGTCACAATCAATATTATTGGGCAGATTTAATTGGTCTCGAAGTGCAAAACACGCAAGGAAAGCAATTGGGTGTCATCGACTCTTTGTTTGAAACAGGTGCCAATGATGTGATGGTTGTTCAAGGTGAGCAAGAAATTTTGATTCCCTATTTGCCTTCGGTGATCCAAAAAGTTGATCTTGCTAAAAAAATAATGATTGTGAATTGGGAAAAACCGTCATGATGCGTTTTGATATCATCACATTATTTCCAGCGCTGTTTGATGCATTGAAAGACAGCATCATCGGTCGCGCCATCGATCAACAAAAAATTATGCTACAACTTTGGAATCCGCGCGATTTCACCAATGATCCACACAAACGCGTCGATGATCGTCCTTATGGCGGCGGCCCCGGCATGGTCATGCAACATCAACCCTTGCGCGATGCCATTCTCGCCGCAAAAAAAGCATCGCCTGAATCGGCGCGAGTCATTTACGTGTCTCCGCAAGGAAAATTATTCACGCAAGCACAATGCAAAACCGTAGCCAAACAGCATCAACGTTTGATTTTTATTTGCGGGCGTTACGAAGGAATTGACGAGCGCATCATTCGACAATACGTCGATGAAGAATGGTCCATCGGAAATTATGTGTTGAGTGGCGGTGAACTGCCAACCATGGTGATCATCGACGCCATTACGCGATTGCTGCCTGGTGTGCTCGGCGATCCTGATTCTGCCATACAAGATTCTTTTGAAAACGATTTGCTCGACTGCCCCCATTACACACGCCCTGAAACGATCGATGGTATATCCGTCCCGACTGTATTACAATCTGGCGACCATCAAGCTATCGCTACTTGGCGGCTAAAACAATCGCTCGGAAACACTTGGCAAAAACGTCCAGATTTGTTAAAAAGGCGGATTCTCAGCGATGATGAGAAAAAACTGCTGCAAATGTACATTGATGAAATAGGTTAGGACCGAATAGACCTCTTGCATAACCTTGAGTAATGCGACGAGGTCACAGAAAAAATGAGCGAGAAAGCGGAGTTGACACGTCAGTCAATGAGCATTTCGAGCGAATTTTTTCGAAGAGATCGTCCATTAATTGAGGTTATGCAAGAGGTCTACATGAGTAAATTAATTCAAGCCATTGAACTGGCGCAACTGAAAGACAAAAAAATTCCGGATTTCAAACCAGGCGACGCGGTTGCCGTGCAAATCAAGGTAAAAGAAGGCGATCGTGAACGATTGCAATTGTTTGAAGGCGATGTTATCGCCGTTCGCAAACGCGGATTACACTCTGCTTTCACCGTCAGAAAAATTTCACACGGCGAAGGCGTGGAGCGTGTTTTCCAAACTCACAGCCCGCTTGTGCACAGCATTAAAGTATTGCGTCATGGTAATGTACGTCGCGCAAAATTGTATTTCTTACGTGAATTGCAGGGCAAAAAAGCACGCATCAAAGAAAAAGTAGCTGAAAACAACGAATCCGCAACAGATCAGCCCATATCGTAGAACACGCAGATTTTAGCCGCGCGTGTCAGCGAGCAGTTTTAATAAATCAACACGGTAATTTATTTATTCAAATTTTGTTATCTTGCTCACTCATAAAATCAGATTATTAAACATATTTGACATTTACCCTTATTTAGGGTATATTTACCCTTATTAAGGGAATGTATGAAATGTTCCGTTGAAATCACAGAAGACGCTGTAGATCAGATAGCTAACGTCCCATTTTATATTGCGAGAAAGCTTGAATATTGGATTAATGCAGTTGAGCAATACGGAATTGAAACTGTCAGAAAAGTTCGGGGTTATCATGACGAGCCATTGCAAGGCAACAGAAAAGGACAGCGATCGATTCGATTAAACAAGGCCTACAGGGCAATTTATATCGAAACAAAAACACATGAGGTAAAACTAATTTTGATTGTAGAGGTAAATAAACATGACTATTAAAGCCGCTTTAGCACTACAAAAAATAACCAAGAAAAAATTAACACTGGGCAATATGCTTTGGTCAATTCGCATGTGCGATGAAAAAAATCAGGCTGTGTTTGCAAAAAAATTAGATATTTCTAGTCAATACTTGTGTGATATTGAAAACGGACGAAGAACAGTGAGTCCAGTCGCTGCGAAAAAGTTTGCAGAAAAGCTAGGATATTTGCCAGAGCAATTTGTTGAGCTTTCTATTCAAGATATGCTCGATCACGAAAAAATTAAAATGAAAATTCACATAGAAAAAGCAGCCTAGGGTCATCTTTAAGGAATAAATGAACGCCGCTCATCATCATTTTCTTCAATATCCGCATCATCCGCTGCAACTGCCTCCGATTTTCTAATGAACGCATTAAGTTGAGAATAACAACGCGCTAAAACAAACAATATCATCAACGCAGAGCCTGTATTGGATGCCGCAAATATCCAATCTGCAGATTTTCGAAAACCAAAATGCATGGCTGCTGCAGCACCAGGATTAATCGCAAGCTCAAAAATGACGGTGGCAAACAACATAAATCGATTGTCTAACATTGCTGTTAATACACTGGCAACTGGCGTGTTCACACCAGAAATTAATTCAAACACACCCTGAATTTTTAAAAACGTTGCCACGGTGGATAAATGCGATTGATGCGCTTCGTCTTTTTTGTCAATCAACAACGCGGCTAATTGACGCGACAATAAAAATGCCACGCCGCACGCAATCATCGACATGAAAAAACAAAATTTCATCAGTAATTGTGCGTAAGTTTTTACATTGCTCGCGGCAATATGTTTCGTCTCTGCATCATATCGATTTTCTGTATCGCCAAAAATACTGACGTAACGACCTATTTTATTACAAGCGGCATTGTAAACGGCACTCATATAAAAACTCGCAAAATTGCTGTATATAGTCGCCACTTGAATTCCGGCCAATGGTGCGGTGCCAAATCCACCGCAAAACATCACCACCAACAGGGATCCCGTTTTAGAAAGCGCTCGTGACATTCCATCAGGAATCCCGGCTGAGATTAATTTTTTGAAAATCGATTTATCAAAAAATGGGCCGGATAATTGAAAGAGATGGTATGGCGTGTAATCAAAACCAAAACAACCGGGGCTTAAAAAAATATAAGTCATGTGACCAAGCAGCGTGATCATTTTGCTGATGGTATACGCAAGCCCAACACCCGCAATCCCCAACTCTGGCGCGCCCAGTTTTCCATTCAAAAATGCATACGCTAATACAAGCTCGAAGCAATGATCGATCATATCGCCAAAAAGAATAGATTTTTTCACACCAAGGCCAGTCACCGTGCGCGCACTGAGACGATAAAACAAATCTGCCGCAAAACCACCGGCAGAATACGCTAAAAAACGCTGGCTGTTTTCTAAAACTACTTTGGGTTGCTTAAATGCCTCAAAAATAGGGGAAACAGTTAATCCAAAAGCAACGGCCGGAACCGATAACATTGCAGAAAAAATAACGCCTTGACGCCAAATCATTTTCACTTTTTCGCGCGCCGCATTTTTTTCATCTTCATTCAACGCCGCTTCTTCTTCGCGCTTGGCACTCGAGATTAATGTAACCAGCGGAAAAATGCTGGCATATAACAATCCTAATGTAAGATTCGTCAACGATTGATAAGCGGCGTAAGCGCCCAGCAAATCCACATCTTTTTGAGAAATAATGTAAGCCATTGCGGCTTCAAAAACAGAGCATGCTCCACGACGCAACACAAACGGCCAAAACTCTGCAATATCTTTTATTGCTTTCTCTACGGTGATGTATTCTAATTCTGATTGATCTGCGTTAATACTTCGCATATTTTATTCCTTTTTAGGCAGGAAATAAGCGATGAATGCTGACGCAATCAACAACACTGGAATCACTGACAACGCCCACTGAAAATGCGGCAATGATCGCGCCACGCCATGATGAATACTGGGATGATCATCCCAATGAATAATTAAAAACCCGACCAGTGGTTGCAAAATCGGCGCGAACACAACACACAACATATTCGTAAATCCAATACTCGTCGCGCGATTCGCAGGCGTTGCGATTTCGTTGGCAATTGCAAACGTTAATACATAACTGCTTGCAAAACATCCGCTGAAAAACATTAACGTTGATACAACCCAAAGCGGCGATGATATCCAAAAAATAATTGCGAACAATAATATCGCGGCGCAAAAAATATTCATGATCATCATGTCGCGACGCCAAGTCGTTGCGCCATCCAACCAACCAATCAAAGGCCCACCCACGGCCACACCCACATACAAAAATGACGCGGAAATACTCGCTGTCACCATGCCCACGTGATGTGCCACTTCAATGAAGGGAACTGACCAAAGTGCTGTAAATACCGTCACAATACTAAATGCCAAACCAGAATAAATTCCATTCAGCCACACCACGGGATTTTTTGCCAATCGCTTTAATCCTTCTTGAATCGGCGCACCTGCCAAACGAATGGGAAATTTTTTACGCCGCGGTGTGTTTCGCACCACGAACCACAAAAATCCTGACAAAGCGGCAGCAACAATACCTGCAATCAACATGCTTTCTTGCCAGCCTGTCGTGCGAATAAAATGCGCGAGCCACAAACTGCCAAACACAGCACCCAACATTCCCACCGTTTCAACAATCGCGGCCATCACTGCAAATCGCCGCACAGGAAACCAAATCGAAATCAAACTCAAGCAGCCGACAAACGCAAATGCCGCACCCCCACCCATTAAAATGCGCCCAATCAACGCAAGTCCAACTGTTTTTGCCAATGCAAAAATAAAACTGCCAATGCACACAACAAGCGCTCCGACACTCAGCACACCGCGCGGACCAAAGCGATCCATTAACAAACCAGCCGGTACCTGTAATATTGTGTAAATATAATAATAACTGCTGGTGATTACCGCACCACCCAATGCAGTTAATGCAAATGTGCGCATAATTCCTGTGATAATTTGCCCGGAAGATAGCTGCAAGAAAAATTGAAATAAAACGAAAATAACCGCAACGCCCCACACCGACCACGCCAATGTCACGCGCAAACGACGTGCGCGACGCAGTGCCTGCACGCTTACGAAACGAGGTGATGGCTCTTCAGAAGTAATAATCGTTTGTGTCATGAATCAGTCCAGCCATGCATGAGTAAACTACGATGCTAACATGGGATGGGTATACTAATCGATTAGGCTGGAAATGCAAGGATATTAACGATGGATGTTAACGACGGCGATGTACAAAAGCGGATCCCGCTTTTTCTGGATGAGCAGAAGCATCATTCACTACTTTTTTTGCTGCTGCTGTTTGATGAAACAGTCCTGCTTGCGATGGATGTGAGGTTGTTTCCGCGGGTTTCGTCACAACAGTCGCGGGCTTCGTTGCAGCAACCACTGCAGCTGCATTTGCGCCACCTGATCCTAACGTCATCGAGGCAGTTACAATGACGTCATCTGTTTCTCTACGCGGAAATAAATCATGAACATTCGCTTGCGCCGCAGGATTACGTCCCGCTCCAGCACCTTGGCCGACACCACTATTCATCGCGACCGTACCAAACAAAAATAATCGTTTCACAAATGTAATCGCAGTTTCAATTTTTTTGTAAACGCTACTCGTAGCAGTTTTAAAACTATCGCGCACCGCTTGCAATGTTGCTTTGGGATGTATAACAGCTTGCACCGCTTTTTTCATAAGATTCACCGCGGTGAAAACACTTTTGCTATAAAATGCACCGTTAACCACCGCACCCATGCCAATCACAATTCCATTGGCTAATTTATCTGATAAACGCGATGCGATTTTAAATGTGCTGTGAAGAATGTTCGCTGCTTTGTGTCTCAATAAAGGCATAACCGCCGTTACCACTACAGCGCTGATAACAATCGCGATAGCAAAGAAAATCACATGAACCGAAGCTTGTAATACTTTCAATGCGACGTGTTGGCATTTTTGCTTAAAATTTAAATTTTTCCACGAATCATTTTCTGGTTTGAAAAATTCAATAAAATCTTTTTTCATTTGTTTTAATTTCGCAACACCACCACCATCAATGAAGCGACGAATCATGTAATCGTACAACGTAGTTAATGCAACGGCAGTCACGACAGCGACCACTGCGGCAATCACAATCAATGCGCCCGGTGGTGTTGCTATCGCAGCTGCCATCGTCAATCCAAAAAACACATGACCAAATGCTGCAAGCGCTGAACCAAAGGATAAAAATCCGTAGCTAATGCCAGCCATTGCAGAAAACACAGTGCTAATATTTTTTAACGTGCGGGTTGCGGGCGTATCGGATACTTTTCCATACCAAATTTCTTTCATCACAGAAAAACTGTCGCCTCGAAATAAATAATAATTACAAATCGCTGCGGGAAGACCCACTACCAACAACGCGATAAAAAATGGCCACGCCGCAGCAGCATACACAGCCGCAATCAGCCCTTCACCCAAACCCACAATCAATGAAATCCCAAATGAGAGTTGATTGATGCGCGCTTTGGTGGCTTTGCGTTCCATTCTCTTTTCAGCGCTAGTGATTGGCGCAATGCCTCTCACCACCGCATACAATTGTCTTAAGCGATATTTTTTTTTGTTTTCTTCTGTTGAATTATTTTCTTCGATGAATGGAAATAAAGCGTCGCGATCTTGTTTTAACAACGTATGAAGACTGTTTAATTTTTCAAAAACGGTTGATGCTGGAGCAAAAAAATTAGGCTCGCTAATGCCACTTTCATAACGTGATGGCAATGCAAGCAATGAATTGTCATCGCCACTGTCTTTAATTTTTTTATAATGGTCTTTTACGGTATCTTCTAATTTTCTATATTCATTCAAATTCGTTTCATATCGCACCAATAATTTTTCCAAATTTACGAGCTGTTCTTTTCCGTTTGCTTTTAAATTAAAATCAACCAATAAAGCAAACGCATGAATATATTTTTTCAGTTTTTTTAATTCTTTGATTTGTGTTGCGGTAGTTGCGGTTTTCGCTAATTCTCTGAAGGTTTGATACAATTTTTCTAAAATTTTTCCAGCATCAAATTCTTTTTCATTGATTGTCAATCCAAATAAATCGGTAACCACTGAATCCGATCCCATCAAGCACAATTGCATCGCCAACTGTAATGTTGTGTCTCGCAAATTATTTTTAAAACTGAATTTGGGACGTAATTGCGCTTCCAAGCTCGCTTGAATCGGACGCGCGATAATGTAACCTAACGTGTTATAAATAACATCGCGATTCGCGTGTTCCATTTCCGTCATTAGATTTCTTGCTGGATCAGTCATGATCGCCTCGCCTGCAGAGATGCATCTGCATATAGATTCAGTGTAGTCTATGGGCATTAACGTATTTTGAAAGAATGCTTAAGGTTTTCTGAAATGCATACAGGGTTATCAGCTATCTCATTGATTGGTGAAAAATCGCAGGAATTCCTGCAGGGGCAGTTGACCTGCGATATGCGGCGATTAAACGCGCCTGGAGCACATTCGTTGATGGGATGCTGCGATCCCAAGGGACGTGTGCTCGCAAACGGCTGGGTGATTAATTGGCATTATCAATTTTTTTTGATTGTGCCGCAATCAATGGTGGCCATTCTGATTCATCATCTCAACAAATTTGCTTTATTTTCGAAAGTACGGCTACAAGAAAAAAAGGATTATTTCTTGATTGCAGAAGCTCAAGTGACTGAAAAACAGTCCGACAATATTTATATTTCGTTGCTCGGAGTAAATCGTTTTTTGCACATCGCACTAAAAAATAATCATGATTCTGCTGTTATTTCAACGGATGAAACAATGTGGCGCAAAAATAATATTCTCAATTTATTTGCCGTCATTACTCCTGCAACGAGTGTATTATTCACGCCGCAAATGATAGCGCTTGATCAGCAAGGCGGCGTTAGTTTTGATAAGGGTTGTTATGTCGGGCAAGAAATTGTCGCGCGTACGCATTATCTGGGAAAAGTAAAACGAAAACTGTGTTTAATGTCTTTGCCTCACGCCTATTCTGCGGGTGATGTGATCGAAGGAACAAGCAACATCGTTGTCGATGCGGTGAAGATCGATGATGCGTGTTATCAGGCGTTGGTGGTTGCTTAGCCATAAAACGTATGGAATTATCTCTTGGGCGATGACGATTGCGACGTATCAGCAGAGTAAAATATATACTCATTGTTGCTTGCTAACGCTTTAAATGCTCTCGCTGTCCGATCATCGGGCTTTGCTTGCGCATATTTCAACAAAATCCACATCCTTTGTTCATCACTAAACTCATTAAATTTTTTATCTTTCGGAAAATTGGGAATTTTTTCTTGCGCATGTTTTAATGCGTTTTCAGAAAAATTAGCGCCTTTAAAAAAACAAGCGTCGGTTTTTAAATCTAAATACGCTTGAGATACTACAGGTAAAAGTTCATTAGGAAATCCACCATATACTTCCCCATACCCATTGCGCGTTTCACCCAGAATCAATTTTAATCTGCAATTTTGCGTAAATTTAGATATTGCATTAAAATCATTCTCCAAAAATTTTTCTTTGGAAATTACTTTAAGTGGTTTGGGTGGGGTGTACGATTCTTGTGGCGGGGTGGGGTGGGGCGGGGTGTTGGTTTTTTTTTCTGCTTTTTGCGTTGGTGCTGCGGCTCTCGGTGGTGTTTTTTTTGCTGATGTTGATGACGACTCTGTTGGTGTTGGTGTTGGTGTTGGTGTTGGTGTTGGTGTTGGTGTTGCTGCTCTTTCTGTTGGTGTTGGTGATGGTGATGCAGTTGGTGGTGTTGGTGCCCTAGTTTCTGCTGCAAGCAACCTATGATCGTAATCAAATCTTTTTACTTCATCCATTAACGTTTCTCTTGCTTCCCCAATCAATTTAAATTTTTCCCCAGCGAACAAGTCTCCTAGATTCTTATCTGGATGAAGTTGTAATGATAGTTTTTTATAAGCTGTATTAATTGCTTCTTCACTGGCATTACGCGCAACACCTAGAATATCGTAGTAGGTTGTTTTTCTACCCGTGATTTCCTTTCTAATATCATCAACCCCCTCCTGAGTTGTTATCTTTGATAAATCGACCATACATCAAGCCCCTCTCGCAACGACTGACTGCTGCTTGCTTGGAGTATAGTCAATAAATCGAAACTTATTTTTAGTTGTATATCAACGGATTATGATCTGGGATTGGTAACTTCTCAAAAACCCAGGCAACACTCAAATAATTTCTCAAGAAAATGGGGCGCGTCGTCCCGCGACTTGATCGCGGGATCCATGATCTATCCGTTACAGAATTTCATCCGCCCACAATTGAGCTAAAAATGTTTTCCAGTGTATGATTTCTATTTTGCCAACACGTCTTGCAATTGTGTCATGGCTAATTAAAAAATAACGCTTACAGATTTTTTCTTCTAACAGTGCTGTCAATCCCTGTGTATGTTTTTCGCTAGTACGCTCAGTGGATTTTACTTCAATCGCAATTTCATCACCCAGGATAAAATCCACCTCTTGTCCATTTTTAGTTTGCCAGTAACATAATGAAACATGTTTTCTGTGATAACTTAAATAAGCGCGCAACTCCAACGCAATAAAATGCTCGAACGATTTCCCGTATAAATCAGATTGCTTTGGAATTTGTTTCACATCGATTAATGCATTTTTAACACCCAAATCAAAATAATAAAATTTGGATTTACTGGTTGGTTTTCGTTTAACAGTTTTAGTCCACGCAGGTAGTAAAAAACCAATAAACGTATCTTCTAGAATACTGTAATAATCACGCACTATGTGTAACGGCACTGCGGCATCACTTGCGATATTGGTAAAATTAACAATCTCGCCGGAAGTCAGCGCAGAAAATTTTAAAAAGCGAACAAACGGGGGCAATTCACGCACTAACGCTTCTGTTTGAATTTCTTCTTTCAAATAAATATTCACGTAACTCAGTAAATCCTCAAATGGCTCATCACTGAAATAAACCATCGGTAAACCACCAACTAACAAATAACGCTCAAGATCAAATGTTGGAATTTCTGCTGATGTTAACGGAAACAATTCTGCTTGCCTTGCGCGCCCACCCAACAAATTCGCTTGATTACGACGCAACTTGCGTGCACTGCTCCCTGTCAATAAAAAAGATAATTTTTCACGCTCTATTAGTCGATGCACCTCATTCAAAATATCAGGAATACGCTGCACTTCATCGATAATAACGCAAGGTATGCGCGAATGCTTTCCTTGTATTACGGAATATAAATCAGTTGGTTTTTCCAATAAACGCAGATAAAGCGCATTATCCAGCAAATCAAGATAAGGCACATCTTTTCCAAATTGAGTTTTAATTAACGTTGTTTTTCCTGTTGCGCGCGGCCCAAACAGAAAAAAAGACTTTTTTTTCAACAGGTTAGGTAAATTTAGCAATCGGGAACACAACATAACGCTAGGTTGCCCTGAATGAATATATTCAGAAATATATCAGATAATTTTATAAATTTCCAGAAATTTGTAAAAAATTACAACGAATATCTGCATCAGGTCGGCGCTCTAAATGAGTGCTCGAAATTATCACTCCAAACTCTTCGCTACAATCTCGCGCAAATTGTCGGATAATTTCTGCGATGACAATCGCTCTAGCTGCGCTTTCATCAGCGCACCGCGCGATTTATCCATCTGCTTCCACTGCGAAAAAGGTTGTACCACACGTGCCGCAACAATGGGATTATTCGCATCAATTTTCAAAATACAATCCGTTAGAAATTCATACGCCTCACCGCTCGCATCGTGAAAACGCAGTGTATTCGAACCAAACGTTACTAACAATGCATACACATTATTGGGATTTTTCCAATCAAACGCCGGATGTTGCAGCAACGACTTCACACGCTGCAACGTATCGGGCAATGTGCTACTCGCTTGCAGCGAAAACCATTTATTCACGACCAATGGTTCGCGGTGATAGTGTTCGTAAAATTGCGTTAATGCCGTTTCACGTTCATCAATGACGTGATGATTTAATGCAATCAATGCGCCCAATTTGTCGGTCATCGTTGTCGCGTGTTGCGCATCATGAAAAGCGATTTTTGCATAATGCGCAGGATTCGCATGCATTAAATAATACAGCGATGCCGCGCGAATCGCGCGCTGGCCGCAGGCTTCAACTGAATACTCAGGATTAGTCACTTTATTTTTCTCAAACAAATCAGAAAATAATTTTACCAACTGTTTGGCAAGCGCTTTCTCAACCAATTGTTCTGCGCGAAATACCGCATCAATGTCCAGCGGTTTTAATTGCGTGTATAAATATTTGAGCGACGGAAATTGCAGCAAACGCGTCAGCATATTCAAATCAGACGGTGGATTTTTTAGCAAGGATTCTACGGAATGAATCAATAAATCCGCAGTGACATCCGCATTGCGCGCAGCATCACCAATGGCATTTACCATCAATCGCTGCCCCGCTTCCCACCGACAAAACGCATCGGTGTCACATTGCATCAATCGCGCCAATTCATCATTGGAATAATCATAGTGCAAAATCACGGGTGCTGAAAAATGTCGCAGCAATGAAGGTGCGGGTTTCTCTGCAACGTGAATAAAAGTAAACGTTTCTTCTGATTGTTGAATCGTTAATACTGTTGATTTTCCAAAAGAATGCGATTCATGCTCTAACTGTAATTCCATGGCGTGACAATGCGAGTCAATCAAAGCCATCTCAAACGGAAAATAGAGCGGCAATTTTTCAAATTGATGTGGTGTGGGCAGTGTCATTTGTTTGATGTGCACGTGAAATGTTTTTTTCGCCACATCATATTGCGTTTTCACTTGCACGATGGGCGTGCCCGCTTGATGATACCAGCGAGAGAATTGGGAAAAATCAAATTGATTGGCATCCGCCAAGGCCTGCAAAAAATCTTCGGTCGTGACCGCGTGCCCATCGTATCGCGAAAAATATAAATCCATGCCTTTTCGAAAACCATCGGGCGACAACAACGTCCTCGCCATACGTATCACTTCCGCACCTTTTTCATAAACCGTTGCCGTGTAAAAATTATCGATTTTGACATAACTGTCGGGGCGAATTGGATGCGCCATAGGGCCTGCATCTTCGGGAAACTGATGATTACGCAGCGTGTTCACAACATCAATGCGTGCAACGCCTTTTGATGTGGTATCTTCTGTAAATAATTGATCGCGACAGACAGTCAATCCTTCTTTCAATGTCAATTGAAACCAATCGCGACAGGTCACGCGATCGCCAGTCCAATTGTGAAAATATTCATGCGCAATCACACGTTCGATATTAATATAATCCGCGTCAGTTGCCGTTTCTGGTTTCGCTAAAATATATTTCGTATTAAAAATATTGAGGCCCTTATTTTCCATGGCACCCATATTAAAATCACTGACAGCCACAATCATAAATCGATCCAAATCATATTCGCGACCAAATTTTTCTTCGTCCCATTTCATCGCTTTTTTCAGCGCTATCATGGCGTAATCGCCTTGATCCAAAAATCCTTTTTCCAAATACAAATATAAATCGACATGGCGCTCATGCATGGTTTCAAACTGATCACGAATCACATCAAAATCCCCCGCCACTAACGCAAATAAATAACAGGGTTTGAGCGATGGATCTTCCCAATGCACCCAGTGACGATTATTTTCCATCAACCGCTCTTCAACCAAATTGCCATTGGATAACAAAAATGGAAAGCGATCTTTATCTGCAGAAATGGTCACCGTGAATCGCGACATTACATCAGGACGATCGAGAAAATACGTAATTCTGCGAAACCCTTCTGCTTCGCATTGCGTGCATAAATTATTGCGTGATTGATAAAGTCCCATCAGCGTCGTATTTTTTTTTGGAAAAATTTGAACGGTAGTTTCTAGTGAAAATGTATCACTCACATTCAAAATGGTGAGTGTTTTATTTGTCACACACATTTTTTCAGCTGGCAATATTTTTCCATTGAGCGCCACTTGTTGCAAAATCAACGCTTCACCATCCAACACTAAATCTGCTTTTTGATTTTTAGATGCTGCATTGCGTCGCACACGCAACAATGATTTGACAATAATGTCATTCTCTTCGATTTCAAAATGACAATGCACAGAATCAATCAAAAAATCCGGCGGAGTGTAGTCTTTGAGATACGTGGTTTGCATAAAACACCTTAAATTAAGTAACAGATGATGTAGGATATGCCCATCGCAATATCCAATATCCTAAAAATCCAGAAATCAACGATCCTGCGATAACGCCTACGCGCACAAAGGTGGCGTAAGGCATCACGGAATGAAACGCCAGTGTACCAATGAATAAGCTCATCGTAAAACCAACACCTGCTGCCAAACTTAATCCATACAATCCAAAACCAGTCACACCTTGCGGCAATCGCGCAATTCGCAAACGCACCGCTAACATCGATACACCCCAAATGCCCAATTGTTTTCCTAAAAATAATCCCGCGGCAATGCCAACTGGAATAGAAGTTGCCAATTGCTCCCATCCAAATCCCGTCAGTGAAACACCAGCGTTAGCAAATGCAAATAACGGCAAAACACCAAACGCAACCCAAGGGTGCAAACGATGCTCCAGTGTGCGCAACAATGATTTGGTAGATTCAGGGCTCTTCATCGGAATGGTAAACGCTAAAATAATTCCCGCGAGTGTTGCGTGAATACCCGACTTCAACAAACACATCCACAAAATAATACCGACAATGAAATATGCCGCCGGTCTTTGCACATCTAAATAATTCATCAGCAGCAATACAACAATTAAACCCAATGCACAAAGCAGCATGTAAGCGGAAATGTGACTGGAATAAAATATCGCCATCACAATGATGGCGCCAATGTCATCAAAAATGGCGAGTGCCGTTAAAAATATTTTGAGGCCAACTGGAATGCGTGAACCCAATAACGTTAAAATCGCGAGAGAAAATGCGGTGTCTGTTGCAGTGGGTATCGCCCAGCCTTGTATCGCAACCGGATGATGCCAATTGATCGCTGCATAAATAATTGCGGGAAATAGCATACCACCAAAAGCCGCGATCGCAGGCAACGTTGCTTTTGAAATGGAATTCAATTCACCTTCCATCATTTCACGCTTGATTTCAAGGCCAACCAGCAAAAAGAAAATTGACATGAATCCGTCGTTCACCCATAACAATAACGGTTTGCTCAATTGAAATTGACCGATGGAAAAACTAATAATGGTTTTGAAAAATGCTTCGTAACCTGCGGCAAACGGCGTATTGTCTACCAAAATAGCCAGCACTGCGGTCAGAAATAATATCGTACCCGCCGCCGATTCTAATTTGATAAATTCTCGAATCAACCGAAACGGCATGGCCCACCCTCAAACGAAAAAGCCCTTATGAAAAGGGCTTCGTTAACGAACGAAAACGTTAGTCGCAGGAAGAATCACAAGAACCTGCGGGACAAAAGCATTTGCAAGTTTCGTTGTAAACCCATACCGCCAGCAGTGCAAACACGAAAGAATCTAAGAATCCCCAGAGAAGTCCCCAGAAACCACCAACCAATGTAGCCGCATAGTTGAAAAACACGCTGCTCATCAATTGAATCAGCGGCAGACCATAACCCCAGCGCGCGCCCATCCAAGCGAGTAACATCCAACCTATACCTGCAAGCAAACCCCATGCGAACCCAAAGCTCACTGGGTAAATTTTACCGTACTTGACCATAATCGCTCTCCTTTGCATCGATAACTCATTAATTCTGGGCCAGTTCCTGACCCAGAGTTGATTATACTCAATATTCAGCCATCGGCCAAATCTGTTGAAAAACCCCGTTGCATTTCGATAACAAAAGCATTAACATGGCCCCTCCCTAACCATTTTGTAAGGACAAAAAGAGCAACATGCCAATCGTAAATATTCAAGAAACTGGATCATTTGACGTCGCACTGCGCCGGTTCAAACGGGCTTGCGAAAAAGCAGGTATCCCAACCAAATTGCGACAACTCGAATTCTATGAAAAACCCACGTCTAAGCGCAAGCGCAAACATGCCGCTGCCGTAAAGCGTTTTGCTAAAAAGCTCCAAAAAGAGCAAGAAACCCTCGAAAGAGAACGTATTCGGAGTTAATTCTTCAAGGATCAATGGTCATGGTTGATACACTCAAATCTCGTATTCAAGAAGACATGAAATCAGCGATGCGTGCCAAAGAGGTTTTGCGCTTAGGCACCATTCGCCTGCTCATGGCGGCCGTCAAACAACGCGAGATTGACGAGCAAATTACGCTGCAAGACGCCGATATTCTGAACGTGATTAATAAAATGATCAAACAACGACGCGAATCCATCGAGCAGTTTCAAAAAGCAAGCCGCACCGAGCTTGCCGACAAAGAACAACAAGAAATCACGGTGCTCACCACTTATTTGCCAGAACAAATGACTGATGCGCAAATCGAAGCACTAGTGAGTGAGGCCATCAAAACCACCAAAGCCACCACCATCAAAGACATGGGCGCTATCATGGGAATCATCAAACCTAAAGCGCAAGGTCGCGCCGACATGGCCAAGGTTAGTACGCTGATTAAAAAGCAGTTGTCATAAAGAAATGTAAACAATCGGGGGCGCGAACGTCAGAGAACGGTTTTTTACGCTGCAAGCAGAGCAATACCATAGTGATCAACTAAGCTCAGTAATTTCAATGCGATTCCATTCGGTTTTTTTTGTCCCTGCTCCCATTTTTGCACTGTTGAAGGTGTAGTATTTAAATATGCAGCAAAAACAGCCTGACTGACAGCAAAACGTTTTCGAATTTTTTTGATTTGAGCAGGTGAATATTTTTTAATTTTCGGCAAACACTTTGCCTCAAAATCACGCATTGTTTTTGCATCCATCACACCCGCTTGATGCAAATCTTTCGCTGTTTCAAAAATAACTTCAGTTAAACTTTTTCCCATCATAATGCACCTCAATTAAACGACCCGACAATATCAGCTTATCAAGTGTCTGCTCAGAATAACTCAAGACTTCTTTTGCAAAATCTCGCGCCAATAATAATTCATCGCTGTCAATATTTTCCTTTTCATTTTTCGCATAACCAAATATAAAAAACGCATGCACAGAAACTTGGTAGATCAAAATAGTTCGTGCACCTCCTCTTTTAAAGATGCGCATCCATCCACCATTCTAAATTATAGCACTAAGTGCGATAATTTAAACACATCAAAATAACAATGTTAATCATTAAATAATCAATTCTCTGTACACGACAAAAAAATTACCGCGTCATTTCGGAAATTTTTGTACTCAAAAATTATCCGGAATCCAGTGTTTTTCTCCTAGATTCCGGATAATTGCTAGCGCAATTTCCGGGATGACGAGTGCTTTTTAAATTTCATCGTGCACAGAGTAATCAATTAAATTCACCCGCTCTTTTCAGTCTACCTTAACTTTCATTGTCTATACTTGAGTCTACTTGAAAATCCGAAACTTCGGAGAATAGATGCATAACCCAATAATCCTTCCAGAAGGACCGGTTCAACTGAACAAAGCACATCACGATGTGATGTATGCGCTGTATTGCCTAATGGATGTGGATTATCCTGATCAAAGTGGCGAATACGTAACTCAAGAATCGTTTCGTGGAAAACCGGTAACACTCTCCATCAGTGACTCATTACAGCAGGTGATGGTGCAATGCCCCAATGGACGAACATATAATCTATCTTGCGCGCTCAGAAATGCCAATCTTGATTATTTTTTTCTCATACCTGAGCAGCATGAGAAATTACTGCTCGAATTGCAATCTTATTTTCTTAAAAATACTTCCAAAGAATTATTATTGGCGAATAAACTTAAAAAAAATAAGGACGAACATGCTATTTTTAAAATGGAAGAAATAGCAATCGAAACATACACAACTTCAGAATATAGAAAACTCAATTCATTGTTAAGGGGAAATGAAATTGATACGTATGACCAAAAACCGGGGGTACTTAAAAAATTAATTGTCACTGCATTGCTTGGCATGAGTGGTGTCAATAAAAATATTCACACAGAAAAACAAGCTAAAAATACTGTTTTAAACCGACTGATCGATGGAAATCTGCCGCGTGGACAAGCATCAGAAATGTTGATGCGCGCTGGATTGCAGCGCACAACAGGTTTTACAAGCTTTAGCGCAGACACAAAGGGATCACAATATTTTTCTCATCGGCCAATGAAAATTGAAATAAAGGATGAAGGAAGTCCAGGATCTCAGTGCTCCATTGTTTCGATATCAACTGCACCTGTGGAAAACGAAACATTATTACCAACAGTGCATCTTCAATTCAATTCAGAATCGCACTCAGAGAAATTAGATGAAGCTGACCGATCAGTTTTTAAAGCAAAAATTGTTCGGGGTCCGATCACAGAAACCACGGAACACTATTTTTCTGAACTTGCTTTGTGTGAAGCCTATGAAAAACATTTAAAAAATCCATACAAAGATAATAATTCAACGAAGGGCAGCATTCATCGTCCTAACCACGCATTAGCGCATCATTGTCGCGTAATGGCTTATATGGACGATATTATCGAGTACTTCAAAAAACACGCTAAAGATGAGGAATTTAAAAAATTCTGTGAGACGTTGACACATCATGATATTGAAATCATCAAAATATTGCTGGCCTTTTCAAAAACTGGCAGGGAATCAGAAATTGCATTTCCCGACAACCCTACAAAATATCAAGAATACCAAAATGCATCATGCGATAACATGACACAATTTATGAAAAATTTTTTATCTCCCACTGATTCAGAAATTGATTATTACTATGAAATTTTACAGTACATGGGGAACCCTGATTTTTCAACGAAAGCAACTGGAACAACCGATGAAAAACAAAAAAAAATTTTCATTAATCACCTAATCACACTGGCACACAAATTAGATTTACCGCGTTGTTATTCAAGCACGCAATGGGAAAGCGCACTAAATCCCTATCAATCAGATGAGACTATGATTCAACTTTCTGAAAAACAACGCAGTGATTTTGAAACATTAAAAGAATTGGCAATTTGCGCTATCCTCGAAACAGGTGATGAATCGTTAGTGCATTCATCTCGAGACGTAAAAGACCCCGCTCAATTTATATCATGCAATAAAAATGTATATTATTGCCTGGATCGCATACAGCTGGCCCACAATATTACTTCTACAGAAACACTGGAAAGAAAAAGACAATTGAAAATGATTGATTCTTATTCCCGATACCAAAAAATACATCAAGGTAAAAAATTCAGCGAGCTGAAAAATGTTGATGATCTAATCAGTTATATATCTTTCTCAAACCCTGACAATGATGAATTTATAAAAATCGTTAATGAATTTTTTAAAATTCCGGAGAAAAAAAACAATATAAACATGAAATATAAACTACTCGATAGCGGCCTAAAAATCAGTCAGAAAAAAATTCTTCTTGCTATGATTTCAGAAAATGAAAAAAATCTATTCGCTAATCAATCAAAAGAGAGTGCAAAAATAATACTCGACATTATTCTATGCTTGTCTCTCAATGACATAACCAGCACAGATCTTTTTCTAATGATCGAGAAGTATTCTCGCTATGCTATCTCCAATACAGTAACCAAACTGCTGAATAGTGGCTTACTTACCGAAGAAAAAATACAATTAATTTTGAAACCGATAATAGAACATCAGGAACTACTGAAAACATTCTATACAGATCTCCCGGAGCTTTCTGATCTAACAAAATACACGCTATCTGATGAAAAAAATGCCTTTGATGAACCCACTCAAAAAAATATAAAAAATATTGGGAAATTATACGAATCTGCTATTGCGATACTCGAATGCGAAAAATACAAAATTACTCCAGAACAATCTATTTTAAAAATTATTTTTCAAAGCAAGAATCAGATAGATTTTGTACGCTTCCTTTCACACTGTCATGAAAAAAATATTGAGATAATAAATTCCACCCTACTTCAATATTTTTTAAATCATGACGACCCAGATGAGCTCTTCTCCGTATGGATTAAATTAAAAAATGTTGTACCAAGCAGCATGAACGACGATCAAATTCTATCTCGGATCACGCGTATCAATTTTCTTTTTTTGGATGTGGATTTTCTATATTGGAATAAGATTACTTTATCAGAAAATCTTTTTAATTTTTTAATTAAAAATAATTTTAATAATGCAAACAAAATACCTGACTTAAAGAAACTCTTATTATCTGATGAGCAGATTGAGAGATCCTTGTTAGTGAGCGAGGAAAAATTAAAAAACTGTATATTTTTAACAAAGAAATCAGAATATCCCATATCTGAATATAATAAATCACTCTTTTATCGATTGATTAAACATCCAGAACCAGAATTACTTTTCTACGCAATTATTGAGTTCAATAACATGAAAATTGATTTGGAATTAAAAGAAGTCATAAATAAATATCTTGATCATCAGGATGATCCGCTGTATTTTATTAAATTCATGGGATACCTAAATTCTGAAAAAATTAACGTAGGAAATATTCTTGAGTCATTATCTCCCAATCAAAAATATAACTGGTTCTATGTTTATAATAATATTAAAACCATAGAGTATGATCCTAAACTGCCAAATTTGAAACCCTCAGAAAAATCTCAATTGATAGAAGCGCTCACAAAGAAACTTCTCATGCACCCAGAAAATGAAAATCTAAAAGAAATGCTGAATACTTTACTAGAGAAAGGGGTCCGTTTAACACCGGTACTTATAGACTGTCTTGTGACATACACAGATTGCGGTGAAAAAATAACGTCATGCATTGCACAATCCTGTATGAATACTGAAGAATTGCTACAATTGAATAAAATATTTTCAGGTCAATATCCATTGCCTGCGGTATATGCAATTCTTTCAATAAAAAAAAATGTATGTTTTTCAAATATACAGAAAGCAATGGATATTTTAATTAAAATTCCTTCCGAAAAGATTTCTTGCATTCCTGATAAATTAAATGAGTATCTAAAGGAAAAAAAATATAATTTTTATTTTTATAAGAATGATGAAGAAATTCTGAATTTTCTTAAATATTACACTTTAACTAATCACCGAATTCACATTCTATATATCTCTCAAGTTGATATTTCTGATCTAACCACTCAATCTGAAATAGAAAGTTTTATCGACATTCTAGAGATATTAACGTTAAAAAAAATATCTTTTCATCATGCAAAAAATATTAGAGATTTATGCGCTACTACAAAGATGTCTTCTGGCGATGCAATACAATTAATTGAGAATAAATTTGAAATTCAAGATTTTGAATTGATATTTTCTGATCTTTCTAAATCACAATGTCGAGAACTTGTTGAAGCAATGATCAAGATAAAAGATCTACATTTTTCTTGTAAAACTATTCTCAACTTTGCGGAACATATTAAAAAACTTGATAAGCTCGAACCACTTTTAAACATCCTTCTACAATCACGATTTATTGATGCTTTTATTGGGATAATATTATTAAGACGTAACGATCTCTCTTCTCTGAACACTTCCCTGGATCGACTACAAAAAATGGTGATTATAGACGATACAACATTGAGTATTTTAATTAGATCAGAGAATCCGAAATGCATTGTCGATTTAATTGAAAATGGAATAAAAAGTAATCCATCTTTTTTTAAAAGTAACGCTGCAGATGCCAATCCTGTTCTTCGAAGCCTAAAAGCGCAATACGTCAAAAATAATGGCGGACTTCTTGCAGCCAATGGCATTTTTAAAAAGCATGTCATCTTTGAAGGTGTGGTAGAAGAAATGAAAACGCGTGTTGCACAAAAGCGAAGAAAAAATATTCCTGAAAGTAAAATTCAAGAAAGCGCTAGTTATAAAACATTAAAAGATCTTGGGATGTTTCTTTGATTTTTATACACTCGCTACCGCTCGTGTCTGTGTCCAAAAATAATAATGGACCTAGACGCGACCGGTAGGGAGCGAGCGCCGCGCCACGCTTGTCACCGACACCTGATCCGTCGGCAACAAAACGAGTTCGCGAATATTGATATGCGCTGGACGAGTGACGCAATAAAAAATAGCATCGGCCACATCGTCAGGTGTTAACGGTGTAAAACCTTGATACACTTTTTTCGCACGTTCTGTGTCGCCTTTGAATCGCGCCACGCTAAAATTCGTTTCAACCGCACCCGGATCAACTGATGTCACGCGAATAGACGTACCCAGCAAATCTTCACGCAAACCTTCGGTGAGCGCACGCACCGCGTATTTTGTGGCGCAATACACTGCACCTTTTACATAAACATTTCTACCCGAAATAGAACCAATATTCACGATATGTCCCGTACCTCTTGCAACCATCCCCGGCAAAATAGCGCGAGTCACATACAGCAATCCTTTCACATTGGTGTCAATCATGGTATCCCAATCATCGACATTACCCTCTTGAATTAAATCTAATCCTGCCGCCAATCCAGCGCTATTCACAACGATATCGATTGTTTGAAATGTTTCTGGAATCGCTGCTATTTTTTTTTCAACAGCATTTCGATCACGCACATCCAACTGAAATGAAAAAATATCTGAATGATATTCTGATTTTAATTTTTCAGTTAACTGATTCAGTAAATCGATTCGTCGCGCACATAAAACGAGCTTCGCACCTGCGCGCGCAAAATAAGTTGCACACGCAGCACCAATGCCACTTGATGCGCCGGTGATTAACACAATTTTATTTTTCAACATGCTGTTTCTCCGATTCACGCAACTCTCGCCGCAACACTTTACCCACATTCGACATTGGCAATTGATCACGAAACTCAATTAATTTAGGAATTTTGTAACCTGTTAACGACTCACGGCAAAATGCAATCACTTGCTCTGCAGTCAATGCGGGATCTTTTTTAATAATAAATGCTTTTAATGCTTCGCCAGTTTTTTCAGAAGGAATACCAATCACAGCAACCGTGCGCACTCCAGGATGCTCTGCAATCACGGCTTCCACTTCATTGGGATACACATTAAATCCCGACACAAGCACCATATCTTTTTTGCGATCGACAATATAGACAAATCCACGCTCATCCATGTAACCAATATCACCCGTATGCAACCATCCTTCGCTATCCAACACTGCTTTCGTTTCTTCATCACGACGCCAATAACCACTCATCACTTGCGGCCCACGCCCATACACTTCACCCGGCTGATGAAATCCCAATTCGTTCCCCAATTCATCGCAAATCATCACGTCAGTCGATGGCACGGGAATGCCAATACTGCCGGTGAAATGCGTCATGCTAACGGGGCACAACGTTAACACAGGGCTTGACTCCGTTAATCCATATCCCTCTAAAATGGGCACACCCGTCACCGCTTGCCACTGATCCGCAACAGAACGTTGCATCGCCATACCGCCTGAAATTGTGAGCCTAAGATGAGAAAAATCCACTTTATTGATATCGGGGTGCACCAACATGGATTGAAATAATGTATTCAAACCAACGGCTGTGGTTAATTTTGCATTTTTAATTTCTTTCAACATTGAACGCGTGTCACGCGGATTTGTAATCAAAACCGACGATCCACCCATCGGAAAAATACACGTACCGCACACCGTCAACGAAAAAATATGATACATGGGAAGCGCGCCCAACATCACGGCACGATTCTTCACTTCCACGTCGCGTATCCATGAAACACATTGCAATACATTAGAAATAATATTGCGATGCGATAAAATCACTGCTTTGGAACGGCCTGTAGTACCGCCCGTGTATTGCAAAAAAGCCGTCTCCGTATTTTTTAATTCCACTGGCTCAAATGCAGATTGTTTTCCGATGGCAAGTGCTTGCTTGAAAAAAATAGCGTTCGGCAAATCATAATCCGGCACTTTGCCTTTCACGTAACGCAACATAAAATTAAAAAAAGCGCCTTTGAAAGAGCCAAGCATGTCGCCCATTTTGGTGATGATGACGTGTCTTAATTGGGTGTGTGGTAATGCTCCCTCCAGATGATCAGCAAAATTTTCCAAAACTACAATCGCTTCTGCTTCCGCATCATTCACCTGAACTTCAATTTCTTTGGCGGTGTAAAGCGGATTCACATTAACAACAATCAATCCTGCTTTCAGCGCACCAAAAATAGCGACAGGATATTGCAAAATATTGGGCATCATCATCGCAATACGCGCACCTTTTTTTAATTTTAATTGCTGCTGCAAAAAAGCGGCGAAATTGCGTGTGTGTGTTTTCATTTCGCGATACGTCATCTCGGTGCCAAAATTGGTAAACACCGGCTGATCTAAAAAATCATTGGCGTATTTTTCGAAAAAATGTACGAGCGAAGTGAATGCATCGGGATTGATGGTGTCGGGCACACCCTGCGTGTATTGCTTTAACCAAATTTTATCCATGGCGATCTATTCAAAATTCGCGTTAAAGTCATCGACGTTAATCACGGACATTTTCGCAGCAAAAACCGCGGTCACTTTTTTCGCTTCGGCTTCTGAAATCACATGATGTTGCTCTGCTGCTTCCACCCATTCTGCACGTGTTTTAGCAATGCCGTGGTATTCGCGCCGCGCTTGCGCTAATCGTTTTTCAATCGATTCAACTGAAATCACATCCGACAATATTTTTTCTAATTTTGCTGCGGGATTATTATCATTGGGTGTGTAGTACAGATCGCGAGTCATGCGTTTTCGAAATTCACTTTGCTCCGTTAATAATTTTGCAACCACAGCGCCCAGTTGATCGCTGGGCGCTTTCAAATAACGCCCGCGTGGAAATACAATCCCGCGGCAAATGCGACCGACCCACGCATTGGGAATATTTTCCAAAACACCATTCAATTGCGTTTGCATTTTAAATAATAAATCCTGGCAAATCCATTGAATCACTGGAAATTCACTTTTTGGTAAATCGGTTTCTTCGTAAAATCTCAACACGGAAGAGCCGATATATAAGTAACTCAGTAAATCTCCGAATCGCGCTGATAATTTTTCCGCGCGCTTCAACGCGCCACCCATGGTCATCATCGCAATGTCAGCCGTGTAAGCAAGCGCTGCTGAAAAACGCGAAAATTGCTGGTAAAAACGCTTCAATTCATTTTTTGGCGCACGCGACCAATAACCATTGGTCAAGCCCAGCACGAATGTGCGCACTTTATTGCTTCCCATAAATCCCAGATGCCCAAAAATCGCTTGGTCAAACAATTTTAATCCTGCTTCTACATCATCATTCATCGCCGCCATCATTTCGTTGAGCACATAAGGATGACAACGCACAGCACCCTGCCCGAAAATAATCATGGAGCGCGTTAAAATATTCGCGCCTTCCACGGTAATACTGACCGGTAATTCAATGTAACCTTGCGCCAAATAATTATTCGGCCCCATGCAAATACCTTTGCCGCCGTGAATATCCATCGCATCATTCACCGTACGCCGTCCCATTTCGGTCGCATGATATTTTGACAATGCAGATGCCACCGCTGGACGCTGACCTTGATCTAACACAGAAACCGTAAAAGTTCGTAACGCTTCCATCTGGTAAATATTCGTGGCAATGCGCGTCAATGCTTCTTCAACGCCACCAAATTTTGCAATGGGTAAATGAAATTGTTCGCGAATGCGTGCGTAAGCACCCGTTGCAACTCCCGCCATGCGCGCACCACCTGTCACCATCGATGGCAACGAAATGCTGCGACCCGCCGCCAAACATTCCATCAGCATGCGCCATCCTTGTCCTGCCATTTTTACACCGCCAATGATTGCTGTAAGCGGCAAAATCACATCGTGACCTTTGGTCGGGCCATTGGGAAATGGGCTATGCAACGGCACATGTCGGCGACCAATTTCAACGCCTTTAGTTTCAACGGGAATCAACGCACACGTAATACCGAGTGACTCTTTTTTTCCGAGCAAATGATCGGGATCGTATAGCTTGAATGCGAGGCCTAATAATGTTGCAACAGGTGCCAACGTGATGTAGCGCTTGCTCCAATTCATGCGCATGCATAATTGTTTTTTGCCTTCAAATTCTGCTTCACACACCACGCCGTAGTCTTCAATCGCACCCGCATCCGATCCCGCCACAGGACTCGTTAATGCAAAACAAGGCACATCAATTCCTTTGGCCAAACGCGGCAAATAATATTCTTTTTGCTCCGTCGTTCCATAATGCAATAATAATTCAGCGGGCCCCAATGAATTGGGAACGCTCGTTAAAATCGCTGTGGCACAACTCGAACTCGCCAATTTTGTAATCACTTGCGAATGCGCAAAATGAGAAAATTCCAATCCGCCATATTGTTTTGGAATAATCATTCCTAAAAATCCATTTTCCCGCAGAAAATCTAATAATTTTTTCGGAATATCCATGGTGTGATACATGTGCCAGCTATTCACCATTTCACAAAATTTTTCCACGGGGCCATCTAAGAATGCGCGCTCTTCAGCGCTCAATTTAGAAATTTTACTTTTTTGTAAATTCTCCCAATGCGGCATTCCGCTAAATAATTCTCCCTCCCAACCCACACTGCCCGCATTCAACGCTTCGCGTTCAGTAACAGACAACGTCGGCGTCACTTTGCGATAAAACGCAAAAATATAACGAGATAATAACAAACGCCGCAGCAACGAAACGTTAAGGATGACAAAAATGCCCGCGTAAATAATCCAAAAAAGCGTGAGCACTGCAATATGAAAATTTGAAAAGAACGAGCAGAGCAATAAAAAAACGCCCACGCCAATGGTCCACACCGACAGTGACGCGCGATTAAACGCAAGCACCATCATCACCGCCATCCACAGAACAATCCATGCGAGCGTCATCATCACAAGCTCCTTTCGTTTGAGAATTGGATCAAAATACCATACTTACAGGACTTTCGCACTTCGTGCGAAGTCCTTCCTGTAACATACGCTACGCGCGAAATGAATTCGCGCTTGCGCAAAGAGAGTTTCGCAAAGTGCGAAACTCCTAATTTAAAAAAAATAATGTGTTTTGATGTCGGGATCAAAACTAGACCAACAACAAAGATGATGTTAGATTGATTTCTGGTTGATGCAAAACAAGGATGTATCACGATGTCGTCTCTTCTGCTCAGTGATCTTTCTCGTCTTCAATTTGCTTTCACCGCACTTTTTCACTTCTTATTTGTGCCGCTCACACTTGGATTGACGTGGATATTGGTTGCCATGGAAGCCGCTTATGTGAAAACAGGCAAAGCGGTTTACAAAGATATGACTCGATTTTGGGGAAAACTACTCGCAATTAACTTTGCAATCGGTGTTTTAAGCGGCATCACCATGGAATTTGAATTTGGTTTAAATTGGGCCTACTTTTCGCGCATGATCGGCGGCAGCTTCGGCCCCGTCTTGGCCATCGAAGGCATCACCGCTTTCATGTTGGAAGCAACGATGTTTGGATTATTCTTTTTCGGCTGGGACAAGCTCAGTCATCGCGCGCATTTTCTCGTGACTTTTTTCATGGCAGTTGGCGCCACGTTATCGATCGTCAATATTTTAGCGGCCAACAGTTGGATGCAACATCCCGTGGCCACCAGTTTCAATTATCGCAACATGACATTGGAATTGGGCAGCATCGCTGATTTGTATTTACAACCCTTATCTCAACTGCGCATTGGTCATGTCGCTTTCGCAGGATTTTTAGTTGCATCTATGTTTGTGATTGGCATCAGCGCATTTTATTTATTAAAAAATCGCGATGTGGAATTTGCTAAGCGTTCATTTGCAATTGCAACTGGTTTTGGGTTGGTTTGCTCACTCATAGTAGCATTTTACGGCGATCAAAATGGGTTGGCCGTTAGCCGCGAAGAGCCTGAAAAAATGGCGGCAATTGAAGCACAATGGACGACACAAAAAGCACCGGCTGCATGGTATTTATTTGCATGGCCCGATCAAACCGCAGAGCAAAATAAATTTGAAGTAAAAATTCCTGATGCACTGAGTATCATCGCGACACATTCTCTCACGGGCACAGTCGAAGGCATCAAACCCTTAATCGCAAAAACCATTCCGCGCGTGAAAAATGGCATGATTGCTTACGCGATGTTACATAAAATTTGGAATAAAACCGCAACGCCCGCAGATATGATTGCTTATCAAAAAAATGAAAAAGATTTAGGGTTTGGTTATTTATTAAAACCATTCACCGAAAAAGTAACTGATGCCACACCCGCGCAAATTATTGCGGCTGCAAAAAGTGCGATTCCTGATGTGCAAATTGCATTTTGGTCTTTTAGAATCATGATTGCATTGTGGGCAATCGTCACATTACTTATTTTTTTAGGATTTATTTTTGCGCTGCGCGATACGTTGCAAAAACATCGGTTTTTCCTACGTTGTTGCGTATATGCCATTCCACTGCCATTCATGACAGCAGAATCGGGATGGGTGTTGGCAGAAGTGGGTCGTCAACCGTGGGTGATTCATAACATCATGCCAACTTTTATGGGCATTTCAACACTTGATGTTCCCTCGCTCATCACGAGTTTAATTTTCTTTGTCGTTTTTTACATCGCGCTCATTACAGTGGAATTATGCTTGATGTTTAAATTCGCGCGATTAGGTCCCAGCAGTTTGGGTACTAAAAAATATTTTTTTGAGGTGCAGTAATGTTTCAATATGAATTTTTACAAATCGCCTGGTGGTTTATTATTGGTTGCGTGTTAATTGTGTATGCGGCCACTGTCGGATTTGATGTGGGCGTCACGATGTATATGCCTTTTTTAAAAAGCGAAACTGACAGGCGCGTTGTGCTGAACACAAGCGCTCCAACATGGGATGGCAATCTCACCTGGATTGTTTTTGCGGGAGGCGCAATATTTGTCACATGGCCTGTGGTTTATAGCACCGCTTTTTCGGGAATGTATGCAGCATTGCTCGTCATTTTATTTTCATTATTTTTACGACCGCCCGGTTATGAATATCGCAACAAAATTAATAGCGCACGCTGGCGCCGATTATGCGACTGGGCATTATTTATTAGCGGTGTTGTTCCCGTATTTGTGTTTGGTGTAGCACTCGGTAATTGTTTTTTGGGTTTTCCATTTTATTTTGATCCACACACATTTCGTTCCTATTTTCCCGGCAATTTTTTTGATTTATTAAGTCCCTACGCATTATTATCAGGTTCCGTTTCTGTGTTGATGGTGTTAATGCACGGCTCCGTTTATTTGCAACGTCGTGTTGAAGGGCACTTGCGCGAACTGGCTTTCAAAATCCATTGTTTCACTGCGATTTTGCTACTAATGACATTCACGATTTCTGGATTATTACTGTTGTATAAAATTCCGGGTTATCAATTAATTTCTTCCGCTGCAGATCCTACGCAATATCCACTGCAAAATGTGGTTCATCAAAGTGTGGGCGCATGGATACAAAGTTATGATCAATATCCCTGGAAATATTTAGCACCCTTTTTAGCCTATGCGGGAATTTTAGAATCGTTGTGGGCTGCTTATTATGGCTGGTATAGTACGGCATTTTGGGCAAGTTGTTTTTCTATCGGCGGTATTGTCGGAACAGCCGGCGGCACATTATTTCCATTTATCATGCCATCATCCACACATCCCAATCAAAGTTTAACGGTGTGGAATTCTACATCGAATCAATACGCATTAAATATTATGTTATATCTTGGATCGTTGTTATTAATTATTATTGTGGCATATAAAATATTTGCTTACAGTACGATTTGGGGCAAAAAACCAACACTCAGCCCACAAGATGTCGAAGACAATGAACATAATTTTTATTAGGGCCTACTTATGTTTTATATCGTAACCATTATCGGTTTATTTGTTGCCGTTAGCATCGGCATATGGCTCAGCATCCGAACGCGCGATCATGAATGATTCGAGAGTCTATCGATGGTTATTAGCACAATCTTCTCATGCACGCGCGCCACTCATTTTATCCATTATTTTAGGATGTTTTTCAGGCGTTATTATTATTGCGCAAGCCGCCTTATTAGCAACGCTCATTGATAAAATTTATTTTCACAATGCAGCGCGCGAAAGTATTTTACCGTTGCTAATCGGTTTGTTGACATTGATTTTTTTTCGTTCGCTATTCACATTGTTGCGTGAAAAAATTAATTTTAAATCCAGTAAAATTATTAAGGATCGCGTACGAAATCAATTATTTCAGCATCTCATTCAATATTCACCGCTGCAATTATCGCAACACAAAACAGGCGCGCTCACTACCACGTTGATTGAACAAGTGAATGCATTGCAGAATTTTTTCTCAGATTATTTACCGCAAATGATGATCACAATTATTTTGCCACTCATCATTTTGATTGTTGTGTGGATGCAAAATTGGGTTGCGGGATTAGTGCTTCTGATTACAGCGCCTCTGATTCCGTTATTTATGATATTAATTGGCCTCGGTGTTTCATCGCTCAATCAAAAAAATTTTCAACAACTCTCCATCATGAGCGCGCATTTTTTGGATGCGCTACAGGGATTATCAACACTGGTTTTATTTCATCGCGCCAAAGACGAGCTTAACCGAATTGAAACTGTTTCTGAAAATTTTCGAAAAACCACCATGTCAATTTTGCGCGTCGCCTTTTTATCTTCAGCGGCACTAGAATTATTTTCCACTATGGCAATTGCAGTCATTGCAGTTTACTTGGGGTTGGGTTTACTGGGGTTTATTCATGCGGGTTTTTCGGTGCATATCACATTGCAACAGGCGCTGTTTATTTTATTACTAACACCTGAGTTTTATGCACCACTTCGTCAATTAGGCGTATTTTATCATGCTCGTGCAGAAGCGATTGCGGCTGCAACCGACATATTAAAATTTGAACCGGAAAAAAAAGAAATTTCTACGAACGATCACGCTATTATTTTTTCTGAAAAAAAAATGTCACTCGCGATCCAAAATTTGTCGTTTGAATATCAGACTGAAAAAAAAATTATCACTCATTTCAATGCAGAGATTGACAGTGGCGCCTGTGTAGCAATCACTGGAAAAAGTGGCAGCGGAAAATCAACGTTATTGCAGTTGATAGCAAGATTTCTCACGCCAACATCAGGAACCATTTTCGTTAACCATCATGACATCGCAAAGATTGATTCAGACAGCTGGTATCAGCATATTGCTTTATTGCAACAACATACTCGATTATTTCACACGAGCATTGCAAATAATATTGCACTGGGAAATGAAGCCGCAACAAAAGAACAAATCAACGACGCTGCAAAAAAAGCGGGGGTATTTTTATTTACAGATGATCTTGATCAATGTATTGGTGAAAATAATGCAGGATTTTCAGGTGGGCAAATTCAGCGTATTGCACTTGCGCGCATTATTTTAAAAGATGCGCGGATGATTTTATTGGATGAACCGACAACTTATTTAGATCATGAGAATGCAGAAATTATTTTTTCTGTAATCAAAACGTGGCGAGGAAAAAAAACAATCATCATTGCGACGCACGATCAACGCATCATTGATCTGGCCACTCAGGTGATCTCGTTATGAAATCATTAGGGTCTGTTTACAATTGGTTATTTTGCTGCAAAAAACGTTCTTTGGCTAAAATCTGTTTATTTTTTCACCCAATACCACAGAGTATTGGATTCAAAAATAAACAAATTTTATCTCAAAGCCCGTTTTTTTCGCGACGAACAACCAAATGTAAACAGACCCTATTCTTTTTTATCAAATTCATTCTGCGTTATCGCCTTCGCCTACTTTACAGTGTGTTAATGGGTGTCATCCTTGCGGCATCTTCCGTTGCATTATTTTCCTTATCCGGTTGGTTTATTTCAGCATCCGCGTTCGCTGGATTATCCGCGGTATCTGCACTGCGCTTTGATTATTTTCTGCCTGCCGCCAACATTCGATTGTTAGCACTCATTCGTATTTTATCCCGGCACGGTGAGCGCGTGATCAATCACGATTTTACGTTTCGAATTTTAACAACACTGCGTGTGTGGTTTTATCAACAATTAATTCCACTATCACCTGGGCGATTAATGACGTCGCAAAGCGGTGAATTACTCAATCAAATGGTGTCAGATATTAATACGCTCGATCAATTGTATTTGAATGTGATGAATCCATTTTTGATTGCGTTGCTAATAATGATTGGTATTCCAATTTTTATTGCATATTTTAATGTGTCGCTCGCGTGGTATGCGGCGAGTGCGATGTTGATTGCATACTTAGTATTACCTTGGATTTCTATTCGTTACGGTTTTCCCGCTGGAAAAAATCATCAATCAACAATGAGTCAATTACGATTAACCATTGTCGATGCACTGCAAAACAGCGCTGATCTTTATTTATTTTTTAGCACAAAAAAAAGAAATGCGTGGATAACATCAGCGCATAACGCTTGTCTGCAAGTTGAAGCACGATTGGCAACACTCAAAGGATGGGTCATGGCGTTGTCGCAATTATTCTCTGGTATTACTGTATTTGGAATAATTTATTTTGGTACAACATTCGTGCAAACGCATGCCATCACCGGTGCTCAATTAGCCATGATTGTATTTTTAATCATTGCCGCCTTTGAAAAAATTGCCTTATTTCCACTGTCATGCTTGTCATTGGGAAAATCAACCAGTGCCGCTCAACGCATTGATGCAATACAACAACAAAAACCGTTGGTTATTTTTTCTGAATATGCAGAGCATTCCATTCAGGATTTTAATTTAACGCTCGAATGTATTCAATTTTATTATCCAAATCAAAAAAATATTATTTTGGATAATGTTTCATTAGCAATTCCATTTCGTTCTCATTTGGCAATTACAGGGCCGTCAGGTATTGGAAAATCTACTCTGCTGCAATTAATTGCGCGTGTTTTTGATCCCACTCAGGGAAATATTTTTCTTGGAAAAAGTAATGTAAAATCGTTGGCTGAAATTGATTTGCGACACTCGATCAGTTATGTCACACAACAAATTCATATTTTCAATGCGACGGTGCGAGATAATTTAACGTTGATGCGAACCGATATTTCTGATCAGCACTGTCAGGATGTTTTGAAACGTTTGCATTTGAATATTTCACTAGATGCCATGATGGGCGAATTTGGAAAATATTTTTCAGGTGGTGAATGTCGGCGCATTGCGATGGCACGCGCGCTATTACACGATGCACCAATTTTATTATTGGATGAGCCTTCTGCCGGTTTAGAATCCGGATTGTTTCCAGCAATTTGGAATAACTGTCATGATATTTTTTCTAAAAAGACCGTCATTATTGCAACGCATGATGTTGAAACCGCGACGTTATGTCACTCGCTACCGCTCGTGTCTGTGTCCGACGTGAGTGTGTGAGATACCCCTACAATCCACAGAAGCACGCGGGAAGCGAGCATAGCTCGCGGACCAAGTGCATTAATAAAACTCACAGAAGCACGCGGGAAGCGAGCATAGCTCGCGGACCAAGTGCATGAAAAATTGATAAAAAATATTTAATATTCATGATCTATACTTACATTGATTGCAATGCACCAAATACAAATGACGAGGTATGCTATGCGGTCAGAATTATCAACTACGGTTGTTGAACAACTCAATAATTATATTGACGAGTCCTTTGAAACTATTAGTGAGTTTTCTGAAGAATTACCACACTCAAAATTATTTTATATTCAACAAGCAACAAACATCGAAATTACTCGAGAAAAATTCATCGAATCACTCGACACAATATACACATTACACAAGGATGACAAAAATGTAATTGATTTTTTAAGAGCGCTGATAATATTGAATGATATTTTTAAAAATAATATTATGCGGTTTTATTTCCAGAATGCTAGTTCTGATCTGGAATCTGAAGGGAATACACAAACATTACCTTATTTATTTCCTACTGAATATAAAACCATAACTAATCAACCAAACGATGAAGCGATTGCGAATGATTTACCACTCATACAAAAGTATATAACAGATGCAATCACTGCAAAATTCCCCGAAGTTTCAACGCCATTGCAATCAAGCCCAGCAATACCACTACCAACATTACTCGATACAGCATGGCAGGCACAGATTGATTCATTACCCAATAATATTCTCAATGATGTTGCGCTTGCTATTAGAAAAGAGGAGGCAAAAAAACGCAAAGAAATAGCGCTAAGAAAATTATATTTACAACAGGTACAAGAAGGAGCGCTAACAACTCTCAACAATTTAGTACCTTTTTTGGAGGGTCTTACCATGGAGGAGCGTATTGCGTTAAAAAATGCGGGGCTTACAGATACCAGCTATGAAAAAATTGGCTATCAGTCTCTATTAAGATCAAAGTTAATACAACATTTAATTCTAGTTGAGCACATCTCTCCCGATGATACTGCTGCACTGGTTAAGAGTTATGAAACAGATGCCGATCTAGAGACTTTAGTTGAAATAATATCTGACGGCGAAACATCACTCACTTCCCATATTATGAGAACACCACCCGTATCAGAAGTAGCCCCAGATCGAAGCACGATATCGCTTCCTGCTAATAATACATCACGAATCAACACTCAAAGAGTCGCAACAACATTGTCCGAATCTGAATCAACGCAGCCGCTCAACACATCACAAGACTATAATCGAATAATTAAAGGCTATCAGAAAGGATTTTCTGTTCTCATGTCTATTTTAAGAAATGTCAACATGTTCGCGAGTGACTATAGTCGCTATCAAACCCAAGCGAAAGAAATGAAAAAAGAAATAATCATTCAGTTGCAAAACGCTCCTGTTGGTAGCATTACATTCGATAACATTAAAATTATTGAGGAAATTTTAAAGACACACGTTAGTCGCGGTCCACATTTTTTTGAAACAAACTCGGCGAAAAACGAATACTTAAAAAAACATCAAGAATATTTTCTGAAAAATAAAACGGATTTCAAGCATCGTTAATTTTTTAGTTTATTCAAGCGCCAATACTTCTTTTAATGCGGAATCTATTGTTTGAATATCTTTACTTGATAGAGTGCCTGCTTGTTTTTTAATACGTGTTTTGTCAACAGTACGAATTTGATCACACACCGCAGCAACTGATTTTCCTAAGCAATTCACTGTAACCGTGATAGGTGATCTAATGATTGCTTTTGTGGAAAGTGGCACAACCACCACGGTTCGACGCGCCTGATTAATGGGCGTTGCACCAACTAATACGCACGGACGTTCTTTATTTATTTCAGAACCTTTGGTTGGGCTGAGATTTACCCAATACACATCACCACGATTCATCAGTTTTTAATCCATCTTCTGTGGTTATATCCCACTGTGACATTTCATGTCGCAAACTAACGTCTTTTTCAACAGCCAGCGCTGCTTCGTATAAACGCTTTTCACGTCGCTTGATAATCGCCTCCAATAATCTGGCAATCAAACGACTCCGCTGCCTCGCCGGTATTGTTGATTTCATGCGGTAGGCTAAGTAATCCGGAATAGAAATGAGTATTTTGGCCATATGAGTCACCTATATACAGTATAGTATATCCAATATCTATCCTCAACACAACAATGCACTGCTCACTCACGCGTGCAGCTCTGGAAGAAGCTCCAATTGATCAAAAGAAATCGCGACGTTATGTCACTCGCTACCGCTCGTGTCTGTGTCCCAAAATATTGGACCTAGACGCGACCGGTAGGGAGCGAAATTTTACGCACTTGGTCCGCTGCGCTTCCCGCGTGCTTCTTTTGTATTGATGCGCTCGTGTCTGTGTCCGTTGTCAGATAGTATGGACCCCGCCACTTACTAAACGGCTTCAAAAGAGCCAGAATGAAAGAGTTTTCTAAACAGTCATTCAAATTTCAGTGAG
>MGXR01000019.1 GCA_001801425.1 Gammaproteobacteria bacterium RIFCSPHIGHO2_02_FULL_42_43
CTGAAATTTGAATGACTGTTTAGAAAACTCTTTCATTCTGGCTCTTTTGAAGCCGTTTAGTAAGTGGCGGGGTCCATACTATCTGTGGGCGATGCCATCAGAAGCACGCGGGGAGCGCAGCGGACCAAGTGCGCTGCTAATGCTCGCAATTTTCATCATGCTGATGCTTGCTTAATTTTTCAATTTTCTTTTTGATGTAATCGCGTTTAATTTGTGATAAATAATCGATAAATAATTTTCCGTCCAGGTGATCCAGTTCGTGCTGAATGCATTTTGCCATAAAACCGTCCGCTTCAAATTCCAGTGACTTTCCGTAACGATCTTGTGCTTTCACACAAATTTTTGCAGCGCGCGTCACATTTTCGTGTGCACCACCACCGACCGACATACAACCTTCAGGCGATGTTTCTTCCCCTTCTTTTTTTACAATCACGGCATTCACTAAACAAAGTGGTTGATTTTTTCGTTCAGAAAAATCGATCACCGTAATGTGTTTGGGATTTTTAAAATCGAGTTGCGTGCAAGCGAGCGCTGCACAATTATCAGAAGCGTAATGCGTTTCAAACATGTCATCAATCATTTTTTGCGTTTCAGCACCAAAATCCGTTACCATCTCGCCTTTTTTTCGCAGTCTTGGATTGGGATATTGTAAAATTGCGACTATTGCCATAGTAATCTGCCTCTTAAAAATTGATCCATGCTTAATTCTTGATTTTCTGGATCCCGCGATCAAGTCGCGGGATGACGAGATTATATGCGTGTTCCTTGTCTACAAAGTGTGATGCTTTGCCGAGAAGAGGACTCGAACCTCCACGGGTGTTACCCCACAGGCATCTGAAACCTGCGCGTCTACCAATTCCGCCATCTCGGCAAATAAGTTGGCATTTTATCTAGAACAGAGTCATTTCACAACGTCCAATCGATGGGTTCTCGCTCAGACGCGCGCAGCAACGCATTCACTTTCGAAAAATGTTTGCAGCCCAAAAATCCTGCATGGGCGGACAAGGGTGATGGGTGTGCGCTGGTGAGTACAACGTGTTTGCTTTCATCGATCAATGCTCTTTTTTGTTTGGCGTAAGCGCCCCAGAGCAAAAACACAATGCGTTTTTCGTGATGGTTGAGACTTGCAATCACCGCATCCGTAAATTGTTGCCAGCCGATTTTTGCGTGTGACTGCGGTTTATTTTTTTCAACAGTCAAAACAGAATTGAGTAACAACACACCTTGCTTTGCCCATTTCTCTAAACAACCATGATTGGGTTTTGTAATGTGACAATCACTCTGCAATTCTTTAAAAATATTGAGAAGCGAGGGCGGTGGTGATACGCCGAACTTTACTGAAAACGCAAGACCGTGTGCTTGACCGGGATTGTGATAGGGATCCTGTCCGAGTATTACGACTTTTACATGATCAAATTCGGTCAGTTTGAGTGCGTTAAAAATATCGGACTTTGCAGGATAAATATTTTTTTGCGCTACATATTCTTTTTCAAGAAAATGCAAAATATCTTTAAAGTAGGATTTTTTTTTCTCAGGTGCAAGTAAAGTTGTCCAGCTCACTGTTTTATCCGATCACCGTTATGGCGCGACCTAATCTCAACCGTTGTATGCGTTGCTGCAGCGTATCGGATTCATCCACACTTCGCAATGGCCCAACTTGTACGCGATATAAGCCATAACGATTATGTTCTTGTGTGATACGTGCTTCACGATGGGTAACGCGTTCGATTTCATTTCGCAAACGCAATGCATTTTGTGATCTTGAAAAGGCGCCCACTTGCAAATAAATTTTCGGTTTGTGTGTTGCATAATATTGGCGCGGTTGCGCGGGATTGCGCACATCGATGCTGTCGACTTCCACGAGTGCGGTGCCGCGATTCGCGTAACCCAATTTTTTCGCCGCCGCGAATGATAAATCCAAAATGCGATTTGGTGCAAACGGTCCGCGATCATTCACTTTCACGATGATTTGTTTTCCATTTTCCAAATTGGTGACGCGCACAAAACAAGGAATCGGCAACTCAGGGCTTGCTGCAGTCATTCCCAATAAATCGTAGGGTTCGCGCGTCGAGGTGAGACGCCCCTGAAATTTGGTGCCATACCAAGAAGCGATGCCGCGTCGGCGATAATTATTAGCGGAATGTAAAACACGATAACGCACGCCGTCGACGAAATAACTGCTGGGATTGCCGTATTTACTTTTGGGCAAATAATGCGGAGTGGGGCTGTGAATCTTGCTGACGTCCACGTGATAACGCGGCGCGCCATCTTGAATGGAGCGATGAAAGCAGCCACCCAAGAGCAAGACGAATAGAAATATAATGACAGGAATACCGGCAGATCGGGGGAATTGCGGCTTGGGCGCAGGTTCCATGCTTCTATTTTCCGTGATCGATTTCGATTATGATACGCGTTCCTCGAATTTTGGAGTAATTTGCGATGAAAGACAAGACCGTTGTATATGGTTACCATCCCGTAATGACATTGCTGCGCATGCGCCCGGAAGGTATTTTGCAGCTGCAATTACAGGAAAATAGAAACGATGATCGCATGCAAAAAATTAAAAAATTAGCGGATGACTGTGGCGTAAAATATTCTTTGATCGGCAAGACGACACTCGAAAAAATAGCACCCGAGAGAAATCATCAGGGGGTGGTTGCCGCCGTGCGAGAGCTCGCACCCTGGTCTGAAGAAGACCTCATGTCTTTAATCAAAAAATCTTCCGAACGTATTGTTTTATTGGTGTTGGATGGCGTGCAAGACCCGCACAATTTGGGTGCGTGCTTGCGTTGTGCCAACGCTTTTGGTGCGTTGGCTGTGATTATTCCAAAAGATCGCGCAGCGGGGATGACGGATGTCGTGAAAAAAGTAGCGAGTGGGGCTGCGGAAGTGACACCACTCATTCGCGTCACCAATTTGAATCGCACATTGGAAATGCTGAAAAAAGAAAACGTGTGGTTAATTGGATTTGATGAAAACGCATCGCAATCGATTCAAGAAATTCACTGCAAACAATCTGTCGCGCTCGTCATGGGCGCGGAAGGTGAAGGCTTGCGTCGATTAACCAAAGAATCCTGCGATTATTTAGCTAAAATTCCCATGCAAGGCACGGTGGAAAGTTTAAATGTTTCTGTTGCGACAGGATTGGGTTTGTTTTTGCTTGGATCTCGCGATTAAATTGTGTGATGTTCATGCTACAATAATCCAAAGGGATGGGGCTGTATGCATCGACGCATCAAATGGATTATTGGAATTTTCCTCTTTATTTTTTTCGCAACGTTTATTTTTTATGGTGTGAAGTTACTGTTGATTCAATGGTACACCGCGCATTATCAAGAACCACCCGTCACTGTATCCGCACAAGCAGCAACGTTGGAAACATGGCATCCCATGCTTACTACTGTTGGCACGCTCAAAGCGTCCAATGGAGTGAATGTCAATTCTGAAGTGAACGGTCAAGTGTTGTCGTTACATTTTCAATCGGGCGATCATGTGCAAAAAGGAAATTTATTGGTTCAGTTGAATGACGATGTGGATCAGCAAACGTTGCAGCGTGATCAAGCCAAATTGCACGCGGATGAATTGGATTTTCAACGCAAAGAAATTTTATTGAAACAAAATGCAGTGTCAGAAAGTGCGCTGGATGCTGCGCGTGCATCGTATTTACAGTCTAAAGCAGCAGTGGCATCTGACAACGTGATGATCGAGAAGAAAAAAATTCGCGCGCCGTTTGCAGGAAAAATTGGTATTCGGCAAGTAGACATCGGTCAATATATTACGTCGGGTACATCTATCGTGACATTGCAAGCGTTAGATCCCATGTTTGTAGATTTTTCATTGCCGGAGCAAGATCTGCCGCGCATTCAAAACGGACAAACGATTACAGTGAAAGTAGATGCTTATCCCAATCGCACCTTTGAGGGAAAAATTATTGCGATTAATTCGTTGATTGATGTGAATACGCGCAGTATTGCTGTGCGCGCTTCAATTCCTAACAGCAACGAAATATTATATCCCGGGTTATTTGCAAACGTGGATGTTGTGTTACCTGAATTGCAAAAAGTTATTACGGTGCCGCAATCTGCTATTACGTATAGTTTATACGGTGATTCCGCTTATGTGGTCGAACAAAAAAGTAAGGACAAAAAAGGGAATTCCATTTTAATTGCGGTTCAAAAATTTGTGACAGTGGGTGAGCGGCGCAACAATATTGCTTCCATTGTTCAGGGCATTGCTGTTGGCGATTCTGTGGTGACATCGGGACAATTAAAATTGCATCCCAATGCGCAGGTGATCATCAATAATAAAGTGGCACCCACATGAAATCTCGATTTACTGATATTTTTATCAATCGCCCGGTGTTGGCGATGGTAATCAGTTTATTAATTTTTGTGTTGGGATTGCGCGCGATATTTGATTTGCAAGTGCGGCAATATCCACAACTGGAAAACACCGTCATCACTGTGACGACAAGTTATCCTGGCGCATCCGCAAGCTTAATGCAGGGATTTATCACAACACCACTTGAAAAAAGAGTGGCGAGTGCCGGTGGTGTCGATTATCTCACATCCACGTCCACTGAAGGCCAAAGCAAAATTCAAGCAAATATAATTTTAAATTATAATCCTAACGATGCATTCACTAACGTCATGAGTAAAGTGGCTGAAGCAAAATATGAATTACCAAAAGCATCGGAAGATCCCGTCATCACCAAATCCACTGGTGATACTTTTGCGCTGATGTATGTGAGTTTCAGCAGCCCGCAGATGACTTCCGAACAAATCACCGATTACATTTCACGGGTAGTGCAGCCTAAAATTGAAACCATTCATGGTGTTTCAGAAGCAGAAATTTTAGGCGGAAATAATTTCGCGATGCGTGTTTGGCTGAATCCCAAACGTATGGCGGCGCTGGGTGTGTCACCCGCTGATGTTAAAAGCGCGTTGCTTGCCAATAATGTTCAATCAGCCGCTGGCAATACAAAAGGAGAATATATTTCACTCTCGATCACGGCACACACGGATTTACAAAATCAAGCGGGCTTTCAAAATTTGGTGATCAAGCAAGACAAAGATCAATTGGTGAGACTCAAAGATGTAGCGCGAGTTGAATTGGGTTCTGAAAATTATGATTCCTCCGTTTATTTTAATAAACAAAAAGCGGTGTTTATGGCAGTGAATGCAACACCGGAGGCCAATCCACTGACCGTCATCACGCAAGTAAAAAAACAATTACCGATTTTAGAAAAAGGATTCCCGCCGAGTTTGAAAAGCGCTGTGGTGTTTGATGCAACGACATTTATTCGCGCGTCTTTATACGAAGTATTAAAAACCATTGCAGAAGCTGCAGTCATTGTTATTGCAATTATTTTTTTATTTTTAGGCTCCGTGCGCGCAACAATTATTCCCATGATCACGATTCCGTTGTCATTGATCGGTGTTTTTTCGTTGATGCAAGCGATGGGATATTCCATTAATTTACTGACGTTGCTCGCTCTTGTGTTGGCGATCGGTATGGTTGTCGATGATGCGATTGTAGTACTTGAAAATATTCATCGTCACATGGAAGAAGGATTATCTGCATTAGAATCAGCGTTGCAAGGTGCGCGTGAAATTGCTTTTCCCGTGATCGCAATGACATTTACATTGGCTGCAGTGTATGCGCCCATTGGTTTTATGGGCGGAATTACAGGTGCTTTATTCAAAGAATTTGCGTTTACATTAGCGGCGGCAGTGATTTTATCGGGCGTGATTGCATTGACGTTATCTCCGATGATGTGTAGCCGTTTTTTTACGTCAGAAGATTTAAAAAAACCATTGGCTAATTTTGTGGATCAGCAATTTCATCGCTTAAAAACAACTTATACTGAGTATTTAAGTGCTGTATTAGAATGTCGACAATTAATTACTGTGTTCGCCATGATCGTGCTCATGAGTTGTTTATTTTTATTTACCACATCGCAAAAGGAATTAGCGCCGCAAGAAGATCAGGGGGTCGCATGGGTGATGGGGCAGGGTCCTGAGTCGGCGAATATTCGTTACATCGAATTATTTACACAGGATTTAAATGCAATTTATCCCAAATATCAAGCGTTGCAAGATTATTTTATTATTAATGGCATGAGCACACCCAACACCGTGGGCTCCGGTTTTTTGATGAAACCCTGGAATGATCGTTCCATGAATGAAAAAACACTGATAGCGTCACTCAATCAGGATTTATCGCGTATCGCGGGTTTACAAATGCAAGCGGTGGCACCGCCCGCGTTACCGGGTTCTGGATTATTTCCCATTTCATTTGTGATTACGTCTGTACAACCGCTTTCTGAAGTATTTTCGCTCGCACAAACATTAATGCAAGATGCTAATCAAAGTGGATTATTTTTATTTACGTTTTCAGATTTAAAATACGATAAACCGGAAGTCAATTTGAATATTAATCGCGAAAAAGCGGCGCAAATGGGTATTAGTATGGATGTGCTTGGTGATAATTTAGCAACGGCATTGGGTGGTAATTACATCAATCGTTTTTCGATGGACAGCCGTGCGTATCAAGTGATCCCGCAATTGGACCGATCTTTTCGTTTAAATCCCGGTGATTTAAGAAATATTTATTTGAAAACACAAGCGGGAAACTTAGTGCCGTTATCCGCTTTTACGACACTCAGTTATTCAACACAACCCAATCAATTATCACGTTTTCAACAATTAAATTCCGCAACGATTTCTGGCATGATGATGCCCGGAAAAACCATTGATCAAGGTTTGCAATTTTTCAGGGAAAAAGCTGCGAAATTATTTCCAAGCAGCGTGACTTATGATTATTCCGGTGAATCGCGGCGATTTATGCAGGAAGGAGATGCATTGATTATTGCATTTTTATTTTCATTGATTTTTATTTTTTTGGTGTTGAGCGCGCAATTTGAAAGTTTTCGTGATCCATTGGTGGTGATGTTGAGTGTGCCCATGGCAATTTGCGGCGCGTTGTTGCCCATTAGCTGGGGGCTCGCCACCATTAATATTTACACGCAAGTGGGTTTAATTACGTTGATTGGGTTGATCAGCAAACATGGTATTTTGATGGTTGATTTTGCTAATCATCTGCGTGAACGAGATAATCTGGATTCGCAAGCAGCGATCATTCAAGCCGCTTCAATTCGACTGCGACCAATTTTAATGACAACGGCCGCGATGATTTTGGGCGTGGTGCCGTTATTGCTGGCGTCGGGCGCAGGTGCTGTGAGTCGTTTTGATATTGGTTTAGTGATTGCGTTTGGTATGGCGATCGGCACGATGTTTACGTTATTTGTGGTGCCATTTATGTATACCCTAACATCACGGCGTATTATATTATTTTTAATGAGTGCAGTGTTTTTATCGGCGTTCTTGTATTTTTTATTTATTGAGGTGATATGATGCGCGCATGGATGTGGCTATTATTATTTTTGTCGACGTCTGCATTTTCAGGGATATTTGAAAAGCAATGTGTGTTTGCTGGTGTTCAACTAAGACAGCATGAAGTGAATTTGTTTACTCGACACAATGTTAAATTGCGGCTGTATGCAATTAATAACGTATCCAGTCAATACGACATTTGGTTGACGCATCATAATCCGAAAAATCCAGGTGTGGGTGCTGGTTGGGATACTCATTTGTTGTCGGGGCATTGGTCGGTATTGTTGGTCACTCATCGTCGCTTCACGTTGTATTGTCATCGACAAAATAGCGAAGGCGAAATGCAGCGTACGTCTTGTCGTCGCCACTTGAGGGTGTGTCAATATAAGAGCTTTACGACACAAAATCCTGCGTTGAGTGGATACTGGGTGCTTGAAAATGAGCATTTTTCCAGTTTGCCGTCGCATTTGATTGCGCGAGGCTTTTACATTCACTGAGTTCTATGGATAATGGGCTGCATGCCAAAACAATATAAAAAGAAAGATCCACATCGAAAACGAGAAGCCAAGCGTTACGAACATCCAGTGCCGAGTCGCGAATTTATTTTGCAATACTTGCATGATATGAAAGCGCCTGTACGCTTTGAAGAATTGCTGGATGCTTTTTCATTGCGTACAGAAGCAGAAAAAGAAGGGCTCACGCACCGATTGAAAGCAATGCTGCGCGATGGACAGCTGATGTTGAATCGTCGCATGCAATATGGTGTGGTGGATCGCCTGTCATTAATTTCTGGTTTTGTGCAAGCGCATCGCGATGGTTTTGGTTGGTTGATTCCCGATTCCGGAAAGGGCCCTGATATTTTTTTGCCGGCGCGGCAAATGCGCCAAGTATTTTCTAATGACCGTGTGTTGGTGCGTGTCATCACGCCATCGTCGCGTCGCCCCGAAGGTGCCATTGTTGAAATCTTAGAACGCAATACACAATTTGTGGCGGGGCGTTTTTATAAAGAAAATAACGTGATGTTTTTAAATCCAGATAGTAAAACCATCATTCAAGATATTATTATTCCCAAAGGCTCAGAAAATAATGCAATCGCGGGCCAATATGTTGTCGTGAAAATTATTTCGCAACCGACGGATCGTCATCCCGCAACCGGCGAAGTCACCGAAATTTTAGGCGATCAATTAACGCCGGGTTTGGAAGTGGAGCTTGCAGTGCGCGCGCATAGCTTGCCGAATGAATGGCCGACCGCCGTGTTATCTGAAGCGAAAAAATTACCGGAAAAAGTATTACCCAGTGATTTAAAAAATCGCCGCGATTTACGCGATTTATTGTTTGTCACTATCGATGGCGAAGATGCGAAAGATTTTGATGATGCTATTTTTTGCGAACCACTCAAAGACGGTGGCTGGCGTGCGATGGTGGCTATCGCAGATGTGTCGCATTATGTCACACACGATACAGCGCTCGATAAAGAAGCGCAATTACGCGGCAACTCCGTTTATTTTCCCGCGCGCGTGATTCCCATGTTACCGGAAAAATTATCTAATGAATTGTGTTCACTCAAACCGAAATGTGATCGTTTGACGATGGTGTGTGACATGGAATTAACACCGGATTGCACCGTCAAAAAATATCGCATTGATGATGCGGTGATTCATTCCAAAGCGCGCTTAACGTATACGCAAGTGAATGCAATGTTGCAAGGTGAATTGAAAGCGGATGCCCAATTACTCGCTCACTTAAAACACGCGCATCACATTTTTAAAAAATTATTTCAGTTGCGTCAATTACGTGGCGCCATTGAATTCGAGACCACAGAAACACAAATTATTTTTGACGCCAAAGGAAAAATTGATCGTATCGTTCCTCGGACACGCAACGAAGCGCATCGCCTTATTGAAGAATTAATGTTACTCGCAAATGAAACGGTGTCGCGTTATTTGGAAAAACAGGGCGTGCCAGCGTTGTATCGCGTACATGATTTGCCTGAGCCTGATCGGTTAACCGGTTTGCGCGATTTTTTAAAAGCATTTGGGTTGCGATTGGGTGGTGGCGAGAAACCAACACCGGATGATTACGCGAAATTATTGAGTCGTGTTTCCAAAAGAAAAGATGCGCATTTGATTCAAACCGTGATGTTAAGATCATTGCGCCAAGCGATTTATTCAACCGATAACCGCGGGCATTTTGGATTATCCTATGAAACGTATTGTCATTTTACATCACCCATTCGCCGTTATCCGGATTTGTTAATTCATCGCGCGTTAAAACAAGTGATCGGCAAACGAAAAAAATTATCGGACGATGCTGAAAAAATGGAACGCATCGGCGAACATTGTTCCATGACCGAACGCCGTGCCGATCGCGCATCACGTGACGCAACCGATTGGTTGAAATGTGATTACATGAAAGATAAAGTTGGCAAAATATTTGATGGATTTATTTCAGATGTAACAAGCTTTGGTTTTTTTGTAGAACTCAAAGATATTTATGTGCAAGGCTTGGTGCACGTGACCGCACTCAAAAAAGATTATTACACATATGATTCAACTCACCATTGTTTGCGTGGGCGCTCTAGCAGCCGCGTGTATCGTTTGGGTGATGTCGTGCGCGTGCAAGTTGCACGGGTGGATGTCGATAAGCGGCAAATTGATTTCACGCCCGCAATCGGAGCCGCGAGTGTTGGCGGTTCATGATCGGGACTGACCTATTCGTTACTTAAAAACCTGCTTTAAATCTACTTTCGGTTCTGACTTATCTTGCAGGCGTTTGATATTGTCTGTGTGTTTCCAAATCACGAGCGCTGCAATTAAAACCGAAGGAATAAAATAGGCGGTTTTACTAAAGATTAATAGAAGTATGATGGCTACCACGACACTCACCATGGAAGCGAGCGAAGCGTAACCTACAATCGCAGCCACGGCCACCCACACCACGGCCATGATAATACCCGAGATAAACGACAGTCCTAAAACACAACCAATGGACGTCGCCACCCCTTTTCCGCCTTTGAACTTAAAGAACAACGGAAATACATGACCCACCACAGCTGCAAACGCCACGAGGCCAAGCATAAAGCCTTCTACTTGAAGCGCATGACCAATCAAAACGGCAATCAAGCCTTTTAAAATATCGCCGACCAAAACGACCAAGGCTTCTTTTTTGCCGAGCGTGCGCAATATATTTGTCGCACCCGCATTACCTGAACCTTCGGTACGCGGGTCGGGCGCTTTGAGCACCTTGGACAATATAATGGAGGTTGATAAAGAACCCAGTAAATAAGCAATCACAATTGCAATAATGGCTGCCATAACATCCCTCGTTTGGTGATCCGTTCCAATCCAGATTTATTGTATCAGATCATTTCAGCAAATGTGTACGGTAATATCGCAATTCTTCAATAGAATCCCGCACATCTTGCAGTGCTTGATGTGTCGATTCTTTTTTGAAACCTTGAAGAGATGGGTACCAACGTTGCGTAATAATCTTGAGCGTGCTGACATCCAGCAGGCGATAATGGAAAAATTTTTCAAGTTGGGGCATGTATTTTGCTAGAAATCGTCGGTCTTGCCAGATGCTATTGCCACACATTGGTGATTTTTGCGGGGGAACAAACTCTTTTAGAAAAGCGAGCATGGATGCTTCCGCCTGAGATTCAGTCACGACGCTCATTTGCACGCGTCGCACTAAACCAGATTGTGTGTGATGTTTGATGTTCCAGCCATCCATGCCGTCCAATAAGGATTGCGGTTGATGAATGGCAAAGACCGGGCTTTCAGCGAGTACATCGAGATTGGAATTAGTGATAACGGCTGCCATTTCGATGATACGTTCGCGCTCACAATCAAGCCCCGTCATCTCAAGATCAATCCAAACTAAGTTATTTTCGTTAAAATTTTGCATATCATTTTAGTATACGTAACTTATTAGGAGCTGTCGTGCGCCAACGGAAGATATTTTGTGGGTTGAAATTGTGGAAAACTAACTTGACATGTAGTAGGATGTGCTGCATTTATCAACCGACAGAGGTTTAGTAAATGCAAACTTTTCATGAAGCCTTAACGTTCGATGATGTTTTACTGCTGCCGCGATTTTCAAAGATTCTCCCCAAAGATGTGTCGTTGAAAACGCAACTCACGCGCACCATTTCACTTAACACACCTATTTTATCTGCTGCAATGGACACCGTGACGGAACATCGATTAGCTGTGTGTTTGGCGGAAGAAGGTGGTCTTGGTATTTTACATAAAAATATGTCGATAGAAGCGCAGGCGTATGAAGTGCGCAAAGTGAAAAAATTTGAAAGTGGCGTGGTGAAAGATCCTATCACGGTGACACCTAACACCACCATTCGCGAGCTCATTCAAATCAACGAAGAAAATAATATTTCAGGTATGCCTGTCGTTGAGGGAAAAAATTTGGTGGGTATCGTCACCAGCCGTGACATTCGTTTTGAAAATAATTTTGCGTTGCCGGTGTCGCAAGTGATGACACCCAAATCACGCTTGATTACGGTAAAAGAAGGCGCATCGCGTGACACAGTAATGAATTTATTTCGTCAACATCGCGTAGAAAAAATTCTGATTGTGAATGATCGATTTGAATTGTGCGGCATGTATACCGTCAAAGATATTTTAAAATCGCAATCCAAACCACTGGCCACCAAAACGGATAGCGGGCAATTGCGCGTGGGGGCTGCGGTCACGACGGGCGCTGAAATGCAGGATCGTGTATCTGCATTAATTGCCGAGGGTGTCGATTTGATTGTGGTGGATACAGCACACGGACATTCTCAAGGTGTGCTCGACACAATTCGTTGGATTAAAAAACACTATCCGCATCAAGAAGTGATGGGGGGAAATATTGCAACGGCCGACGCAGCAGTGGCGCTGATGGAAGCAGGTGCTGATGCGATTAAAGTGGGCATGGGTCCCGGATCGATTTGCACGACACGCATTGTTGCGGGCATCGGTGTTCCGCAATTAACAGCAATTTTAAATGTGGTTGTCGCAGCGAAGAAAAAACAAATTCCCATAGTGGCCGATGGTGGCATTCGTTTTTCGGGTGATTTATGTAAAGCGATTGCAGCAGGTGCTGCGTGTGTGATGATTGGCGGATTGTTTGCAGGAACTGAAGAAGCGCCTGGTGAAGTAGTTTTGTATCAAGGCCGTTCTTACAAAGCGTATCGCGGCATGGGATCAGTAGGTGCGATGTCATCTGCCAATGGTTCGCATGATCGTTATTTTCAGGAAAAACAGCCAGAAAATATTGTTGGAAAATATGTTCCCGAAGGAATTGAAGGGCGTGTGCCGTATAAGGGGCCGCTTCCGAATGTGTTACATCAACTCACGGGTGGTTTGCGTTCGTGTATGGGTTATTTGGGCGCTGACAGTGTGGAAGCGATGCAGCACAATGCAGAATTTATTCGCATCACCAACGCGGGTGTGCGCGAAAGTCATGTGCATGATGTAAAAATTACGAAAGAAGCGCCGAATTATTCGAGGGAGGAGTAGTGGGAGTGACCGTGTGAGCGTGAACAAAAACCACGTCATCCCGCGGCTTGACCGTGGGGTCCAGAATCGCATTCTTATTCTCGACTTCGGTTCCCAATACACGCAATTAATTGCGCGACGTGTGCGCGAAAGTGGTGTGTATTGCGAATTAATGCACCCTAATATTTCTGAAAAAAAAATTCGCGAATTTAAACCCGCCGGCATTATTTTATCGGGCGGACCTGAAACGGTGACCAAGCAACATACACCCCGCGCGCCGACAATTATTTTTGAATTGGGTGTGCCGGTTTTGGGAATTTGTTACGGCATGCAAACCATGGCAGAACAATTGGGAGGTGCTGTTGCATCCAGTGATCAGCGAGAATTTGGATTGGCTGAATGTGAATTTATTCCATGTGCATTATTCGATTCTCAACAGGGAGACGCGCACGTTAGTAAGCGTGTGCAAGTATGGATGAGTCATGGTGATCATGTCATCAAAATTCCTGCCGGATTTAAAATTATTGCTAAAACAAATAATGCACCCATCGCTGCAATATCTGACGAAAAAAGAAAATTCTATGCTGTGCAATTTCATCCGGAAGTAACACACACAAAAAATGGAAAACAAATCATCGACAATTTTGTGCATGCGATTTGTCATTGCAAATCAACATGGACTATTAAAAATATTATTGATGACAGTATTAACAATATTCGCGACAAGGTTGGTAACAAAAAAGTATTGCTTGCATTATCAGGCGGTGTGGATTCTTCTGTGTTGGCCGCATTATTACACAAAGCGATTCATGATCAATTGATTTGTGTTTTTGTGGATACAGGTTTGCTGCGCAAAAACGAAGGCGATCAAGTGATGCGTATTTTTTCAGATAACTTGGGTGTAAAAGTCATTCGCGTGAATGCCGGCGATATCTTTTTATCACGATTAAAAAATATCGCCGATCCAGAAGAAAAAAGAAAAATCATCGGAAAAACATTTATTGAAATTTTCGAAATTGAATCTAAAAAATTATCTGGCGTACAATTTTTAGCACAAGGTACAATTTATCCCGACGTGATTGAATCTGCCAGCGCGTCGTCGCAATCGCACAATATTAAATCGCATCATAATGTGGGTGGATTGCCTGACAATATGTCATTCCAATTAATCGAACCCCTGCGTGAATTATTTAAAGATGAAGTGCGTGCGCTCGGAGTTCAATTGGGGCTGCCACGCGAGATGATTGATCGTCATCCTTTTCCGGGGCCGGGTTTGGGCGTGCGTATTTTGGGTGAAGTGAAAAAAGAATTGGTGGTAATTTTACAAGAAGCTGATGCGATTTTTATCGACGAATTGCGAAAAAATAATTTATATGATCAAGTCGCGCAAGCGTTCGCTGTATTTTTGCCGGTGAAATCGGTGGGTGTAAAAGGGGATGCGCGCTGTCATGAATATGTGATTGCGTTGCGCGCGGTGTGCACGACGGATTTTATGACGGCACAATGGGCGGATTTGCCGCATGATTTTTTAAGGCACGTTAGTCATCGTATTTTGAATGAAGTGCCGCATGTGTCGCGTGTGGTGTACGATATTTCTGAAAAACCGCCAGCGACGATTGAGTGGGAATGATGAACCCTCACCCTGACCCTCTCCCGCAAGCGGGAGAGGGAACAAATGCAACCACCTGATTTTCTTTCGCAAGCGGGAGAGGGAAAAAATGCGGCTTCTGACTTCAGCATACGTATCATGTCATACCGCGCGAAAGCGCGGTATCCAGAGAAAGAAAATATAAATTTTGAATTAAAGATCAAACAGCTTTGCCGCTTTTGCCTCTTTCTCTTTCTCTTTCTCTTTCTCTTTCTCTTCCTTTGACGTAGGCGTCGTGTTAATTGAGGGGTTGCCGCCGAAGAAGGTTTGAGAAGCGTTCATCGGATCCACCGGCGACGGTTTAAATAAAGCGTCTTTGGTATTCTTCCATGCTTCACAGGATCGCGCGCTTTTTCTAATATGTTCCAGATGTTCCAAAAAATGCAATACATTTTCTGATTTCGTATCTTTTAACGTCTCGCCATAATTGCTAATCATCGACTGTGCGAATTGTCCAAATTGTTTTACTGATTTTATTTTCGCCTCATATAACGTTTTATAGTGTTCTTTAAATGTGAATATCAAAGATCCTGATTCTCGCGTAAAACTTTGTGTATTTTCTTTATTGGGATTGCTGAGATCCGTTTCTTGAACAGTCAGTGTTCCAATGGAAACGTTAGTAAATGTCGACCCTTTGAATCGAGTGAATTGATCAATGCTGACACCTGTCATGATGGCGTTATCCCATTTTACTTTGCGCAAATCCAATCCGCGCAAATCACAATTCGATAAATTAAGTTGTGATAGATCACGCGGCAGGTTTGATAAATCTGCCAATGCCAGTAAACGTTCTACCTCTTTGCGAATTAATATTTTATCTTTATAATGCTTTCTTAAAAATTGATATTCGTTTTCGCGATTTACTTTTTTCAAAGGCCGGCTGGCATTTTTTGATGGATACACTACGTTAAGTTTATCCGCCATCGCAATCAACGTATCCACTTTTTCTTTTGTGATATTTTTAATTACGCGAGCGCGCGTCATATCAAAAAAAGTTTGGTAAAATGCAGTTTGTGCAATTGCTTGTGTTTCGCGAGGCCCGTCAATTAAATTTTTGATAGCTTCTATTTTTTCAAATCGCGTGGGATTTTTTTTGGTTGAAATACCAGAAAATAACAGTGCTTTTTCTTCTTTGGTAATCGCGCGCAATTTCTTTTTGCGATTGTCTTCAATCAATTGATCTACCGCGCGGTTATATTTTTCCAAAAAGCGTTTCGCGGCGATGTGATTCAGTGTTATTTCAAGATCATCGTCTAACTTTAAAACATAATCGCTGCTCGCATCTGATTTTTTGCGAAAGAGCGATGGGGAAAAGTTAAGTGTTCTGGTTGTCATAAAATTTTTCTCCGTGCGCGCCTAGATTGTTGGTTCCCGTTGTTCCGGCCGCGATAATTCTGTCATTTCTACGGATTGAGGATTAGCAAAAACATCAAGCAATTTCTCCATTTCTGTTGGTAAAATATTCGCTTCCTTTCTCAATTGTTTTATGATGTCACGAACTTTCTCATCATGAGTATTATTTTTATTTTCTTCGTGTAACGACAATATCAATTTTTTCAGTTGTGTCAGTGACGCATTTTTGGAGAAAAGTGTTAGCGTGCAAACAATCAGAATCAATTGATATGTGTCTTTGTGAGTGAGTGGCGTGTTTAATTTTTTAAGTTCGGCGAGTAATGGTTGAAATCCAAATGATGCAGATGTACCGATATTTTCATATATTTTCACTGGGATACACGTGCGCAACTTATCAAGAAAATCATTCCAGTTATTGTTTTTTAAAAAAGGGCAGGGTAAGCGTTCATTCTGAATCTGGTTTACTTCTGCTGTTGTTGTGATCAACGCTACTTCTGCATTGAGCAATCTTTTTTCTAGCGCGATACATGTTTCATTTTCAATTTTATATTGATGTTGCATTGCGCTGATTTGAAATGCACTCAATCCCAAACAGCACAGTATTTTTTTTCTGAGTTGATCTGAAGTGGAATGTAGCACTACCGTACAAACCAAAAGCGCTAACATTTCTTTATCATTCTCTGTGAGTGGAGAACTCATCACCGCCCCAAGCACATTTTTTAAATTGCGTGCGCGCAATCGCCCTTCTGGGCCGCCTTTGTTAGAATTCAAATACCGTGTTACGGCTAACGCAAGATGTTCTTTGAATTTATCTTCTATTTTCAGGTCACGCAACAATTCTGCTTTTACTGTCGGTTCTATTTGAGTCACTTCCTCTTGTGTTATCGTTTTAGAAATTTCGTCGGCTATTGTTTTTTCATTATGCTTTGTCGTGCGGTTTTCGTCATTGGAAGATTTTACGTAGGATTTTGGAAAAATAGAAATATCGTTCCAAAACGTGTTAACCAAAATCTCATTGGTTAATTCTGTCAGGGAATTCTTTTCAGAAAAATGAAATACTTTTTTCATTAAGTGGTGTAATAAAAATAATTTTTGCTCAGCAGAAAGAGACTCATTACCCATAATCGTTTCTAACTGTTGTTTCATTCGACAAGCCAGTATGTGCTCGCTTTGATTGATAGATGTGCGTAAACAGAAAGATCTTGCAGAATACAGTTGTTTGGCTAGCGTTTCTGCATCCACTGTTGGTGGTTGGTAATAACAGTCACCTTCCAATGCTAATCGTTGAGATTCTAGCTCGGCAGAGGATATCCCATAGTGTTTTTTTAAATTTTCCAATCCTTTCTCATCGATGCCATTTTGCGAAATATAATCAAGCAAGGTGTTTCGAAATAGAGTAGAGCTTGACTTCACAATAATGCATGCCAGCAAAACCAAGCAATATTGTGCGCGATGATCCAGCGAGTTGATATTATTCAAGGAATTTAAAAATACTGCTGCGCGATAATTGCCGTCAAAGCCGCCGAGATGCGCTCTGCGATAAGCCTTTGCCGCACGTTGCATCTGCTTTTGGAAGGCGCTCCAATCGGGCGCAACGGTTAGCATATTCAACTCTCGTGCTTTTTTCCAGAGGGTGTAATCTGAAATCCCGTGCGTTTGTTGCAATGTTCTGAGATTGTTTTCATTGGTTTTCAGTTGAATTAATATTTCTTTTTTTAATTCGGTTGAGCCTGAATAAAATACGATGGCGTTCACTAGAGTGACCAGTTCTTTTCCTGGCAACGATGATTCTGTAACTGCTGCCAATAAATTTCGCGCTCTGGCTCTTCCCAATTCACCGGGAGATTTTCTTTTTTGATACTTGCAGATAGCGATTTTAATTTTTTCTGAGATATCGGTAGTAAAAGAAACAGCGTGATCATTAGAAGAAAGCGCTTTTTTTTCTTCCAGAACGCATTTTGCATCATCACTTGATAAGCGACTAATGTCTCCAAAATCACTTTCTTTATTTCTGGAAAAAAGAATGTCGTGGAAAGTGAATTCATCGACACCCAATACCGCTAGAATGCGGTCTTTCAACTGGGTTGATTTGGGTGGATGTATTGTTAATAAATAAACGAGCTCAAATAGTTTGCGCTGAGTGTCTAATGCGTCTGCGCCATCTGTATTTGCTTCAGTTTCAATTTTTTCCAGTATATTCAGAAAACGCAACGCTCTGATACCGCCAATACTTCCTTCTTGTTTATTTTTTATTTTAATGTCGATAAACTGAATGGTTGTTTCCTGCATTTTTAGGATGCGATCTTTTAATTGGTCCAAAGTAAGAGCGATGGCGTCGGATTTTTTGGATGTGCGTAATTGCAGCTCTTTCTCTAGCAGTGCTTCGGGCGTAATTCTTTGTTCGAGCTTTAAATCAGCGAGAAATTCATTGGGTGATATATTTTCAACGCCCGATATGTATTGAGCTATGACGCTTGATATATGATTTTTTAAATCACTGGATGAGCAGTGTGATGACAGGATGCAGCCGACCAACAGCGTTAATTTTTTTTGTTGCTCGGGCGTTGCGGGTTCAGAAATGACAATGGATTCTAGTTCGCGTTTTAATTTCATGGCGCGCAGTTTTCCTTCAGCACCACCGAGCTCTTTGCTTTGATAGTCAGTGACCATGGCAATTAACTGTGTTTGTAGTTGACCCCAGTTAATTGTCTGCGATCTTTCGGTCGTCGCCCGCAGTAATTTTAATTCAAATGCTTTTGTTCGCGCAGATAGATAATCTGGCTCGCCATAAAGGAACAAGAGAGCAAAGTTGTCCATGGTTAACCCCAGGCTACCCAACAACATTTTGCGTAGATTGGGAGAGTTGCTGAATCGGATGCTGGCATCTAACCATAATAGTAATTGGCGTTGTGCCTGCAGCTGCTTTACTGTGTCTTCACTTGATAAATTGCTTGCGATGGCTTCAATTTCTATTTTGAGATTGATTGCTCTTTGCAGTCCCTCATCGCCGGAGCCGCTTAGTTTTCCTCCCCTATTTAATACAATGTAGTTGTCGATTGTTCTTAGTGCCAAGTCTTTAAACGCGATCCATGCGGCCTTTGCTTCCGGGGTCGTGGACTCAAGAAAATTAATAATTTCTGGCTGTGTAGTTACAGCTTGTGTTTTGGCGGGACCAGAACCAAAGATGGGATTGAGAAACGACGATCGCATAAGAGATACCTCTATTAATTAGTCTGCTCACTATAACGGAAGATTGTTATGGAAATCTTAATTGACGCACTTGCTCCGCTACGCTCCGCGCGTGCTTCCGTGGTTATTGATGCCGCTCGTGTCTATGTCCAAAATGTTCTTTGTCGCTGTAATTTTATTGCGCAAATCACCACATTGTGTGCGATAAGTGCGGCAGTAATTCTCGTCATTCAGTAGGCGCAGCATTTCTTGTGCGATATTGTCTGGCGTTGCATTAGCTTGAATAAATTCTTTGGCGATTTCTGTTTCGGCCACGATGTTGCATAATCCAATATATTGTGTACGTATCAATAATCGCGCGATCCAATAATTGAATGCGCTGAATTGGTAAAATATACACAGAGGCACTTGCATCAACGCAATTTCTAAGGTGACCGTTCCGGAAGCAGCAATGGCAGCGGTGGTGATTTGCAATAAATCATATAAATGGTCACGCGCAATAGTAACCGACGGAGATAATAATGCCACATCCGCGTTTGTAACGTGTGGCGCTAACATCACCACAAATTGTGTCGACGGATTTTTTTGTGTGATCAGCCCCATTGTTTTTTTTAAAATTGGCAAATGATATTTTAATTCGCTGCGTCGACTGCCGGGAAATAAAGTGACAATCGGTTTGTCTGGTGATAATTGAAAATAGTGATAAGCGGTTTCACGATTCATGGTGGGTTTCACGAGTGTCGCCAACGGATGACCCACAAAAGTGACTGGTACGCTTGCATCGCGATAAATTTTTTCTTCAAATGAAAATAATACCGCCATGTGATTCACATATTTTTTTATTTTTCGAATGCGCCATGCGCGCCACGCCCAAATTTGTGGGCTCACATAATATAAAATCGGAATGCCGCATTTTTTTATTTTTTTGAATAATCTAAAATGTGTGTCGGGAGAATCAATTAAAATTACAAGATCTGGTTTTTCTGTGGCAATATATTTTTTAATGCGCGAAAAAAAACACAGAATGTTAGGCAATTGTTTGATAATCTCAGACACGCCGATGATGGCTAGTGTTGCGGGATTAAATATAATCTTCACACCTGCTTCTTGCATGCGCTCACCACCCATGCCAATTAATGTTGCGTTTGGATATTTTTTTTTGAGTGCGCGCGCAAGATCAGCGCCCAACAAATCTCCCGAGGATTCGACAGCACTCACATAAATTTTAGATATACGTTGCATTGTTTTGCGTCACGATTTGAGTGATACACGTTGCAACAGATAACGCGTGATGCGCATCTTCGCCGGTGACGGGCGGCGCCTTGGATTGCGCGATGGCACCTAAAAATGCATTGATTTCCTCTTGCAGCGCATCACCTTTTTCCAATTGTATTTCTTCCGATTCGATATTCGGCACGCCCGGGTACATTTCGCCTTGGCCTTTGCGATGCAGTCGGCAAAAATTGCGTTGCAAATCGATATTCAAATAACAATCCGCTTGGAAAACACGCAGCCGTCTTTCGCTTTTGGTGTGAATGCGACTCGCTGTGATGGAAGCAACACAGCCATTCTTAAATTCTAATCGCGCATTCGCGATGTCAATATATGGTGTTAACACCGCTGCACCACTGGCGCGTATGTCAGCAATAGGGGATTTCATCAGCGATAAAATCAAATCAATATCATGAATCATCAAATCGAGAATCACGGAAACATCACTGCCGCGCAATTGAAAAGAGGTGAGCCGTTGCGATTCAATGAATCGCGGTTCGCGAATATGTGTGTGTGCAAATTTAAATGCAGGATTGAAACGCTCAATGTGTCCCGCTTGCAGCACGAGTTGATTTTTTTTCGCAAGAGCCACGAGCGTTTGCGATTCTTCAGGGGTGGTTGTGATGGGCTTTTCAATAAACACATGAACGCCGTTGTTTAGAAAAAATTGTCCGATTTCAAAATGTGATGGTGTCGAAGTGACAATGCTGACTGCATCCACTTTACTAAGTAACGTTTGATAATTATCTGTTGCAGGAATTTTAAATTTCTCTGATAATTCGAGCGTGTGCAGAGGATTAATATCACAAATAGCAACGAGTTGAGAGCGTGGCAGACGTGCTAGCTTTTCGACATGGTACTTGCCAAGATAGCCCGTACCGATAACGGCTGTTTTGATTTTATTCATGTCATTTTTTCACTAGCACCATGTGCGCGTAGTGTGTCATTTTTTTATTGTTATATCAATCGAAGCCGTGCGCGCGTGCGAGCGGTTTTCCATGAAGGAATAGAAGGAATAACGGAAATGGAACGAATAGCAGGAGTGGACGAAGCAGGGCGCGGACCATTAGCGGGGCCTGTGTATGCCGCAGCGGTTATTTTATCGCCGACAGACATGATTGAGGGACTGGCTGATTCCAAACAATTATCCGAAAAACGCCGCGATGCCTTATTTTTTGACATTACAGCACGCGCAGAAAGTTATGCGATTGGTGTTGCGAGTGTCGCTGAAATTGATGAGATTAATATTTTGCAAGCGACGTTGCTTGCTATGCGCCGAGCCGTGGCAGCTTTATCTTTTCAGCCCACCGCGGTTTGGGTTGACGGCAATCAAGACCCGAGGTTACCGTATCCGACCAAACTCATTGTGCGTGGTGATGCGACCGTCAAAGTCATCTCGGCTGCGTCTATCATTGCTAAAGTTTCACGTGATCAGTACATGAAAATATTGGACAAACAATATCCAGGTTATGGATTTGCAGAACATAAAGGATATGGCACTGAAAAACATTTGTTAGCACTTGCCAAATTAGGACCCTGCAATTGTCATCGGCGTTCATTTCAACCGGTGAAAGCGATATACTGACCGCATGCCTAATTTACAACACATTTTAGTTTTATGCGGTGGCCAATCAACGGAGCATGCTGTTTCCGTTTTGTCTGCGCGCAATATTGTTGAGCGCTTGAATCCGGCGAAGTATCGCGTGTCGGTTGTTTTAATTTCTGAAGAGGGCCACCCATTTTTTTATCATAACGTGCAAGATTTTTTGCAATCTAACACCACGAGAGCGCGGCAAATTCAGTGGAGCGATATCAAAGCGGATTGTATTTTTTCCGTATTGCATGGCACCCATGGTGAAGATGGTGTGATGCAAGGTCTTTTGGAGTTACTGCAGTTGCCGTATGTTGGTGCTGATGTATTGGGATCCGCGATTGGCATGGATAAAGACATTGCAAAACGATTAATGCGCGCCGCAGATTTGTTGGTGGTGGATTGGTATTTTGTTCGTAAAATCGATGCGTTGACGTATGCGGATGCGTCTTCGCAGTTTGGGCCAATGTTATTTGTAAAACCCAATAGCTTGGGTTCATCAGTGGGTACGCAAAAAGTTTCTGACGCAGACTCTTTTCAAGCAGCATTGCGTAATGTTTTTTTACTAGATGATCACGCATTAGTTGAAAAAGCAATTGTTGGTCGCGAAATTGAGTGCTCTGTGCTTGGCAATGAAAATCCCAAAGCGTCATTGCCGGGTGAAATTATTAATCGCACAGAATTTTACAGCTATGCCGCGAAATATTTAGATCCAAATGCCGCAATTGTTGAAACACCCGCAAAGTTATCGTCGTCGCTTGTTGCGCGCGTGCAAGCAGCAGCGATTGATGCATTTAAAGTGTTGCGTTGCAGCGGAATGGCACGTGTAGATTTCTTTTTATCGAAAGATGAAAAATTATATATCAACGAAATCAATACCATTCCCGGTTTCACGCATATCAGCATGTATCCAAAAAATTGGGAAGCAAGTGGATTATCGTATAGTGCTTTATTAGATGAATTAATTGCATTGGCGATTCAACGATTTCATCACAAAAAATCGCTGATGCGTGTGTATCGGCCGGAAACGATTTCATGTCAGAATCCTTTGTCCACTTAAAAGTACATTCTGAATATTCTTTGGTAGATGGCATTGTTCGCATCGAGGATTTAATTGCGCGCGCGCGCGAATTGGCGATGCCCGCCGTGGCGATCACCGACCGCGTTAATTTATTTTCCCTCGTTAAATTTTACAAAGAAGCGATGAGTCATGGCATTAAGCCTATCGTCGGCTGCGATTTGTTACTGAGAGAAAATAAATCTTGTTTTTTATTGACAGCACTTTGCAATAATCAAGCAGGCCTTGCCAATTTACGCGAATTGATTTCAAAAGCGTATTTGGAAGGCCAAGTGAATGACATTCCCATGATTTCGTGGGAGTGGTTACACGCGGCGCGCAACGGTTTAATTATTTTGTCGGGTGGGCGACAAGGGGATGTTGGAAAAGCATTGTTGTCGAATGATCGCGCGTTGGCAGAAAAAAGAATGGTGCGATGGAAAACGAGTTTTCCCAATCAATTTTATTTAGAATTGCAAAGAACTGGTCGCGATGGCGAAGAAAATTATATTCAAGGCGCAGTTGCCTTAGCCAAACAATTGTCGATACCCGTCGTTGCAACCAACGATGTGCGATTTATGCATGCAGAAGATTTTGATGCACATGAAGCACGTGTGTGTATTCAATCTAGTCAAGTGTTAAGTGATCCGAAACGACCAAAATATTATTCTGATCAGCAATATTTTAAATCCGCAGAAGAAATGCGTCAGTTGTTTTTGGATATTCCTTCAGCGATTCAAAATGCCGCTGAAATTGCCAAGCGCTGCACAGTAACACTCACTCTCGGAAAAATTTTCATGCCGCAATTTCCATTGCCAAAAGAAGTGAGTTTAGAAAATTATATTCGAGAAAAATCAGTATTAGGATTACACGAGCATTTTTCGCATCATCCGGAAATTGATGCTAAAAAAAATGCGTATGAGACACGATTAAAAACAGAATTATCTGTTATTCATAGCATGGGATTTTCCGGATATTTTTTAATCGTCGCTGATTTTATTCGCTGGTCCAAGGAAAATAATATTCCGGTCGGACCGGGTCGTGGATCTGGCGCGGGATCTTTGGTTGCATTTTGTTTGGGGATTACGGGATTAGATCCCATCGAACATGAATTATTATTCGAGCGTTTTTTAAATCCAGAACGTGTTTCTTTGCCGGATTTTGACATCGATTTTTGCATGGACAATCGCGATCGCGTGATTGATTACGTTGCAAATCGATACGGACGTGATTCGGTTTCGCAAATTATTACGTACGGCACCATGGCCGCGCGCGCAGTTGTGCGTGATGTGGGACGCGTTTTGGGATTTCCATACGGATTTGTGGACACCATTGCGAAATTAATTCCATTTGAAATTGGTATGACATTGGAAAAAGCGCTGATTCAAGAAGCAGATTTGAAAAAACGGTACGACAATGAAGATGAGGTGGGCACATTAATTAATCTCGCCAAAAAATTAGAAGGGCTTGCAAGAAACGCAGGAAAACACGCGGGCGGTGTGGTGATAGCGCCTACTAAATTAACGGATTTTGCGCCGCTCTATTGCGAAGCGGGATCCACGCACATTGTGACGCAATTTGATAAAGATGACGTGGAAGCGGTGGGCTTGGTCAAATTCGATTTCTTGGGATTGAGAACCCTCACGATTATTCAATGGGCGGTTAATTCGATTAATGCACGACTGAATGCACAATCTCGACAGGGAGATGCGCGCGTTAGCGAGTTGGTTCAAGCACAATCTCAACAGGGAGACGCGCGCGTTAGCAAGCGTGTCATTTTAGACATCAACAAAATTCCATTAAACGATGAAAAAACATTTACTCTTTTGAAAAATTGCATGACCACAGCCGTTTTCCAATTAGAATCTCGCGGCATGAAAGATTTGGTGCGTCGATTGCAGCCCGATTGTTTTGAAGACATTACAGCATTGGTTGCGTTGTTTCGTCCAGGTCCTTTGCAATCCGGTATGGTCGATGATTTTATTAATCGCAAACATGGCCGAGAGAAAGTGCATTATTTTCATGCGGACATTGAACCGATTTTAAAACCGACGTACGGCGTGATTTTATATCAAGAACAAGTCATGCAAATTGCGCAAGTGTTGGCAGGATATTCATTGGGTAGTGCGGATATTTTGCGCCGCGCTATGGGAAAGAAAAAACCAGAAGAGATGGCAGAGCAACGCGAAATTTTTATTTCTGGCGCTAAAAAACGCGGTGTCAATGAAAGAATCGCCATCACCATTTTTGATTTGATGGAAAAATTTGCGGGTTATGGATTTAATAAATCACACTCCGCGGCTTACGCATTACTTGCGTATCAAACGGCGTATTTAAAAGCACATTATCCCGCAGAATTTATGGCGGCGGTGTTGTCTTCTGATATGGATAATACCGATAAAGTCGTTTCGTTTTATCATGAATGTGAGGCGATGCAATTAACAGTGCTGTCGCCTAATATTAATTATTGTGATTATCCGTTTACGGTGAATGCGCGTACAGAAATTGTGTATGGATTGGGTGCGATCAAAGGCGTTGGAGAAGCAGCGGCAAAATTAATCACGAGTGAACGTCAAAAAAATGGAATGTATTGTGATTTATTTGATTTTTGCGCGAGATTGAATGCACACACTGTTTCGCGTCGCACGATTGAGCCTTTAATTCGATCGGGTGCTATGGATGATTTCAAAGTGAGTCGTGTGACATTGTTAGCGTCGATCGATAAAGCTATTAAAGCGGCGGACCAACAACATCAACGAGAATTCGCAGGTCAAGTGGATTTATTTGGCGCGTGTGATGATAACGTGCGCGATCCAGTGGAATATGTTTCCGTGACGCATGAAGATGCGATGCAAAAATTGGATGGTGAAAAAGAAACGCTGGGGCATTATTTGAGTGGGCATCCGATTAAAATTTACGAACGCGAAATCGCGCATTTAACGACGTGCACTTTGCATCAGTTATCAGAACATATGGGGAAAACAGTAACAGTTGCGGGATTGCTCGTGAATGTGAAACGTATTTTTACCAAGCAAGGCAAACGCATGGCTGTGATTACCATGGAAGATCGCAGTGGTTTGGTGGAGATGACATTATTTAGTAAAGTGTATGATGCGGTGTCGACTTTGCTGGAAAAAAATCAGGTTTATATCGTGCAGGGAAAAGTGGAAGAAGATAGTTTTAACCAAAGTGTGCGTATTTTAGTGGAATCGATTACGCACTTGGATGAAAAGAGAAAAAATCTTGCGAAAAAATTGGTGATTCTAGTGAAGGATGAGCAACACGCGAATCAATTATTAGAAGCATTGCCGCCCGTGATGGCACCTTTTCGCGGTGGAGAATGCCCTGTGCAATTGATGTATTCATCGCAACAAGCAAACGCGAAAGCCAAACTCAACGTCGGATCAGAATGGCGCGTCACGCCTAAAAATGCACTCCTCGCGCAACTGAAACAACTTTGCGGCGAGGAGTGTGTGAAGGTGGGGTATTAAACACCGCTCCCTTACGGTCGCGGCTCCGACCATAATAATCGGAGTCGCGAGAAGGTGGAGTATTAACACCGCTCCCTTATGGTCGCGGCTCCGACCATAATAATCGGAGTCGCGAGAAGGTGGGGTATTAAACACCGCTCCCTTACGGTCGCGGCTCCGACCATAATAATTGGAGTCGCGAGAAGGTGGGGTATTAACACCGCTCCCTTATGGTCGGAGCCGCGAGTGTTAACGAGCGGTGATTTTTGCAATAATCGGAGCCGCGAGTGTTAACGAGCGGTGATTTTTATCGAGCTAGTGCCGCGGAACGTTTCTTGGATGATTCCCAGGCAATCCCACAGGTCTTTTTCCATCACCAAAAAATGTTGTGCGGGATGGGCCCGGAACGTAGGGTGTAGTCATACTGCTCCAAATCCCACGCGCTGCTTGCGCTGCATTCGAAAAAAAATCAGTCTCAAGTGATTTTTTGGTGGACTTATTTTCATCGCGAAAACTCATTTTTTATCTCCGTCGTTTGTTAAAAAAATTCAAATCATTTTGATAAATTACTTCCATAGTGGCACCAGTGTAGCGCCGTAATTCTTAAGAAATACTTAAGATTTATAATTCAGAAAACCTTAATGTTTTCAGCCGAATAAAATTAAAAAAATTACCGTGAAAAAGTAATTATTTTAATTTTAAAAACGAATACCGAGGGAGGGACTCGAACCCTCACAGTGTCACCACCACCGGATTTTGAGTCCGGCGCGTCTACCAGTTCCGCCACCTCGGCAAAGAAAGAAAGCGTAGTATATGAAGGCTGTGTTTTATTCGCAATCTTTTTTATTACCGCTCGCTAACGCGCGCGGCTCCTTGTAAATAAAAATGATTTGCTTCGCAAATCCCGCTTGCTAACGCGCGCGGCTCTTTGTTTATTTATGCACCAAATTTAAAAATTCCGATCTTGTGCGATCATCATCCCGAAAACAGCCGCGCATCACCGACGTTACCATGCTCGCATTTTGCTTGGAAACGCCGCGCATCATCATGCACAAATGATTCGCTTCAATAATGACACCAACGCCTTTTGCATTCGTGATTGTTTGTAGACAATCTGCGATTTGCTGCGTCAAATTTTCTTGAATTTGAAATCGTTTCGCAAAATGATCCACGATGCGTGCTATTTTGGACAAACCCAATACTTTTCCGTTCGGCAAATAAGCCACGTGACATTTCCCAATAAAAGGCAACAAGTGATGTTCACATAAAGAATACAATTCAATATCTTTCACAATCACCATTTCATCCATGCGGCTTTCAAAAATGGCATCGTTGATTAATGTGGTTAAGTCTTCGCGATAACCGCTGGTTAAAAAACGCATCGCTTTGAGCGCGCGGCGCGGCGTTTTTTGCATGCCTTCGCGGTGCGGATCATCGCCCATGTCACGAATCAGATTCGTAAAATAAGTTTCTAGAATGTCGGGGGAGATAGTATTGGTTGTCATAGCCGGGGGATTATAGAGAAATTTAGATCCCGCGGTCAAGCCGCGGGATGACGTCAAACCCACTTGCAGAACCCGCTTGCTTGCGCGCGCGGTTCTTCTTTTATTTATAGTTTCGTTAACATCACCGAAATATTTTTCGCTGATGTGTTGATGGGCAGTGAACTATAACTGCCGGAGCTAATAGCAACGTTATAATGCGTTTGATCAAAACTGAAATCGTTAATTTGCGCAGTCATGTAGTCATCACTGATTGTAAGTTTCGCATAACCGATATCCGCTGAGCTATCGTAGAAATCGCAGTATATCGGTGATCCCAGCAGCACCTTGATAAAAAAATAATGAATGCTGCGCTGTCCATCGGTGGGGATGGGCATGCCGGTGTCACGCTCAGCGTCGCGCGACGCACCGCATTTCACCGTGATTGAGTTAGTCATGTTTTGGCTGTTGAGTGACAAAGTGTCAGCGAAAGCGGTTGCACTGAGTAGCGCTGCTGTGCTGATTATTCCTATCATAATCTTTTTCATACAAAAACTCCGTGTTAGTGCAGAAGTTTCCGCCGAGAATAAAATTTCCATCTTTGGATGATCTTGAATGATAATTTGTTTCGAAAATGCTCAAAGACTTCCGTGTCAACTGCGCTTTTCTCAACAAATTATCCTTCAACCTCATCTCAAAGCTGAAAATTTAAGTTAATCAACCTTCAGAGCGGGAACTGCCGGTGTTAGTAGTAACCAAAATCATAGTATCGGAATTTTAAGACGTTGTCTTGTGACGAAAGGCGAGCTGTAACAAATTGGGATCACAGAAGTTGATGATGCGCTGCTCATCGGTGGCATATAAATACAGTGCGCTGATCAGCACCATCTGCGTCGTCGAATTGACGATGCTGGTTGCTAAAACAAGCACTGTCGTCAGCGAAGCGCCAACAATCATGGCGATTTTTATTTTGGTTGCAACGCCGATGACCAGGGGAATGAGCGACAGCACGCGAATCGCAAATAAAAATAAACTAATGCCCGCACTTGACGTAATCGATGTTCCCCACGTGTCTTTCATGAGATGCGCTGAACGCTTAATCGCTGCAAAGGGGCCAATATTTTCAACAATAAATACAGGTAACACAAAAAAAGTAGCGAAAAACCATGTTAAACCTGCAAACATAGTTACCGCAATTTCAAACGAAGGCCATTTGTCCAGCCACACTTGCAGAAGACGAATGATGGTTCCAACGGTCGTTGCAATGATCGTCCATAACATCATCGTTTTTAACTGTTTTTGCATCGCTTGAAAGCCGAGCGTTAACGAATACGGTTTGCCTTGAATGTGTTCCATGGCGCAAGCAGTGACGGCAACACTGCAAAGCAACGATAGCAAATTAGTTAGATAAAAAAACGTGAGCAGCACCAACGTGAAAATAACATACACGCGAATTGGGAGCATACCCTGTGTCGCATGAAATGCCAGTTGTTCTGAGCTTGCAAGTGGAATGATGGCTAACGAGAGCAGGGCGAGGATGATGATTGTGCTCTGCAAAGGAAATATCAGCAGTGATTTTCTCGCTTGAATCACGCGAAAGCTTGCTTTAGCTAGCAACCAAGCTGTTTTAAATCGATTGGGTCGATTATCCATGAGATTCCGGCTGGTAATTTGTTTAATGATCAGTACAATTGTCGCCTATGAATTATCATATCAACGACTTTGATTACGATCTACCGCCATCGCTGATTGCACAGTTCCCGCTTGTCGATCGAACAGGCAGTCGTTTGTTGGTGGCGCCTGAAAATTCCGATACATTCACGCACGCGCAATTTCTGCAGCTGCTTGAATTTGTGCGCCCCAATGATTTGATTATTTTTAACGATACTCGCGTCCTGAAGGCGCGTTTACACGGACAAAAAGACAGTGGTGGAAAAATTTCGGGATTGGTGGAGCGCGTACTGGATGATCATCGGGTGTTGATGCATTTAAAATCGAGCCATGCTGCAAAAACTGGTACGCGTATGCGCTTTGAAAACGCATTTGATGCGGTGGTGTTATCGCGCGCGGATGATTTGTTTGAATTGCAATTGTTATCCGAATTATCAGCAACGGTGTTGCTTGAAAAATATGGCCATGTGCCTTTGCCGCCTTATATTGCGCGATCAGCAGAAAAACAGGATGCGTCACGTTATCAAACTGTTTATGCAAAAACGCAAGGCGCTGTTGCAGCACCTACAGCGGGATTACATTTTGATGAATCGCTCTTGAGTGCATTAAAAAATAAAATTGACGTGGAATTTTTAACGTTGCATGTGGGTGCAGGCACTTTTCAGCCAGTGCGCGTGGATGATATTGAAAAACATGTCATGCATCGCGAATGGATTACGGTTACCTCAACATTGTGCGAAAAAATTCACGCGTGTCGCGCGCGTGGCGGGCGTGTGATTGCGGTTGGTACGACGGTGGTGCGCGCATTGGAAACAGTAGCACAATCAGGTACGCTGCAAGCATTTTCAGGGGATACGACTATTTTTATTCGTCCGGGTTTTCAATTTAAAATCGTGGATGCGCTGATCACGAATTTTCATTTGCCCAAGTCCACTTTGTTGATGTTGGTCTGTGCGTTTGTTGGTTTTGATCGTATAATGCGAGCGTATCGTGAGGCGATCGACAAACACTATCGATTTTTTAGTTATGGCGACGCCATGTTTTTGCAGCGGGAGAAGTTATGAATTATCAACACATCCAAATTCCGTCACTCGGAAAAAAAATTACGATCAACGCGGATCACAGCGTCACTGTGCCAGATCAACCAATTGTTCCGTTTATTGTGGGTGATGGTATTGGTGTGGATATTACACCCGTCATGCAAAAAGTGGTGGATGCTGCCGTTGCGAAAGCGTATCACAATAAACGAAAAATTCACTGGATGGAAATTTATGCTGGCGAAAAAGCGGTGACAATGTATGGCAATGACACGTGGCTTCCCGATGAAACATTGCATGCAGCAAAAGAATTCGTCATTTCAATTAAAGGCCCGCTCACAACGCCTGTGGGTGGCGGTATTCGTTCGCTCAATGTTGCGTTGCGACAAGCATTGGATTTGTATGTGTGCTTGCGTCCGGTGCGTTATTTTCAAGGAACGCCAAGCCCCATGAAACATCCTGAAAAAACTAATATGGTTATTTTTCGCGAAAATTCTGAAGATATTTACGCGGGAATAGAATGGCAATCGGAAAGTGATGCCGCGAAAAAAATTATTGCGTTTTTACAACACGACATGCAAGTCAAAAAAATTCGTTTTCCAAAAACAAGCGCGATTGGCATTAAACCGGTTTCAAAAGAAGGATCACAGCGATTAATTCGCCGTGCATTTCAATATGCGATTGATAATCGCCGTGACTCAGTGACCCTCGTGCACAAAGGCAATATCATGAAATTTACCGAAGGGGGATTTCGTGATTGGGGTTATGCGTTGGCGCGTGAAGCATTTGGTGCAACGCTGATTGATAAAGGCCCTTGGATGCAATTTAAAAATCCCAACACAGGCGAAAATATTATTGTGAAAGATGTGATCGCGGATGCGTTTTTGCAACAAATTTTATTGCGCCCTGAAGAATATAGCGTCATTGCAACATTGAATTTGAATGGTGATTTTATTTCTGATGCACTGGCGGCGCAGGTCGGCGGAATTGGTATTGCACCGGGTGCAAATTTGAGTGATTCGGTTGCGATTTTTGAAGCGACCCACGGCACTGCACCCAAATACGCCGGCCAGGATAAAGTGAATCCAGGCTCAATTATTTTATCGGCAGAAATGATGTTGCGGCACATGGGCTGGATTGAAGCAGCCGATTTCATTATTCAGGGTATTGGAAAAGCCATTCAAAATAAAACGGTGACTTACGATCTTGCGCGTCTGATGCCCGGTGCTTCTGAGGTGAGCTGCTCAGGGTTTGGGAATAAAGTGATTGCGGCGATGTAAGCGTAATTGACTGCGCATCGGTCGGCTTTATCAGATCTTCCTGTTTTTTAAGTCTTGGGATTATTTCAACCCAATTCTAGCCTTTTAAATTAACTTAATGAAAATAAAGCCAATAAGGGCTGTCAAGCTCTATCTGTTTATTTTTTATACAATTTTCTTGTAAATTTCTAGGCAAAAATTGCATTTCTCGTCTACAGTTATAGTATGAGCAATATTTGAACAAAAGTTGCCAGCGCTAACCCAAGGAGATGCCCTTATGTTTAGTCGAACACTGGAACTGACACTGAACGCCGCCTACGACCGAGCTCGAGAAAAGAAACATGAATTTATTACTGTTGAACATTTGCTATTGGCTTTGGTGGATAATCCCGAAGCAGCAGATGTGTTATCGGCTTGCGGTGCAAATTTGGATCGTTTGAGAGCGGGTCTCGGAATTTTTATCGATGAAACTACGCCTACATTGGCGCATCAATTGGATCGTGATATTCAACCAACGATTAGTTTTCAGCGAGTATTGCAACGCTCGATTTATCAAGTGCAAAGCGTTGGGCAAACCGAAGTAACTGGGGCGCATGCATTGGTTTCAATTTTTGGCGAACCCGATAGTCAAGCCGTTTATTTTCTGCATCAAGAAAATGTGACGCGCATTGATGTCATCAAATACACAACGCAAGGCATTGCCAAACCGCAAAGCAGTGAAGAATTTCAGTTTGATGATCCGATGATGCCTTCTTCGATGGAACCACCCATGCCGATGCGTGAAATGGGCGGCGAAGATAATATGATTGAATTGTATGCGACCAATTTAAATGAACGCGCGCAACGCGGACAAACGGATCCACTGATTGGCAGGGCAGATGAATTGTCTCGTGTCATTCAAACGCTGTGCAGACGCCGAAAAAATAATCCGTTATTGGTCGGTGAAGCTGGGGTCGGAAAAACCGCAATCGCCGAAGGATTAGCGAAAAAAATTGTCGATCACGAAGTGCCAAAAGCATTGGCGCATTGCACCGTATATTCATTGGATTTAGGAATTTTATTGGCAGGAACCAAATATCGCGGTGATTTTGAAAAACGATTTAAATCGATATTGAAAGCATTGCGCAAACAAACGGGCGCTATTATTTTTATCGATGAAATTCATAATTTGGTGGGCGCAGGCTCTGCAACCGGCGGCACACTCGATGCTTCCAATTTAATTAAACCCTTTTTAAGTTCAGGGGAATTGCGTTGCATGGGTGCGACAACTTACGATGAGTTTCGCAATTTCTTTTCGAAGGATCATGCGTTGCTGCGTCGTTTTCAAAAAATTGATATTGCTGAATCCAGCAGCGAAGACACGTTGAAAATTTTACGTGGATTAAAATCGCGATTTGAATCGTACCATGGTGTCCGTTATTCCAACAAAGCGTTGTCACATGCAGTGGCGTTATCTGCACGTTACATGACGGATCGTCATTTGCCAGATAAAGCAATCGACATTATCGATGAAGCGGGCGCTTTCCAACAATTACAACCTGAGAAAAAAAGAAAGCAATGGATTAGCGAACTTGAAGTGGAAGAAATTGTGGCAAAAATCGCAGGTATTCCGATTCAACAAATCACGCAATCGGATCGAGATCAATTAAAACAATTAGACCACGAAATAAAATCCGTGGTGTTTGGTCAAGACAAAGCGGTGGACACATTGTGCAATGCCATCAAATTATCGCGCGCGGGATTGCGTCGCGAAGATAAACCCATTGGCTCATTTTTAATGGCAGGCCCAACAGGTGTCGGCAAAACGGAATTATGCAAACAATTGGCGAAATCATTGCACGTCGATTTAATTCGCATCGATATGTCCGAATATATGGAAAAACACACAGTTTCTCGTTTGATTGGCGCGCCACCTGGATATGTTGGTTTTGATCAAGGTGGATTGTTAACAGAAGCGGTGTCGAAAAAACCATATGCTGTCGTGCTGCTTGATGAAATCGAAAAAGCACACGCAGATTTATTTAATATTTTATTGCAAGTGATGGACTATGGATTTTTAACCGATAATAACGGCAGAAAAATTGATTTTCGTCACGTAATTTTAATGATGACAACTAACATTGGCGCAGAAGCACTGGAAAGATCACCAGTTGGTTTTGCTGAAAATCACGAGTCGGATGATAATTCTGCAGCGATCAAACAATTATTTTCGCCAGAATTTCGCAATCGCTTGGACGCGGTGTTGCGATTTGGTTATTTACCGCATGAAGTGATTTTGAAAGTGGTGGATAAAGATATTGCTGAATTGCAAACCAAACTGCATGAGAAAAATGTCACGATGACGTTAGATAATGCAGCGCGTGAATGGCTTGCGAAAAATGGCTACGACAAAAAAATGGGTGCGCGTCCGATGGAGCGGTTGATTCAAGAAAAATTGAAAAAACCGTTGGCGGATGAATTATTGTTTGGAAAATTAAGCGCCGGCCAAGAAGCGGATGTGACCGTGTTTGTTAAAGACGATGAGCTTGATTTTGAAATTCAGGCGCATTCTTTAGCAAGGACCTAGATGCGAGCGGTAGTGAGTAAATCAATCGGGACATAGACACGAGCGGTAGCGAGTGAATCTATTACGATGCCTCGTTATTCGGTTGTCTGATCTGGTCGCTTCTTACCCGCATCTCTGAAAATAATTCTGCCGCGCGTTAAATCGTACGGCGTCATTTCAACTACCACCGCATCGCCTGTTAAAATACGAATGTAATTTTTCCGCATGCGGCCAGAAATGTGCGCGTTGATGATGTGCCCATTCTCGAGCTTCACTCTGAACGTAGTATTGGGCAGCGCCTCGACAATCACACCATTCATTTCAATTTGTTCTTCTTTGGGCATAAAGTTAATTTCCTGTGGTTGAATCTAAGTATTTTTCCGCATCTAACGCGGCCATGCAACCAAAACCGGCGGAAGTGATGGCTTGACGATACACGTGATCGGCGACATCGCCAGCCGCGAAAACGCCGGCAATGCTGGTAGATGTTGCGCGGCCCGCTTGCCCACTTTTGGTTTTGATGTATCCTGCTTCGCTCATTTCCAATTGGCTTTTGAAAATTTTAGTGTTGGGATCGTGGCCGATGGCAATAAAAACGCCGGACAATTCGAGCGATTCTGTTTTTTCTATTTTCAGGTTTTTAATGCGAATACCGTTAACACCTTTGTCATCACCCAATACTTCATCTAATGTCGAATCATACATAATTTTTATGTTAGATTTTTCGTTGAGTTTTTGGATCAGAATTTTTTCCGCGCGAAATGTATCGCGTCGATGCACGAGTGTTACATGAGAAGCGATGTTCGATAAATACAATGCTTCTTCAACTGCTGTGTTTCCACCCCCGATCACCGCGACTTTTTTGCCACGATAAAAAAATCCATCACACGTAGCACATGCCGAGACACCTTTGCCGCGATATTGTTGTTCGGATGGAATTCCCAAGTAACGCGCCGAAGCACCGGTTGCGATGATTAATGCATCGCAAGTGTATTCGCTGTTGTCGCCGATTAACTGAAATGGCTTTTGTTTCAACTCTGCTTTGTTGATGTGATCAAAAATAATTTTTGTGTCGAAACGTTCTGCGTGTTTTTGCATGCGTTCCATCAGGGCAGGGCCTTGCAAGCCTTCAATGTCGCCGGGCCAATTGTCGACATCTGTTGTCGTCATGAGTTGTCCGCCAGGTTCCATGCCTGCGATCAACACGGGTTTTAAATTTGCGCGAGCGGCGTATACCGCCGCTGTGTAACCGGCTGGGCCTGAGCCTAAAATGATGAGTTGATGATGTTGTGACGGCATGATTTGTATCCCTATTTTCGATGACGCACTGTAGCATTTTTGCAGTGACAACGCATCATACGTACCAATTAAGCAAGGAGCCGCGCGCGTCAGCGAGCGGGATTTGCGAAGAAAATCATTTTTATTTGCGGAGCAAATGCGTACAAAATACATCATCTGTTACGTTAAGTAATTTCATTAACTTATTATAAAAAATAGCAAAAACAGTATTGACATAAAAATCATCGCTATGCATAATGCCCGCGTTGCATGCCGTTGTGCGTGCACTTTTTTTGATCAACAAAAGTGAGATACGTAATGAAAAAAGTAATCCTAACGTTCGTCAGTGCAGCTGCATTGGCAACCGTAACTGCTGGCATGGCTGCTAGCGCGAATGCAATGGATTCTTCAAGCTACTCTTCTAATGACAACGGCAGTGCTGCTGGCTTGTTTGTGAGTGGTGATTTGGGTATGGGCACACTAAGTGATACCTTTCAGAAAACAACGCAAAAAGTTAGTGGAAATTTTGCGTGGGCAATCAATGCTGGATATCAATTCAACAAATATTTAGCAGCTGAAGTAGGTTACATTTCCTTCCTGGATCAAAATGCATCACTAACTGCTAATGGCGCCACTGTTAAATCGGGCGTTAGCTTAGGTGGTTTTGATTTCAACGCAAAAGGCATTATTCCGATTACTGACAAGTTTTCTGTATTTGCTAAAGGCGGTATGATGGACATGAGTAGCTATGAATATGCTTCAGGCACTCCTTCCACTAGTGCGAGTGTTTGGACACCTGATCTAGGTGCGGGCGCTGCTTACAACTTGACACGCAATGTTGCATTGAGTGTTCAAGCGATTCACGCGTTCCAAAAGAACTTTACTAAAGATGGCGTGAAACAAACTATGCCAGGCGCTACAGCTTACTTAGCTGGCGTTAGCTACAAATTCAGCGTGTAAACGTTTCGTTTGTGATTCTAAAAAGGGCGCTTCGGCGCCTTCTTTATAGGCGCTTGTTATCGCGCGCGCTTCTTTGCTGATTAACGCACTTGGTCCGCGAGCGATGCTCGCTCCCCGCGTGCTTCTTTACTTATTTATGCGCTTTACTTCTCCAACTCCATTTCATACAATGATTCCATTTCAATTGTCACAATTTTTCACATGCGAGAACATTTCATGTCCCCATTAACCACTCTAATTGCCATCGTTGTTTTAGTATTGCTCGTCGCCTTGCTTGTCGTGCGCCTCATTCGCCGCAGAAAATCGCGTGCAGAAGATTATCCCGAAGGCGAACAATTGTATGTCGGCAATTTGCCGTATCAGGTGAATGGTTATCATCTCAAAGAATTTTTTTCGCAATACGGCGCGGTGGAATATGTGCGACTGATTAAAGACAATCGCACGGGGCGCTCCAAAGGTTTTGCATTTGTCACTTTTGGCAATACCAAAGATGCAAAAAATGCACTGAGCGCCAACGGTCAAGACATGCGCGGGCGCGCGATTGTGGTTAGAATGGCGAAGCCGCGAGAATAGATAAACAAAGAACCGCTCGCTAACGCGCGCGGCTCCGATTGTGTTACCCGATGGCCACAGAAATATAGCAAGGAGCCGCGCACGAAAGTCAAGCGAGATTTGCGAAGCAAATGCGTTAATTTTCATTAAAAATAACTTGCAACCATTTGAAATAAATATAAATATTTGTTGTATATCCGCTGACAAATCCATCAAATTTAGCTATACTGGTTTTGTGACCTGAGGCAATTACATTCGAGCCTACAGTGAAAAAAGCAAGGTGGAGTTTGTTGAAGCGTGGTGTGCAGGCCTGATCCTTCAGGAAGCCTAAAACGCTGCACGAACCCCCAAATTTACAAGTAAAAGAGCTCGAATAATAATGGCCTTGGGTTTTTTTATGTCAAGAAAAAACCCGCTTGCTAACGCGCGCGGCTCCTTGCCATTTTATGATTTACTTGTACTTCGCAAATTTCGCTTGGCTTTCTCGCGCGCGGCTCTTTGTTTATTGATTCGGAGAGAGAGGGATTCGAACCCTCGGTACGTTTTAAGGCGTACACACACTTTCCAGGCGTGCTCTTTAAGCCACTCAGACATCTCTCCAGATTCAGGTTGCAAGGGTAAACCAGAATTTTAGTTACATCAACTTTTCCAGCACTTGTTCATACAATTGCGAAAGTCGTGTTACATCATCAATATTGGCATACTCATCCACCTGATGAATGCTATCGCTACACAATCCCAATTCAACCACCTCAGTGCCTAATTTTGCGATAAAACGACCATCGGATGTGCCGCCCGTGGTATTGGGTTGTGTGTCGATGTGACAAATTGATTTGATTACTTGCATACAAGCGTCGCGTAATTTTCCAGCAGGGCTGTAAAAAGGCTCGCTTGCATGTAACCAACGAATTTTGTAATGCAACCCATGATTTTGAAATATTTTTTCAGTTTTTTCTTGCAGAGATTCTGCGCTGCTTGTGGGCGCATAGCGAAAATTAAATCGCGCGGTGAGTGTACCTGGAATAATATTTGAAGCGCCGGTGTCTGCATTAATATTGTAAATTTGAAAACTGGTTGGAGAAAATAATTCATTGCCGTTATCCCACGCAAGCCCGGTTAATGCATCGAGCGCTTGAAAGCTGCGATGAATAGGATTAATTGCTAATTGCGGATATGCAATGTGACCTTGTTTTCCAAATACCGTCAACTCACCATGCAATGATCCACGTCTGCCGACTTTAATCACATCACCCAATCGTTCGTTGCTGCTGGCTTCTCCCACCAAACAATAATCGAGCTTGATATCATTTTTTTGTAAATGTTCCACAATTTTTTTGGTGCCGTCGGTGGCGTTGCCTTCTTCATCACTCGTGATTAAAAATGCTATTTTTCCAGAATGATTTTTATTTTTTTGCAGAAAATTTTCGGTTGCAACAATCATTGCAGCCAATGCACTTTTCATATCGGCAGCGCCGCGGCCAAATAATTTTCCGTCGCGAATATCGGCTTGAAAGGGTGGGGAGCGCCATTCATTTATATTTCCAGGCGGCACTACATCCGTGTGGCCAGAAAAAGCAAATAATTTTTCACCGTGGCCGTGCGTTGCAAAAAAATTGCTGACGCCATTGGAATTTAATTCGGTGATGCTGAACCCCATTTTTTTTAATCGATCAATTAAAATTTTTTGACAGCCGTGATCGTTGGGCGTGATGGAGGAAATGTTAATTAATGATTTTGCTAGTTCAATAATTTCGGACATTGCAAAACCGCTTGCTTACGCGCGCGGCTCCCTATCAGCATCTCAGTAACTCATTAATCGACGTTTTTGATCGAGTTTTCTCATCGACTTGTTTCACGATGATTGCAGCAGAACGCGCATATTTTCCATTGTCTGCAGGCAATGACCCGGAAATAACAACTGAACCCGCAGGAATTTTTCCAACAATGATTTCATCTGTCATGCGATTATAAATGGGCGTGCTTTTGCCGATAAAAACACCCATGGAAATTACACTATTTGCTTCAACAACCACACCTTCAACGATTTCAGAACGTGCGCCAATAAAACAATTATCTTCAATAATGGTCGGTGCTGACTGCAACGGTTCTAATACGCCACCAATACCAACACCGCCAGAAATATGCACGTTTTTGCCGATTTGTGCGCAGGAACCAATCGTTGACCATGTATCGATTAACGTTCCTGAATCGATAAATGCACCAATATTTATAAAACTCGGCATCACAATTGTATTGGATGCCAAAAAAGCGCCGCGGCGCACCACGGCATTTGGCACCACGCGAATTTTCGTTGCATTAAATTCTTCTGCGGTGGTGTTAGAAAATTTAAGCGGCACTTTGTCGTAAAAATTGGTAAATTCAGCGGGAATAATTTGATTGTCCGTGATTTTAAAAAATAACAATATCGCTTTTTTGATCCACTCATGTGTCGTCCACGCACCGTTAATTTTTTCAGCGACGCGAATTTTTCCTTGATCGAGTAGAGCAATGGTGTCATGAACGGCATTTCGCAATTCCACAGATGCGTTTGTGCAAGTGAGCATGTGATGCTGATCAAATGCGCTATCGATGATATGCTGTGTTGATTTCATAGTGTCACATGATACACAAAGTTGACGCACATGTAACCGCACAGTATGATGCATTTTTCGCGGGGCATAGCGCAGTCTGGTAGCGCGCCTGCTTTGGGAGCAGGATGTCGGGGGTTCGAATCCCTCTGCCCCGAAAAGGCTGCCTTTGTATTCCCGTGTGTCACGCGCCTGTAGCTCATTTGGATAGAGCACCGGCCTTCTAAGCCGGGGGTAACAGGTTCGAATCCTGTCAGGCGCAATTTATAAAATCCCGCGTAGCGGGTTTTTATAAATTGTGTTTGCAGGATGAGAACCTGATTTCAGGTTCGGCAAATTTGCAGGATTGCAAATTTGTACGAGCGCAGCGAGCCCGAAGGGCGAGGGCCATGGATGGCCCGAGTAAACCCTGTCAGGCGCAATTTATAAAATCCCGCGTAGCGGGTTTTTATAACGGGTTTTTATAAATTGTGTTTGTTTGTCGAATGGTGGACGTAGCTCAGTTGGTAGAGCCCCGGACTGTGACTCCGGCCGTCGTGGGTTCAATCCCCATCGTCCACCCCAATCAATTCAGGTATAATCTTTTTGATTCACTCGCTTAGGACACAGACACGAGCGGTAGCGAGTGAATAAAAAAGGATTGACATGTTCGCCTCCATCGCCAACACATCGCAGGGATTAACATTACAACTCATCGGCGCATGGTCCATCGCTGAAATAAGTTATGCTGACACCGAAGTACGTCAGTTGTTGCAAGATCATCCCGCCATTCAATCAATCGACGCAAGTCAGATCACGCATCTTGATACCGCAGGCGCATATTTGCTGCGTACACTGCAAGAAAAATTATTTCAACACAAAAAAATTGACGGATTAAATACCCATTTTCAAGCGCTATTAGCATTAGTTACTCGCGAATTATCAACAATTGAAACCAGCACGGTTGTTGAAGCGCAATTTTCGATGTTGTATCGCATTGGTAAACGTGCCACTAATCTCGCATTTCAAACCATACTTGCCATTGGTTTCTTGGGTGAGCTGTTGGTGCAATTATTAAAATCTTTATTTCATCCATTACACATGCAATGGCGTTCTGTCGTGTATGAAATTGATGTGGGCGGATATCGCGCGTTGCCAATTATTGCTGTGATGATGGCACTCATTGGTGTGGTGGTGGCTTATCAGCTGGGTGTGCAATTGCAAATTTATGGGGCGAATGCGTATATCGTCGATTTGTCGGGAGTTGCCATTTTACGCGAATTTTCGCCGCTCATTTGCGCTGTGATTATTGCTGGGCGAACCAGCACCTCATTTGCTGCGTTGATTGGCACAATGAAAGTGAATGAAGAAATTGATGCACTGCAAACCATGGGATTGTCTCCGATGGAACGCTTGGTGTTGCCTAAAATTGTGGGGCTCGTGATCGCGCTGCCGCTCTTGACCGTGTGGGGCGATGTGTTTGGTGTGTTTGGTAGCATGGTGATGGCAAAAAGTATGGCGGGCATCGATTTTTCCGCATTTTTGCAGCGTTTTCAGCAAGAAGTGGCTATTAAACATTTGTATTTGGGATTGATAAAAACACCTGTTTTTGCGCTGATTATTGCAGGTATCGGCTGCTTTCAAGGATTTCAAGCGGAAGGCAGTGCACAAAGTGTCGGTGAGCGAACCACGCGCGCTGCAGTCCAAGCGATTTTTTTGATTATTTTAGCAGACGGATTATTTTCCATTTTATTTAATTGGATGGATCTGTGATGGAAATGGCGTTATCTGAAAACATTATCGACGTTTGCCACTTGAAAAATTATTTGGGCGGGCGCTGGATCCATGATGATGTGAATTTTAGCGTCAAACGCGGAGAAATTATCGCGATTATCGGCGGCAGCGGTTGTGGTAAAACCACATTGCTGCGCAGCATTTTGCGACTGATGACACCAACGTCTGGCGAAATTTCTGTATTCAACACCAATGTGTTAACCGCTTCCAATGATGTGTTGCTGGCCGTACAAAAACGCTGGGGGGTGATGTTTCAAAGTGGCGCATTATTCAGTTCACTCAATGTATTAGAAAATATTTTATATGTATTACATGAATACGCCATCATGCCGCGCGAGATGCAGATCGAACTTGCCAAATTAAAAATTACGATGGTCGGGCTCGAGCTCGATGCGGCTTACAAATATCCTTCGGAATTAAGCGGCGGTATGAGAAAACGCGCTGCATTGGCGCGTGCCATCGCATTTGATCCCGAGTTAATTTTTTTAGATGAGCCAACGGCGGGATTGGATCCAAAGAGCGCAGGTGATTTGGATGACTTGATTTTACATATGCGTGATAACTTGGGATTAACGTTTGTGATGGTCACGCACGATCTAGATACGCTGTGGTATGTGCCAGACCGTGTTATATTTTTAGGAGAAGGGAAAGTATTGGCAGATCAACCCATGGATGTGTTGCGTAAAAATCCTTATCCTGCCATACAATCTTATTTTAGCGGGCATCGTAATAAATTGGGTTAGAATATGCAAGGCAAAGTAAACTACACTGTCGTTGGCGTTTTTGTGGTTGTACTCACAGCGGTGTTGTTGATGACGGTTATTTGGCTAAGCACCATTGGCCATGGAAAATTGTATCGCACGTACTGGGTTTATGTGCACGAAGATGTGACGGGTCTTAACGAAGAAAGCCTTGTGCGATTCAACGGTGTGAAAGTAGGGTATGTGGAATCTATCACGCTCGATCAACAAAATTCCAAGCTGGTTAAAATTGTGTTGCGCGTTGAACCCGATGTTGTGATCACGACAGGCACTTATGCCATGTTAAACGTGCAAGGGCTCACCGGTGTTGTGTATGTCAATCTAAAAGCAGACACAGAAAAAGCACCGCCGCTTGTGGCTACAGCGGGGCAACCTTACCCCATCATTCCTTCCAAGCCTTCTTTTTTAATGCAATTGAGTACGGCATTGCCGGAAGTGACTGCTGATATTCAAAAATTAAGTGCCAGTGTTGCGGATGTGTTAAATAAAAATAATCGCGAATCGATTCAGGAATCATTGCAAAATATTGCTGTCGTGAGTAAAGCGTTGTCAGATAATTCTGAAGAATTTACCGACACCATACACTCATTGCGTCACACGCTGGAAAATATTTCTAAAGCGAGCGATCAATTTCCTGATACGATTGGGCAAATGAATAAAACATTGCAGTCGGTGGATCAGCTGTCGCTCCAAATGAATCAGATGTCTCAAAATATTAGTAACACGATGCAAAGTGGTCGTGCGGTGTTGAATAATTTTTCCAATCAAGTGATGCCCAATGCAGAACAAGCGTTGTCGAGTTTGTCGCAAGTGTCATTGAGCGTGCAGCATTTAACGAATGAATTGCAGCGTGACCCCAGCATGTTGGTGCGCGGTAGAGCACACGATAGCAATACGCTAGGCCCCGGAGAAAAATGATGAAAAAATTATTTATTTTGTTGATCACTTTTTTTGTGGCCGGATGCAGTGTTGTGTCACCCGTGAAATTAGCGCCGGAATCCACATACACGATTACGCGCTGGCCCGTGAAGCAAAATAATAAAGTGTATCAAGCCACACAAAATACATTGTTGGTGACAGCTCCCATGGCGGCGCCCGGATACGCGTCATCGCAAATGGTTTACGTCATGGTGCCGTATCAACTCAAATCGTATGCGAATCATCGGTGGGTCGCACCGCCAGCCTCTTTATTATTGCCGTTGATTGCTGAACGCATTCGCCAAACAAATTATTTTAAAGCAGTGGTGACGGCGCCATTTTCAGGCACAGCGGATTATCAATTAAATTTGCAATTATTAACATTGCAGCAAGAATTTTTGCAACCAGTGAGTCAAGTGCGTTTGCGCATGAGTGCGACACTGATGCGCATGAATAATGGCGAAGTCATTTCAAATCGTATTGTTGAAGCAGTGATTCCTGCATCGAGAAATAATTCTTACAGTGGTGTTCTAGCAACCAATCAAGCGGCGGAAATCGTGAGCGATCAAATAGAGCAGTTTGTGATTCACGCGTTAAAAAAATAATTGTTCCCACTACGTCATCCCGCGGCGAAGACCGCGGGATCGATGATTTTTATTACTAGATCCCGCGGTCTTCGCCGCGGGATGACGTATCAACGTGTATGAAAAGATGTTTGCACTGAAAATTTACATTGGGTTGGAAAATTCTGTGGTGTGACAACCATTGAAACGGTATATTCCGTATTAGGTTTTAAATTTGTCAATTGGGCTGTGTTACCTTGTCTTAATACCGTTGCATTTCCAGTAGCGGTTACTACGTAAGATACTGCTGGGCCAGCTATCATATTTGTCGGTGCAGACCAAGTCACTTTTGCTGTTTCGTCCGAAGAATATGCGACTTTCATGATCGGTGCTTGTTGCGTGTGAAAAGTTTTGTGAGGCGATGAGGCAATTACGTCATTCGTATCGTCTGTTGCTTTAACAGCAATCGTATACTCTTTGTTTTGCGATAATCCATGCAATATACTACTCACCGCGCCATTTGTTGTGGTTGGCGTTGTGTATTGAGAAACGCCGCTGATACTGTAAGAAATATTGCTACCTGTCACAGGTTGCCAAGAAATTTTAGCGCAAGTGGCGGTAATAGTTGGTGAAGGAATAGAAACGGTGAGGCTACTTGACGTTACCTGACTGGTAGTGAATGACAATTGGTTAGAAAGCGGCGCGTTGCTACTGGTTACCATTGTGGCTTGATATGTCGTATTGGGCTGTAATCCTGTGATGG
>MGXR01000020.1 GCA_001801425.1 Gammaproteobacteria bacterium RIFCSPHIGHO2_02_FULL_42_43
AAAGTTGAGCGAGCAGCGCAGTTTACACGTTAGTAAATGAGCAGCGCAGCGAAATTTTTCATCAAAAAGCACTCAAAATTGGCGGTTAATGATTGAGGCTGAGTTATTACACTGACGCATACGAAAAATTAAGCCACTCTTCAGATGGACGTCGATTCATCAGCTCACGCCCCGGAGATCGATCTGAGAAAAAAGCAGGATGAAAATGATTGGAAATTCGTTTTAATGCATTATCCTTGATTTTCCTTTTTTTCTCAGAATATATCTTTTCAAACCGATCTAAAGGATTTTTACACTCTTGTAATGCATTCATAAAATTATTGTATCGATACTTTGAAATACAAGAAAAAAGAGCGCAGTGTGATGACGAAACACCTCCCCCAATCTGCTCCAGCACACGATCACTCAGTAATATCGGCAATTGTACTTGCAACAATTGCTGCATAAAATCATTGTAATGAAATGAATGCGCCTGTAAATCATCCGCTAGTCTTTTTGCTTTATCTGAGATCGCAAGAAGCGCACTGCCCCTTTTTTTATTGTCGATGTCCTGCAGGATCAGCGCGTGCTCACTCATCAATATCAACAGTTTTCTGAGTTCCGCTGGCGTTTCACAAGCAAAAACACATCTAAAAAAACAATCCGTATCAGCAATAAAAAATGAAGCGTCTTTAACCAGGCTGAAAATAAACGACAGACGTACAGCATGCAATGACGATGCGTATTTTTCACACCATCCCGATAATTTTTCATATCGCAATAACGACGATTTCTCGGAAAAGTAACACTGAATGCCTTTACTGAAAGCGCTGAGGTAACTCACGTCAAGACAGTAATGCAAAAAAATGATGGCGTTGTATTCATCGATAAAATTCACCCAATATTTTTCAAAAAAACGCCAACATGCTCTGCGATCATCCCTATTTTGAATTTGAAACAAATACGTAAATACATCATCAGTGGATTGACAACTTTCTTTTGGATGTTGATTGACGGAAAGCAACTGATTGCGATGCAATGTAGCAATCATTGGCAACCATTCAAAAAAACGTTGATAACAACTGGTCCATCGTCCATTCAGTGCTTGTATCACAAAATGCTGCGACTGAGTAAGATAGCTATCAGGATCGTGTAATTCTTTCTCTAATACAGTACGTACTGCTTCAAAATCAGGTGTTTCATAAATATTTCGAGTTTCAACTGCATTGACTTTAATAGCATACCATTCTCGATGCTTATCCAATGCAGAAAAAAATCGCCCCGCTGTTACAGCAACACATTGCGACGTATCACGATTATACTTCTTCATAATTATCGTTACTTGTTTTTCCTCTACATCGTTCAGTAAATTTTCTGAGCTAAATAACACCAACAAATCCTCGCCCAGAGAAATACCGTTGGGATCAGAACGAAAATATTTTATTTTTTCTTGATCTTCTGATGGCAATGATGCCCAGATAGAATGAAATTGAACGATTACATCTCGATATCCCGAATTCGCAAAATGATAATTGCCACGGCGATTTTCGGAGCGTTCATACAACGATGTAGCCAATTGAAAAAGATGAAATCCGATATTGCTGGGGTCCTGCGTGCGTCTTTCATGCAAATAACGCAGCATGATGATGTATTCTTTGTATTTTATGCTGCATCGATCACGCATCAATTGTTGACGCGCTGGATTTCTAAAAAAAGCATCGGCGATAACACTATTATCACGGATGTAATCTACATATCCCAAAACATCAATCAATCCGCTGCCGCTTTCATTGCTGATAAATTCTGCGGGAATAAATTTTCCCTCTGCATTTTCCGTCGATGCCTTAACATCGCCACTCACCGCACCACCGATCACTTCCCCTACCCAAGGCATCATAAATTGACAAACAGAAGTTTGTTCATCCACTGCTAATTCGGCGCACGCCAGTAACATTTTGTGTGCGGGAAAATAATACGTACGAGTCAAGTCGCTGATGACATGAGGTAATCCGAAATGAACGCGCTGCATAATCAGCGCAAATAGTTGTTCTCTTTTATGAATGCAGACTGTAAGCAAACTGTCTTCGCCAGCGAATTCACTTAATTCCTTTTGAAAAGTGATCGCCCACTCATGAAGCCAAGTCAACATCCGATGGTTGTAATCCGACAACAATTCTTGTTCAGGGATACCGACCTCGCCAAGCTTGTGTGAGAATACAAAATTATCGACGAAAGTGCTGAGGTTTCTTTTTTCATCCTCAATACGCTGAGTTAATTCAAATAATTTTTGTTTTATTTCTGATCGCATACTCAACTCCTTTTGAGTTATGCGATTATGAGATCATTATGAGAAAAAAATCAAATTTACAGCTCGCTACCGCTCGCGTCTATGTCCTGTTTGATACACTCGCTACCGCTCGTGTCTGTGTCCGTTCTATTTTTTTGCCGCTCGCGTCTATGTCCTGTTTGATACACTCGCTACCGCTCGTGTCTGTGTCCGTTCTATTTTTTTGCCGCTCGTGTCTGTGTCCCGTTCTATTTTTTTGCCGCTCGCGTCTATGTCCTGTTTGATACACTCGCTACCGCTTTCCCAATATCCGCTGGCGATTTGATGGTATGCACACCAGCCGCTTCTAATACTTTAAATTTTTCAGCCGCGGTACCTTTGCCGCCCGCAATAATTGCGCCCGCATGTCCCATGCGACGCCCCGGAGGTGCGGTTACACCTGCAATGTAAGAGACGACTGGTTTTTTCACGTGATGCTTAATATATTCCGCCGCTTCTTCTTCACCAGATCCACCGATTTCGCCTACCATCACAATAATTTCCGTTTGTGAATCTTTTTCGAATAAAGCAAGCACATCGATGAAGCTCGTTCCTGCAATCGGATCACCACCAATACCAACACAAGTGCTTTGACCAAAACCCAATTCTGTTGTTTGGTTAACTGCTTCGTACGTGAGTGTTCCTGAGCGAGACACGATGCCCACTTTTCCAGGCTGATGAATGTGACCTGGCATAATGCCGATTTTACATTCGCCGGGTGTGATTACGCCGGGACAATTCGGCCCAATCAAACGCACGTCTTTGCCTTTCATGTAGGCTTTAATCGCCATCATGTCGAGCACAGGCACACCTTCGGTAATACAAATCACGAGCTTGATTCCTGCGTCGATGGCTTCCACAATCGAATCTTTGCAAAAAGGCGCTGGTACAAAAATCATGGTTGCATCGGCTTTCGTTGCGTCATACGCTTTTTTAACGCTGTCAAATACCGGCAAACCCAAATGCGTTTCGCCGCCCTTTCCTGGCGTCACACCGCCCACTAATTTTGTACCATAATCACGACATTGCTCAGAATGAAATGTGCCATGCTTTCCCGTAAAACCTTGGCAGATTACTTTGGTGTTTTTGTTAATTAAAATACTCATGCTGGTGCTTCTCTTTTGGTAAAGGTGAGTTGAACTATTTTTCTCGCTGCTTCAGTAAATCCTGCAGCAGGTGTGATATTTAATCCGCTGTCCGCTAATTTTTTCGCACCAAGTTCAGCATTATTTCCTTCTAATCGCGCGACCACAGGCACTTTAACACCCACTTGCGCCACTGCTGCAATAATTCCTTCCGCGATCATATCGCAGCGCACAATACCGCCAAAAATGTTCACCAAAATACCTTTCACATTTTTATCGGACGTAATAATTTTAAATGCTTCGGTCACGCGCTCTTTGGTAGCGCCACCACCCACATCCAAAAAATTCGCCGGGTTGCCGCCTTGCAATTTAATGAGATCCATTGTTGCCATCGCCAAACCTGCGCCGTTTACCATGCAACCAATATCACCATCCAGCGCAACGTAATTTAATTCCCATTGTTGCGCATGTGTTTCACGCGGATCTTCTTGTGTTGTATCACGCATCGCACGCAAATCGGCGTGACGATACAGCGCATTGTCATCTAAATTCACTTTTGCATCCAAACAAATTAATTCATTATTTTTAGTAACAACGAGTGGATTGATTTCCAACAAGCTCATGTCATTAGCAACAAAGGCTTCGTATAATCCTGTCATTAATTGTGTAAACGCGCGCATCTGATCCGCATGCAACTGCAATCCAAAAAATAATTCGCGACATTGATACGGCAATAATCCAATTCCGGGATCTACCACAATTTTCAAAATTTTTTCAGGAGTGTTGTGCGCCACTTCTTCGATTTCAACACCCCCTTCCGTCGATGCCATAAACACAATCGATTGCGTTGCGCGATCGATGACAGCACTTAAATATAATTCACGAGCAATATCGGACGACTTTTCAATCCACAGTTGATTGACAGGCTGGCCTTTGTCATCAGTCTGAAAAGTGACTAGGCGCGTACCCAGTATTTTTTGCGCAAACGTTACCGCTTCATCAACGCTGTTCACCAACTTCACGCCACCTGCTTTGCCGCGACCACCGGCATGCACCTGCGCTTTCACGACCCAGCGATGCCCGCCAATGCGCAATACTGCTTCTTTCACATCGTCGGGATTAAAAACTACTTCGCCATCGGGCACGGGCACATGACATTGTCTCAACAGATTCTTCGCTTGATATTCATGTAAATTCATACTGAACTGTCCGGTTATAAATTTGATAAAACAAAGCACTGCGCGAATGGTAAATTATTTTTGACTTGGGGGCAATGCTAGGCCCTGTCCCAAAACATCACATCCACGGATTCAAGATTTCTAACCCCGGACAATCCGCATAATCTTTAACATTGCGTGTAACCAACATCATATCGTGATGCAACGCTGTGGCTGCCAACAAACTATCAATGGCAGGCAATGGTCTTTTCACTTGATATTGCAATCTCCCCCATCGATCAGCGATTTCAAGCGTAATTGGCAAGATGCGATGCTGAAACATGGCTGGCACTTCATTTTCAAGCCACAACAACAATTTTTGTTTTCGCTTGGAGTCATTAATTTTTTCCACCCCTTTTCGAATTTCACCCATCGTGAGGACACTCAAAAAGAATGCGTGGGTTGGAATTTTTATCATCCATTGCGTGACATGACGACTTGGTTTTGCGCTAACCAACTCAGAGATAATATTCGTGTCGAGCAAATAATTCATAACTCAATATCTCGCGGTAACGATCTGTTGCGTTTTACTGAAAAACGTACACCTACTAAGGGCGATCGCCTGAAAAAATCGACCAAGGTTTCGTGGGTCGCAATGAGCGCAAAATAATCGCCTTGAGAAATGACAACGACCGAGGGTTTGCCGCGCACTGAAATGAATTGCGGCCCCTCGTTTTCTGCTTTTTTCACGACATTACTGAATCGCGCTTTGGCATCCTGCAATGCCCATGATTTTTCTGCTGCGCTCATGACAACCCCGCTTAAAATACAACTAGTCAGACTAGTCATATTATAGGACATCAGGGGAGTTTGTCAAGAAAACGCATACCCCGCCGTCAGAGTCAGCGGCACATCAATACCTGGGTTGCGTGGAAATAGATTTCCATTGGAATAATGACCGATGCCGATACTCACATTAAAATGTTTTTTTTCTCCAAAAAAACCACCGATACCCATCAAATCTTGAAAAATAAATTGGCTACCCAAATCTCGACCATCCAAAAATCGACGTGTTAAATACGTTAATCCTGCGGCGGAATAACTAAAATAAAAATCCGCTTTTGGAAAATGTAAAAACCACAGGCGCATAACGGGATACAATGAAAATGCCTGTATCGACGTATCATCCACTTTTGAATAATACGTCGACACACTCGCGCCCCAGTCCAGCGAAAAAAATTTATGCGTGTGAAAAATATTTTTTTCATATCGAATCCACGCGCCATTTCGCAATGCAACAGAACCCGACCAAAAAATGGGAAAATCGCTATCTGTCGAAGAAAAATATTGGTTAACATCACGGGGGTTGAAAATGACGTCTGTAAAAGCGCCGAACTGAATTAAATGTCGATGAAAAATAAAGTGATCGGAATAATAGGCTGGTAAATGCAACCGGTGAAGTAAGAAATAAAATCCTGCGTAAATGTAGGTTGTGCTCGGTTGTTGGTCGGCACCTGGCGGTGCATACATTAACCCGGCAGTCAGGTTCAAATACGGCAATACTGCATATGAAATACCGCCACCCGTTATCAACGAAATTAAATTTTTCGTCGATACAGCCGTTGCATTATTTACTGAAAATCCAGAACGAGAAATGGTGCCGAATCCTAACAATCCATGCAAACTAAAACGGCGTGTCACTGGTAATGTTGGACGCAGCAACGCGCTGAAGATCGACATGTGAATAATTTTTTTACCGCCACTGGGCAAATGAGCAAACACATTCAATCGCCCAATCATATTGATTTCTGTCGCCAGATACGGATTATAGTAATGCCCAATGAAAATCATGGGCGCATAGGATTCGGTATTGAATGAATTGGCTTGAAATCCATTCAGCATGTCTGCATTAGAAAATGGTGTGCGAATATACCCTGCTGCGACACCTAAATAAGAATTATTCAATACTGCTGGTAATTGTGATCGATCATCAGGAACGAATAAATTTTTTGCATGCGGTATTTCATCAGCGTATGCCGAAAATAAAAAAACACTCAACCAAAAAAAAACCAAAATAAATAAGTGCCGCGCACGCATGTCTGATCCTCAGTCCATGCGCCAATATACCTGTTTTATTTAAAAATGCGAATGAGAAGGATACGTAACAACTCAGCCCCAATCATTAACCGCCAATTTTGAGTGCTTTTTGATGAAAAATTTATATTCCCAACACCATTCTCGCTGGATCTTCGATCGCTTGCTTAATCGCCATTAAAAATAATACTGCTTCACGACCATCGACGATGCGATGATCATAAGATAGAGCAACATACATCATTGGACGCGCAACGATTTGGCCATTTTCAACCACGGCGCGCTCCACAATATTATGCATACCCAAAATCGCACTTTGCGGCGGATTAATGATCGGTGTTGACATCATGGAACCATACGTTCCTGCATTCGTGATCGTAAAAGTACCGCCCATTAAATCTTCCATCGCAATTTTTCCATCGCCCGCTTTTTTCGCGTAATCGCGAATTTGTTTTTCAATATCGGCCATGGAAATTTGATTCGCATTTCTCACAATGGGCACGACCAATCCGCGCTCGCTACCGATCGCGATACCGATATCATAATAATTGTGATACAAAATATCCGCGCCATCGATGGAAGCATTCACTGCAGGAAATTGTTTTAACGCTTCCACTGCAGCTTTGGTAAAAAATGACATGAAACCTAAACGCGTGCCGAATTTTTTTTCAAAATCATTTTTATACTGGTTGCGCAGATCCATCACCGCTTTCATGTTAATTTCATTGAACGTCGTTAAAATCGCAGCGGTATTTTGCACTTCTTTCAAACGTTCTGCGACGCGTTGACGCAAACGCGACATAGGAACACGTTTTTCTAAACGCGATGCGGGGGCTTGCGCTACTTCTGCTTGAATTATTTCACTCATGGCGTTGCGGCGGCGTTGGGATGGAGGTAATACTGGTGTGGTTGCTGACGTCGCTACTGACGTGGTCGCTGATGCTGTTGGGGTAATCGCTGACGCTACTGGAGTGGGAGCGGGTATTTGCGCAGTCGTTTGCGTTTGTGTGGTCGCTTTCGCTTGCGTGGTCGCTTGCGCTTGCGTGGTCGCTTTCGCTTGCGTGGTCGCTTGCGCTCCCACCTCCCCTTCTTTTATAATTGCTAACAATGCATTTGCTTTAACAACAGTGCCTTCTGTTACAATAATTTTTTCAATCACGCCTGATTTTGGCGCTGGCACTTCCAGCATCACTTTGTCTGTTTCTAAATCCACAAGATTTTCATCGCGCGCAACACTGTCGCCCACTTTTTTGTACCACTTTGCGACGACGGCATCGGCGACGGATTCTGGTAATAAAGGAACTTTAATTTCGATGGGCATATCACTCAACCTCGTGCTCAATTATAACCGCTCGTTAACACTCGCGGCTCATTATTTATTGAGATTACTTACTTAAATCCGCTGCCAATAACCCCAACGCTTTTCCAATTAATTCGGCTTGTTGTGTGTGATGCAATGCGGGATATCCGGACGCTGGCGCTGCCATGGCGCGTCGCCCCGCATAAAATAATTTTACCTGCTCAGGCATGCAACGCACCAAGCGATGACGCGAGTCATAAAATGCGCCTTGATTTTTCGGCTCTTCTTGACACCACACCATTTCTTTCAGGTGGGGATATTTTTTAATTTCCGCTTTGAGTGCATCATCGGGAAATGGATACAATTGTTCAATGCGCACGATGGCGATGGTCTCAATTTTTTGTTCGCGACGCTTCATCAACAATTCGTAATATACTTTTCCACAGCACAACACCAAGCGGGTAATTTTTTCATTGCTCATCGCATCTACTTCGGGAATCACGCACTGAAACTCACCGTTGCACAAATCATCTAAGCTTGACACCGCTAATTTATGACGTAATAAACTCTTGGGTGTCAACGTGATTAAAGGCTGGCGGTAAGGACGAATGACTTGGCGTCGCAACAAATGAAAAATTTGCGCGGGTGTTGACGGCACGCACACTTGCATATTATCTTGCGCGCACAATTGCAAAAAACGTTCCAGTCGCGCTGAAGAATGCTCAGGCCCCGCTCCTTCTGAACCATGCGGCAATAACATCACCAAGCCCGACATCCGATTCCATTTCTGCCACCCAGAACTAATAAATTGATCCACAATGACTTGCGCCACATTTACAAAATCACCGTATTGCGCTTCCCACATCACAAGTGAATTTGGATCTGCAGAAGAATAACCATATTCAAATCCCAATGCGCCTGTTTCTGACAACAGCGAATCATAAATTTGCATGTGCGCTTGTTTATCGGATAAATGTGCAAGCGGCATATATTCCGCGCCTGTTTTTTGATCGAACAATGCCGCGTGACGATGAAAAAAAGTACCGCGCCGAACATCTTCGCCTGTAAATCGCACGGGACGCCCTTCATTCAATAATGCGGCATACGCCAACGTCTCTGCGCATCCCCAATCAAGCGGCAACTCCCCCGCCATCATTTTCACACGCGCTTGCATGATCGCGCTCACATTACGTTGCAAAGCAAAATTATCTGGCACTGACGTAATTCTTTTGCCTAAAAAATCTAACACATCGCGCGATACACGCGTGACCGCTGCCGTTTTCCAATCATGATTTAAAAACGGCGCCCAATTAGCTGCGTAATGTTCCGACAAACCATTTTGCATGAGAGACACGACAGGCTTGCCTTCATCTAATTGCGCACGATACATATCAATCATTTTTTGGGCATCAGCCGCTGAAATAATTTTTTCATTCATTAATTTTTCTGCGTAAATAGCGCGCGGTGATTTTTTTGCGTAGATGATTTGATACATGAGCGGCTGCGTACACGTAGGCTCATCAGCTTCGTTGTGACCCTTCAGGCGATAACACACCATATCAATCACCACATCCTTGTGAAAACGCATGCGATAATCCAAGCTCAATTTGACCGTGCGAATGCATGCTTCCACGTCATCCCCATTCACATGCAAAATGGGCGCATCAATCATTTTTGCCAAATCAGAACAATAATGCGAAGAACGCGCATCGGCGGGATCACTCGTGGTAAATCCAATTTGATTATTAGAAATAATGTGAATCGTGCCGCCAACGGTATATGCACGCGTTTGTGACATCGCTAACGTTTCCATCACAATACCTTGACCCGCAAACGAGGCATCGCCATGAATGAGCACAGGAAAAGCATAATCTTTTTTGGGCATATCGTGAGGGCGCTCTTGACGCGCGCGCACCGAACCCATCACCACCGTATTAATAAATTCTAAATGCGATGGATTAAACGCAAGAGACAAATGAATCGCGCCATGCTCGGTTTTCACATCTCTTGAAAATCCGTAGTGATATTTCACATCGCCTGTGGTGGCGCCATACTCTTTTTTGCCATCGCATTCCAAAAATAATTCCGCCGGTGATTTTCCCATGATATTCACGAGTGCATTCAGGCGCCCCCGATGCGGCATTCCAATCACAATTTCACGCACTTTTTGCGCACATGCATCCGTTGCCAAAATATCCATCATGGGAATTAACGAGTCGCCCCCTTCGTTGGAAAATCGCGTTTGGCCGGGGTATTTGCTGTCTAATGCTTTTTCTAATCCCTCAGCTTGCGTGAGTTTCTCCAGTAATTGTTTTTTTTCTTCTGGGGAAAATTGCATCGCGGGAATTTTATGTTCGATATAATCGCGCAACCATTCGCGCTCCACTTCATTGGTTAATCGCGTGTATTCGATACCAATAGAGCCACAATATAATTCTCGCAAAGTAGCAATAATTTTTTGTAACGTTGCGGTACCGTTATTCGGAAATAATCGTCTCGCATCAAATGATTCATTTAAATCGGCATCAGACAATCCATAATGCGATAATTGCAAACGCACATCAGGAATTATTGGTGGATTCAATGGATTGATTGCCGCATCCAAATGACCAAAGCGACGATACGCGGTGATTAATGCATCCACCGCTGATTGTTTTGTCGGCGAAATCGCGGAAAATACCGGCGCTGCCGCGCGTGGCTCACTCGCCATGTCGCGAAACGCGTCACGAATCGCCGCGTGAGAAACATCGCCGTGACCGTTGGCGGCATTTTTCGGCAACGCATCAAAATATGCGCGCCAATGATCAGGCACCTGATTGGGATCTGCTAAATAAGATTCATACAAGGCGTCGATATAGTCGGCGCTGTCGGCGGATAAATAAGAACTTTGCTCGAATGTTTGATGATTCATAACGCTACCGGGAAAAAGAACCCGCTCGTTTACGCGCGCGGCTCAAATTTTAAGAACCCGCTTGCTTACGCGCGCGGCTCTGATTTTATGGATAACATTTCCGTCCGTAGCTTGCGAATCGCTTCCGTGGGGTTTAAACCTTTGGGGCAAACGTTAGCACAATTCATAATTGTGCGACAACGAAAAACACTGTAAGGATCTTCCAGTGCCACCAACCGCTCTTCGGTTTGGTTGTCCCGGTTATCCGCCACAAAACGGTAAGCATTCAACAAACCTGCCGGACCCACAAATTTATCCGGATTCCACCAGTATGACGGACAAGATGCTGTACAACAAGCACATAAGATGCATTCATATAACCCGTCCAATTTTGCACGCTGTTCTGGCGATTGTAAACGTTCTTTTTCAGGCGCTGGCGATGTATTTTGAAGATAAGGTTTTATCCGTTTGTATTGATCGAAAAACGGTTCCATATCCACAATTAAATCACGAATCACCGGAAAACCAGGCAATGGCATTAACGTCACGCGATTAGGCAAATCATGCAAACGCGTAACGCAAGCCAATCCATTTTTGCCGTTGATATTAATACCATCGGAACCGCACACGCCTTCACCGCAAGAACGCCGAAATGCGAGGTCGGGATTTTGTTCTTTGATGGCTTCGAGCGCATTCAGCAACATCTTGCCTTGGATTTTTTCAATATCCAGTTCGTATTCTTGCATCCGTGGTTTTTGATCCACGGCGGGGTCAAATCGGTAAATAGAAAATATCATGCGCATCACTCCCGCAATTTTAGTGGAACCGGCGCCACATGTTTTGGCTTCATATTCACCGGGCGAAAATCTAGCGTACCATCCGCAAAATAAACAGAATGTTTCAGCCACCGCTTATCATCACGCTCAGGAAAATCGTATCGTGCGTGCGCACCGCGACTTTCTTCGCGCTCAAGTGCGAGCGTTGCCGTCGCAATCGCAATCGTCATTAAATTATCAAGCTCTAACATTTCGACACGCGTGGTATTAAATGCTTGAGAACGATCTAACAATTTTGCTTTTTGCAATCGTTCGCGCAACACACGCAATTCATTTAATCCTTTTTGCATGGGATCTTTATTGCGAAATACACCGAAATAACTTTGCATCACGCGTTTCATTTCGCTGCGAATGTGATATGGATCTTCCGTGTTTTCAGAATTTTCCCAGCGCTGATAATGTTGCAACGCGCGATCGATTTCAGATGAAGATGCTTTACGAAAACTTAAACCCTGCTGCAACTCTTCTTCCAAATGCAAACCAATGGCGCGACCAAACACAATCAAATCCAACAACGAATTGGTGCCAAGGCGATTCGCGCCGTGCACAGAAACGCACGCACATTCACCTGCTGCAAATAATCCCTCGATAATTTCATCTTGACCGTGTCGACGCGTGATCGCTTGACCATGAATCGTTGTTGGAACACCACCCATTTGATAATGACAGGTGGGCACAACCGGAATCGGTTGCTTCACAGGGTCAACATGCAAAAATTTTCGGGACAATTCCAAAATACCCGGCAAGCGTTCATTCAATACTTTTTCACCGAGGTGATCGAGCTTCAGCAAAATATAATCTTTATTGGGCCCGGCGCCGCGGCCTTCCAAAATTTCAATAATCATGGAGCGCGACACCACGTCGCGACAATCCAAATCTTTTAAATGCGGCGAATAACGTTCCATGAAACGTTCGCCATTGCCATTCAACAAATAACCGCCTTCACCGCGAGAACCTTCGGTGATGAGCGCGCCAACACCGGCCAATCCGGTCGGGTGAAATTGCCAAAACTCCATGTCTTGCACCGGAAATCCTGCGCGCAACACAAGCCCCAATCCATCGCCTGTATTCGTATACGCATTTGTCGTCGTTGCAAAAATGCGGCCAGCGCCACCAGTTGCAAGCGCTACCGCGCGCGCTTTGAAAAAACAAAGTTCGCCCGTTTCCATACACAGCGCCATGACACCCGCAATACCGTTATTTTCAGAACGAATCAAATCGATGGCATACCATTCATTAAAAAAATGCGTTTTTGCTTCAATATTTTTTTGATACAACGTGTGCAACATCGCATGTCCCGTGCGATCGGCTGCAGCGCACGTGCGACGCGCCAATTCACCACCAAAATCGCGGGTGTGCCCACCGAACGCGCGTTGATAAATTTTTCCATCGTCTAAACGAGAAAACGGCAAGCCCATGTGTTCCAATTCAATCACAGATGCAGGCGCTTGCTCGCACATATATTCCGCGGCATCTTGATCCGCTAAACAATCTGACCCAATGACAGTGTCATACATATGCCATTCCCATTTATCAGGCGTGACATTACCAAGCGCTGCGGCAATACCACCTTGCGCGGAAACTGTATGTGAACGCGTGGGATACACTTTTGAAATCACGGCGACATTATATTGTTTTTTACTTTGCGCTAATTGCAACGCCGCGCGCATGCCTGCACCGCCGGCGCCAACAATCACTGCATCAAATTCTTTTGTACTAAAATTCATAATTACCACAACGCATCAAAACACCAAATCACATACGTTAACAACGCAAGAATCACCACAATTTCCAGCACAATACGCACAAAAACAACTTTGATGTAATCTGTAAACACCGTCCACAATCCTATCCACGCGTGCCACGCAATCGATAACACCACAATCATCGTCGCAATTTTCATGACACTGTGAGAAAAAAGCGCGCGCCATGCAAAATAATGCAGAGGCTCGTGAGAAAAAAGAAAATAAAAAACAAAAAGTGTGTAAATGCCGATGATAAGTGCGGTAGCGCGCTGCGCAATCCAATCGTGAAAACCGCGGGCATTTTGCTTTTCTACCACAGCCACACTCCCGCCAACACAAACAGTATGATCGCTAAAAAGAAAATCACATACGCGGTCACGCGCGCGACCACCAAACTTTCGCCGTATCCACAATCCATGAACATATGACGAATGCCCGCCAACAAATGAAAACCGGCAGCGCAAATCAATATCCATACAAAAAATAATAAGCAGGGTGACGTGAGTGATTGTTTGAGCGCCATAAAACTGCTGTGTGATTGTAACGATTGATATAAAAGATGCAGCGCCAGTGGCAACAACAGGAAGATCAGCACTCCAGAGATTCGATGCAGAATAGACACGATCGCCATTGGCGGAAATGACATGCGAAACAAATTTAAATGTACCGGTCTCTCCATAACACATTCCAAATTATGCAAAGCTGCGCCATTATACTGAATAACAACAAGATATCAAATAGCTTTCCCTTGTCACTCAAGCAGCATTATACTACATTGAAAAAGATCTGTGAGGTATGCCGTGCCTAAAACAACCGCCACATTACAATTTGGAACAGAATCGCTAGAATTACCCATTTATTCTGCCACATTGGGCAACGATGTCATTGACGTAAAGTCATTAAGTGGTCATGAACATTTCACGTATGACCCAGGCTTCTATGCGACCGCCGCTTGCGAATCAAAAATCACTTATATCGACGGCAACAAAGGCATTTTATTGTATCGCGGGTACCCTATCGATCAATTGGCTTTTCATCGCGATTACATTGATGTGTGTTATTTATTGTTGTACGGCGAATTGCCGACAGACGCACAAAAAAAATTATTTCAAGAAAAAATTGCGCATGCTTCTACAATCGATGCAGAAACGAAAAAATTTTTTGATGGATTTTCCAAAGACGCACATCCGATGGGAATCGTGCTTGGCGTGATGGGCGCGTTGTCAACGCGTTACACTCATTTAAATATTGCAAAACCAGCAGATCGCGAAACTGCCGTCATTGAATTGATCGCGAAAATTCCGATCATTGTGACGATGGCATACCATCACAATCAAGGGAAATCATTTGTCGCGTCGAATAATCAATTGGGTTATACCGAAAATTTTTTGCATATGTTATTTGGCGATGATCCCAAAGCAAAAAATCCCACACTCATTCAAGCGATGGATCGCATTTTAATTTTACATGCAGATCACGAGCAAAATGCATCGACATCTACCGTTCGTATGTCAGGCTCAACAGGCACCAATCCTTTTGCCGCAATTACAGCAGGCATTAGCGCGCTATGGGGGCCGGCACACGGTGGCGCTAATGAAGCATGTTTAAATATGCTCAAAGAAATTGGCGATGAAGCACACATCGAAAAATACATTGCAAAGGCCAAAGATAAAAACGATCCGTTTCGTTTAATGGGATTTGGTCATCGCGTGTATAAAAGTTATGATCCTCGCGCGAAAGTCATGCAAAAAACCTGTCACGATGTGTTGCAGGCCGTCGATGCAAATAATGCGCCGCTTTTTAAACTCGCGACCAAATTAGAAAAAATTGCGCTGGAAGATCCCTATTTTATTGAAAAAAAATTATATCCCAATGTGGATTTTTATTCAGGCACAACATTAAGCGCCATGGATATTCCGTCAAATTTATTCACCGCAATTTTTGCACTCGCGAGAACCGTCGGCTGGGCCAGTCACTGGTATGAAATGTTAAACGAACACGAACATCCCCTTTACCGCCCGCGACAATTATACACGGGGTCCAGGGAAAGACAGTTAAAATGATCTCATTAAAATCAGAACAAGCGCCGGAAAGTGTCTGGCAAAACCCATGGCATTTTATCGCCTGTGGTTTTGGCGCAGGATTTTTTCCTTATGCTCCTGGCACGGTGGGAACCCTCGCCGCCATTCCGCTGATTGCGCTGCTCGCTAAAACATCGCTCATGATGTATGTCATCATCTGCGCGCTGCTCTTCGCTGCGGGAATTTGGCTCTGCGGCAAAGTCAATCGTGATTTTAAAACTGAAGATCATCGCGCGGCAGTGTTTGATGAGTTCGCTACTTTTCCAGTCGCCCTGATTGGAATCCCGTTGCATTGGTATTGGATGTTAATTGCATTTGTACTCTTTCGATTTTTTGATATCATCAAGCCTGGCCCTATCGGCTGGGTAGATCGCCATGTGCATGGCGGTTTGGGTGTGATGAGTGATGATTTATTGGCAGCATTGGCAACACTCATCGTGTTGCATGTTATCGTAGGACTTTTCGGACAAGGATGGATTCATGTTAATTGAAAAAAACCTAACACATTCTGGCGATCGTTTACGCCGCGCAAGAATTCTTGCGGGCATTTCCACGCGCCGTGAATTTGAAAAAAAATATCAAATCAGCGCAAATACATTGCAAGGTTGGGAGCAAGGTAAGAATCCATTATCAAAAAAAGGTGCTAAACGCATTATTGAAGCGCTGAAAACCGAGGGGTTGATGTGCTCGCTCGAATGGTTGATGAGCGGCGCCGGCGTTCCCCCTCGCCCATTTGAGATGGCGCATTTTGATTTTGGCGCGGAAACAACACTCGACAGCTTATTAACACATTCAAATTTTCAAGAAGAACAGGCCATCTATCAAGAATTGCAAGCGTTTAAAACCAACAATCCCAATCCGATTATCATCACCATTTCTGACGATGCGATGGAGCCGCAATTTCGCTCAGGTGATTACGTTGGCGGTGTTCGTTTATCTAAACCTGAAGATATACAATCGTATTTGGGGCAAACGTGCATTGTCGAATTAGCGGATCACACTATTTTGGCGCGCTGTTTGCATGCAGGAAATGAAACGAACACTTACACACTCTCTTGCACAAATTTTCAATCCAAGGCAGCGCCGCTGAATATTATTAACACGAAAATTATTAGTGCCGCACCAATTGTGTGGCATCGCAAAAAATTATTAAAGACGCGAAATTAGTTGAGACGCAGCATTTCTTAAAATCATTTTAATAGTGATGATCGTGTTATGATGTTAGGTAGTGCCATTGACTTCAGTTTCGGGCTCGGGTGAATGTCGTCCTTCCCCTCAGTTGCTCCCTCATCTATATCGACTCGTGTATACCCTCCTCTTCCACACATCCACGCCAAACAATTGCGCCAACAGCTGGATTGAGGAGTGGTGTCTGCTTCTTCTATGAGCGTGCCTGCTTCTAACTGCTCAAGTTGATTAACCGATAGATATGATCTGCCAGCACTCAGCGCATTCTCTGATCGAATAAATCCAAGGTAAGTTAATAATGCGCGTGAAAAACTGATCCTTTGCTCGTTTGACAACTTAAATACATTTTTGAAAAACGCAGCAGTGCCATTCATATTCACCATTGCAACAATCACCATAGTAATATAATTTGCATGAATGGGACCGTATACTTTTTCAATCGCGCTATCCGAAATGAGGCGATTAAAAACGTGACCGAATGAGCTGCCTTGCATATCCATCATTTCTTTACTGTAACCGCCACCCGAAGCGATGCCCAGTGTTACAAATGCAAGGCTCACTCCCGTCATGGGTAACGCACCAATTCGAGACTTCAACATTTTTCCAGTGGTACATAAATTTTCCGGCCCATTCAAACAGCTATCTGCGTAAAATAAAGGATTGGACAGCGCGAAAATTCCCGTCAGTAATCCCAATGCGGTGCTGGGCAATTCAGGAAATAATGTCAGCAAACCTTTCTCGGTTAAACAAGACCACATCGGTATTAACACAGTTGAAACCACCGCAAAAGTAACAGCAAGTCCTTTGGTTGTTCGTCGCTCCCATAAAGAACGCATATCTTCTTGTGGCGGCATCAATCCCGCCATTTTCCGCAACAATTGATAAGAACCCACAAAACGCGTGGTGAAGGTATTAATACAAAATAAAATCTCGGCGGGAAGAATGAATGCTTCATGCACTAACAATTTACTCACTGCATCATGACTCACTTTAACACCGGCAAATGTGGTCATTCCTGCCAATAAAAATGACAGAGCTAATAATAATTTTTTCTTATTATCCAGATCTTTTAACTCAGCTGCAAAATTCTCTACCCGTTTAGCAAAAAACATCGCCAAAAATATATTCATGAAAAAAGAGGAGGCTCCAAAAAAGATTTCCAATGGAACATCATCCCCTGCGCGACGTGCGGCAAATGCTGAAAAGATACCAGAAATAATGGTTGCATACGCCACCAAAGAAGCTTGCAAAAAAATAATGCCGACTTGTTGAGAGCGCGATAAAACGCGAGGTAAAGCGGTAGCGGATTGTGGGTCTACCGTGATTGAAACATGAGGTTGCTGCGAAATGGGTTGATTGGGATCATGAAATTCAACAAAATCATCATCTCGACTCATCCCCCACCCCCACTATTCAAAATTTCAATCATTCTACAGCGGAATATCAAAGAAAAATATTATTTTCGACAAGTTAAGGGTTGTTTAAGATTGAGTTGCGAGACTGGATACCACGGTCAAACCGCGGTATGACGACAATTATAAGTGATTATTTTGCATTTGTAGTAAATTGCACACGAGCGCACCCAAAATTACGATTAGCCACGACAAATAAATCCATACCAAAAAAATTGGAATAGTGGCCAATGCGCCATACAACATTTGATACGTCGGGAAATAATGCAGATATTGCACAAACCCAAATTTCGCGAGCTCAAATAAAATCGTCGTGAGCAATCCCGCGATCAACGCAAATCGAACTTGCACGTGCGTGCTCGGCATCACCCAATGAAAAAAACTGAACGCTACCCATTCCGTGATCATGGGAAGAAAATAAAATAATGGTTTTTTCACGAGATCAATATGCAACACAGTCGCCAGCATTGGCAATGACGTCACATACGAAGTGATCATCAATAAAATGGCCAATAAAATCGGTGCAATCAACACAAAAATGCAATAAACAATAAAAGACAGCGCCCAATATTTTTGAACTTGCACATGCCACACCGTATTAATCGCACTCACAATATTAAAAATTAATACCAGCGAAATCGCGGCCAACGAAATCACGTTAGTCCAAGATAATACACCCATATTCGCCAAAAAACTTTGCAGCGCGCTTGAAATCACATTCGCAGAACTTGCGACAAAATGATTTAAAATAAATTGTTCGAGGGGTTGATCCGCGTGTTGTAATTGCGGAAAAAAAGACAAGACATAAAATACAAATAACAATAGCGGGACAATGGAAAGCAAAGTGGTATATGCAAGCGATGCCGCGTTCGCCGCACACTGATCGTCTGCAAAGCGCTTCACCAATGTGATAAAAAAAGTTTTAATTGCCTGACTTCCTGTTCGCATTGCATCATAATATCAGAAGCGCGCGCGAAATGTTGCGCAGCAACATGAAGCAAGTGCGTAGTGAATCAAACCGGAGTTTTGCATGTCATCCCCCTATATATTAGTCCTCTACTATTCTTTGAAGGGCAACACTCGCGCCATGGCGGAAGCGATTGCGAATGGTATTGAATCCGTTGACGGCATCGAAGCGCGCGTGAGAACAGTACCCGCCGTTTCCCCAAAAACACAAACCGCAGAACCCGCCATTCCATCCGAAGGCCCGCCGTATGCAACGCATGATGATCTTAAAGGCTGCGCGGGATTAGCACTCGGCAGCCCAACTCGTTTTGGCAACATGGCCGCCGCTCTCAAATATTTTTTGGATGGCACAAGTGGCATGTGGCAATCAGGTGCATTAATCGGAAAACCCGCAGGTTGTTTTACATCCACGGCGAGTTTGCACGGCGGACAAGAAGCCACGATACTCAGCATGCAATTACCGCTGCTACATCAGGGAATGATTTTAGTCGGCGTTCCTTACAGTGAAACCGAATTATTTAAAACCACGACCGGTGGAACACCGTACGGCCCCAGTCACATGGCCGGCAACAACTCCGATCAACCGCTCTCCGCTTCTGAAAAAACCATTTGCCGCACATTTGGAAAACGATTGGCAACGATTGCGCTCAAACTCTTATGAAGCCAAGCGAATATTATCAACAAAAAATAAATGCCCACGAAATTCAAGAAGACGCAGCACAACGCCCTGTGATCAATATATTAGATGCGATAGTTGATGCATTGGTTTCGCAAAAACCCAACCATTTCTTTTCTCGATGGAAATCACCGAAGCCAATCAAGGGATTATATCTCTGGGGGAATGTCGGCATTGGAAAAACATTTCTCATGGATTGTTTTTATCATTGCGTGCCTGTTCCTAAGATGCGAAAACACTTTCACCAATTCATGCAAGCACTTCATCAATCACTGAAAACCGTTGAAGGAGAAAAAAATCCACTCAGCGTCATCGCAAAAAAAATCGCGAAAGACACGCGAGTAATTTGTTTTGACGAATTTTTTGTATCCGATATTGCTGATGCCATGCTTTTAGGTGAATTGTTGCATCACTTATTTGAAAATGGGATCACGCTAATCGCAAGCTCCAATGTGACGCCCGATCTTCTCTATAAAGAAGGGCTGCAACGCGAACGATTTTTGCCTGCAATCGAGCTCATCAAAACACACACGCACGTGATGCACCTGTATTCAAAACAGGATTATCGATTGCAACACATCCAAAAAGCCGGCGTGTATTACACGCCACTCGGTGAGCTGGCAGAAAAAAATATGGAAAATGCATTTATTTATTTTTCAAAAGGGGTGGCGCCGCAATATGATCCCATCACATTATGTGATCGCAACGTCGTGATCGTGAAACAAGCGGGCTCTGTGATCTGGTTTGATTTCGAAATCATCTGTGGACGCCCAAGATCACAAATGGATTATCTTGAAATAACAAAATCCTATCGCACGCTCTTTCTGCAAAATCTGAGAGTCATTGCCAACAATGAAAACGATCTTATTTTGTCGTTTATTTTTTTAGTGGATATTTTATATGACGCGCACTGCCGTTTAATTATCTCATCTGATGTGTTGCCCGACAAAATTTACGCGGGAGAAAAATATCAAGCAGAATTTCAGCGCACACGATCTCGGTTAATCGAAATGCAATCGGATGACTACGTTTATCAGCATTTTTCAGGGAAAATGTTGACGGATTTGTAACAAGCAATTGATTTGTGAGCGAGATGGACGGGTTGTACAAAAAATTTTAAAAAAAATTGCTTTTCCTCTTGTACAGAAAAAAACGAGTGCTATAATGTCTCCCCAGTAAGCAAAGAAAATTTTTTGAACAACTATAGCGTCACTCAGTTAGCTTTAGACAAGGCGCAAGGGAGTGAGCCGAAGGAGTGTACATAACAGTACATGACTGAGGTGAGCGAACTTGCAACGCAGTATAAAGCTAAGTGAGTGGCGCTATATCAACTGTGAGGAGAAACCCGTGGAAGGAGCAGTGCACGCAGTGGAAAACGAAGTAATCTCTTTAGCATCTGAAGCGCGTGCCAGCCATGCGTTCAGCTTGCAGGAAAGCGTACAACATACGTTACAGCAGTACATAACGAATCTGGATGGTCAAAGCCCCAGCAACTTGTATGAATTGGTTCTGAAAGAAGTTGAGAAACCTTTATTGGAAATGGTGCTCAAGTTCACTGGAGACAATCAAAGCAAAGCAGCGATCATTCTCGGCATCAGCCGCGGCACGTTGCGCAAGAAGATGGCGATTTACGGTTTGAATTAATCTGTGTGATTCCAAACGCCGACGAAAGTCGGCGTGATCTTGCTTGCACGCGCGGCAGAGAAAATATCGCTTGCTAACGCGCGCGGCTCTTTATTATTTAATTTTTATTTTGCTTTTCGATTAATGCTGCCAACTGCGAAACCGTGTGAATATCGCTTAACGCTTCGCCAGGAATGCGCGTGCCAAAAGTGTCGTTCACGGCAAACAATAAGTCGACGGCATCCAACGAATCTAATCCCAAATCCTCTTGAAAACGCGCCGTCAATACGATGCGCTCCGATTTGACACCGAAGCGCTCAGTTAGAATTGTTTTCAGTTGGTCAAACTCGTTGCTCATAGGTCCTTAAGTGGAAGGGGCGCCGCCGCCGGAAGCGCCGCCACCGGGAGTAAGACTTCCGCCGCTATCATTACCCCCCTTTGGTTTTTGTTCGGCCTTCGCCTTAGCAATCCCCCCGAGATCTCCAACTGCACCTATTGTATCACCCATCGGTTTAGCTGCGCCGCCAATTGCACCTTGAGCGCTTTTAGCCATTTGTCCATAATCTTCGCCCGTCGTCGGGCCACCAATCCAAGCCATAATATAATTCGGCAGCTTGAAAATGAGCCCGTAACATTGCTCGATCAATGTCATGGTGATAAAACCAAAGATCACCAACACCACCACCTGATTGACCAATACCAGCAATCCACTGTCTTTAAACGTGGTTGAGCCACTGAGGCTATGCATCACCGTAGCAAAACCCGAAAGCAACATGTGAAAGGCGACAAATGACACCACCATAGAAGCAATCAACCCAATGATCATCAGGGTGGGACGCAAGAAGATACTCAAAAATAGCATCAACGCTTGCTCACCTTTGCCCAAAAAATCGTGACCTTCGGGATGTGTGATACCCACGCATACCAGTGGCGCTGCCGCCATCCCTTCCACCACCAACAAAAACCATCCCACTGCCGCAAAAGTAAAAACAAAAAAAGGATACAACGGCACGTAATACGCTAGAATCGCACCCGGCACTAATATCGCAGAGCTAATCAACATGATAATACTCTTGACCCAGCTCATGATGGCGTTAAAGACACCTGCCGCAGGGAATTTTCCGCTGCACCATCCGGCCGCAATAGCACCAATTGTTGAAAGTGAAATCGCGGCAATCCACATAGAAACCACGGCAGTTAGAAGCCTACCACCCATACCCATTAAAACAGAGATTGGGTTGTATTCATGGAACTGGCTACTGTCGTTGCCTGTGTCATACCATGCCTGAGCCAAATTACTGAGCCCGCTCGAAGCAATATGACCGAGCAATCCGCCGCCCGTTGATCCGCTCGAACTTGTCACTGTATTTTGCTCTGCACCTACATATTCCGCCCAATCTGAATTTAATTGTGTCATCGTGGGCGTTGCAGTGATCGCCGTAGCTGCATTGTCAAGATCCGTTTTGTGTTTATTGTAAATAGTTGGGGGCGTTACCGTAGTCGGCAATAAGCTACTTACTGACTGCGCCTGCGCATGTTTATTTGTCTGCTCTACATCCCAAAAAAAGCCACCCGCCATAATCCAACCTTGGGCTTTTGCAGCTTGTATGAAAGCATCGGCGCTATTCGCTTGTGATCCTTGTGACAACAAGGACTGATAAGGCGTCATCAAGTTAACGTAAGCAAGCAATGCAGTAAAAACTTGCCGCGTCACTGTTGTACTCAATCCTTGACTTGGGGTGGTTGCATTTTGATTTTGCTCACTAACATACTCTGTCACTGCAGGAATCAAAGACAACGTCATCTGTTTTAACGCAGAAAAGCTGTACGCTTTGAACGCCGCTTGTTGGCCAGATGACCATCCTCCCGACGCATTTGCTTGTCCGCTTGAAACATAATAACTCGTTGCAGTTCCGCAAGAAGAACCCGTGGTCGTGTTAGAAGGATCTGTAGCGCCAGGAAAATAAACCATACCCGCATTTTCATCGAAAATAGGGCGATACGGAGAAACATAATTTTCTGCAGCCGATGAAATGATCGATGAACCCGAACTCGTGTTTTGACCGGTCTGACTCAATTCGTGTTGTTTCCACTGCTCGCTTTTTTCCATGCATACTTCGTTTTGAAAAATCTGTGCCGCTGACGCCAATTGACCTTGTGCAGCACTAGTCCCAATGGCGGCGGCAAGAATGTCTTGATCAGTAGAAATGGTGGCTGGGGGAATGTAAAGCGAACCACCATGTTTTAGATAATTCAATGCGGCATCCCATGTTTGATCTGCAAGGCCAACACCTTGCACCACGATTTTCATAAAAATAACTTGCAACAGCGAATACCCTGTCGCCGATGATGGGAGCAACAATCCAAAGCCAATCGCAACGCGCAAAAACACAACCCCAATGTTGCGATTTTGACCCATGAAAGAGCCTTCATGCGATGCCCGCAGCGCAATTGTGACCGTCGTATATCCCAGCCACATCACCGCCACCACTAAAACGCCTTCGTTGAAAATTTTAAACATGGTGCCGAGGACTTCGCCACTCGTACCCGCCAGCACATTACCAACGGTGCCAAAAATCTGGCCCAAATAAGCAACAGAATAGTCAGTCAACGGGGGATGCAAATGTTTCGCAAACGCATGAGCTTGCGAAATTGCATCTTGATCGGCGCCAGCAAATGCAGCGCTCGCCATGAACAGTAAAACCAATGCGGTGAAAATACGACTTATTAAGTTACTCATGTGTATTTGACCTCTTGCGACCAAATAAAGAAAAAAACCACTCGCTCATGGTGCAACCCAAGCGACGCTCCCGAATCAAAAAATACCGAAAATGCTCGGAAAACGAATAGGCAAACATCAACAGCGCCAATGACAGCGCAGCAATTCCCGGAAAAATCATCGCTTTCACAAAAAGAAATACCATCCACGTCAGTGCTGCGACAGCCAATATCGCGCACAAAATAGCAACTCGATAATAAGAGTTCATTCGATGCTGCAATTGCGCTTCCGTTAACTGATAACGCCGCACTGCTTCTTCAAAAGTTTCTTGTTCAAGCGTTACTGCTTGCGGTTTTAAGCTGCGAGCAAAACTCATGACAACGCCCGCACTGTTACGCACCGCATCCCATGACGACCAAGCCGATACGTTGGTATTTGCTTTGACCGTTCTTTTTAAAAGACTGCCAACACCCATGTTTTCACCCTTAAAGTGAGATGAACTTCCGACTATGCTAACATTGTTTCATTAAGAGAGCATTAAATTTTCCAATACAATCAGGTAAAGAAGCACGCGCGCAACGTGGCAAAGCCACGTGTAGCAAGTGCGTTTTTAGATGTTATTCCAACTAAAGTTTGTTATGCTGCGCGCACCATGATGAATCCCATTTTAAATATCGCCACTCAAGCCGCGCGAAAAGCGAGCCGCGCGATTTTGCGTTACGTCGACGAGCCCGATAAAATCCAAGCATCTTGCAAACAAGAAAATGATTATGTAACGCAAGCGGATCAGCAATCCGAAGCTATTATTATCGAAACAATTCAAAAAATGTATCCGGATCACGCGATCATTTGCGAAGAAAGTGGCGCGCTCGGCAACGAAAAATCAGAATACACCTGGATCATCGACCCCATCGACGGCACCGCGAATTTTATGCGTGGTTTTATGCATTTTGCGATCTCTATTGCCGTGATGAAAAAAAATCAAATTGAGTTTGGCGTGATTTATGACCCCATTCGTCAAGAATTATTTACTGCCACACGCGGACAAGGTGCCTACGTCAACAATCGCCGCATGCGCGTTAGCCCCACAAAAAAATTAAGCGACGCTTTAATCGCCACTGGATTTCCTTTTTGCGACAAAGCAAAACATATCAAACCCTACTTAGCGACTTTCGAAAAAGTATTTATGCATTGTCGAGACATTCGCCGCGCCGGTTCCGCAGCGCTCGACTTAGCGTATGTTGCCGCAGGAAGATTGGATGGTTATTGGGAATCCAATTTAAAAATTTGGGATATCGCCGCAGGTGTTTTAATGATTCAAGAAGCTGGCGGAAAAGTAACGGATTTTAATAATGGCTCTACATTTTTGGAAAATGGAAATATTGTTGCCGGCAGTTTGAAGATGCATGAGGCATTGATCGGGTATTTATGAGGAACCGATTACCACAACTTTTTAACCTACCCGATATTTTTGGCTATACTCTGAATTTTTTAACAGATGACGAGTTTCAATTCGCATTCACTGCGTTAATAAATATCTCAAGAATAGCAATACAAAAAGCGTTGACAGAAAAATTGTTAGAACGATCTGGTATACCGAATTCTTTTATTTTAAAACAAAAAACACTGGCACACTCAACGTTGGCATTACTGCAACAACCTCATTTGGGTTTTCCTGTCAGAATAAAAATATTGATAGATCGTGCCATGCGGCATAAAAAAGCTGCAACCAACACACAGCTATACCAGTTAATTTCAAGTTACAGAAAAGAAGACGGACCAAAGTCAGATGAACTGTGGGATACTTTCAGGTCCAGATACAACACGCCCGCGACAACGGCACCTCGCGTGTCAAACGATCAACTGGAGTCAACGATCAGTGAATCGTTAGCAAGATTAAGCAATGAAGATGGAGGTTATTGGGATGCTCGCCAACTTGCGGGCAAAACACTCAGAGAAATCGTGCCTGATTTGTCAGACGAGCAACTGATGCGCGTTGCCAACGCACTCATCGCAAAATTAAATAACGAAGAGGATATATATTGCGCGTATGTTCATATAGTCGCGTGCCGTTTGCTTGCGATAATCGCGCCTCGTTTACCAAAGAATCAATTAACGCCAATGGTCAATACACTATTAGCAAAATTAATGAGTGAAAACGGTAATGATATATTGTCCGTAGAAATTTGCGAAGCCGTAAGCGATGCGATCGCAACAATTGTGCCTTATTTATCGAGTGATCATCAGCATCAATTAGAATCCATTGTCAACAAACTACTCAAAAAAGTAAGCGATGGAAGTAGAAATGCAAGTTTTCAGATTCGACACAACATGCTATCAACGCTTTGTTCTCTCATGGTGCTTTTTCCAAAACTGGCCACGCAAGAAAATATTCTTTCGATAGATATTCGATTGCAAATCACCTCTGAAGCAATGCAATATTTTATACCCAGATTGCCGATGCCAAAAAATGCCACAGAATCCCAACAAACGGCTGTCGTGGAAATGAATGACGTGCTAGCGCATTATTATTTAAATCCAGGAAAGCGAGATGCCCTACTAGAAGAAAAAATAAGGTCTGCATTTGATACACTCATCACAACTCGAGTGATTGCATGTCAAAAAAGAACGCGATCAGATGGATCTGAATTTTTTAGAAAATTGGCGGCGAATCGTGAGTCAGCGCCCTACTTCTCAACCGAAGAATCAATATTAGCGCGCCTGGCTTTAGCTCGTATCATAAAAAATGCTGATGGAAGTGACGTATTTCGTGATCCTGACAATGCACAGACATTTTGCGAAACACTGGATAATTTTATAAAAACTGCTTCGTGCACCAACGCATTAGAGCCCGTTTAAGATCTCCGCTAATTTATTACGGCCTATCGTCCACAACTCGCTGCTGCGGAATCAAACTGGAGCGCGTCAGACCAAATGCAACCGCCAATGATCCAGCAACATAAATAGACGAATAAGTACCGACAACGATGCCGATAATCAGCGCAAGTGAAAACCCATGCACGCTCTGCCCACCATAAACAAATAATGCAATCACCACGATTAATGTCAAACCTGATGTCATAATGGTTCGAGATAATGTTTGATTGATCGATAGGTCCATAATTTCAAGCGGTGGCAATTGGCGAATTTTACGAAAGTTTTCACGCACGCGATCGTAAACCACAATCGTATCATTCAGCGAATAGCCAATCACGGTGAGCAACGCTGTCAACACAATCATATTAAATTCTAAATGGAAAAACGAAAACACACCGAGAATTAAAACAGGATCGTGCACCAATGCGATCGCCGCACTCAATGCAAATCGATATTCAAAACGCAACGCGATATAAATCATCGTACCCACAAACGCGAGCACAACAGCCAAAATTCCATTCGTCAGTAATTGCTTGCCCACGGTTGGGCCAATATATTCCAGTGAATTAATAGTGGCACCCGGCATCGCTTGCAACAATTGCGCTTTCAATTGTTCTTGCGTCAACGAAGGGCGCAACCCCACGCGCACTGAAAATGCATTGTCGGCGTTGTTTGATTTTGCAAACGCTTGCACTGTCGCTTGATGGAATCCTGCATCAATCAACTGTTGGCGCAATGTGTTGGCTGAAATAGTTTGGGTGAATGCCACTTCCGCTTGCGTGCCACCTGTAAAATCCAACCCTAAATTCAAGCCATGAAAACTGAGTGACACAATGGAACATAAAAAAATAACGCCGGAAATTGCAGCAGCTAGCCAACGTTGCTTCATGAATGGGATAGAGGGTTTCGCTTTAAAAAATTCCACGATAAAATCCTACGCTAATTTTAGACCCTAATCCCGATAGATAATTTTTCAATACGCTGCTGCTTGCCATAAATTAAATTGATAATCGCGCGCGTAAAGAAAATCGCGGTCACCATCGAAGTCAGCAAACCAATAATTAATGTCACTGCAAATCCCTGTACTGAACCCGTACCAAGCGCAAATAAAATAACAGCGACAATCAATGTGGTGACATTCGCATCAACGATCGTCACAAATGCGCGTTCGTAACCCGCATAAATACTTGCTTGCGGCGTTACACCATTGCGCAATTCTTCGCGAATGCGCTCATTGATTAACACATTTGCATCAACCGCCATGCCAACAGTCAACACAATTGCGGCGATCCCAGGCAAGGTCATCGTCGCACCCAACAACGACATAATCGCCACAATAAATACTACGTTTAAGAGGACTGCGGCATCCGCCACCAATCCAAACAAGTGATAATAAAACAACATGAAGATCACGACAATCAACAAACCCACTTCGCACGCGAGCGTGCCCGTGTGAATATTTTCTTTTCCTAAGCTCGGACCAATCGTGCGCTCTGAAATCGGCACAATCGGCGCCGTGTATGCACCCGATCGCAACAACAACGCCAAATTTTTCGCAGCATAATCCGATTCCATGTCATCAATTTCAAATGTGTTGGCAAGTGCGCTGTTAATCGTCGCAACGCTGATAATTTTTGGAAATTGTTGTTGAGTGATTTCTATTTTCCCATTGACAATATGTTGCACCGCTTTCGTTTCGATATAAACCGTCGCCATCGGTCTTCCAATGTTCTCACCCGTGATGCGATTGAAGCGGGAAATCTCACCGCCGCCCGCGCGAATACTGACTGCCGGCCTACCGTCATCGCCCGTAATCGATGACGCATTTAAAATTGATTTTCCGCTCAACACCACATCATCTTTTACCAAATACGGTCGACCATCAAGTTGATATAACGTATCGCCAAACGGAATAACGCCGGTATTCGCTGCAACCAGCGGATCGTGTTCTACATCGACTAATTGAAAACGCACCATCGCGACTTTACCGATAATTTCTTTCGCACGCGCAGTGTCTTGGATGCCGGGCAAATCAACGCTAATTTGATCACGACCCTGTTGCTGAATCACAGGCTCACTCACACCCAATTCATTCACGCGATTGCGCAGCGTCGTTAAATTTTGCGTGACCGCTTGTTCTTGCAATGCGGTTGCAGCTGCCACCGATAAAACCGCTTGCACAAAATAGCGATCATTTTGTTGTGTCGATGAAAATTGATAATCCGCGTATTCACCTTGGCGTTGCAACAGAGACAATGCACGATCGCGATCACTTGCATCGCGAAACACAATGCTAACACCCCCTTCAGAATTTTTTTTCAAATCTTGCGGCAGCAACGCGATGTGCGCATAACGAATGTCAGCCTTTCGCAATGTATCACCAATGGCGTGTGTGTCGGCATTCAATCGTTCTGACAACATGGCTTGCGTATCCACGCGAAATAAAAAATGAATGCCGCCACGCAAATCCAAACCCAATTTCATTGGTTCCGCACCCAATGCGCGCAACCAATGCGGCGTCTTCGGCGCTAAATTGAGCGCCACTGTATCTGCATCCCCCATGACCGCTTGCACATAGCCCTGCGCTTTCAATTGATCTTCTGTATCTTTGAAACGAATGAGCAAACCGGTAGGTTGTTGCGTGATTGCAGAAGCGATTATTGATTGCGATTGCAGCGTTTGCTGAATTTTATTGATGTCGTCAGCGGAAACCGCTTGCCCCGATTTGGGCTGCACTTGAATAGCGGGATCTGTGCCATACAAATTAGGCGCTGCATAAATCACGCCAAAAATAATCAAAAAAGCGATTAAAAAATATCGCCAGAGCGGATATTGATTCATTCAATCGATTCCAAAGTCCCTTTGGGCAACACTCCAGCAATTGCGTTGCGTTGAAAAGTCATCTCGACCCCTTTCGCAATCGTCAACACCACATAAGTGTCGCGCAATTTTGACAAGCGACCAATCACGCCGCCCGACGTTAACACTTCATCGCCAATCATGAGGCTGCTCATCAGTTGACGATGCTCTTTCGCGCGTTTGGTTTGCGGGCGCACCATTAAAAAATAAAAAATCGCGATGAATGCGATCAGCATGGGCAACATCGACAACAAACTACCTCCGGTAGGATGCCCCGCCGTTGCAGGCGCTGTTGCAGCCGCAGTCGTCGCTGCTTGTGCTGTGGAAATACCAAGTAATGATAAAAAACTCATGATCACCTCAAACATAAGAGCCTGTTTAAAATCTCTTGACTCGCTGCAAATGACGCTATTCGGTGTCAATAAATGAAATTTTTCGGTTAAGATTAAAGAATATTAACCTCAAATTTTCATCTATTTCCACTCGAACATCGTCATTTTCGCTTGAGCCCAGAGATCTTAAACAGGCTCTAAAAATAATTTCGAGTTACTGTAACGCGTTATTTCTTTACGCGCAATCCTCGATCACCAACTTTCCCGTCTTTTTCCATCTTGCGTGTCGCCCCGTGCGATCCGTAAAATCCCCTGCCAATTGCCCGCAAGCGCCGTCAATATCTTCGCCACGCGTTTTACGTATCCAAGTTTTAATCCCCGCTGCAGTTAAGCGATTTTGAAATGCCAAAATGGTTTCCATATCGGAACACACGTAATTCGTTTTTGGAAATGGATTAAACGGAATTAAATTCACTTTGCACGGCATATTATCGAGCAAACGAATCAATTGTTTTGCGTGCGTCAAACTGTCGTTAATATTTTTTAACATCACGTATTCAAACACAATGCAGCGCTTAGAATCAGCTGGAAAATAATTGCGGCACACTGGCATCAACACTTCCAGCGGATATTTTTTATTGATCGGCACCAATTGCTCACGTAATTCATTGGTCGGTGCATGCAAAGAAACTGCGAGCGACACCGGTGAATCTTTTTTTAATTGCAACATCATCGGCACAACGCCTGACGTACTTAACGTCACACGATATTTCGACAATCCATACGCTAAATCGTGCGTCATCAAATCCATTGCTTCAATCACTGGCGGATAATTGAGTAAGGGCTCGCCCATTCCCATCATCACCACATTGGTGATAGTCAGCCTAGGTTTGTCTTTTAATTTATCGCGCACCAAAAACACTTGGCCAATAATTTCTGCCAGCGATAAATTGCGATTAAAACCTTCCTTGCCGGTAGAACAAAAAGAGCAATTCAATGCGCAACCGACTTGTGACGAAACGCATAATGTCCCGCGCGTTTTTTCAGGAATAAAAACGGTTTCAATCGCATTGCCATCATATAAGCGAAACAAAAATTTGCGTGTGCCATCACTCGATGTTTGATCTGAAATCGTTTCTAACAAGGTAATGCACGTCTCTGCTTTTAATTTTTCACGAAATAATTTACTCAAATTACTCATGTCATCAAAATTCATGACGCCGCGTTGATGTATCCACTGCGTCAATTGTGTGGCGCGAAATTGAGGCTCGCCCATCGATTGCATCAACGCCGTTAATCCTTTGCGCGAAAAATTAAGGAGATTATGTTGCATGATGTTCATGATGTACGAATAGCGTTGTGTGGTGTCGTGAGAGTATACACGTGTCAGAAATAAATCAAAGCCGCGCGCGTTAGCGAGCAGAAATCAACTTACCAGGATACAAATTTTTCAAAAATTCATCGCAGGGTAAACACAAAATACCATCCACCATCGTCTTTGTTTTTCCACGATACAGCAATACTATTTGCGCCTCTGGATAGTCTTCTTTAAAAGATTTTAACCCGCGCATATCTTTTGAATGCGCTTGGGTAGCATTTTTAACTTCAATCGCAATAAATTGCTTCGGACCATACACGACAAAATCAACTTCAACACCACTTTTAGTACGCCAAAAGTAAAGTTGACAATCGTTATTAGAATAATCTATCCAAGCTCTTAAATGCTGTGCGACCAAACCTTCCAATGCTGCCCCTTGCATTTCTTCTGCCGTATCAATAGGGCCAGCTGGTCTCAGTGATTGATAAACACCTGCATCGAATAAATAAAACTTAGTATGCTGAATCAATTGTCGTTTGGCGCGTTTTGAAAAAACAGACACCTGAAAAGACAACAACAAATCTTCCAAAATACTCACGTAACCTGCCACCGTTTTTCGCTCTACTTCACATTCTCTAGCTACATTGCTGATATTCAATAACGATGCGTGCGAAAAGCTAATGGCTTCTAAAAATCGCACAAAATCACCAATATTTCTGACTAAACCTTCAGATTGCACCTCAAGCTGTAAATAAGTATTGATGTAAGCTTTGAGTTGATTTTCTGAATTCTTTGCACCCAGTATTAATGGCAATAAACCTATTTTTAACGCAGAAGATAAATCAAAAGAGGTTTGCAATTCAGCTGCCATAAACGGATGCATGTGACGTAATAATGCGCGACCACCCAACAAATCAACACCCGAACGTTTTAATTTTCGCGCTGAAGATCCCGTCAACACGAAATGCTTATTTAATTTTTTTTCAATCAAACTATGCACCACCGTCAACACATCAGGTACTTTTTCTACTTCATCAATCACAATCACATGCCGATCTGAATGCGCCTTAACGGTGTCATACAAACGCTCTGGTTTTGCTTGATAGTAACGAAAAACGTCAGGCTGCAGCATGTCGATCAACAAACAACGATCGCCATAATGCTCTGTAATCCAAGTGGATTTGCCCGTGCCACGTGGACCGAATAGAAAATAGTGGGTGCCCGGGTCTTGAAAAAATCGATGAATCAGCTTACTAGGCATATTGGCAGTCACACTTCCATTTACGCAGCATTTATGGAATCTATTATTCCATTTTTAGACTGCCTTTGGAAGTACTAATTAAACAATGCGGTGAACATTAGTAAACAGTCTTCAAACGATTAGCATCACCCCTTGGCGCTTTGCTGCATTTTTTAATGCTTGATCAAACGTCGCCAAAGCGATATTTTCTCGAACAGCAATTTCGAGATAAGCTGCATCGTACACGGTTAAATGCTCTGTTTTTGCAAGCGTATAAATACTTCCCATGGCTTTAACGGAAGTATCATGATCAATCTGAATCGATAACGCTGATAAAAATTCTTTAAACTCGACGACCACTCTTTTTGAATTCATCAACATCCTGCAAAGTCATTTTTATACCGCGTTTAGCAATCTTCTGGCGTAATTTCATGATGCCAGAAACGACCTCTGTAAACGCTAATTTGGGTTTATGAATGGCTGGGATCAATAAAGCGACCACTCGGCCATGCTTGGTAATCGCAAACGATTCACCATGATCAGCACGATCCAATAGCTTTGACAAATGCGTTTTTGCATCAAAAGCGGCAACTTCGCGCATCGCACACCCCACATATTATTTAAACTAGTTTAAATTAAAATGCCAACCATATAATAAATTAAACTGGGTGAGTGGCGCATCAAAACGGACTTGGATCCTTCGGCGCAGCTTTTTCTTTCATCTCATTTGTATACTGCAATCGTGCTTGTGCTTTGATAATTGCATTGACACACTTTCCAAGCTCGCCTTGATTGGCAGCTTTATATTTAGGCGCTTTTGAAAAATCGCAACTGACGGTTTTATACTCTTGATTTTTCGATAATGCAGCTAAATCAAGTGGCGCGCTTGATTCAGCTTTGCCTATCACCATCACATTCAAAAAAGCAGCTGCAGCCTCTAATTTTTCCTTTGCCGTAAATGCTCGAGTAAACGTACCAAAACACGATGTGAACAGCGACGCCTTCCCATATCCATCCTTCGCCGGTGTTACATTGGTGCCATGAAAAGGTCTATCTTGCTCAATGCGCGCTTGATATTCCATCATCAAACACCGTATTTTTTGCACATTTTCCCAGATAATACTTTCCGGAAACTGATCCATCGCCGGTCCTACATAAGCAAAATGAAGGCCTTTTTTTGCGTCTTCCAGTGTATTAAAATGCAATGCCCTTTCTATTGCGGGGCTGGCTTTCAGGGTGTTCGTCGAAATTGGAATACCATCTATTGCCAATCCCGCCGCTTGAATCGCCATCGCGGAAACATAACGACCACAATTAACGATATCGCCCACGTTTTGCGGACCACCAACACTTTTTGGATCGAAAAGATGATTGGCTGTTTTCGATCCCAAGCAAGTCACAATGTTCTCCTTGTCTGCCAGGTTTTGCTCGATAACACGCAAGCGAATATGTTTTTCAATTATTCCTTCAACAACATCGGGAACAATGTGAATAATTTTACAATTGCTTGTATCCATTTTACCATCTTCTAACGCTTTCAAACCTCTGGAAATATGCTGCTCAAGAAGGTGTTCGAGATCATTCGGTTTTGTGTAAACAGTTGGATGAACAATCACCATACTGCTGTTGCGCTCGCCGAGCTCATTAATCATCTTATGAAAATGCAAAGTAAGTAATTCCGACCTTGCCCCATGCGCATGCCCATGAAAAGGTACAGAGGTAAACGAGCTGCCAATCAGGTGGGATGACCAAATCACCTGATCTACATCCACAGCACTATATTGTTCTTGTTCTGCAGACTGAATAATGTTCGGATCTGCAGTAGAAATCGTATCAGAACGAACTGTTGGTTGCTGTGGCAGCTTACTGTACGGAACAGATGGCGGTTCTACCGTCTGATTAGCCCCACCCGCAGGATATTCATCCTGAAACGACTCGCTTGAGTCTGCGTCATCATCTCTTGGCATAACCCACCCTTTTCAACTGCTACCTAACGTTGAGTATAGAAGATGAATCTTAAGTGCACCTGACGTCATGAAAAGTGCTTTAAATCAATTTATTGGGCGTGAGTGTAAAAAAATCATCAAAAACCGTATACTTCGCCACATGAAACCAATCAAGATCATCGTCGGATTATCGGGTGGTGTGGATTCCGCCGTCAGCGCATTGTTGCTAAAAGAACAAGGCTACGATGTGGCCGGCTGCTACATGCAAAATTGGATGGCGGAAAAAGACGATCCCTATTGCAGCGCCGAACAAGATTTAACAGACGCAAAAAAAGTCTGCGATCAATTGCAAATCCCCTTTCATCTCGTCAATTTTTCCAAGGAATATTGGGATGCGGTTTTTCAATATTGCTTGGATGAATGGGTCGCTGGTCGCACACCCAATCCCGACATCTGGTGCAATCAATACATCAAGTTCGATGTATTTTTAAAACACGCATTGCAATTGGGCGCTGATTTTTTAGCGACAGGTCACTACGCGCGCATTCACAATCATCAATTACTGAAAGCAAAAGATCTCAATAAAGATCAAACTTATTTTTTGTATACGCTCTCGCAAGAAAAATTATCACGCGCATTATTTCCACTCGGTGAATTAAAAAAACCAGAAGTGCGCGCAATCGCTAAAAAAGCAAAATTATTCAATGCGGAAAAAAAAGACAGCACCGGTATTTGTTTTATCGGTGAGCGAAAATTTTCTGAATTTTTAAAAAATTTTGTGCTCGCAAAACCTGGCAACATCAGAACTATCGATGGAAAAATAATTGGAAAGCATGGAGGATTAATGTTTTATACGCTAGGGCAACGCAAAGGATTGCGAATTGGTGGAATGTCACACTCACACTCACACTTCCCTTGGTACGTCATCAGCAAAAACATCCCCGACAACGAACTCATCGTCGCGCAAGGTCACGATCATCCCGCGTTATTTTCAAATATATTACTTGCAGAAAAATTACATTGGATTTCAGGCGTTGCCCCGAGAAATTGCAGTTGCGCTGCAAAAATTCGCTATCGCCAAACAGACCAAGCGTGTCACGTTGAATTACTAGAAAATCAAACCGCGCGCGTTATTTTTCAGGAGTCGCAGCGCGCGATCACACCAGGACAATCGATCGTTTTTTACGATAGAGATGTTTGTGTTGGTGGAGGAATAATCTCATCTCAATCGGAGCCGCGACCATCAGAGAACGGTACGCCCAGTTGACAACCCCATTCAATTTATCTAGATTTTAGAAGCCCAATCACAACACAAGGATACCGACCATGACGCGATCACCTACTCATTCTTCACCGATGGAAAGACAAGAAACGCACACACCACCCCTCCCAACGCCAACCAATGAAGAAATTGAGGCGCAACAAAAATTAGAAGAAGCGCAAAAAAAAGTTGGGGAAGCCCGTGCAAAAGCACAAGCTGATCGTGAAGCAAAAGCAAAAGTAGAAGCAGAACGAAAAGCCCGGGAAGAAACAGAAGCGGCACAAAAAGCCAAAGAAGAAGCCGAAGCGAAAGCGGCGGCGGAAAAAGTAGCAGCAGCGCGTCTGACAGCGGAAGCAATGAAAAATCTCTCAACAAATCCACATCGCTTGATGCCAAAACCTGCACCCAAAAAGAGCGACGCCAAAGAAGACAACAAAAAAACTGGATGCCATTGTAACATCGCTTGATTTTTTAAAAAAATCAGAGACGCTCCAACGTAACAGACATAGTGCGACCAGCAGAGAGTGGACTAATGCTGGAAAACTTTGATCGTCTGTACTATAATTGTCACACAAAGTAATACAATTTGAAATCAGGTGACCTATGAACCGCAGCACAACCACCAGCGTTCGCCTCCCCGCGGAATTGCGTACCCAATTAGACGAGGCAGCAAACAACTTACACCGAGGCATCAATTGGATTATCATACACGCGCTCGAAAAATATTTAGAAGACCTGCGTTTCACGCTACTTGCAAAAGAAGCGCAAAGGCAATCCATCTTGGCATCCCAAACAGATGACTCAGAAGAAACTAAAATATGGGAAGACAACAGCGATACAACTGGATGGGATGACTAATGCAAAGGGGTGATGTGGTTGTGTGTGTTTTAACCGGCGATTGCGGAAAGCCCCGTCCCGCTGTTGTTGTGCAATCTGATTTGTTTAACAAAACTCATGAGACCATTACCCTATGCCCCGTCACCACTCATTTATGTGAAACACCCTTGTTTCGAATTTTAATAACGGCCAATAAACAAAATGGTTTAAAAAAAACTTCTCAGGTTATGATAGACAAAATTACCACGCAAAAACGCAGTAAAATTCATCAAAAAATTGGCGTGCTCACCAAAGAACAGATGAAACACATCGATGATGCATTAATTTTATGGCTTTCTCCCAATCCAATTGCGAAACTTTTTCCGCGCGATTGAAAAAATGAACATCAACCCTCTCCACCCACCACTTCCCAAAGCAGACGATACCGATCTTCGCTGGGAAAATTTATCCGGCGCCGCAGTATCGCTCGCCATCGCAAATTTACTGGTGACTCAAAAAAAATTGCTGGTGTTGATCACGTCCGATGTGCATTCGGCTGAAAAATATTGTGAAGAATTGCAATTTTTTTTAAAAACAGAATCTGTTCCAGTTTATTTATTTCCCGATCGCGAAACATTACCGTATGATCATTTTTCGCCGCACAAAGATTTAATCTCTGATCGATTATCGCTACTCGCGCAATTACCAAAGCTCACGCACGGTGTTGTGATTGCAGCCGTATCCACCCTGATGCATCGTTTGCCACCAACATCTTTTTTACAGCAATACGCGTTGCGTTGGTCCTGCGGCGACACACTGGATTTAACGCAAACACAAACAGCGCTTGCGCAAAGCGGTTATCGTCACGTGGAACAAGTAGTCGAACACGGAGAATTTGCCGTGCGCGGCGCTATCATCGATATTTTTCCCATGGGAAGTAGCTCACCCTATCGCGTGGAGTTATTCGACGACACTATCGAGAGCATACGCACTTTTGACGTTGACACACAAAAATCAGTCGAAAAAATTCAGAAAATAAATTTATTGCCCGCGCACGAATATCCGTTGACCGAAGACGCTATCACGCATTTTCGTCAAGCCTGGCGCGCACAATTTTCTGGAAATCCCGCAGAATCGCCCGCGTATCAACACGTCAGTAAAGGCCAGCCAATTGCGGGCATTGAATATTACTTACCCTTATTTTTCGAAAAAACAGATACTTTTTTTAATTATTTACCCCGCGATACTCACATTATTTTTTTCAATGAATTATCTGACAAAGTAACGCAATTCTGGAATGAAGTGCAAACACGATATACACAATACAATGTAGATAGCGCTCGTCCACTCCTTGAACCCACATCCGTTTTTATTCCGGTGAATTCATTTTTTTTGCAACTCAAAAATTTTTGCAAAATTCGTGTTGAAAAAAAAGAATCGTCTGAATTCCCAGATATGCAAATTCATCATCGCGATAAATTACCGCTCAAACTCTTACAAAATTTTTTGGAAACTCACGCTGATCGTGTGTTAATTTGTGCGGAATCCGCTGGTCGGCGAGAAATTTTGCATGAATTATTTTTGCGTCATCATATTCCACTGACGTATCTCGATTCATGGAAAGATTTTTTGCAACACTCTGAGAAATTAGCCATCACCATCGCACCCATTTCAGAACCGCTGTGGCTGAAAGCAGAAAAAATTGTATTGATCACCGAAACGCAATTATTTGGCTACACTGTTATTCCCGCGCGTCGCCAAAAAAAATCTGCGCAGGATCCCGCAACGCTTATCAAAAGTTTGGCGGAATTACAAACCAATGATTTAGTCGTTCACATCGATCACGGAATCGGAAAATATATTGGACTTGAAAAAATAAAAACAGATGACGTGGAATCAGAGTACGTCACACTAGAATACGCCGATCAAGATCGCATTTATGTGCCCATTCAATCGCTGCATGGTTTAAGCCGCTATTCTGCCGCACAAACCGAATCAACGCCTTTAAATAAATTAGGCGCACCGCAATGGGAAAAAACAAAACGAAAAGCGATCGCAAAAATTCGTGATGTTGCTGCCGAATTATTGGTAATTTATAGTGAGCGACAAGCTGCCACTGGATTTTCTTTTGCAAAGCCAAACGAAGATTTTTTAACATTTCGACGCGCATTTCCGTTTGAAGAAACAGATGATCAAACACAAGCCATCAACGCGGTCATTGAAGATATGACACAACCCAAATGTATGGACAGATTAATTTGCGGCGATGTGGGTTTTGGAAAAACAGAAGTGGCAATGCAAGCTGCATTTCTTGCGGTTTCATCCGGAAAACAAGTGGTTATATTGGTGCCAACGACGCTGCTTGCCAATCAGCACGTGGAAAATTTTCGCAATCGTTTTGCGCCGTGGCCTATTAAAATAGAATTAATGTCACGCTCGCAATCTACCAAGGAACAAAACGACATTATTGAAAAAATTAAAAATGGAAAAGTAGATATTGTCGTTGGCACACACAAATTATTGAATCAGCAAATTCGATTTCAAGATTTGGGTTTGCTTGTAATTGACGAAGAGCATCGTTTTGGTGTGCAACAAAAAGAAAAAATAAAATCATTGCGTGCGCACGTGGATATTTTGACGCTAACCGCAACACCGATTCCGCGCACACTCAATTTATCGATGAGTGGTTTGAGAGATTTATCCATCATCGCAACACCGCCCGCAAAACGTTTGTCTATTAAAACATTCGTACACGAATACGATTCAGCATTAATCCGTGAAGTGGTGTTGCGCGAATTAATGCGTGGCGGGCAAGTATATTTTCTACATAACGAAGTGAAAACCATGCCGCTCATGCAAGAAAAATTACGAAAATTAATTCCAGAAGCGAGCATGGCAATTGCTAACGGGCAAATGCCGGAGCGACAACTCGAAAAAACCATGGGTGATTTTTATCATCAACGTTTTCAATTATTGATTTGCTCCACTATTATTGAATCAGGCATCGACATTCCATCAGCGAATACGATTATCATCAATGACGCGAATCAATTTGGTTTGGCGCAATTGCATCAAATTCGCGGACGTGTTGGTCGATCGCATCACCAAGCCTACGCTTACTTGCTTGTTCCGAGTTTAAAAACGCTGACGTCAGAAGCTGAAAAGCGTTTGGATGCGATTGCCGAATTAGAAGATTTGGGTGTGGGATTTCAATTAGCCACCTATGATTTAGAAATTCGAGGGGCTGGTGAATTGCTGGGTGAATCGCAAAGTGGTCACATGGAAGCCATCGGTTTTAGTTTATATATGGAATTGTTAGATGAAACCGTGAACGCATTGAAAGCTGGCAAAAAACCACCAGAAACATTCGCACGCCCCGCAGATACGGAAATCAATTTACGCATCAGTGCGTTATTTCCTGAAAATTATATTCACGATGTGCACACACGACTCACGTTGTATAAACGATTATCCGAATGTAATTCAGAAAAAGAAATTCACGATATTCAATCAGAAATGATTGATCGCTTTGGATTATTGCCCGAGCCCGCGCAGTATTTATTTCAGATCACACAATTAAAAATCATCGCGAAAAAATTAGGCGTTCATAAAATTGAAATGAATAAAGAATTTGGCTGGATACATTTTAACGAAAAACCCCATGTTGATCCCGCGATTATTATCAATTTAATTCAAAAAGAATACAAAAATTATCAGCTGGCTGGAAAAAACGTACTGCGATTTAAGTCATGTGAAGATCCGGCAGCGCGAATGAAATTATTAGAAAATATATTGAAAAAAATTCAGTAAAATACCGCTTGCTAACGCGCGCGATCCCCACTTCAATAATCGGAGCCGCGAACGTGAGTGAGCGGTACTACATCTCACTTTCCGTCAACGATTTATTTTTCATTTCAGGTATCAATATCGTTATCAAAATACCGAGAGCGGCAACGCCCGCCATAAATCCCATCGTCGCACTCACACCGCACGATTTTAAAAAAAATGGTAATGCAAATGCACCCAAAAACGCGCCCAATTTTCCCACTGCAGCAGAAATGCCATGCGCACGCGCACGAATGTGAGTCGGATAAATTTCGGAGGGAATTAAAAACGTCGTGGTGTTGGGCCCAAAATTCACAAAGAAAAAACTAATACCAAATAACGCAATAAACAAGGGAACAATATTTTGCAAATCGGGAATCCACGCAATCAATGCATAAATCAATGCCATCATGAAAAATCCACCATATTGCAGCGGTTTTCTGCCAATTTTATCGACATATTTTGCAGCGAGCGCATAACCCGGCACCGCAAAAACTAAAAATAATGCGGCAGAAATCATGGTGTGTGCAAGCAAAGTCGCATGCGGATGCACCGCGTTGATAATCATCACCGATGAAATCCCGTTACCATAAAAAGCAACGTCCAATAAAAACCACGCCCCCGCGGTGCCAAACAAACACATCAACCATTTTCTAGAGAACAACGACGATTTTTGATTTTGTGGATCATAGGCGCTCAAACCTTCTTTGGGTACTGCCAAGTCGCGCACGACACGGCTCACCTCCACCGGTATCGACGCTTTGCTACGTAAATAATGTGGCGATTCTTGAATATTTCGTCGCAAATAAAAAACAGATGCAGCAGGAATCGCACCCAATCCCAATAAAATTCTCCAAATGATCGCGTGCGATAAATGCGACGCAATCAGCAATGACGCGATCGCAGGCCCCACAATTAATCCCACGGCTTGCATGGCAAACACGAGCAACACTAAAAATCCGCGATTTTTTCGCGTAGAATTTTCGGTAATCACGACAGCGCTCGACGGATAATCGCCACCAATACCAAACCCCACCACCAAACGCGCTAATAATAAAAAGATAAATGAAGTGGCGCTGGACGACAAAATGGCGCCAAAAAATAAAACCAACACCTCGTAGCCGTATAATTTTTTTCGTCCATATCGATCAGAAAAAAATCCAAAGAAAACGGCTCCGAATGCAGCGGATGCCAGCGCGGCGCCATTTAATAATGCTGTTTGCAGCGTGCTCAAATGCCAGATCGGCCCCAGAATACTCGTCACAATGCCAATGATGAAAAGATCGTACGCGTCTGTAAAAAAGCCTATCCCTGCCGTCAACACCATCTTCGCATGAAATTTACCGAGCTTTGCCTCTTCCGTGTCAATCACCAAATTGTGCATTATTTTTTCATCCCTCGTGAATACGTCACCAACGACATGTTACAGATTTATTGGAAAAAAACAAAATGTTGTACCTGATATTCCGCTTTGTTAAGATGGCCCAACGTGCGGATCAGATCCCGCGATCGAGTCGCGGGATGACGAAATCGGGATGCGCGGTGAATTTTTATTTTTCTCTGGGCCGTTAGCTCAGTTGGGTTTTTTGCGAGCGAGCGCAGCAAAAAACGGGTGACAGGATGTCACCCAGGGTGCAACGACGACAAGGACACATGCAGCGCAGGGATGCGCGGTGAATTTTTATTTTTCTTTGGGCCGTTAGCTCAGTTGGTAGAGCAGCTGACTCTTAATCAGCGGGTCGTTGGTTCGATCCCAACACGGCCCAATTATTATTTATCACTCATTCCTTGATCTGGCAACGCCGATGTTTTTATCAATTTCTTTTCTGAAGTACTCACTCTGTGTTTCAATTTTTGCAAATCTTTTTCGGCAGGTAATTGCTCCGGTTTAATACCACGATGTCCAAGCATTTTACGCACTGACAAATTATTTTGCACGTGTTCAGTCGTAATAAATGCTTCACCGTACAAATCATTTTGCCCTGCATTGTGATTCGTCATTTCCGTAGCAAGGTTTTTTGCGGCGATAGTGACAGTCGGTAAAAAATCGGCGAGTGGGCGATTTTCTGGCACACTCAATTGTTGCTTCATTGTTTGTGTATTCTTGCCGCCAAAAAGTGCTGTGTCACCTTTTGCATGCTTATCCGGATAGTACCTGTACGGTGTTGTACCGCTACGTTTATTCGAAGTTGATGGAAGCGCGAGCGACAGCGACCGCTAGCTGTCGCTCGCGCTTCCATCAGCTCTGATCAAAAAAGCAATTTCAGCTTTTCGAGAATCACCATTTTGTGCGATCAGATAACAAGCATAACGAGTCAAAATGATGTCTTTTATTTTTCGTTCTGCATCTGATCCAATCTTGACCATTTTTCCGACGTCGGAAAAATGGTTTGACACCCTTACCTTGCTGTTTTTGCAAGAATATTTCGCTTTATCCACAACAACGATAAAATTTTTCCAATCGTTATACCCAAGCGCTTTCATCAGGTCTCGCGCATAGCAAAACTCAATTTGAGTACCTTGCATTGTCTTGAGAATTCCATCGAACACCAATTTCAATTGCGCAATATCCTGCTTATTCATCATTCAACTCCTTCAAATAATTTTTCATTTCTCGAGCTCATTTTTTTCGTTGATGAAAAGAATTGCGGGCATTCTACTGCAACTGTCCATAGCCAACAATACAGTTATTCATTGAGTGAAATCCCACTCTTGCGTACAATAGTTGATATGCTCGCGCACATTCATGGATAGATTATGTATTACGATTACTACCAATTAAAAGAAAATCCGTTTAATGTCACCGCAGATTCTTTTTTCTTTTTCCCAAGCAAATCACACGGCGAAGCATTTTCGCATTTGAAATTTGGCATTGAACAGCGCAAAGGAATCATCGCCATCACCGGCGAAATCGGCACAGGAAAAACGACGTTGTGTCGAACACTCATTAATCGATTAGACAACAATATTAAAACTGCGCTGATTTTAAATCCAAAATTTTCTGAAACACAATTGCTGCAAATGATCGTGCATGATCTCGGTATCGAAGGAAATTTTCGCGGAAAATTCGCATTGGTTACTGCACTCAATCAATTTTTATTTTCTGAATCTGAGATCGGGCACAATGTCGCCATTATTATTGATGAAGCGCAAAATTTAACACCAAAGCAACTGGAAAGCATTCGTTTACTTTCTAATTTAGAAACTGAAAAAGACAAATTATTGCAAATCGTTTTGGTGGGACAACCCGAATTGAAGAAAAAATTATTGTTGCCCGAATTGCGCCAGCTCAATCAACGCATCATCGTGCGTTATCACATTCAACCACTCAATCGAGATGAGGTCGCGCAATACATTCTGCATCGCTTGAAGCTTGCATCAAAATCACCCGAGACATTTTCTGCCATTCGATTTGATACTGCAGCACTTGATGCGATTTATCAGCTCAGCCAAGGCCGGCCTCGCATGATTAACATTCTGTGTGATCGCGCATTATTAGCAAGTTTCGTGCAAGACAGTTATATTATTCAGGAGAGTGTTATTCGAAGTTGCGCAGAGGAACTGCTGCTGATATGAGTATCATTGATCAAGCATTAAAGAAAACACAAGCGGCACTCAACAATGCTGTAGAAGCAGAAGTGAAAGAGCCGGCAGCGGCGCCCCAAAAAAAACAACGTCGCTGGGTTTGGAAAAACAGTTACAGCTTTGTCGTCATCGGCTTTCTGCTCGTTCTCGGCAGTTATCATTACCTGAAAACGGCTCTCAACAACCCCAAATCGACATCCCACCTCGCCGCGCCCACCTCGTCGCTCACGCTGACAGGCACCATGGAATCAGGTCAGCAACGCGTCGCAATCATCAACAATCGCTGGTATCACATCAACGATCAAGTCAACGGTTGGACGGTCACCGGCATTAATGAAAACACCGTGACACTTCAAAATCCCGCCACCCAGCAAATTGAAAAATTAACTACGGCAATGTGATTTTGTGAAAAAGAAACTCTGTATTTACGTCCCTATAAACGCGCAGATTTGAGCTGATTTTTTGTGAAAAATTGATGAGAAAGCGCAGTTGACATGGGAGTCAATGAGCATTTCGAAGAAATTTTTTACAAAAAAGCAGCCAAATATGCGTGTTCTCATCTACAAGGGGGGGTATTACGTAACTCTAAGATTCATAATACTTTTCTAATCTGTACACTTCCGATATCATAGGTTGTTTGTTTCATTTTTCACCATCAATTAGGAGAACGCTGTGAAAAATAAAAATGAACTCATGGATGAGTCCGTAGAAGCAATCGACGCCCCCGTGGAAACCAACGCCGGCTGCCAAGTGCGCCGCAAAATCGAGGAATTACTCGAGCGAAGGCGTTCCAAAGATGAGCTGGGGGAACTTGACGATGCCCTTGGGCTTGCGGATTGATGCCAAAAAGCGCGGAGATATTTCCGCGCTTTCTTCGATTATGCTTTATTTTTCGGTTCTTTTTTCGCAGGATTTCGTATCGTTTCTAAATCTTGAAAAACATCGTTCATCAGCGAATTCAGTTCCGAAAATTTTTTGGCAGTTTCTTTTTCGGAATTCGCCAATTCTGTCAACATCGTGGTAATTTTCGCAATCTTCACTCCCATCGCATCACTTGGATCGACGTTGGGTGTGCCGCCACCGGGGTTAATCATTGATTTGATGTTATCGGTTAGCCCTTTAATTTGTTTCGTGAAATCGAATTTTTCTTCACCCATGGTTTTCTCCTGGTTGTATATACGATAGGGAGTATAGTTGATGATTGCTAAAAAATCTCTTCGACAACGAGCTGCAGCGTCTTTCTCCCTTGAAATTCATTGGCATCCAACCGATAGACCATGGTCGCGCGCGTGCAACGATGATTAGGCCATTTGGCCGTATCCACGCGAAATGCAATTGCATCGACGGGAAATTTTCCATTTTTGGGCTGCAACATCATTTTCAAATGATGCTCACCCACCAAACGCTGCGACACAATCTCAAATTCGCCATCAAACAAAGGCTCTGGAAAATGTTGGCCCCAAGGTCCTGCATCTTTCATTAATTCTGCGTGCGGCAACGTAAATTCATCCGCTGTTAATTCGCCGTCTGTTTCAATTAAAAAATCCAATTGATCTTTGGATAAATAACGCGACACAACCACAGAAAAAATTTTTTTAAATTCATCATAATTTTTTTTCGCAATACTTAATCCCGCAGCCATCGCATGCCCACCGAATTTCGATAACAACTGCGGATACATCGTTGCAATTTCATCGAGCACATCCCGAATATGCACATTTTTAACGGATCTCGCAGAACCTTTCAGCGTGTTTTCATCAGCATTAGCAAATGCGATCACAGGGCGATTTAATTTATCTTTCACGCGCGATGCCACCAAACCAATCACCCCTTGATGCCACGTTTCATCATACAAACAAATTCCCATGGGTAAATTATTTTGTAAATCCATGTGATCGACAATATCAAACGCTTGCGTTTTCATTTCCGTTTCAATCGCGCGACGCTCTTTGTTGAGCTGATCTAAATGCGCTGCTTTGATGAGCGCATCGGCAATCGATTCAGACAACAAACAATGAATACCGAGCGACATATCATCCAATCTTCCCGCGGCATTTAAACGCGGACCCACAGAAAATCCCAAATCCATCGCTTTCATTTTTTGATAATCACGCGCAGCAATTTGAATCAACGCCAAAATGCCGGGGCGCGCTTTGCCTTGACGAATGCGCTGTAATCCTTGATGCACTAAAATCCGATTATTTTTATCAAGTGGCACCACATCAGCCACTGTACCGAGTGCGACCAAATCTAAAAATTGCGCCATATTTATTTTTGATGACAACGCTTGGCGCAGTGCTAACATCACATAAAAAATAACGCCCACGCCAGCAAGTGATTTACTTTCAAATAAATCATTTTTTCGATTGGGATTCACAATCGCATACGCTTTTGGCAATTGCGTGCCTTGCAAATGATGATCGGTCACAACCACATCGATGCCAAATTCATTGGCGCGATTCACGCCTTCAATGCTCGCAATGCCATTATCCACCGTCACAATGACTGTCGGTGACAACGTTTTTGCAACCTCCACAATCTCTGGCGTTAAGCCATAACCAAACGTAAAACGATTCGGCACTAAAAAATCAACATGCTTTGCGCCAAATGCGCGCAGTGCAGCAACGGCAAGCGTCGTACTCGTCGCACCATCGGCATCAAAATCACCGATCACCAAAATTTTTTCTTGTTGCAAAACAGCTTGTTTTAAGCGACCCGCTGCTTTTTCAATGTCCGTTAATGTGTGATATGGCAAAAGGGACGCGAGCGAATGATCGATGTCCGCAAGTGAGCGCACATCGCGCGAAGCATAAATTCGCTGTAAAATGGGCGACAATGAAGTTAAATTTTTCAATTGATTTTCAGAATAAGAACGACGCATAATGCGTTTTTGCATGAGGTACTTCCTTTATGGTGTCACCAACCTATCCGTCGCATTTTCCCGTGCTGGATTATGATGATCAATACATTTTGCGAGAGCAAACACTCGAGGACACCGAAAATTTTTTCCATTATTACACCGATCCTAATGTCGGAAAATATATTTTGGCAACTAAGCCTGCCAGTTTGCAGGATGCCAGCCGCGAAGTGCAATACTGCCGGAATTTATTGTATAGCAAACAGGGTGTGTATTGGGCGCTTGCGCGAAAAAAAGATAATCAGATGATCGGCGCCATTGGGTTGTACATCAACAATATGCATCGCCGCGGCGAAATCACCTACGATTTGTCGCGGGATTATTGGCGTAAAGGAATTATGAAAAAAGCGATGCAAGCTGTGATTCGTTATGCTTTCGACACTCTGCAATTGGTTCGCATTGAAGCGGTCACCCGCATCGAAAATAAAGCGTCCATAGCGCTGCTGAAAAGCCTTGATTTTGAGCACGAGGGTACGCTCAAACAATATCGTTTTTATAACGACAAAGCGTGGGATATTGAAATGTTCGCGCGCACTGGCGTATGATTATCAGCAATTCCCGGTGAATGTTTTGGCTGACTCAAATTTTCAGATTTGAGCCGAGGTTGGACGATAATTCATTGAGAAAAGCGCAGTTGACACGCCAGTCAATGAGCATTTTTGAGATGAATTATCGTTCAAGATCGGCCAAAGATGAAAATTTTTTGTTTGTCGGGAATTTCTGTATGATTATTCAATTTTAATGGGGGTTGATTATGTTATCACAAGCAACTTATCTCTGGTTAGATGGCGCTGTGCCAACGCAGACATTGCGCAGCAAAATGCGCATTGTTCCCCATTCCAAAAATGAAATGAGTATCAGGGATTTTCCAGAATGGGGTTTTGACGGCTCTTCTACCAATCAAGCGACCGGCCATGACTCCGATCTTATTTTGAAGCCTGTTTTTTTCACGCGTGATCCCATCAATGGTGCCGGAAATTATTTGGTGCTTTGTGAAGTATTGAACCCCGATGGTACACCACACTCCACCAACAAACGCGCCAAATTGCGTGAACTCATGACACGACCAGAAATTACCGCGCAAGATCCGTGGATTGGTTTCGAGCAAGAATATACCTTGTTTCGTGGGACGCAGCCGCTGGGTTGGCCCGAACGCGGATATCCCGCGCCGCAAGGTCCGTTTTATTGCGGCGTCGGTGCAGACGAAGTGTTTGGCCGCGAAATGATTGAAGATCACACCAAAGCCTGCATCGAAGCGAATCTCATGATCTTCGGTGTTAATGCAGAAGTCATGCCCGGCCAATGGGAATTTCAAATTGGCTATCGCGGATTAAGCGATGAATTGGCCGATCCACTCACCGTGTCAGATCATTTGTGGGTGGCGCGTTGGCTGCTGTATCGCATTGGCGAGCACTATGACATTTCTGCCAAATTGCATCCCAAGCCCGTCAAAGGAGATTGGAATGGCGCTGGCAAGCATACCAATTTTTCCACGAAAGCCATGCGGGACCCCAAAACTGGCATGACAGCTATTCATGCAGCGATCGATGCGTTGCGCGCCAGCCATCATTCGCACATCAAAATATACGGCCACGGCTTGGAAGAACGGCTGACGGGCCGGCATGAAACCGCGCCCATGGACCAGTTTTCGTCGGGTATTGGCCATCGGGGCGCTTCCGTTCGCATCCCGCGCGGTGTCGCAACGGCGGGGTGTGGCTATCTCGAAGATCGCCGTCCAGGGGCCAATGCCAATCCCTATGAAGTCGCATTTGCTTTATTATCAACGATTTGCGTTTCGGCAAAGGTCGTAGCGTAATTCCACACCCTCACCCTAACCCTCTCCCGCAAGCGGGAGAGGGAATTAAATGTTCCCACCTGCTGTCGCGCGTGAAATCAACGCACTTGCTGTCGCGCGTGAAATCAACGCACTTGCTCCGCTTCGCTTCGCGCGTGCTTCTTTCTTTATTTATTCATAAAACCTTCAGATATAGGGTCTATACTCTCCCGTAGACAATAACTTTTAATCCGATAATTCGGGTGGGTGGTAGAGATGGGTGCCAATATATTACAGGACAATGCATCGCCTGAAAAAAAACGCGATGAACTTCTAAATACTGCAAAAAAAGCGCTTAAAACAAAAGAGCTCTATGTTTTTGAGATGGCTGTAGGAAGCACTTATCAAAAAAGTAAAACAATTGTAGAAGCGGGCAATCGATATGCAAACATAAATCCGGAAGCATATGGTTCAAAAGAAACTATCCACTCAGTAACGGATTCAATTCTACAGGCAAACGATATCATTGAATTGCTGAAAAACGCCGTTGAACGAAAAGAGATTCTTTTTGTTGTTGCAGCAATGACATGTTATAAACCAAGTTCCACCTCAGATACTCTTCCTGTATCTGTGGACATTGATCTTCTGACTCAAATGACAGATCTTGCAATAACTACAGTAAAGCGTGTAAACCAAAACAATACACAATCTAGTGATGCTGCGAAATCAGTTTTTGATCTGATGGAAAGAATTACAAATACAGCTTTATTTAAAGCAAAAGAAGATGCACAATATAATTCGCTATTACAGAAAATCGCCAATGCTTTACCCGAGAATTCAGACTCTAAAAAACAAATAAATTCTTATTTTAAAACTCAACAAGAAAATGCCGACAAAAGAGCTAAAATAAAAAAAGAAGAAGCTATCAAAGAAATTAAAAATACTATTTCCGAGTTCGTTCAAAACGGGAACTTCGAAGGTCTTGATAAATTAGTTGAGGACTTGAAAAAGAAAGATAACTATATCGCTTTCAGGAAAGATATCGACAACATCTCAACAACATACTCTAGTGACACATTTAAAAACGCAATCACGCAGCTTTCTAAATTAGAGCAAGAAATTTTACCCCATAAGTATTCATCAATTGAATCGGTAAAAAAAGTGGCTCAGGAATCATTAACAAGCGTACAAGCTAAAAAAACAACTGTATTAAAAAATTCTGAATCTGAAAATTCAACAGATTTTGTAGAATTAAAAGACGCTTCAGAAAAAAAGATCAATGAAGCGTATGAAATACTCGCAACTCAGCTGGTAGCAACAGATTTAAAATATTGCAAAAAATTAGAAGAACGACAATCGCTGATTAATTCAAAAATAGATGAGCTAAAAAGTGAATCTGTTCGATTATTTTATCCTGAAGATAACACAAAAGCGTTGGATGCAATAGAAGCAACATTAAATCGCCTTAAAACATCATATACAATTAGAAAAAGCAATGGTAATGAATACACCGGAATCTCGTTTTTCAGAAACTCAGAAAGATCTTCCGCAACTAAGAAATTGGAATCGACAGATGCGTTGATTGCACATGTTCAAGCACTAAAAGCAAATCTTGAAAGTAATGGTGCTGATAAAATCAAAGCATTTACACCAACACTCGCCGCTCAAGACGGTCGCTTAGGAAAAATATTTAAAGAAATCCAAGCGATGGAAAAAGAATTGAAAATTGCAGAATCGGTGAAATCGTCTACCGCAAATAAAAAACTGTAAAAACCGCTCACTCACGTTCGCGGCTCCGATTTTAATTTAATTCGCTCACTCACGGTCGCGGCTCCGATTTTAATTTAATTCGCTCACTCACGCGCAGTTCCGATTTTAATTTAATTCGCTCACTCACGCGCAGTTCCGATTTAATTATAAGCCCACAGATAGTATGGACCCCGCCACTTACTAAACGGCTTCAAAAGAGCCAGAATGAAAGAGTTTTCTAAACAGTCATT